>NZ_JBVHWT010000001.1:0-348960 GCF_055564055.1 Streptomyces sp. NPDC029159
CGCATAATCACGTCGCGGTGTGAAATTCGGGCATGCCGAAATTCGTCCCGGTGAGGAGTCGTGCAGTAGTGGTGTGCCGCGATGCGGCGGACGGCCGCCACAGAACCGTTACAGCTGTGTGGCAACTCGGGGAACAGTACACGAGGCCCCTGAGTGCTTCAAACCTGGGGCGGGCCCCGGATTTGCGGGGTAGCTTGGCCGCCATGACCCAGCATGCGCACGTACAGCAGTGGTGGCCCGCCTGACGGCGGCCGACCACAGCGCATGCACGACCACGGCCGCCGCCTCGGCGGCCGTTCGCGTTTCTCCCTCCCGCAGCCGGCCGTCGGGCCCGGTGGTCCGCGCGGCGCCGAACGGCGTCCGCGTACCGGACGGCAGGAGAGGACGACATGGCGAGGACGCGGATCTTCAGCGGGGTGAAGCCGACGGGGCATCTGACCCTGGGGAACTACCTGGGGGCGCTGCGGCAGTGGGCCGAGGTGGATCAGCACCGGGCGGACGCGCTGTTCTGTGTGGTGGATCTGCATGCGCTGACCGTGGCGCACGATCCGGCGCGGGTGCGGCGGCTGACCCGGCAGGCGGCGACGTTGTTGCTGGCCACGGGGTTGGATCCGGAGCGGTGCACGGTGTTCGTGCAGAGCCAGGTGGATGAGCACGCGCGGCTTTCGTACCTGATGGAGTGCACCGCATCCGACGGGGAGATGCGGCGGATGATCCAGTACAAGGAGAAGAAGGCGCAGGGCGGCGCGGAGGTGCGGCTGTCGTTGCTGACGTATCCGGCGTTGATGGCGGCGGACATCCTGGCGTACGGGACGGATGAGGTTCCGGTGGGTGAGGACCAGACGCAGCACGTGGAGCTGACGCGGGATCTGGCGGTGCGGTTCAACCAGCGGTACGGGCCGGTGTTCGTGGTGCCCCGGGCGACGCGCCCGCCGGTGGCGGCGCGGGTGAAGGACCTCCAGGAGCCCACGGCGAAGATGGGGAAGTCGCATGCGCGGACGGCCGGGATCGTCTATCTGCTGGACGAGGCGGAGACGGTGCGCAAGAAGGTGGGGCGGGCGGTGACGGATGCGTGTCCGGAGGTCGGGTACGACCCGGTGGAGCGGCCCGGGGTGGCGAATCTGCTGGAGATTCTGGCGGCGTGCACGGGAGAGCCGCCCGAGGCGCTGGCCGGGGCGTACGGCTCGTACGGGGCGTTGAAGAAGGACGTGGCGGAGGCGGTGGTGGAGCTGTTGCGGCCGGTGCGGGAGCGGCATGCGGAGCTGGCCGCGGATCCGGGGTACGTCGACGGTGTACTGCGGGGCGGGGCCGAGCGGGCGCGGGCGATGGCGCGGCCGCGGGTCGATGCGGCGTACCGGGCGGTGGGGTTGCTGCCGCCGGTGTGAGGCGGGATGGCCGTGCCCTGCGGGGCTGTGGGCTGGTCTCCCCTTACGGGCTCAGCTCTTGCCCGTAAGGCGCTCCCCTACGGGACCGGGGCGCAGGCCCCGAGCGGGCTCCCCTACGGGTCGTTGCCGGCCCGTAGGGGAGCCCCCTGGGGGAGGCTCAGCCGTTGCCCGAGGCGAGTTCGCGGCTGCGGTCGCGGGCGGCTTCGAGGGCGGCGAGGAGGGCGGCGCGGACGCCGTGGTTCTCCAGTTCGCGGATGGCGTTGATGGTGGTGCCGGCGGGTGAGGTGACGTTCTCGCGGAGTTTGACGGGGTGTTCGCCGCTGTCGCGGAGCATCACGGCGGCGCCGATCGCGGCCTGGACGATGAGGTCGTGGGCCTTGTCGCGGGGCAGGCCGAGGAGGATGCCGGCGTCGGTCATGGCCTCGACGAGGAAGTAGAAGTAGGCCGGGCCGGAGCCGGAGAGGGCGGTCGCGGCGTCCTGCTGGGACTCCGGGACGCGCAGGGTCTTGCCGACGCCCGCGAAGATCTCCTCGGCGCGGCGGAGGTGGTCGCCGGTGGCGTGGGTGCCCGCGGAGATGACGGACATGGCTTCGTCGACGAGGGCGGGGGTGTTGGTCATGACCCGGACGACCGGGGTGCCCGCGGCCAGCCGCTCTTCGAAGAAGGCGGTGGGGACGCCCGCGGCGCCGCTGATGACGAGGCGGTCGGCGGGGACGTGCGGGGCGAGTTCGGTCAGGAGGGCGCCCATGTCCTGCGGCTTGACCGTGAGGATCAGGGTGTCGGCGGCCGCGGCGGCCTCGGCGTTGGTGACCGCTTCGACGCCGTAGCGCTCGCGGAGTTGGGCGGCGCGCTCGGGGCGGCGGGCGGTGACCAGCAGGTCGGCGGGTGCCCAGCCGCCGCGGATCATGCCGCTGAGCAGGGCTTCGCCGATTTTTCCGGTGCCGAGTACGGCGACCTTCTGAGCCATGTTGCGCTTCACCTCGCCGGTGGTGGTGCCAGGGTGGGGTGCCGGTTTCCCGCCGGTCGCCCTGTCGGTTTCCCTTAGGGGCCCGGGCCGGGCGGGCGGTGGTGGCACGTCCTGGGGTTGCCTGATTGCGCGGCCATCCTCGCACTTGGGGGTGGGAGGCGGCGGGGGTGTTCCGGGGTGCGGACGGTGGGGTGGGGCCCGTAGGGGACGTGCCGGGGCGGCCGCGTGCGTGCCGGTCCCGTAGGGGATGCCCGGTGCCGCCGCCCCGTCCCCTTCGTCGCTCCTCACCGGTTCTGTCCCGTCCCGTACCGGAAAAGTCCGTAGGATCGACGGTTCGTGATCATGCGGGGCCGGACGGGGTGACCGGTGCGGTTTCGGCGCGGTGTGCCGCGTTCCGTTCTGTGTCTGGAGATTCATGAAGCGCCGGTCCCTTCGTTCCCGTCGCGCGGCCGGTGTCCCGTGCGCCGTGCTCGCCACCGTTCTGCTGGTGTCGTCCTGTACGCAGGGGGCGGCGGTCAAGGGGACGGCGGGGGCCGGCGGGGTCGGGGATCCGTTGTTTCCCTCGCTCGGGAACGGCGGGTACGACGTGCGGCATTACGGGCTGGATCTGGCGTACGACGTGGCGAAGAAGCGGCTTGAGGCGACGGCGCGGATCAGCGCCAAGGCGACGAAGGACCTCAGTGCGTTCCGGCTCGATCTTCAGGGGCTGCGGGTCACCTCCGTACGGGTCGACGGGGCGCCGGCCGGGTTCTCCCGTAAGGGACACAAGCTGACGGTGCGTCCGGCGGCGGGGCTGCGGAAGGGGAGCACGTTCCGGACGACCGTGGCGTACGACGGGGTGCCGCAGGAGATGACGGATGCGGACGGGGCGACGGAGGGCTGGGTGAAGACGGCGGACGGGGCGTTCGTTTCGGGGGAGCCCGCGGGGTCGATGACGTGGTTCCCGGGGAACAACCATCCGTCCGACAAGGCGACGTACGACTTCCGGATCACCGTGCCGCGCGGGTACACCGCGGTCGCGAACGGGGAGCTGCGGTCGAGCGTCACGTCCAAGGGCCGGACGACGTTCGCGTGGCACTCCGGGGAGCCGATGGCGACGTATCTGGCGACGGCGACGATCGGGCGGTTCGACGTGCATCAGTCGCGGACGGCGGACGGGCTGCCGCTGTACGTCGCGGTGGACCCGAAGGAGGCGGCGAGCAGCCGGAAGGCGCTCGACCGGTTGCCGGAGGTGCTGGCCTGGTCGCAGAAGCTGTTCGGGCCGTATCCGTTCGCGTCGGCCGGGGCGATCGTCGACCACACGCCGGAGCGGATCGACTGGTACGCGCTGGAGACGCAGACGAAGCCGGTGTACACGGGCGCTCCCGATACCCCGACGGTGGTGCACGAGACGGCGCATCAGTGGTTCGGGGACTCGGTGACGCCGCGGACCTGGGAGGACACGTGGCTGAACGAGGGTTTCGCGCAGTACGCGGAGTGGCTGTGGGAGGCGCACGAGGGCGGGCGCACGCCCCAGGAGCGGTTCGATGCGCTGTATGCGCTGGAGGATGACGACGAGGACGAGGCGGACGGCGATTCGTACGAGGAGTTGTGGGAGTTCCCGCCGGGGGATCCGGGGTCGGCGGAGAACGTGACGGAGACGCCGGTCTACGACCGGGGCGCGATGGTGCTCCAGCAGTTGCGGAACGCGGTCGGTGAGCAGGCGTTCTTCCGGATTCTGAAGGAGTGGCCGGCCGCCCATCGGCACGGGAACGCGGATTCCGAGGAATTCATCGACTTCTGTCAGGAGCGGACGGAGGTGGATCTGACGGATCTGTTCGACGACTGGCTCTACGGGGAGGGGCGGCCGGATTGGGAGTACTGAGCGGCCGGCCCTGGGCGGGGCGGGTGCGCGCCTCCGGGAGAGCGAGGCCCGCCCCGGGTCCAGCCGTGGGCGCGGCGGACGGCCGTGAGGTGGGTGGCGAGCGGGACGCGGCGGGTCCAGTGGAGCAGCCGGGGCGTGGGGCGCAGCTGGAGGGCGGCGAGGACGTCCGGGGCGGTTCCGGCGGCGGCTCGTGTGCCGTGGGGTGCGCCTTCCTGGGGCGGTCCCCGTACGGGTCGGGCTGCCTTGCCCTTACGGGTGCAGGGGCCGGGCCTGCCTTCTCCCCCACGGGGTGGTCCGGGCTCCGGCCCGTCGCCTCGCCCGTACGTCTACGGGATGCCCTTACGGGGCACGCGTGCCGGCCGCGCCCCGGGAAGGCGCGGCCGCTATTTCCGCTTCCCCTTGGGGGACTTCGCGTTCGGTCCGTTCTTCGTGCGCTTCGCCGCCGGGTTGCCCGTACGGGCCGTGCGGCGGCGTTCGTGGCGGGAGCGGGCGGCGGCGTACTCGGCGCGGTGCAGCTTCTCGCCGGGGGCCTCGATCAGGCTGCGGCAGAAGTAGGCGAACAGCGAGCCGAGGAAGCCGATCAGCAGAAGGCTCTGTGCGGAGCGGTCGGCGGCGCTCGCCGAGGACGGGTCGGGGCGGCGGACGAACCCGTCCCAGGTACGCCGGAACGCGAGCGCGCTGCAGACCGCGAAACCGGCGACGACCAGCACCGTCACCAGCGGGCCGACCTCGCCGATCGCCAGGCCCTGGAACGCGAACCGCAGCACGACGGCACCGGCCAGGGTGGCCAGCAGGGAGCCGGCGGCGACGGCGATGCGGCGCAGCGCGTAGCCGCGGTCGTGGTGGAGCCAGCAGGTGCCGAAGAAGCGGATCGGCTCCGGCGCGGGCCCGCCGTCGGCCGGGCCGGTGCCGGGTCCGCGCTCCGGGCCGCCGGGGGTCGTCCGCTCGTCGCTCATACCTCGATTATCGCCGCCCGCCCGGAGCGCCGCGGAACCGCGGGTCCCCTGGGGGACGTGCCCCGGAGCGCCCCTCGGAGCGCCCGGCTCACGCCCCGTACGGGCAACGGGCGAGCGGGCCCGGCATCACGAGGTGCACTGCGGTGCCACGAAGCCGCTGCTGCCCGTCCGTACGTAGCTGTCGGAGACGTAGCCGCCGCCCCCGATCGCGTCCCAGATGTCGGAGACGCCCGTCGGGCCGGAGACGCGCTGGCCGTGGCGCTGGCAGCGGATCTGGACGTACGAGCCGGCCGGGAGCTGCCGGACGACCGGGGTGGCGGTGCTGGGGCCCTGGCGGACGTTGACGCGGTAGCCGGGGACCAAGGGATAGGACTTCGCGGCTGCGGCGAGGGCCTCGACGTCGCCCGTAATGGCACCCGAAAGATCCTGGATGTCGCTCATTCGTGTACTCCCCCGTGGAGCGCGCGGTCGCGCGCGGTGGTGCGCCGTACCCGGGTGGCAGGCGCCTGTGCACCGGGCACGCTAGCAAGCCCCGTACGTCTCGTACGCGCCATCGACTAGGCTCCGCGCGTACCCCTGCGCCCTGTGGACGCGGGGTTCGGCACGGCGAAGGACACGGGGGTGGACGATGTCGCCGCTGCGGGATACCGGCGTGGAGCCGGAAGCGGAACATCCGGGATATGCGGGGCAGTACCGGCTGGAATCGCGGCTGGGCGCGGGTGGGATGGGCGAGGTGCACCTCGCCCGTTCGCCGTCGGGGCTGCCGCTCGCGGTCAAGGTCATTCATGCGCAGTTCGCGCAGGATCCGGAGTTCCGGGGGCGGTTCCGGCAGGAGGTGGCGGCCGCCCGGCGGGTCAGCGGGGCGTTCACCGCGCCGGTCGTGGACGCGGACCCGGACGCCGACCGGCCGTGGATGGCGACGCTGCACATCTCCGGGCCGACCCTCGCCGAGCAGGTGAAGCGGAACGGGCCGCTGCCGCCCGGTGAGGTGCGGGCGCTGGCCTGCGGCCTCGCCGAGGCGCTGCGCGACATCCACCGCGCCGGGGTGGTGCACCGCGATCTGAAGCCGAGCAACGTCCTGTTGGCGGCGGACGGGCCGAAGGTCATCGACTTCGGGATCTCGCGGCCGTCCGACAGCGAGATGCGCACCGAGACCGGAAAACTCATCGGGACGCCGCCGTTCATGGCGCCCGAGCAGTTCCAGCGTCCGCGTGAGGTGGGTCCGCAGGCGGACGTCTTCGCGCTGGGGTCGGTGCTGGTGCATGCCGCGACGGGCCGGGGGCCGTTCGACTCGGACAGCCCGTACCTGGTCGCGTACCAGGTGGTGCACGACGAGGCCGATCTGGACGGTGTGCCCGAGGAGTTGACGCCGTTGATCGCCGCCTGTCTGGCGAAGGATCCGGCGGACCGGCCGACGCCGCGCGCCCTGATGGACCGGCTGCGGACGGACCTGCCGACCGAGATCCATCTCGACCTGTGGGAGCGGCTGGCCGAGGACGGCCCGTCCGACACCCCGGTGGGTCTCGCGGCCGCACCGCGCATTCCAGGGCAGGCGGGGCCGCCCGACGGTTCGCTCGTTCCGGGGAATGCGGGGGCGCAGGCACGGGCTGCCGTTCCAAAGTGGCCCGCCGCGGATGCGCCGTCCGCGGAGGTGACGCACGTACGGGATGCGCTGCGGGAGGTGACGGAGGGGGAATCCGGCGCCGGGCCGGAGGCCACGTTCCAGGGTGGAACGGAGCCCGCTGCCGGGCCCGGGGCCGCGTTCCAGGATGGAACGGGGCCCGGTACCAGGCCCGCAGACGCGTTCCGGGCTGGAACGAAACCGGATGCCGAGGCTCCGTCCCGCCCCTCGAACGGCGCCTCCGGGAAGGCGCGGCGGCCGCGCCGTCGGCTCCTCGTCTGGGCCGCCGCCGCGCTCGCCACCACGCTGACCGGCGGTTTCGTCATCGCCTACGCCGCGTCCGGCGGGGAGGCGCCGCGCCGTCCCGCGCCGTCCCCCACCGCCGCGTTCCACCCCTGGCGTACGACGTTGCTGCCGCGTCCCGCCGGACACGAGGCCGAGATGCCGGCCTGTACGGCGGGGAGCGGCGGGGCCGTGTTCTGTGCGCAGCGCGGGGTGACCGCCGCCCGGCTCGATCCGGCGACCGGCAAGGTGGTGTGGCGCCGTGCCGCGCCGCCGCCGGGGAAGACGGACACCGCGCCGCCCGCGCCGCAGCTCTCCGGCGGCCTGCTCTACGTCACCTCCGCCGACCGCACCGAGCTGAGCGCCCTCGACCCGTCCGCCGCCGGCGGGGGCCGCACCCGTTGGTCCATCGACCTCACCGCCTACCAGGGCGGCGCCGCCCTCACCGGGAACACCGTCCTGCTGACCGCCGCCGACGGCACCGTCACCGCCCTCGACAGCGCCACCCACCGCACCCGCTGGCGCCGCACGTTCGCCGGGCACGCGCTGCCCTCGTTCCGGACGTACGGGGCGGACACCCGTACCGCGTACGCCGCCGAGAACAGCGCCGACGGCACCGCCACGCAGGTCACCGCCATCGACCCGGCGTCCGGCGACGTCCGCTGGCGGGCGCGGCTGCCCGGCATGCTGACCGTCGCCGGAGCGGGCGCCTCCGGGTCGCTCTATCTCACCGCCGGCGAGCCGCAGCTCGCCTCCCGGACCACCGCCGTCGTCCGCTACGACCCGCACGCCCGGCGCAGCCACCGGTTCCCGCTCGCCGCCCCGCTGGACGGCGTCCTCGCGACGGTGCGCGGCGAGACGGCGTATCTGCTGGCCGAGGGCGGTGCGCTCCAGGCCGTCGGGGCGCGGACGTGGGATGTCGAGACCTCCGTGGCGCGCGGTTCCACGCCCGTCGTCACGGCCGGCGACCGGCTGTACTTCTCCTCCGCCGACGGCCGTCTCCTCGCCCTCGACGCCCGCAACGGCGATCTGACCGGCCAGACCCCGCCGCGCCTCAAGGCCACCCGGCACAACGGTTTCCTGGAGACCGTGCCCGCTCCCGCGCCGCACGGCGACCGGGTCTACGGGGCGTCCCCGGACGGCACGGTCCTCGCCGCGACGGCGAAGGACCCGGCCATCTGGTGACCGGGCCCTGGGCCGCCGCCGCGGGGTCAGCCGTGGCGGTGCGGGGTCACGGCTTGTGGAACGTGGCGGTCTTGCCGTCGTTGCCGCTGTCGAACCAGCCGGTCATGCCCCAGTTGCCCCAGCCGCGGTCGCCGAGCGCCGGCCCCGTCCCCCGGGACGGACGAACCGCAGTTACCGCAGCCCGCATCCCGTACGGAGACCAGGACGGCCACCCTCCGCGGCCATGCCAACGCGATGCCGTACCTCGATGTGTTCCAAGGGCGTTCCGGCGACGGCACCGCCGTCACCACCTACGAAGGGACCGGTGAACACACCGGCCGCAACCAGTGGTGGACGCTCCACTCCTACGACGACGGCACCGTCGCCCTGGAGTCGGCCCAGACGCCCGGCAAGGTTCTCGATCTGGACCGGAACCACAGAGGGTGAGCCCGTGATGACGGGCCCTGCGAGCAGGGGAACGTGTGGCAGGAGTGGGCTCTCGGCAACGGCCCGAGTGCGGAGCTTCCTTGAGCGACGGCGGAGGGCCCGGTGGAGAGCCGGAAAACGGGCAAGGAACTCGCCAAACTGACTGCTATTGTCGCAGGTTCGTCTCTTTCGGATCGATACGAGGACTTCGCATGAGTGTGCCCGCTCCGCCCGGAGACCAGCAGCCCGACGGCAGACCCGAGGGCGCCGAGCGCGATCCCTGGGCACCGCCGCCGCCCGGGGCGGAACCGATCGAGCAGGCGCCCTACCCGATGGCGGCTCCGTGGGGCGCGCCGCAGCCCCGTAACGGCATGGGCATCAGCGCGCTGGTGCTCGGCGTCACCGGTGTCGTGCTCGCCCTCTTCGTCGTGCTGTTCTGGCTGGCGTGGCTGCCCGCGGTGCTGGCCCTGATATTCGGCGGCGTCGGCGTCTCACAGGCACGCAAGGGCGTGGCGACGAACCGTGGCATGGCGCTGGCCGGTGTGTTCCTGGGCGCCGTCGGACTGCTGATCGCCGCGGCGAGCGGGGTCCTGGCGGTGGTGGTCGTGGACAAGGCGGTCGACCACGCGCGGGCCGAGGTCAAGGAGATCAGGGCCTCCGACCGGGCGTCCAAGAAGGCGGAGGCGGCGGCGGAGAAGGCCCGCCATCTGGCGTTCGGGGAGGCGTACACCTTCTCCGACGGGCTGAAGGTCACGGTCGACAGGCCGGTGCCGTTCACGCCGGACGCGTTCGCCAACGGGCACGCCGAGGGCAACAAGGCCATCGAGGTCACCGTCACCGTGGTCAACACGGGCGACGAGCGGGTGCGGGTCAAGACCGGGCTGCCGGACGTCAGCGATGCGGACGGTGCGTCGGCGGAGCTGGTGATCGACGGCAGCGGGCGGCAGAAGGTCATCGACGGCTACGTCCTGCCGGGGCGGAAGGCGGCCGGCAGGTACGCGTTCTCGCTGCCGCCGAAGGCCGCCGGGAAGGCGGAGGTCGCGTTCAGCCCGGACGCGATGCAGTCGGACGACGCGTACTGGAGCGGGAGCCTGGGGCACTGACGCCCCGTGGGGGACGTATCCCGTAGGGGACGCAGGCCCAGCCCTGCCCGTAAGGGGCTCGTCCTCTACGGGCAGGGCCGGGCCCCGGGAAGCGGGGGCGGGCTCAGCGGAAGAGGGTGCCGGTCTGCTCGCCGATGGCCTGCTTGCGGCGGAAGTAGTCGTTGATGATCGTGCGGTAGAGGTCGGCGTCGGGGCGGGCCCAGTTGCGCATCAGCTCGCAGCCGAAGGCGAGCGAGGTGATCGGCCGGGCGCCGGCCTGTGTCATCCGTGCGATGGCGGTGGCGTGGGTGACCGGGGAGACGCCGCCGACCGCGTCGATCACCGGGTAGACCTCGAAGCCCTCGCGGAGCATGTCCAGGGTGGGGAAGGCGAGGCAGACCTCGGTCCACAGCCCGGCCATGACGATCTTCCGGCGGCCGGTCACCCGGACGGCGGCGCGGAAATCGGCGTCCTCCCAGGAGTTGACCCCGGTGCGGTCGATCTCCGGGACGCCGGGCAGCTCCGCGGTCAGCTCGGGGACCGTGGGTTCGTTGACGCCCATCCCGACGGCGACGGTGCTCAGCACGGTCGGGATCGCGTAGGCGCGGGCCAGTTTGGCCAGGGTGACGGCGCCGAGATCGATCTCCTCGCGGCTCGCCGAGCCGATGGTGGCGTACTGGCCCTCCTGGTAGTCGATGAGGACGACGGCGCAGTTGTCCGGGGTGAGCAGCGGGTCGGCGGCCGGGTCCCGGACCGGCTCGGGGTCCGTTTTGCGGCGTGCGGCATCGGCGGTCATGGGCGTCCCCCTTTCCTCCCCCAGCCTCTCAGGGTCCGGGCGCACCCGCTCGGGGGCGGCTGCTCACCCGGCCCCGGGGAGCGGGTGGTCGCGGCCGTGGCCCGTCAGCCCTTGGCCCAGGCGGGCCAGACGAAGTCGTCACCGGGGTAGCCGGGCGCCGCCGGGTACCAGGCGGCGAAGAACGGCTTCAGGTCCCTGCCGGAATGCCGTTCCAGGGAGGTCCGGAACGCGTCCCAGGCGGTGGGGCGGCCGGCGTGGGCGGGCAGCCAGCCCTTCAGGGCGCGGTCGAACGCCGCGTCCCCGACCAGCCGCCGGAGCGCGTACATGCTCACCTCACCGACGGTGTACACACTGGCGCGTTCCCACTGGATGTTCTTCACCCGTTCCCGGTACTTCGCGACGAGGTCCGCATCCCGGAACTTCTCCTGCCAGGCCCATTGCAGATAGGTGGGGATGGCCTCCTCCACCTTGTCGTCCTGGGCCGGGATGGCTTCCAGCCAGGTGTGGGCCAGCTCGTGGACCAGGACATCCTGGGTGATGGGACGTGTTTCCGTGCCGTCCGCGTATTCCATGGCCATGGAAATCGTGTTCCAGCCGGTCACGTTCGGTGTGTACGCGTCCTTGAAGTCCAGGAACGAGACGGTCAGGCTCTTGTGGCGGTACTTCCCGAACAGGCCCGCCTCCCAGGTGGCCGCTTCTGTCAGGGGCTCTGCCAGTTTCCGGGCACGCTCCGCGGCGCCGTCGCCGTGGACGAGGTGCACGGGGGTGCCGTCCGCCAGCTCCGTGTCTGCCTCGGTCCACTTGTCGCCGACGCCGAACTGCACGGAGGAGACCGGCATCGGGTCCGGGTTGTCCCACTCGTAGACCTTGCGGTCGCCGTCCTTCCCGGGGGCGCGGGACGGGCCGTTGGAGACGGCGGTCCAGCCGTCGGGGACGCGGGCCCGGAGGTGGACGGCCGAGCGGTCGGTGGCGTCGGTGTTGGCCGGGAAGAGGACGCCGGTGCTGTTGAGCGCGAGGTAGTGGCCGCCGTCCTTGGTCGGGGCCCAGGTCGGGTTCGCCTCGTCCGGGGCGTCGAGGATGTGGTTCGGATCGCCCACGTAGGTGACGCGCACCGTGTGCTTGCCCGGGGCGAGCGGGGCCTTCGGCTTCACGTGCAGGGTGCTCCTGTCGGCGGAGACCGTGGCGGCGGTTCCGTCGACCTGCACGGAGCGAGCGGGGAGTTGGAGCTTGAGGTCGAAGGCGTCCTGCCGGTCCTGGACGACGAGGTCCAAGGTGGCCTCCCCGGAGAGGGTGTCCCCGGCGGGGTCGTAATCGAGCCGGACATCGTAGGAGCCGACGCGGTATCCGGACGCGGCCGGGCCCGCCGCCGGGGCCGTTCCCGTGCCCGGGGCCGCTACCGACGCCGAGGCCGTTGCCGCAACTCCCAGGGCGGAGAGGAGGGTTGCCGCCGTCACGGCGCTGACACAGAGATTCTTCCGGGCGCTCATGGCCCCGACCCTAGGAAGGCGGTGTGCCCGGGGGATGCGTGGCAGATGATGCTTCCGTGACGGCGCCGCCGTGCAGCTGTGCGGCCCGGCGCGGGCCGCCCGGCCGGGGCGCTCAGGGCAGGTCCCGTACGGGTCCGCCCCGTAGGGCGCAGGACGACCCTTGAGGGGCTGTCGCCCCGGCCCGCGGTCTCTCCATACTGGCGGCGACGACAGGAGAGACCATGGCATCCACTGTCCCGAGCCCCTACTCCAGCGCCGTCCACTGGCCCGTGGGGGAGGCGACCCTGACGGCCCTCAGCGACGGGTTCTTCGCCGCCGATCTGGCGACCGTCCTTCCACGGTTCGACACCGGGGAGGCGGCGCGCCTCCAGAAGGCGTCGCACCGGCCGGAGTGCGCCGCCCTCACCCACACCATGTATCTCCTCCGCGGGCCGCGCCACCGACCCGCGCTGATCGACGCGGGCATGGGGCACGGCTGGGGCCCCACGCTGGGCCACCTGCCGCATGCACTGGCCGGGACCGGCGTACGGCCCGAGGAGATCGGGACCGTCCTGCTCACCCATCTTCATCTGGACCACGCCGGTGGGCTCGTCACCGCCGACGGCTCCCCGCTCTTCCCGCACGCCGAAGTCGTGCTCTGCACCGAGGAGCTGGCGTACTGGCTGCCGGACGGCGTCGGCGCGCCCGTACCGGAGCCCGCCGAGGGGCTGCCGCCGTGGGCGCCGGAGATCACCCGCGCCGGTGCGGCCCGCGCCCTGGCGCCGTACCGGGACCGGATCCGGACGTTCACCGGTGAGCACTCCGTCCTGCCGGGCCTCACGGCGTTCCCGCTGCCCGGCCACACACCGGGCCACTGCGGCTACCGGCTCACCGGCGGCGGCCGGACCGTCCTCCTCGTCGGCGATCTGCTGCACCTGCCGGCCGTCCAGGCACCGCGCCCCGACGCCACCGTCGTCTTCGACGTCGACGCCCCGGCCGCGGCCCGCACCCGGAAGGCGGTGCTGCGCGGCGCGGCGGCGGACGGCGCGCTGCTCGCGGGCGCGCACACGGAGTACCCGGGCCTGAGCCGGGTGGAACGGCACGGGACGGGATACCGGCTCGTCCCCGAGCTGTGGATCAGCGCGATGGTGGCGGAGGCGGGGCCGTGAGGGACGGCAGGGACCCGTAGGGGGCGGGCGGTTCCCTTACGGGTTGCCGCTCCCGTAAGGGATCACCGCTCCGGCAGATGGATCACCGGGAAGCTGCCCGTGGCCGTCGGGGCGTTCTCCGGGAGCCAGAGGATGGCGACGGCGCCGGTCGAGCCGTCGCCCAGTTCGTCGGCGTTGCGGAAGGTGAGGCGGGCGCCGAGGACCCGGGCCTGACCTGCGGCGATGGTCAGGCCGAGGCCGTGGCCACGGCCGGCGCGGTCGCTGCTGCCGGTACGGAACCGGCTCGGGCCCTCCTTCAGCAGCGCCTCCGGGAAGCCCTTGCCGTGGTCGCGGACGCGGATGATGCGGCCCTCGACCGTGACGTCGATCGGCGGTTTGCCGTGCCGGGCGGCGTTGGCGATGAGGTTGCCGAGGATGCGTTCCAGGCGGCGCGGGTCGGTGGTGACCTCCGCGTCCCGGACGATCTCGACGCCCACATCGGCGTTGAGGGCCCGCACCCGGCGGGCGACGAACTCGCCGAGCGCCACGTCCTGGAGCTCGGCGCGCTCCGCGTAGCCGTCGAGGCGCGCCACCTCCAGCACGTCCTCGACGAGGGTGCGCAGCACCTGCGCCCGGTCGCGTACCAGCTCCGAGGGGCGGCCCGGGGGCAGCAGTTCGGCGGCGGTGAGCAGACCGGTGACGGGGGTGCGCAGTTCGTGGGCGATGTCGGCGGTGACCCGGCGCTCCGCCTCGATGCGCTGCTGGAGCGCGTCGTTCATCGCGTCGACCGCCCAGGCCAGGTCGTCCGTCTCGTCCCGGATGCGGCCGCCGACCTCGTCCCGGATACGGACCGAGGTGTCGCCGTCGGCGAGCTTCCCGGCGGCGGCCGCGGCCTTCCGCAGCCGCTGCGAGAGCCGGCCGCCGACCAGGACACCGAGCGCGCAGCCGCCGACGACGACCGCGGTCGAGCCGACGACCAGCGCCTGGTCGAGGTCGTCGAGGACCTTGAAGCGGTCGTAGTAGCGGCCGTGCATCGACAGGACCCGGCCGCCGCCGAGCGGGGAGGCGGCCCACACCTCGGGGGCGGCCTCGCCGTTGTCCTGGAGGTAGGTGGCGCGGGTGTTGGTGAGGACTTCCTTGCGCAGCTCCGCGGGGATCGCCGGGTCGTCAATCTTGGCGCTGAACAGCAGCTGGCCGGTCGACTCGTAGATCCGCTGGGTGGAGTTCAGCCGCTCGATCTGGACGTCACGGCTGTTGTCGAGCATCGAGGCGCGCGCCGCGTTGTGCACGACGAGGCTCAGCGCCACCGCCACCAGCGCGCCGACCAGCGCGATGGCGGCACTGAGCTTCCACCTCAGCCCCGTCCGCAGGGGGAGCCTCAACACCTGGCGCGTCAGCCTCTCAGCTTGTAGCCGAAGCCGCGGACCGTCTCGATGCGGTCCTGTCCGATCTTGCCGCGCAGCCGCTGGACGTGGACGTCGACGACGCGGGTGTCGCCGCCCCAGCCGTAGTCCCACACCCGCTCCAGCAGGCGGTCGCGGGTCAGGACGGTGCCGGGGGCGTCGGAGAACTCCAGCAGCAGGCGCATCTCGGTCGGCGTCAGCGCGACCGGCTCGCCGCCCTTGCGGACCTCCATGCCCTCGGTGTCGACCTCCAGGTCCCCGAAGCGGAGTATCGCCTCGGCGGGCCCGGCGTCGGCGCCGGACGCCTGGCCTCCGCTGCGTGCGTCCGGGCCGCTGGCGTGGCCGAACCGGCGCAGCACCGCGCGGATGCGGGCGACGAGGACGGCGCCGTCGAACGGCTTGGTGACGTAGTCGTCGGCGCCGGCCTCCAGACCGAGGACGACGTCGATGGAGTCGGCGCGCGCGGACAGCATGATCACGGGGACGGTGGACTCGTCCCGGATGCGGCGGCAGAGGCTGACGCCGTCCAGGCCCGGGACCATCACGTCGAGGAGCGCGATGTCCGGTCGGTCGGCGCGGAACGCCTCCAGACCGGCGAGGCCGTCGGGCATCGCCGTGACGACGAAGCCGTCGCGTTCCAGGGCGAGTTGGGTGGCCTCGCGGATGACGTCGTCGTCCTCGACGAAGAGCACATGGGTGTCGGCCATGCCGTTGTCTCAACCCTCCGATGTGTCGTCGTCTCCGGGCCCGGGGCCGTCGACGGTGGCCTTGCTGTAGTCCGTGTGGTAGCGGTCCAGCTCCGTGAAACGGTCGTGGGACCAGCGGTAGGTGGTCACGTCCTCACCGGACGGGCAGCACACCGCGTCGCCGGTGTCGTAGGTCTGCTTGGAGACCTCCAGGTCCCCTTTGTCGACCCCGGCGGAGACGGACGGCTGCTCATCGCTGAACACGTTGTCATACCCGCCGCCGCCCGCGGCGCTCTTGCGGTAGACGTAGGCGCCGATACCGATGGAATCCGCGCAGGTCATGACGTTGACGATGACGTCGGGAGCCTTGCCGCCGGTGACTGAGGCGTACGTCACCTCGACCGGGTAGGCGTCCGCGACGCAGGGCTTGGCGAGGGTCCGCTTCACCTCGCCGCTGACCTTCGCGTCGCTCTTCAGCAGCGCCACCGCGTCGATCTTCTTCAGCGAGGCGCCGGTGGTGGGCGTGGGGTCGGTGGAGGGGGCGTGGCCGGGGGCCGGGGCGGTGCTGGTCGGCGTGCCCTCGCTGCGGACGCCCTCGCTGCCGGGGTGGCAGCCCGCGAGCAGCAGACCGAGCGCGGCCACCCCCGCCGTGGCCGCGCCTCCTGTGGTCAACCCGCCCGTGGTCAACCTGTTCCTGGTCAATCCGCTCCTGCTCACCGTGGTGTTCGCACGGCCGCCGTTCCTGATGCCGTACCGGTCAGGCCGCGCACCGGTCCCGCTCCGTCTCGCCACGCTCCAGCATGCGCGCGTCGATGTCACGGTCGGCCAGCTCCTGGCGGAGCCGGGCCAGGGCCCGGTGCAGCGTGCTCTTGACGGTACCTGTCGACATGCCGAGCGCGGCAGCCGTCTCCTCGGTGCTCATCTGCTCCCAGTGTCGCAGCACGACGACGCTGCGCTGCTTGGGTGCGAGCACCCCGAGGATGTCCATCAGGAGGGCGCGGTCGGCGCGCTGCTCGGTGCCGTCGTCGACGCTGGCGTCGGGCAGCTGCTCGGTGGGCACCTCTTCCAGCTTCCGCGCCCGCCACCACTCGGTACGGGTGTTGATCATGACGCGGCGGAGGTAGGCGTCGGCCAGCGACTTGTCCGCGATGCCGTCCCAGCGGCCGTACGTGCGCACCAGCGCCGTCTGCAGGAGGTCCTGGGCGTCCACGGGGTCCGGCACCAGCCGCCGGGCGCTGCGCAGCAGGGCCTCCTGCCGCGTCCGTACGTACTCCTCGAAGTCCAGTACCTTGCCGCCGCTGGTCGCCATCCCGACGCCTCCGCTCCGCTTGCGAATCCCCACGTTGACCGTGCCGGTGGTCATCTCCGGCACGAGGAGGACGCTACGGAGGGGGTGTTGCGGCGCAATGTGCGTCGGCACCACAGGCAGTGCACGGAAATCCGTCGGTTGTGTAACAGCGGGCCGGGGGTCCTACCAGGGACGGACGGCGGGTCCGAAATGCGTCATCCTCCGGACGGACGGGGGCCTCCGGAGGTACGAACGGGCCGGGACGGCGGGGGCGAGAGCCGGGATGCGGTGCCTGCGGCGACCGGGGTGCGGCGAGCCGTTCCGGAACGGTGCGGGGCCGTCCCGGGAACGGTGGCCGGACGTCCCTGGAACGCGTCCCGGTCACGGCGCCCCTGGAACGTGTCCCGGGAACGCGTTCCGGAACGGCGGAGGGACGCGCCCCGGGACGCGTCCCTCCGTCCGGCCGATCCGGCGACCGGATCAGATGGCCGTCAGGTGCGCGGCAGGCGGTAACGGCCGCCGGGCAGCGGTTCGACGAGACCGTCGGAGACCAGGCCGTCCAGCGCGCGGGCCCGCTGCACCGGCTCGTCCCACACCGCGTCCAGCGCCGCCTGCGGCACCGGCGCCAGCGCCTCCCGCAGCACGGCGAGGAGCTTGCCGCGGACCTGCCGGTCGGTGCCGACGTACGTCTGGGTGCGGCGGGCCGGGCCCTCGTGGGGCGGCGAGCCCGCCAGCTTCCAGGCGCACCGGGTGGCGATCGGGCAGCGCCCGCACTCCGGGCCGCGCGCCGTGCACACCAGTGCGCCCAGCTCCATCGTGGCCGCCGCCCACTTCGCGGCGATCCGCTCGTCGTCCGGCAGCAGCGCCCGCGCGAGCTTGCGCTCGGCGGCGGTGGTGGCGTTCGGCGGGAACTGGCGGCCCGTGACGGCGCGGGCGAAGACCCGCCGCACATTGGTGTCCAGCACCGCGTGCCGCTGCCCGTACGCGAAGGAGGCGACGGCGGCGGCGGTGTACTCGCCGACCCCGGGCAGCGCCAGCAGCTGGCCGTGCTCGCGCGGGACGTCCCCGCCGTGGCGTTCCTGTATGGCCAGCGCGGCGGCGTGCAGGCGCAGTGCGCGGCGCGGGTAGCCGAGCCGGCCCCAGGCGCGGACCGCCTCGCCGGGCGCCTCGGCGGCCAGGTCGGCGGGGCGCGGCCAGCGGGCCAGCCACTGTTCGTAGACCGGCAGCACGCGGCTGACCGGTGTCTGCTGGAGCATGAACTCGCTGACCATCACGCCCCAGGCGCCCGCCTCGGGGCGGCGCCAGGGCAGGTCGCGGGCGTGTGCGTCGAACCAGTCGGTGACGGGGGCGTGGAGCTGGGACCCGTCGGGCCCCTCCGAGGCCGGTACGGCGGCGGAGGGCAGGGAGGCGGCGGAGGGCGGGACCGTGGGGGTGGTGGCGGGGATGGAAGTCATGGCCCGACGATCCTGGCACGGGCGCCCCCGGCCAGGAAACGCGCCGGGCCCGCACCACCGCACGCCCACCCGCACGCGGGAGGCTCGGTACGTACGGGTGGCGGCTTACCGGGGGTAGGGGGCGGCCGCCGGACCGGGGCGCGGGACCGATTTCCGGGTGCGGCCCCTGGGGGTGGCGGCCCGGCCGTGCGGGGTCCGGTCCGTGCGCGGGTGCGGCTCCCCCGGGCGTGCCCCCGCCCGGGGACGGCCCGGCCGGGGCGGCAGAGTGGAGGGGGCGGGCGGCGAGCGCCGTCCGGCCGGTGCGGCACCAGGATCAGGAGACGGCGACGATGACCACGTACGAGGCGGACGGGCCCGAGGGCGGGGCACCCGGGGACGGCAGGCCCGGCGGCGCGGGCCCGGGGGCGGGCGGCGGGGCCGCGGCGGCCGGGTCCCGGGACTGCCCGGCCGAGATCCGGCAGGCACTGGCCGCCCATACGACGCTGACGCTCGCCTACGCGGACGACGAGGGGCCGCAGGCGTGCGCGGTGCTCTACGCGCCGGGCGGGGACGCCGCCGCGCCCCTGCTGTACTTCGTCACCGCGCACTCCACCCGGCACGGGCGGGCGCTGGCCCGGCCCGGCGCCCGGGTGGCGTTCACGGCGCAGCGCGACGGTCAGGAGTGGAGCGGGCTCACCGGGCTCCAGGGGCGCGGCGGGTGCCGGGAGCTGACCGGCGCCGCGCGGGCGGCGGGCTGGGACGCGTACACCGGCCGGTTCCCGTTCGTCGCCGGGGACGCACGGCTGCGCGCGGCCCTGGAACGGACCGCGCTGTGGGAGCTGCGCCCCGACTGGCTGCGCCTGATCGACAACGGCCGGGGCTTCGGCCACAAACAGGAGTGGCGGCCGTAGCGCCCCTCCGCCGGCCCGCACATACAGGAGTGGCGGCCCCAGGGCCCCTGGCCCTGTGCCGCCACTCGGTGCTCTCCCCCGCTGCGCCGGTCAGCCGGCCGCGTGCGACCCCCGGCGCGCCTCGACCAGCGGCTTCAGCGGTCCGGTGCGCAGCTTGCTCACCAGCGCGGTCATCGGACCGGCCAGCGCCAGCACGCAGACCGCCGCGATCACGGCGCCGAAGAGCAGTCCGGCGGCGACGTCGTGCGGGTAGTGCACGCCGACGAAGACCCGGGAGAAGCCGGTCAGCAGCGCCACCGGCACCGCGAGCCAGGCCGCCGCCCGCCAGGCGAGGAAGATCCCGACGGCGAGGGAGGCGGCGATCACCGAGTGGTTGCTCGGGAAGGACCAGTCCCCCTCGGGCGGACAGGTGGCGATCGACGCGGCGGCGTGCGCCACCGCCCGGCACGGCCGCTCCTCCTGGACGAAGCTCTTGAGGATCTCGCTCAGGAGGTAGGCGACGGCCGTGCCCACCGGCACCAGCACGGCCAGCGCGACCGCACGCGGTTCGAGGCGCCGCGCCCGCCACCAGCCGAGGACGGCCACCGCCATCAGGAGCAGGATCCCGCCTTCGGTACCGGCATCGGCGAAGGAATGGACCCACCCAGGGGTGCCGTGCGCGAAGTCGGTGACATCGCGATAGAGGTCGGTGCTGTTCATGAGGGCAGACGGTACGTAATGCCGGGCCCTTAGCGCATCTGGCCTACGGCTCCGGGACCCTCCGGCCAACGCGGGGCGCCCGTCCGGTGACCGTTCGGGAACGGTGCAGGACGGGACGGCCCCGGGACGCGCGGGACGGTGCGGGGGCACGGCCCGTTCCATGGCGCGGTCTGCCCCCATACGGGGGCGGAACCCTGGAACGGCGGGGAAACGCCCCGGAATGCCCTGGTCAGCCCCCTGGAACGGCCCCCGGGGGCGTCCCGGCCGTCCGCCCCCGGGACGTCCACGGAACGCTTCCGGGACGCCCCCGGCGGCGTACCGTTCCCGCTTCCCGTCCCGCCACCGGAACGATCATGAGAAAAGTTGCCGTTTCGTGCGGCGGGTACTGGCCGGTGCCGGGGGTGATCTCTCGTAGAGTTTCCGCGTGGGATCTCTGCGCAATCCGATCGGTCCGCTCCCCTCCTCCATCTACTGGCGGCGGAGAGCCGTTGCGCTGGGCATCTTCGCGCTGCTCGCCCTCCTGGTGGTGTGGATCCTCAACTGGGGCGGCGGCAACGGCCCCACCGACACCGAGGGCAAGGGCGCCGCGGACCACGGCCCGGCCGACGCCATCACCCCGGGCCCGTCCTCCACCGGCCCGGCGATCAGTCAGAAGCCGGGTGGCCGCGACGAGTCGGGCGCCGGCGGAGGCGGAGGCGGCACGGGCGGCTCGGGTTCGGGCTCCGGTTCGGGCTCCGGCTCCGGGGATTCCGGCTCCGGGGATTCCGGCTCCGGCGGCTCGGGCTCCGATGACGCGGGCTCAGGCGGCTCCGGCAAGGGCCCGATCGGCACGGGCACCGGCGGCGCTCCGGTGGCGGCCGGTTCCTCGCTGCCGAACTGCACGGGCAGCAGCGTCGAATTGACACTGCGCAGCGTCAAGGACTCCTACCACCCCGGGACGAAGCCCGAGTTCGAGCTGACCGTCAAGAACACCGGCGGCGCCGACTGCAAGGTCGACCTCGGCGCGAAGGCCGCGGTGCTGACCATCACCGACACCACCGCCGACGACCCGGTGTGGGCCTCCGACGACTGCCCCAAGGGCTCCGCCGCCGCCCTGATGAAGATCCCCGCGCACGCCACCGTCACCCGCACCGTCACCTGGGACCGCCGGGCCGGCGGCCCGCAGTGCGCCACCCCGAGCGCCGCCTCCGTCCCGGCCGGCAAGTACCGCGTCGAGGCCGCCGTCCCAGGCCTGACCGCGGTGCACACGGAGTTCACGCTCGCCAAGGACTGACCCCCCACGGGCCGGCCGGGCCGCCGCCCCACCGCCCCGCCCGGCCGCCCCGTCTCCCGCGTTCCAGCCTCTGACCTGCGCGTTCCAGGTCCCGTTCGGCGCAGCCCACGGCCCGCTCCCCCGCCCTCGGACGTACCGCCTCCGGTTGTTCCGCCCGCAGAGGATTCGCTGAGAGCATGCGCCCCTGGTGGGCCGCCGCCGGGCGGGGCACAGTCGGCGCATGAAGCTACTGATGCTGGGTGGGACCGAGTTCGTCGGCAGGTCGGTCGTCGAGGAGGCGCTGGGCCGGGGCTGGGAGGTGACGGTCTTCCACCGCGGGCATTCCGCGCCGCCCATGGGGGTGGAGGTGCGGATCGGCGACCGGAGCGTCCCGGGCGGGCTCGCGGCACTGGAGGACGGCAGCTGGGACGCGGTCGTCGACACCTGGAAGGGCGCACCGGCCGCCGCCCGGGACGCCGCGCGGCTGCTGTCCGGCCGCGTGGGGCGCCATCTCTACGTCTCCTCACGCTCGGTCCACCCGTTCCCGTGCGCCGCCGGGCTCGACGAGAGCGGCCCGGTGGTCGACGGCTCCCCCGACGACACCTCCGCCGACGATTACGCGCGGGCCAAGCGGGGCGCCGAGCTGGCGGTCCAGGAGGCGTTCGGCGACCGGGCGGTGCTGGCCCGCGCCGGGCTGGTGCTCGGTCCGTACGAGAACATCGGGCGGCTGCCGTGGTGGCTGGGCCGCATCGCCCGCGGCGGGCCGGTCCTCGCCCCCGGGCCGCGCGAGCTGCCGCTCCAGTACATCGACGCCCGTGACCTCGCCGTATGGGCACTGGACGCGCTGCACGACGGGATCCCCGGCGGTGCGTACAACCTCGTCAGCCCGACCGGCCACGCCACGATGGGGGAACTCCTCGACGCCTGCCTCCGGGTGACGGGCGCGGACGCCGAGCTGCGCTGGGCCGATCCGGACGCGGTGCTGGCCGCCGGGATCGAGCCGTGGACGGAGCTGCCGGTGTGGCTGCCGCCGGGTGAGCAGCACGACACGCTGCACCGCGGCGAGGTGTCGAAGGCGCTGGCCACCGGCTTGCGGTGCCGCCCGGTGACGGAGACGGTCGCCGACACCTGGGAGTGGCTGCGGTCGATCGGCGGCACCGCCCCGCTGTATCCGGGACGGCCCGCACCGGGACTGCCGCCGGAGAAGGAAGCGGCCTTCTGGGCGGCGTGACGGGCGGGCTGGGGTGCAGGGCAGCCCCCGGCCGGACATGAGCGCGGCGGGCCCGGAAGCCAACGGCCCCGGGCCCGCCGCATTCAGACGTACCGTCGGCGCTCCGCGCTCAGACGTACCGTTCGAGGATCGACGACTCGGCGAGGCGGGACAGGCCCTCGCGGACCGAGCGGGCGCGGGCCTCGCCGACGCCGTCCACCGCCTGGAGGTCGTCGACGCTGGCGGCCAGCAGCTTCTGGAGGCCTCCGAAGTGGTCGACGAGACGGTCGATCACCGCGCCGGGAAGGCGCGGCACCTTCGCCAGCAGCCGGAAGCCGCGCGGCGAGACGGCGGAGTCCAGCGTCTCCGGTGAACCGCTGTAGCCCAACGCACGGGCGACGGTCGGCAGTTCCAGCAGCTCGGTGTGGGTGAGCGCGTCCAGCTCCGCGAGCGCCTCGGGGACGGTGCGGGAGCGCTTGGCGGTCGGCTCGGGGACGTAGTCACGGGCGACCAGCTCGCGCTCCGGCTCGACACCGGCGATCAGCTCGTCCAGCTGGAGCGTCAGGAGTCGGCCGTCGGTGCCCAGTTCGACGACGTACTCGGCGATCTCGGTGGCGATCCGGCGGACCATCTCCAGGCGCTGGGCGACCGCGGAGACGTCCCGGACCGTCACCAGGTCCTCGATCTCCAGGGCGGAGAGGGTGCCCGCGACCTCGTCAAGGCGGAGCTTGTACCGCTCCAGTGTCGCCAGCGCCTGGTTGGCGCGGGAGAGGATCGCCGCCGACTCCTCCAGGACGCGCCGCTCACCGTCGACGTACAGGGCGATCAGCCGCATCGACTGGCTCACCGAGACGACGGGGAAGCCCGCCTGGATGGAGACGCGCTGCGCGGTGCGGTGGCGGGTGCCGGTCTCCTCGGTGGGGATGGAGGCGTCCGGCACCAGCTGCACCCCGGCGCGCAGGATCTTGCTGATGTCCTTGTCGAGCACGAGCGCGCCGTCCAGCTTGCACAGTTCGCGCAGGCGGGTGGCGGTGAACTCGACGTCCAGCACGAAACCGCCGGTGCACATCGACTCGACGGTCTTGTCGAAGCCGAGGACGATCAGTCCGCCGGTGTTGCCGCGCAGGATGCGTTCGAGTCCGTCACGCAGGGCCGTACCGGGGGCGACCGCGCTCAGCGAGGCGCGCATCAGGGCGTCGGTACCGGAACCCCCGCCGGACCTGCCGGGAGACGATGCCCGGTCGTTGGCTGCCACTGCACTCCTCCGTCGCAAGGTCTGTCGGTCCGCAGCCGCCCGGCCCCTGCCGTGGTGTCCTGCGGCGTATCAGGGAGCGTACGTGTCCCGGCGGCAGGACTGCGGAGGGGCGGGCGGGACCGGGGCAGAGTCTACCGGCGGACCTCCTCCTCCTGCGGGGCCGCTCGCCGGGGCCGCTTGGGCAACACCCGCAGCGCCTCACCGACGTCGGCGACCTCCAGCACCCGCATCCCGTCGGGGATCCTGCCCGGATCGGACGGCACCAGCGCATGGGTGAAGCCGAGCCGCGCCGCCTCGGCGAGCCGCCGCTGGACGCCGGTGACCCGGCGGACCTCCCCGGCGAGCCCGACCTCCCCGATGGCGACGAGGTTCTTCGGCAGCGGGGTGTCGCTCGCGGCGCTGGCCAGGGCGAGGGCCACCGCGAGGTCGGCGGCGGGCTCGGTGAGCTTCACCCCGCCGACGGTGGCGCTGTAGATGTCGCGCTTGCCCAGGGCGCTGATGCGGCCACGCTGTTCGAGGACGGCGAGCATCATCGAGACGCGGGAGGTCTCAAGGCCGGAGGTGGTCCGCCGCGGCGAGGGGATCTGCGAGTCCACGGTGAGCGCCTGGACTTCGGCGACGAGCGGGCGGCGGCCCTCCAGGGTGACGGTCAGGCAGGTGCCGGGCACCGGCTCGGCGCGGCGGGTCAGGAAGAGGCCGGAGGGGTCGGCGAGCCCGGTGATGCCCTCGTCGTGCAGCTCGAAGCAGCCGACCTCGTCGGTGGTGCCGTAGCGGTTCTTGACGCCGCGGACCAGCCGCAGCCGGGCGTGCCGGTCGCCCTCGAACTGCAGAACCACGTCGACGAGATGCTCCAGCAGCCGCGGGCCCGCGATGGCGCCGTCCTTGGTGACGTGGCCGACGAGGAGGGTGGCCATCCCGCGCTCCTTGGACGCGCGGATGAGCGCCCCGGCGACCTCGCGGACCTGCGCCATGCCGCCGGGGGCGCCGTCGATCTCCGGGGAGGCGACGGTCTGCACGGAGTCGAGGACCAGCAGCGACGGCTTGACGCTGTCGAGGTGGCCGAGGACGGCGGAGAGGTCGGTCTCGGCGGCCAGATAGAGGTCGTCGCTGAGCGCGCCGATGCGGTCGGCCCGCAGCCGGACCTGGCTCGCGGACTCCTCGCCGGTGACGTAGAGGGTGCGGTGCGCGTCGGAGGCGGCCTTGGCGGCGACGTCCAGCAGGAGGGTGGACTTGCCGACGCCGGGCTCCCCGGCGAGCAGCACGACGGCGCCCGGGACGAGGCCGCCGCCGAGCACGCGGTCCAGCTCGGGCACGCCGGTGGAGCGGGCGGTGGCCCGGCGGCCGTCGACCTGCCCGATCGGGACGGCGGCGGTGGTGACCCGGCCGGGCGCGGTGGTGCGGACCGCCCCGGCGCCGCCGGTCTCCTCGACCGTGCCCCACGCCTGGCATTCGGGACAGCGCCCGAGCCACTTCACGGTGGTCCAGCCGCACTCGGTGCATCGGTAGGAGGGGCGCTCCTTGGCCGACGTTTTACGGGTTGCCATGACGTCACCGTAACGGCGGGGTGTGACAGCGGGGTCCGGCGGCGACCGGCCGGGGCGACGGCGGACCGCCCTGCCCGGGCCTTGAGGGACCCGCGGGAAACGGCCGGAGGGCCCCGTCCCGCCCCCGTCGCCTTCGGGAGGCTTGGGCGGAACGGGTGGTTCATGTCCTCTTTTGAGTGAGATGCTCACTCGTTAGGGTTGAATGTGCGGCCAGACGGTAAAAGCGGCTGGATCATCGCCCTACCGTCGCCGGGGTGATGAGCAGGCCCGAGCACCCCACGCACACCACCGGCGCACACCGGTCGCGCAGCGGCGCTTCGCATCGGAGCAGGCCGCAGCCCCCCGGCCGACCGGTGCCCTCCGACCGTCCCGAGCAGGCCGTCCGCCCCGAGCGGTCGGTCCGCGTCGCCTGGCCCGTCCTGGCCCCGCCCCCGGGGACTCCGGGCGGGCAGCCGCATGCCGCGCGTCCCGGCACCCCCGACCGTCCCGGGCAGCCCGTCCGGGCCGCGGGCTACGAGCCGTATCTGGACGGGCTGTTCACGTACTGCCTGTCCGTGCTGTGCGCGCACGACGCGGCGGCGGCGGTGCTCGGGGAGACGCTGGCGCTCGCCGAGCGGCAGCACGGCAGACGCCCCGACGATCCGGGCCTGTACCGCCCCTGGCTCTACGCCCTCGCCCGCTGGGCGTGCCTGCGGCGGCTGGCCGATCCCGGTCCGCCGGACCCGGCGGCGGACCCGGAGTCCGGGCGGCGCGAGCTGGCCCGGCTGGCGTGGCCCGAGGCGGCGGGGATGACGCCGGAGCAGCGCGAGGCGCTGGAGCTGTCGGTCCGCCACCGGCTGCCCGCGGCGGAGGTGGCCGCGGTGCTCGGCACCGAGCCGGTCGCCACCCGGGCGCTGCTGGCCACCGCGTCCTGCGAGGTCGAGCGGACCCGTGCGGCGCTGGCCGTGGTGGAGCGCGGCCACTGCCCGGACGTGGCGCGGCTGGCCGGCGGCACCCGGATGCTGCTGGGGGCGGTGCTGCGGCGGGAGCTGGTGCGGCACGTCGACGACTGCGCCGAGTGCCGCTCCACCGCGGAGTGTGCGACGGCCGCCGGTCCCTGGCCGGGCACCGCGCCCGCGGCCCGGGGGACGCTGCCGCTGGTCGCGGCGCCCCGGGAGGCGGTGTTCGGGGCGCTGGCGGCGGCCCGGCGGGCGCGGTCCGGGCGGGCCGAGGGGGTGGCCGGTTCGGGTGTGCCGAGCGGCGCGCGCCGGACGGGCCGCAGCGGTGGGGCAAACGGTTCTCCACGCTACGACCGCCGGGGCTTCCCGGTCCGTGCGACGGATCTGGCGGCCCGCCGCGCGCGGCTGCGCAGCCGCGCGATGACGACCACGATCGTGGCCACCGTGCTGGCCGCCCCGGTGCTGGCCCTGTGGGCGGCGTACCGGAGCACCCCCGCGCCGGGTGCGGCGGAGAGCGCGCCCCCGGTGTCGGCTGTCGACTCGGACAGCGGGCAGCTGGACGGCCGCCCGTACGAGAACGCGGGCAACGCCGGGGCGACCCCGCGCTCGACGGTGTCCGGGGTCCCGGGGGAGGTGACGGCGCGGGTGACCGGCGCGGACGGCGGGCGCGCGCGCCGGGCGACCGGCCCCGGGCGGCTGACCGTGGCGGCGCAGCCGCACGGGGCGACGACCGTCATCACGCTCAGCGCGTCCGGCGGCACCCCGGTGCGCTGGACGGCGGCGGCGGGCGCCCCGTGGCTCCAGCTCAGCCGGACGGCCGGGGAGCTGGAGCCGGGGCGGACCACGGCGGTGACCGTCGTCGTCGATCACGACCGGGAGCCGGGCGGGCCGTGGCGGACCCGCATCGTCATCGGGCCGGGAGCCACCGCCGTCACGGTGGAGGGCCGGGGCGCCGACGCCCCGGGCCGCCCGCGCCCCACGTCCCCGGATCCCGCGCCGCCCCGCCCGGCCACCCCGGTGCCCCGGCCGACCCGACCGTCGCCGACGCCCCCGGCGTCACCGGATCCCACGCCCACCGGACCGACGCCCGCGGATTCGTCGACGCCGGTGGCCACCGTGCGGTAGCCGGAAGAAGGCTGGAACGGGCAGGTCAGAGGCCGGAACGGCGGGGTGGAACGCCTCTTTAGGGCTGCTCTCCGGGCTGCTCTCCGTCCAGCACTTCCAGCTTCACGGCCTTCCCCGAGCGGGCGGACTCCGGCGGGGTCACCGGGTCGGCCGGGTGCGGGGCCAGCGGGAGGGTGGCGGCCAGCCGCTCCTCGCAGAGTTCGGCGAGCTTGGCGTAGCCCTCCTTGCCCATCAGCTCGGTGAGTTCCGGTTCGTACGAGACGTAGACGGGGTCGCCGGCGCCGTGGGCCGAGGTGGCGGAGGTGCACCACCAGTGCAGGTCGTGGCCGCCGGGGCCCCAGCCGCGGCGGTCGTACTCACCGATCGTCACCTGGAGGATCTGGGTGTCGTCGGGCCGGTCGATCCAGTCGTAGGTGCGGCGCACCGGGAGCTGCCAGCAGACGTCCGGTTTGGTCTCCAGCGGCTCGCGGCCCTCGCGCAGCGCCAGCAGGTGCAGGGAGCAGCCGGCGCCCGCCGCGAAGCCGGGGCGGTTCTGGAAGATGCAGGAGCCCTGCCAGCGGCGGGTCTGGCGGTCGCCGTCCTCGTCCTCCTCGGTCCAGCCGCTCTCCGTGCCGACGTCGTGGAACTGCCACAGCTCCGGCGTGAGCCGCGCCACGTGACCGGCGACCCGCTCCTCGTCCTCCTCGTCGGAGAAGTGCGCGCCCAGCGTGCAGCAGCCGTCGTCGGCGCGGCCCGCCTGGATGCCCTGGCAGCCGCTGCCGAAGATGCAGGTCCAGCGGGAGGTCAGCCAGGTCAGGTCGCAGCGGAAGAGCTGCTCGTCGTCGGCCGGGTCCGGGAAGGTGACCCAGGCGCGGGCGAAGTCGAGGCCGACCTCGTCGGCCGGGGCGCCCGCCTGGCGCTTTGCGCCCTTCTCCGCGGCTTTCCCGCGCTTCGCCTTGTTCGTCTTAGCCACGACTCCAGCGTACGGGTCCGCCGCCCCCGCGAGGCGCCGCCGGACCGGGCCCCGGTGGTGCGCACCCCGCGGGCGCCCCCGCGCCCCCGGCGGCCCCAGGCTCCGCAGTAGGTTTCCCCGTATGAGACTCGGTGTCCTCGACGTGGGTTCGAATACGGTCCATCTCCTGGTGGTCGACGCGCACCCGGGCGCGCGCCCGCTGCCCGCCTACTCGCACAAGGCGGAGCTGCGGCTCGCCGAACTGCTCGACGCGGACGGCGCGATAAGCGAGGCGGGCGTGGAGCGGCTGGTCGCGACCGTCCGGGAGGCCGGGCAGGTGGCCGAGGACAAGGGCGTCGAGGACGTGCTGCCGTTCGCCACGTCCGCGGTCCGCGAGGCCACCAACGGCGAGCAGGTGCTGCGCCGCGTCACCGAGGAGACCGGCGTCGCGCTGCGGGTGCTCTCCGGGGAGGACGAGGCGCGGCTGACCTTCCTCGCCACCCGCCGCTGGTTCGGCTGGTCGGCCGGGCGACTGCTGCTCCTGGACATCGGCGGCGGCTCCCTGGAGATCGCGTACGGGCTGGACGAGGAGCCGGACGCGGCGACGTCGCTGCCGCTCGGCGCGGGCCGGCTGACCAGCGGCGCGCTGCCCGGCGATCCGCCCGGCCCGGAGGAGGTGCGGGCGCTGCGCCGCCGGGTGCGGGCCGACATCGCGCGGGTGGTGAGCGACTTCACCCGCTACGGCCACCCCGATCATGTCGTCGGCACGTCGAAGACCTTCCGGCAGCTGGCCCGGATCACCGGTGCCGCCCGCGCCTCGGACGGGCTGTACGTCCAGCGGGAGCTGGAGCGCAAGAAGGTGGAGGAGTGGGTGCCGAAGCTGGCCGGGATGACGGCGCAGGAGCGTGCCGCGCTGCCCGGTGTCTCCGCGGGCCGCTCGCGCCAGCTGCTGGCGGGGGCGCTGGTGGCGGAGGCGGCGATGGACCTCTTCGGGGTGGATGCGCTGGAGATCTGTCCGTGGGCGCTGCGCGAGGGCGTGATCCTGCGCCGGCTCGACCACCTGCCCACGCCCTGAGCGGTGCGGCCCGTACCCTGTCCTTCGTGACAGAGCCAGTGGTGCGCATCCCCGATGCGAAGGTCGCGCTGTCCACGGCCTCGGTCTACCCGGAGTCGACGGCGACGGCGTTCGAGATCGCCGCGCGTCTGGGGTACGACGGTGTCGAGGTCATGGTGTGGACCGACCCGGTCAGCCAGGACATCGAGGCGCTGCGGCGGCTGTCCGACTATCACGGTGTGCCGGTTCTGGCGGTGCACGCGCCGTGTCTGCTGATCACGCAGCGGGTGTGGTCGACCGATCCGTGGGTCAAGCTCCAGCGGGCGAAGAACGCCGCGGAGCGGCTCGGCGCCTCCACCGTCGTCGTCCACCCGCCGTTCCGCTGGCAGCGGTCGTACGCGCGGGAGTTCGTGCGCGGGGTGTGGCGGATGGGGCATGAGACGGACGTCCGGTTCGCCGTCGAGAACATGTATCCGTGGCGCTACCGCGACCGCGAGATGCTGGCGTACGCGCCGGACTGGGACCCGACCAACGACGACTACCGGCACTTCACGGTCGATCTCTCGCACACCGCGACGTCGCGCAGCGAGGCGCTGAAGATGGTGGAGCGGATGGGCGACCGGCTGGCGCACATCCATCTCGCCGACGGCAGCGGCTCCGGCAAGGACGAGCATCTGGTGCCGGGGCGCGGTTCCCAGCCCTGCGCGCAGCTGCTGGAACAGCTGGCGGTGACCGGTTTCGACGGCCATGTCGTCGTCGAGGTCAACACCCGCCGCGCGATGTCCGCGGCGGAGCGCGAGGCCGATCTCGCCGAGGCGCTGGCCTTCACCCGGCTCCATCTGGCGTCGCCGCCGGGGACGCCGGGCGCGTAAGACACCCCTAGGGATCGACGGGCGCCCCGCCCCCGCCCGCAGTACCTTGGGGCGTCATGCGGATCACGAAGTACACCCACGCCTGTGTACGGCTGGAACGCGACGGCCGGGTACTGGTCATCGATCCCGGCGTGTGGAGCGAACCGGCCGCGCTGACCGGCGCGGACGCCGTGCTGGTGACGCACGAGCACACGGATCACGCCGACGTCCTCCGCCTGGCCGGGCTGGGCGTACCGGTCCACGCCCCGGCCGGCGCCCGCCTTCCCGGTCTTGACGTCATCGGGGTGTCCCCCGGCACGGAGTTCACCGCCGCCGGTTTCCACGTCCGGGCGGTCGGCGGGCGCCATGCGACCGTGTTCGACGGCCAACCGGACTGCGCGAACCTCGGCTACCTCGTCGACGAGGCGGTCCACCACCCCGGCGACGCGCTCCACGTACCCGACCGGCCCGTCGAGACGCTGCTCGTTCCCGTCCACGGCTCGTGGATGCGGACGTCGGAGGCGATCGACTTCGTCAACGAGGTCCGGCCACGGCGGGCGTTCGCGATCCACGACGGGCAGCTCAACGAGCGGGGTCTGCACAGCGTCAACGGCTGGCTCACCGAGGAGACCGACCACGGCTACCGCTATCTGCGGCCCGGCGAATCGCTCTGAGGGCCCGCCCCGCACGGCGTCCGCACTCCGGGCACCCGTCTCACCATGTGGAGGACGTGTCCGGATCGCGGATCGGCAGCGTACTCTCGGGACAAGCTGATACAGGACGGCTGATGTACGACGCCGCCGGTACGCGGCGGGGTGGACGTCCCCCCTCCGGTGCCGCAGCGGCGGTCGTCCGAGACGATCCCCTAGGGAGTGACCATCGTGCCCGAGCTGAGGTCCCGCACCGTTACCCATGGCCGCAACATGGCCGGCGCCCGAGCCCTTATGCAGGCCAGCGGCGTAGCGCGCGAGGACTTCGGCAAGCCGATCATCGCCGTCGCCAACAGCTTCACGGAGTTCGTGCCGGGCCACACCCACCTCCAGCCGGTGGGCCGCATCGTCTCCGAGGCGATCCACGCGGCGGGCGGCATCGCCCGGGAGTTCAACACCATCGCCGTCGACGACGGCATCGCGATGGGCCACGGCGGCATGCTCTACAGCCTGCCCTCCCGCGATCTGATCGCCGACTCCGTGGAGTACATGGTCGAGGCGCACTGCGCGGACGCGCTGATCTGCATCTCCAACTGCGACAAGATCACCCCGGGCATGCTGATGGCCGCGATGCGCCTCAACATCCCGACCGTCTTCGTCTCCGGCGGCCCGATGGAGGCCGGTCAGACCACGCTGGTCGACGGCACGGTCCGCAAGCTCGACCTCGTCAACGCCATCTCCGAGGCGGTCAACGAGAACGTCTCCGACGAGGACATCCTCCGCATCGAGCAGAACGCCTGCCCGACCTGCGGTTCCTGCTCCGGCATGTTCACCGCCAACTCCATGAACTGCCTGACCGAGGCGATCGGTCTGGCCCTGCCCGGCAACGGCTCCGTCCTCGCCACCCACACCGCCCGCAAGGCGCTGTACGAGAACGCCGGCCGCACCGTCGTCGAGATCACCAAGCGCCACTACGAGCAGGACGACACCACCGTCCTGCCGCGCTCCGTCGGCTCCCGCGCCGCGTTCGAGAACGCCGTCGCGCTCGACATCGCCATGGGCGGCTCGACCAACACGATCCTGCACCTGCTCGCCGCCGCCCAGGAGGCCGAGCTGGACTTCGACATGAAGAAGATCGACGAGCTGTCGCGGAAGCTGCCGTGCCTGTCGAAGGTGGCCCCGAACGGCGCCTACTACATGGAGGACGTGCACCGCGCGGGCGGTATCCCCGCCATCCTCGGCGAGCTGTACCGCGCCGGGCTGCTCAACGAGGACGTCCACACCGTCCACTCCCCCTCACTCGCCGACTGGCTGAAGAACTGGGACATCCGCGGCGGCTCCCCCTCCGCGGAGGCGACCGAGCTGTTCCACGCGGCGCCCGGCTGCGTCCGCTCGGCGAAGGCGTTCTCGCAGTCGGAGCGGTGGGAGTCGCTGGACACCGACGCGGCGAACGGCTGCATCCGCGACATCGAGCACGCCTACTCCACCGAGGGCGGCCTGGCGATCCTCTACGGCAACCTCGCCGTGGACGGCTGCGTCGTGAAGACCGCCGGTGTCGACGAGTCGATCTGGACGTTCGAGGGCCCCGCCGTGGTCTGCGAGTCCCAGGAAGCCGCGGTCGACGCGATCCTGAAGAAGCAGGTCAAGGAGGGTGACGTCGTCGTCATCCGCTACGAGGGCCCCAAGGGCGGCCCGGGTATGCAGGAGATGCTGTACCCGACGTCGTTCCTCAAGGGCCGCGGTCTGGGCAAGGCGTGCGCACTCGTCACCGACGGCCGCTTCTCCGGCGGCACCTCGGGCCTCTCCATCGGCCACGCCTCCCCCGAGGCGGCGTCCGGCGGCACCATCGCCCTCGTCGAGAACGGCGACCGCATCCGCATCGACATCCCCCACCGCACCATCGAACTCCTCGTCCCCGACACGGAGCTGGAGTCCCGCCGCCTCGCCCTCGGCGGCGTCTACGCCCCCAAGGACCGCGACCGCAAGGTCTCCCAGGCGCTGCGCGCGTACGCCGCGATGGCCACCAGCGCGGACAAGGGCGCCGTCCGCGATGTGAGCAAGCTGAGCTGAGCCAGGCGGAGTCCGTACGCGCGACTCCGGTACCCGTGGGCCCTCGCCGGGAGGCGGGGGCCCACGTGGCGTTTCGGGGCGCCGGACCTTCCTTTACGCAGTGTTCGAATGTGACGCCGCCGCAGCGGAGGCATCTTCAACGGAAATTCCATGCCTCGGCCGGACGAAATCGAGCTGCCCGGCGGGGCGTTCAGGATCCCCTGGAACTCCACCGTCCCAGGTCGATCCGCAATTCCCCTTGGCGCGGAAAGCCGTCAAGCATTCCCACCGAATGGCATGGGGAATGCCTGCCGGAATTCCTGAGGGGTACGACACCTTCCCCCTCGGGCCTCATTCCTTCCGCATTCCCTCCGCAGGCGCGGGACAACTTCGGGAAATTCGACGGAAGTTCACCCGGCGACAGGAAGCGACCGGGCCGTCTCCAGTACCCGGAATCCGGCGCTGTCGTAGAGATTCATCGCCACCTCGTTCCCGCCCCAGACCGTGAACATCAGCGCCGTGTCCCCGGCGGCGCGGGTGGCCTGCTCCCCCACCGCCATCGCGCCGCGGCCGTAGCCCTTGCCGCGGTGCTCGGCGTCGACGTTGAGGCTGAAACCGTAGGTGACGCCGGGCAGATTCCCGTGGTGGAGCCAGGCGCTGCCGACCGGGGCGCCCTCGGCTTCCAGGACGAGGACGGCGTGGCCGGGGGTGGACAGGCCCTGCGGCAGCAGCTCGGCGAAGTCCTTCTCCGCCTTGCGGAGGGCTTCATCCCTGGTCAGGGCACCGGCGCGGACGATGCCGAAGACGTAGGCGTCCTTCTCGGCGGCGAGCCAGCGCGGATACTCGTCCGCCGTCATCGGCCGTACGGCGACCGGGTCGGACGAGGGCGGCGGGCCGTCGAAGGTGCGTATCCGGACCTCCCCCTCGACCGGGTAGTCCGCGAAGAGGCCGCCGTCCGGTCCGGCGACCCGGACGTCGACCCGGCGGGCGCCGCGCTCGGCGCACCATGCCTCGGCCCAGGACCTGGCGGCCTGTTCATGGCCCTGACCTGCGTGTTCGGCGTCCACCCAGAGGTCGCCGATACGGCCGGCGGATATGCCGTGGTGAGTGGTGACGCCCACCGCGACGTACCCGATCCGGGCCCCGTCCTGGGCGATCTCCGCAGCGGTCCACTCCGCCGTCTTCTCCCGCTCCCGGGTCTTGCCGACCCGGGTCCCTGCCGCTTCCGCTCCGAGCCCGGCGGCGAGGTACGCGTCCCGCAACCGCCGCTCGAAGTCCCGCTGCCAGTCGGTGCGTTCGTCCAGCACTCTGATGTCCGTCATCGGGTCACCGTAGCCACGGCCTGCCCGCGGTGCGCGGGCATTTTCGCTGCGCACGTCCCTCACCTGGCAGTTCTCGCCTGCCGGGTGAGGGCGCGGCACCGATCAGAACTTCTGTTGCGTCGCCCCCGGAGGAAGGAAGCAGGGGGTGCTGACGGAGAGGCGGAGGAGGTCGGGGGTCTTGCGGACGCTGTCGGCGATGAGGGAGAAGTGCTCCTTCGTATGCCTGCCGTCGAGGATGACCTGCTGCTCCTCGGGGCGCTCTTCGTAGCCGGAGACGTCCATGTCGCCCTGTGCCTTCAGTACCGCGCGGAGCTTGCGGACGGCCGGGATCTGCTCCTCGCGCCGGACGTCGGCGTAGGCGGTGTACGTGAGGGTGTACCGGCCGTCGTCGGCCACCTCGTCGCCCGCACCGACGCAGTCCTCGAAGGAGGTGAACGGGCCGAACCTGTCGCCGAGGGTGACGCCCGCATGGTGGGCCATCGCGGCGACGTACTGCTTCGCCCAGGTCAGCGAGGCATCGCGGCTCTTGCGCGGCAGTGGCTTGTTCAGGTCTGCGGAGGTGTCGGACATGCAGGCTCCGGTGGTGGACAGCAGGGCCGTGACGGCCAGGGCGGACAGGAGGGCACGTATGCGGCGGGCCGTGCGCGGGGGCCGCCGCACACCGGCCCCCGCCGAGGGTTCACATCTGGATGGGCGCATACATCGCCTTGTCCGGCTTGTCGCCGGCGATGATCCGGCCCTGGTTGGCAAGGCTCTTGCTGTTGTCGTCCCAGTAGCCGCTGTGGCCGTGAGTGTCGGTGCTGAAGCGGGTGCCGCCGAAGACCTGGGTGTTGGGGTCGGGGCCGAGGGTGAGGCCCTGGGCCTGGCGGATCGGGTCGTCCTCGGCGAGCCCGGAGTAGAAGTGGTCGGCGCCGACGTGCAGGTCGGAGGCGCGGTCGACGGTCATGCCGGGGCTGCCCACGACGGAGATGTCGTCGGCCCCGAGCCCCTTGCCGCCGGCGTCCGCGTCGCCGACGACGGTGGCGCCGTAGCTGTGGCCGAGAACCGTCATATGGGCGGGGGTGTCGCCCTCGCGGGAGGCGCGCAGCCCGTGGGTGAAGTCCCGTAGGGCCGGGGCCGCGTCGTCGGCGCGGCCGGTGCCCGCGACCGCGAGGTTGGGCGCCTCGGCGACCGGTATCTCGGGGGCGTCGTAGCCGAGCCAGTAGACCATCGAGGTGCTCTCGGACGGCTCGGCCTCCTCGGCGGAGCGCTGGAGCTTTCCGAGCCGGTTGAGCTGACCGCCGGTGGAGTCCATCGTCGTGCCGGTGCCGGGCACCTGGACACCGACGTTGTCGGCGGTGTCCGGATTGCCCATGGCGATGACGGCCTTACCGTCCTCGAACTCGTCGAAGTCGAGGAGGTAGAGCTGTTTGCTGCCGGTGGCGCCGTCGCGCTTGTCCAGCTCGTCCTTGAGGACCTGGAGGTTGTGGCGGTCCTCCGGGATACCGGGGATGGCCTGGTCGCTGCCCTCGACGAAATTCAGCTCCTGGTCCAGCCGGAGGCGGTTGGCGTCGTCGCGGACGTCGCTGGGCAGGCCGTTGGTCTTACCGATCTGCTCCGGGTAGAGGGTGGTGTACTCGCGGCGGGTGTCGTCGTCCAGCGACTTCCACCAGGCGGCGGCGTCCTTGGGGTTGTCGGGGATCTGCGGCCCCTGGACCCCGATGTCCTTCATCGCCTGCTGGGCGTCGGCGGCGGACTCGGCGGCCATGTGCTTGTTGGAGCGGTCCATGAGGTCGCCGCGTAGCTCCGACAGCGCCTTGTGTCCGTCGGCGCTGGCCTTCCGGGCGTCCTTGATCGCGGTGTCGATCTCGTCCTGGAAGTGCTGCATCCGGTCGAGCTTGCTCTTCGCCTCGTCCGGACTCTCGTCCACCTCGCAACTGGCCTCGCCCACGGCGCCGGAGTCGTCGACGACGAACCCCTCGGACTCGGCGCTGCGGACCGCGTTGCGCAGGTCGGTCTGGGACTGCTCCATCCAGAAGCGCGTGATGTCGAGGGTCTTGGCGATCGTCATCGCTTCCGTACGGGCGACGTGGAGGCGCATCTCGATGTCTTCGAGGAACGTCAGCGCCGCGGTGGCGTCGTCGCCCGTCCAGTCGGCGTGGAGCGGGCCGGTGACCTTCGTACGGTGCCGGTCGAAGGCCGTCTCCATCTCCTCGGAGACCCGCTGCCACGACTCGGAGGCGGCCTTGAGATCCCCGAAGTCCTGCTTCAGAAGGCGTGCGTAATCGGATGCCATGGTTTACTCCCCGCCTATCCGAAGGGGTTGCTGTCGGTGCCCTGGGGCCGCTCGGCGGGGGCGGGCCGCACCTCGACGGGGTCGTAGACCGGCATCGCGGGCTTGGCGTGCAGCATGTCGTCCGTGTCGAACGACCGCCTGCCGGGGCCGCCCGGCGCCGCGCCGCCGACCGCTTCGCGCGCGGGGTCGGCCGTACCGGGGTCCGGCAGCCCCACGGAGACCGGCCCGCCACCGACCGCGTCACGCGCCGGATCCGACGCGCCCGGACGCGGCAGCCCCACGGACGCCGCCCCTGCGGAGCCACCCGGCGCCGGGGCGGTCATGATGACGCCCTCCATGTCGCCGTCGAAGTCCTCGAAGTCCTGGTCGACCCACTGTTCGTTCCACTCGTGGTTCTTCGCGGTGTCGCGGAGATTGCCGGCGCCCGTGCGCAGGCGCTTGCGGAGTCCTTCGAGGGCGGGCTTCCAGGTCTCGCCGATCATGTGCAGCGACGAGGCGACGGACCAGCCGTGCAGGGCGTCCCCGGCCGTCCCGGAGTCGCTGATGGCCTTGTCACAGGGCTTGTCGAGGTCGTCGGCGATGCCGTCCTGCGCATGCGCCGAGGCGCGCAGCTCTTCCGGCGCGACGGTGAGTTTTCCGGACACGCTCTTCTCCCCCGAACCCCGAACCCGAACGTCATGAAATCAACGCCTACGACGCTACCAACCGGTACTGACAACGCGGCCGCCCCTCGGCCACTTGACCGCCCGCCGCTCACCCCCGACCCCACCCGTTCTCCAACAGATCGAACGCCGCGTCCAATGCCGCCACCTGGTCATCCGCCCGGTACGCCAGCGCGACCGCCTCCAGCGCGAAGTGGGCCAGCGCCGCGCTGCGCGGATCGTCCGGCGCGGCTCCGGCGTCCTCGGCGATGGCGTGGGCGAGGGCGGTCTGGTGCCGCATCCACATGCGGTGGGCGTACGCGGCGAGCGCCGGGGTGCGCTCGACGAGGGCGAAGAACTCCGCCGCTCCGGAGGCTTCGTCAGCGATCTTCCGGCGGGCCCATTCTGCGTGGGCGCGGAGCGCCGCAGGGACGCTGACGCCCTTCTTCCGGTCGCGTACGGCGGCGACGAGCCCCGCCTCCTGGTCCGCCTCCTCGTCGAAGACCAGCGCTTCCTTGCTCGGGAAGTACTTGAGCAGCGTGGTCGTGGAGACATCGGCGGCGTCGGCGACGGTGTGCAGCGTCACCGCGTCGTAGCCGTGTTCCAGGAAGAGGCGCAGCGCGGCGTCGGCGAGCGCGCGGCGGGTGGCCGCCTTCTTGCGCTCGCGGCGCCCCACGGGGGCGGGATCGGCAGGATCGGCGGGCTCAACAGGACGGGGCATGCCCCCACCCTACCCAAGGTGGCACGACCAAAAAAGTTACACAGTTGCACTTTTCTCGCGGGTGCCCTTTCATGGTGAGGGTTCCCGCAGGGATATGGGGAGCCACAAGGCCCTGGCCTGCCCTTTTGCCCTGCCCTGGCCTCTTCCTGGCCGTCCCGCGCCCGTTCGGCCGGCCCGCCGCCGGGACGTCCCGCTGCCCCGAATCGAGGACACCGCCATGCCGTCTTCCCGTACGCCTCGCACGCCCTGCACACCCCGCACGCCCCGTATCGCCGTCGTCGGCGCCGGTCCCGGCGGTCTGACGTGCGCCCGGATCCTTCAACTCCACGGCGTCGCTGTCACCGTCCACGATCTCGACGCCTCCGCCACCGCCCGCGACCAGGGCGGCAGTCTCGACATGCACCCCGACACCGGCCAACATGCCTTGAAAGCGGCCGGGTTGTGGGACGCCTTCCAGCCTCTCTCCCGGCCCGAGGGCCAGCAGATACGGGTGGCCGACCGGCACGGGCGGCTGCTGCTCGACGCCGCGCCGCCCGAGGACGGGAACGCGGACGGGGACGGTGCCGACGCCCGCCCCGAGATCGACCGTGGCCGGCTGCGGCGTCTCCTTCTCGACTCGCTCGCGCCCGGCACCGTCCGGTGGGGGCAGCGTCTGGAACGCGCCGAGCCACTGGGCGACGGCGTCCACCGGCTGCACTTCGCCGACGGTTCCACGACCGAAACGGACCTGGTCATCGGCGCGGACGGCGCCTGGTCCCGGGTCCGCCCGCTGGTCTCGGACGCCCGCCCCGGCTACACCGGCGTCACCGTCGTCGAGGCCGAACTGCTCGACGCCGACCGCCGCCACCCGGAGCTGTCCGCCTTCACCGGCAACGGCATGATGATGGCCCTCGACGCAGGTCAGGGCGTGATCGCCCAGCGCAACGGCGGCGGCCGCATCCGCGTCCACCTCGGCATGCGCACCGCCGAGGACTGGCACCGCACGGCGGGCGTCGACCTCGCCGACCCCACCGCCGTCCGCGCCGCCCTCCTGGCCCGCTTCGCCGGCTGGGGCGATCCGCTGCGCGCCTTCCTGCGCACCACCGACACCGGGTACGTCAACCGCCCGCTGTACGCACTGCCCGTCCCCCACACCTGGCGGCGCACGCCCGGTGTCACCCTGCTCGGCGACGCGGCGCATCTGATGTCCCCGATCGGCGGCATGGGCGCCAACCTGGCGATGCGCGACGGCGCGGACCTCGCCCGCGCCCTCCTCGACCACCCCACCCTCGACGCCGCCCTCGCGTCCTACGAGAAGGTGCACTTCCCGCGTTCTGCCGAAGCTGCCGAGGGCGCCGCGTCGGGGCTGGCCGAGGCGTTCTCCCCGGACGGCGCCGCGCACGTCCTGGCCCGTATGGCGGGCGAGGTCTGAGGGCGGCGAGGGCGCGGCTGCGCTACCGCCCCACCGGCGGGCGGAGGCATTCCGTGGTGAGTGCCAGCCGGACCGTGTGCGGCGGTTTGGCGGAGGCGACGGCTATGTGGATGCGGTGCGGCCCGTCGGCGGCGTCGAGTTGGGCCTCCTGGACCTGCGGCCGCTCCTCGTACGCGGTGACCTCGACGCCGTCCTTCCGCTCCAGCGCCGCCCGCAGCCGTCGCAGTGCGGCGATGTGCAGCCGGTCGGGCAGGTCCCCGTACGCGGTGTACGTCAGGGAGTACGGGCCTCCGGCGGGCGCCGGGGCGCCGGGGTGGTCGCACGCCTCGTAGGACGCACCCGGGTTGTACCGCCCGCTGATACCGATACCGGCATCGGCGGCGACGTTCCGGAGCTGCTGTTCCGTCTCGGCGAGCGCCGCCTCCCGGCTCCGCAGGGGCGGCGCCCCCTCGTCGGACGCCCGGACCAGCCAGAAGACGGCGGCCACGCCGATCGCCGCCGCGACCGCGATCAACCTGCCGCGCCGCCCGCTTCCGTACCCGGAGCTCAACGCCCGGACAGCGCACCACCCTTCACCGCTCCGACGAACGACGCCCACACCGGCGCCCCGAACACCAGCGCCGGACCCGCCGGAACCTTGCTGTCCCGGACGGGGACGAGGGGGGCGAGGTCGTCGGAGACCTCGATGCAGTTGCCGCCCTCCTGGTTGCTGTAGCTCGACTTACGCCAGCTGACGGTGGAGAGCAGGTCGTCCGAGACCTCGATGCAGGCGCCGCCCTCCTGATTGCTGTAGCTCGACTTACGCCACTGGAGAGCGCTCAGTTCGACTCGGCGGACGGACATGGGATTTCCTCCAGAAGACGCTGAATGAACTCGACGGACTTGCGCGGGGAAAGAGCGTGGTCGCGCAGCCGATCGTAACTGAACTGCAGCCGCTCAACTCCGGCGTTATCAGTCACCAGTTGTCCGTCGAATCCGGTCTCGACCCAGGCCACCGTGCGTCCCTCCGGCAACCGGAGGAGGGCGGTGTCCGTGTTTATCAACTCGCACGGACCGGCGGCGAGCGGCAGCACCTGAAGGGCGATGTTGTCCTGCTCGGCCATCTCCAGGAGATGGGTCAACTGCTCCCGCCACTCGACGTCGCTCAGCAGACGGCGCCGCAGGACAGCCTCATCGATCACCGCGCGGAAGTGCGGCGCCAAATCGCCGGACAGCACCTCGCTGCGCGCCACCCGAGCATCGGCCTGCTGCTCCACCTGGTCGGCCTGCGCCAGGCTGCCCAGCATCAACAGCCGCCGTGCGTACGCCCGTGTCTGGAGAAGTCCCGGGATCACGCTGGGCGAGTACTGCTGGATACCCGTGGCCTCGGACTCCAGCGTCATGTACCGCCGATACTGCTCGCGGAACTGCTGCGAGGAGCCCAGCGCCAACTCCCACATCGCGATCAGCAGCCCCTGCGGTGTCTCGTAGTACACCTCCAGTGCTTCCACAACTTCCGGACTGCCGATCGTCTGCCCTCCCTCCATTTTCCCGAAGAGGGACGCATCCCAGCCCAGCGCCTCCCCCATCTCCCGGAAGCTGACCCCTTTCTTCGACCGCAGTAACCGCAACTCTTCCGCGAACCTTTGACGCGGCTCCTGACTTCGACCTGTGACCGCACGCCTTGGCGGCATAACGACCTCCCCGAGAAGATCTGGACCTATGTTCTGGAGCGACCGAAAGGACTCCGACATGCGGAATTGGGGCTCCATCGCGGGTGCATTCTCGTAACACCCGGAATACGCACGGTAGTTGATGTGGCGCGTCCCGGCATTCGAACACCGAAACACAGGAGTGAGCCATGGGGACGGAACAGACCGAGGACGCCGAGACCGTCTGCGTCGCGCTGGACGCGGCCCTCAGGGCGGCGGGCGTGGCCCTGCCGTCGCTGGGCGTCGACCCGCTGTCGTACGGCAGCGCGCTCCCGGTCGTCCTGATCGAACTGGGACGCTGCAACCTCGACACCGCCCGGCGGCTGACCACCGTCGTCCTGCGCGGGGCCGACGCATGAGCGGGCAACGCGACCTCTACGTGACGAGCACCGTCCAGCCGTACCTGGTGAACATCGTCCGGCGCGGCGGCGCAGGCGACCTACGGCCGTACGCCGTCAAGCCGTATCTCTCGCCCGCCTGTCACGTCGGACGGCATCCGTGGTGCGACAAGGGATGGGTGGAGCCGGGTGCGGTGCCCGGGGTGCGGCACGAGGTGTGCACCTGCACCTGCCACGGCACGGCAGGGCACTGAGGAAGCGCGGGCGGGGCCCGGCGCGGGGTGCGCCGGGCCGTTCTCGGGTGCGGGCTCCGCGCCCGGCGGGACGGGGGAAGAACACCGCCGGGCGCGGAGGTCGGGGGACCTCATCGGCTCAGAAGGAGAGCGCGACATTGGGGTCGGTCTGCCAGTAGGTGACGAAGGCGTTGTCGTCGATCTTGGTGCCGTCCGGCAGAGAGAGGTTGACGCTGTGACCGGCGTCGGGCTCGTTCTCGTCCAGGCCCTTGAAGTGGATCTCCAGGTTGCTGGCGTCACGCAGGTGGTTGTCGCCGCCCGGCTCACCCGTCAGCCCGACACCGGCGAACGCGGACTCGCCCGGGTCGAGGCTGACGACCGCCTGCGGCTTGGAGTCCTCCAGCTCACGGGTGGCGGCCTGGTCCTCGTCGAAGCGGAGCGCGGGGGCGTAGTACGCGTTGCAGCGCTTGCTGCCGGTGTTGGTGATCTTGATGAGCAGGTGGTTGATCGGGCGCCGCGGCTCGGAGACCTCGGCCTTCACGTTCGCGCCGGTGCAGGTCTCTTCCTCCGCGGAGTCGCCCCCGGAGGCGTTCTCCTTACCGGCGCCGCTCTGGCCGCCGCCGTTCTGACCGGAGCCGCCCTTGCCGGCGTCGTCGCCGCGCTCAGTGGTGGAGCGGGCCTCTCCCTTGCCGCCGCTCTCACCGCCCTTGACGTCGGTCGTGTTCTGCCCCTGCTCCTCCGACGCGGAGGGCACGGACTTGAGCGCGTCGTCCTTACTGTCCGCGGGACCGCAGGCGGTCAGGGACAGGGCCGCGAGGGCGGTGACGGCGAAGAGAGCGGGCTTGCGGACACGGCGAAGAGCAGACATGACAGACCCCTGTTATGTGGTGGAAGTGGATGACCGCGGTGGAGAACCTCAACGCCGCGGCGTGGTCATCACATTCGCCGTTCCAGCCCGCCAGCTGCAAGAAATCCCAGCTCATACGGGACGCCGGAATGATTCCACCCCACCTGACCTGCGGGGTTGTCCACAGCCTGGAACGCCTGCCTGGAACGGATGGAATAGTTGAGGCATGACGAAGGACGATGGGGAGGGCTCCTTCGCGGCCATGCTGCGGGAGTTGAAGGGGCGTTCGGGACAGAGCTACGGCACGCTGGCGAAGCGACTGCACGTCAGCACCTCGACGCTGCACCGCTACTGCAACGGCGACGCGGTACCCGCGGAGTTCGCCCCCGCGGAACGCCTCGGGCGGCTCTGCGGCGCGAAGCCCGACGAACTGGTCGAGCTGCACCGGAGATGGATCCTGGCGTCGGCCGCCCGCGGCGAGAAGAAACGCCCGGCGGGCACGGAGCAGGGGGAAGCACAGGACACGGCCGCGGCACCCGCGCCGGGCACGGCTCCCGGACCGAAGGCGAGCGGGACGGGGGCGAGCGGAACGGGGGCGGATCCGACGCCCGGGCCGAAGCCGGAGCAGACAGCGAAGTCGACCGCGGAGTCGACGTCCGAGCCGGTGCCGGGGGGCGCCGCGGGACGGCAGCCGGAGTGGGCGCGGGACGCGGAAGCGGCGACCACGGACGCAGAACCGCCCCTGGCGGGGATGCTCTACACGCCGCCCGCCGTGGACCCGGACGAAGCCGCGGCCGAGAACGCGGCCCATACCGTTCCGTGGCCGGCCGACCGGGCGCCGGACGAGGACGCCGCCCGGAACGCGGCCGATCCCGCGGACCGGCCCCCGCGCCCGGCCGCCCGCGCGGATGAAGAGGCGGCGGAGAACGCGGCGTTCACCGTTCCGGCGAAGGCGTCCCGGAAGCGGCGCCCGCTCCTGATCACGGCGGCGGTGGCCGTCGTCGCCGCGCTCGCGGTCACCGCCACGTACAGCTTCTCGGGGGACGACGCCGCGAACCGCGTCACCACCGCCCGCGACGGGGACGCGCAGAACGGCGACCGCGAACCGGGCGACGGCACCCCGTCGGCGACCGCGAAGGAGAAGGGGAAAGACGCGGGGAAGAAGGCGGACGGCAAGGAGAAGGACGGCGAGAAGGACGCGTCCGCCCCGCCCGGCAAGGGCGGCCAGGACCCGTCCGGCGATCCGTCCGCCGGTGCGGGCAGCGGCCATTCCGGCGGCACCCCGCTGACCGCCAACGTCCGCCCGTACGTCTGGGGCGACGAACTCCCCTGCTTCCAGACCTTTCTGATCAACCGGCCCCCGGAGAACATGCCCGGCACCCCGCAGTCCGGGGACACCGTCGGCTGGGCCCGCTCCCTCGGCGGGGTGGACGCGGAGCACTCGCACATCGGAGTGGTGGTCCGCGGCACGGAGAAGGAACCGGTGGTCCTGGAGGCGCTGCGCGTCCAGGTCGTGGGCCGGGGTCCGGCGCTGGGCTGGCAGCACTACAACCCGTCGGGCGGCTGCGGCGGCGGGCTGACCCCGTCCTCGTACTCCATCGCCCTCGACAACACCAGCCCGGTCGTGAAGCCGGTCCCCGGAGAGCAAGGGGGGAAGACCATCCCGGCCAAGCCGTTCCCGCGCACCGTCAGCGCCTCCGACCCGGAAGCGCTGGCCATCCGGGCGGACGCGGTCTCCTGCGACTGCAGTTGGTACCTGGAGCTGGACTGGAGCAGCGGCAAGCGCAGCGGCACCCTCCGTATCGACGACGGTGGCCGCCCGTTCCGCACCAGCGGCGCCGCCAGCAAGACGACATACACGTACGGCGGCGACCCCGCGAAGTGGTGGGGCGACGACTGAGCCACCGAGCGCCTCCGGACCCCTGGCCGTGGAACGCCCACCGGCCCCGCCCCGGAACGCACGAAGCGGCCCCCGCCGAAGCGGGGGCCGCTGTTCGTCTGCGCAGGTCAGGCCGGTGAGACGGCTCAGACCGGCTCGGCGACGGGCGCCGGGGTGGCCTCGTCCCGCTCAGCGGCGGGAGCGGCCGGACCGCCGCGCAGCGGGATCTCCTTGAGGAACCATCCCGCGGCGAACCCGATGACGCTGATCAGCGCGCCCCACAGGAACACCTGGTGCGTACCGGAGGAGACGGCGTGCAGATACGCGTCCTTCACCATCGGCGGCAGCTGCGCCAGCCCCTTCGGGTCGAGCTGCGTGGCACCGCCGGACGACAGCTTGCCGCCCGCCGCGCCCAGCCGCTCGGACATCGTGTCCGTCACCTGCTGGGTGAAGATCGCACCGAAGATCGCGACACCGAAGGAACCACCGATCGTCCGGAAGAGCGTGGCGGACGACGAGCCGACGCCCATGTCCTTCATCTCCACGCTGTTCTGCGCGATCAGCATCGTCGTCTGCATCAGGAAGCCCATACCGGCGCCGAGCACCGCCATGTAGGCACCCGAGGTGAAGCGGGTGGTGCCGACGTCCATCAGGGACAGCAGCGCCAGACCGACGGTGATCAGCCCGCCACCGACGACCACGAAGATCTTGTACTTGCCGGTCGTGGTGGTGACCCGGCCCGCGAACAGCGAGACCGCCATCATCGCCAGCAGCATCGGGAGCAGCAGCAGCCCGGAGTTGGTGGCCGAGGCGCCCTGGACCGTCTGCTGGAACAGCGGCAGGAAGGTCATCGACCCGAACATCACGAAGCCGACGAGGAAACCGATCAGCGTGACCAGCGAGAAGTTGCCGTTGCGGAAGATGTGCAGCGGCAGCACCGGCTCCGCGACCTGCCGCTCCACCAGCACGAACAGCACCAGCGCGACGACCGCACCCGCGCCCAGCCCGATGATCTGCGGCGACGCCCAGTCGTACTCGGTCCCGCCCCACGTCGTCATCAGCACCAGCGAGGTGATGCCGACGGTGAGCAGCAGGGCGCCGACGTAGTCGATGCGCGCCTGCGCCCGCTTCTTCGGCAAATGCAACACCGCGGTGACCATGGCGAGGGCCACGGCGCCCAGCGGCAGGTTGATGTAGAAGCTCCAGCGCCAGCCGAGGTGGTCGGTGATGGTGCCGCCGACCAGCGGTCCGCCGATCATGGCGATGGCCATGACACCGGCCATCATGCCCTGGTACTTGCCGCGCTCCCGCGGCGGAATCAGATCACCGATGATCGCCATGACGCCGACCATCAGACCGCCGGCGCCCAGCCCCTGCACGGCACGGAAGCCGATGAGCTGGCCCATGTCCTGGGCCGCGCCGGAGAGCGCCGAGCCGATCAGGAAGAGCACGATGGACGACAGGAACACGCCCTTGCGTCCGTACATGTCGCCGAGCTTGCCCCAGATCGGGGTGGACGCGGCGGTGGCGAGCGTATAGGCGGTGACCACCCAGGACAGGTGCTCCAGCCCGCCCAGTTCGCCGACGATCGTGGGCATCGCGGTGCCGACGATCATGTTGTCGAGCATCGCGAGCAGCATCGCGATCATCAGCGCGAAGAGCACCACACGCACGCTGGCGGGCTGCTTGCCCTGCGCAGGCTGGTCCGCCTGCACCGGTTTGTCGTCATTGGCCGTTGTCATGCCATCCCCCGTCGGGGCCGCTCTCCGCGACTTCCCCATCGTTCTCACTTGCTCCCACTTACTTGCCGCCCGGCTAGTTCAGTACAGTGAGGAAAGGTAAGACGTCACTAGCCGGTCGTCAAGTAAGTTTTTTCCTTGGCGCGCCCGGGGCACCACACCGAGGACGCAGGAGAGCACCATGGGCACAGGTCAGGCGCGTAGGGGCAACACCCGCCGACGCATCCAGGACGCCGCACTGGAACTGTTCTCCGCGCACGGCTACGAGAAGACCTCGCTCCGCGAGATCGCCGAACAGCTCGACGTCACCAAGGCGGCGCTCTACTACCACTTCAAGACCAAGGAAGACATCGTCATCGGGCTCTTCGAGGACGCGGCGCAGCCGATCGACGACCTCCTCGCCTGGGGACGGGAGCAGCCGCCCACCACGGAGACCAGGGCCGAACTGATCCGCCGCTACGGAGAGGCGCTGCGCGGCGCCGAGTCGCTGTTCCGCTTCGTCCACGAGAACCAGGCAACGGTGCGGGACCTCAGCATCGGCGAGATCTTCAAGCAGCGGGTGTTGGAGCTGTTCGCCCTGCTCAAGGACCCGGACGCCGAGCTGGTCGACCAGATGCGGTGCCTGACCGCGGTCCACGCACTGCACGCGGGTCAGTTCACGATGCAGCACGTCGAAGGCGACCCCGAGGAGAAGCGCAAGGCCATCCTCGAGGTCGCCACGGAACTGGTCACGGCGGCCAACCCGCCGTACCGCCGGCCAGCCCGGCCGGACTCAGCTCAGACGGCGTCGCCGTGAGCCCGCAGGAATCCGGTCGGCTCGATGCCCGACCCGTAGTTGGGACCGGTGCGGACCTCGAAGTGCAGGTGGGGACCGGTCGAGTTGCCGGTGGAGCCGGACAGACCGATCTGCTCACCGGTCTTGACCGTCTCGCCGACGCTCACCTTGATCTGTGACAGGTGGGCGTACTGGGTGTACATGCCGTTCGCGTGCTTGATCACGATGGCGTTGCCGTACGCGGGACCGTCGCCGCCGCCGTTCGGGCCGGCCTTGACCACGGTGCCGTTGTGCACGGCCTTGACGGCGGTACCGGTCGGCACGACGAAGTCCTGACCACTGTGGTTGTGCGACCAGTGGGTGCCGGCGAGACCGAAGGTGGAGCCGAGGGTGTAGTTGTCGACCGGCTTGACCCAGGCGTCCGCGGCCTGCTTGGCGCTCTGGACGGCCTTGGTCTGGGCGTCGGCCTGCTTGGCGACGGTGGAGCTCACATTCGAGGTGAGGCTCGTCAGTCCGGAATCCGCGGCGTTCGCGATACCCGCACCCAGCGCGACGGAGGCGCCGAGACCGACGGTGACGGCCACCGCACGGGTACGGAGAACAGACTTCTTGGAATTGCGGAGCTTGGCGAACTTCGACATGCGGGTTGTACCTCCGGAAAGGAAGGGAAAGGGATCTGCGTTCCGGCTGCGGACCGGCATCGCCATTCCTTGGTAACCCGCCATCGCCGTGCTGCCAAGGCCCCTTTCTACTAGCCCGGACCGTAAGCACGGCGGGGCCCGGATGCCGGCGGGACATCCCGAACAGCCGGTGGATCAATCCCCCAAATCACCCCATCCCGCCCAGGCATCGGCGGCCTCCATACCGTGCTTGAACTGGACATATGGACTTACGTCGCCCACCCCTCGGGGGCTGCGCCCCACCCCCGGTCGGCGCGCTCCGCGGCGCCCTTCCCGCCCCCCTCCACACCCCCGCGGAACTCCCCCTAATTCCGCTAGTAGGCCCGAATTCGACTGTGCGGCACGTCACCGGAAAGCGGCTTCTCAGCCCTTCTGGCGGGACTTTTGATGCCCGCGCCGGGACCTTCGCCCTTCTGTGACCTGGGTTACCCACCGGCCGTCCCGACCCCCTTTCCTTCATCATTTCCGAGGTTTTATGTGACCGCGGCTACTTGGAATGGGGTGAATGTGACGGGGGTTATGTGACGGCGATTACCCGAACGGTGAATAACGCGACCGCCCCGGCAGACACAAGGGCTCACCTTCACCCCGCGCCCCCGATCGGCAGCGTTCTCCTCGCGGCACCCTCAGGCGGACGGCCAGCTCCACAGCGCCATGTCGGCCACCTGTTGCAGGTCGTCACGGGTGGCGCCACCGGCAGCTTGGACGGCGATACCGTTCGCCACGGTCATGAGGTAGCGAGCGAGCACCCCGGGATCGCTCTCCGGTGGCAGGTCGCCTTCGTCGATGGCCTGCCGGAACCGGTCACGGAGGACCGCGATGGCCTCGTTGCGCCAGACGACGAGGGCGTCGTGCCCCGGGTCGCCGGCGGCGCGAGAGCCTTGGACACCGAGGCACCCGGCGGGGCAGCCGGGGCGGGTGGTGGCCCGAACGGAGCCGTTGAGGAACGCGACGGCCACCTGCCGGGCGGTCGGTTCCCGCAAGGCCCGGTCACCGTACGAGGCGGGGCCTTCGGTGTAGCGCTCCAGGGCCTTGCGGAACAGGTCCTCTTTGTTGCCGAAGGCCGCGTACATGCTGGTGCGGGTGATGCCCATGGCGCCGGTCAGATCGGTGAGGCTGGCGCCTTCGTAGCCCCGCTCCCAGAAGACCCGCATGGCGCGCTCAAGGGCCTCGTCGGCGTCGAACCCTCTCGGCCGGCCGACCGGCGCTTTCCGATGGGTCTCCATACCGCCAACCCTACCGTTCCGCACCGGTCGGTACAGAAGTGCTACGGTCTCATTCAGTACCGATCGGTACTGAACTATGGGGAGGTCATTCGCATGGGACAGCTTGAGGGCAAGACCGCCGTCGTGACCGGGGGCGGCACCGGGATCGGCCTGGCCACCGCCATCCGACTGGCGGACGAGGGCGCACACGTATTCATCACCGGCCGACGTCGGACCACGCTGGACACGGCCGTGGAGACCATCGGCCCGGCGAGGGCCACCGCGGTGGCGGGTGACATCTCGAACCTGGCCGACCTGGACCGGCTGTACGACGCGGTCCGCGCCCGGGGTCATGGCCTGGATGTGCTGTTCGCCAACGCCGCCACCACGTCGTTCGCGACGCTGCAGCAGATCACCGAGGAACACTTCGACGAAATCTTCGGCGTCAACGTCCGGGGCACCGTGTTCACGGTGCAGAAGGCACTGCCGCTGCTCAACGACGGCGCGTCGGTGATCCTGAACTCCTCGGTGCGCGCCGATGACGGTGTCGTGGCGTTCGGCACGTATGCGGCCTCCAAGGCAGCGATCCGGTCCTTCACCCGGACCTGGGCCAACGAGCTCAAGGACAGGAACATCCGGGTCAACGCGATCTCCCCGGGCACCATCGACACTCCCGGGCTCGACGGCCTGGCCGGTACGGGGGACGCCCCCGTCACCAAGGCGCAATTCGCCGCAGGTGTCCCACTCGGCCGGATCGGCCGCTCGGACGAGGTCGCCGACGTGGTGGCCTTCCTCGCCTCCGATCAGAGCAGCTTCATCCTCGGAGCCAACCTGTACGTCGACGGCGGCGAGAACCAGATCTGACCTGCGGACGGACATGCCGCGCCGGTCGAAGGCCGGGCCGCCCGCCGCGACCGGGCTCTTCCTCACCCGTCTCCGCCCGGCGCCAGGCACCACCCTCTCGCCCTGCGTCAGACGCGCCCCCCCGGAGCCCCGCGCCTGAAGGCCCCCGCCCCCGGTACGCAAAACGGCACCGCCCCGAACCGTCCAAACGGTTCGGGGCGGTGCCACAGCCACTAAGCCAGGCGCAAGCCGTTACGCATCCTTGCTCAGGTTGGGCCCGGACCCACCGGCAGCCGACTCGATCGGCGGCGCGTCCGGCAGGGCCGACTTCTCCTCGCCGCGGAAGGTGAAGGCGGCGGAGTCGCCCTCGCCCTCGACGTCGACGACCACGATGTGACCGGGGCGCAGCTCGGTGAAGAGGATCTTCTCCGAGAGGGCGTCCTCGATCTCGCGCTGGATCGTGCGACGCAGCGGACGGGCGCCGAGCACCGGGTCGTACCCGCGCTTGGCGAGCAGCGACTTGGCCTCGGAGCTCAGCTCGATGCCCATGTCGCGGTCCTTCAGCCGCTCGTCCACCTTGGCGATCATGAGGTCGACGATCTGGATGATGTCTTCCTCGGTGAGCTGGTGGAAGACGACGGTGTCGTCGACACGGTTGAGGAACTCGGGGCGGAAGTGCTGCTTCAGCTCCTCGTTGACCTTGTTCTTCATCCGCTCGTAGCCGGTCTTGACGTCGCCCTGGGCGGCGAAGCCCAGGTTGAAGCCCTTGGAGATGTCCCGGGTGCCGAGGTTCGTCGTCATGATGATGACGGTGTTCTTGAAGTCCACGACCCGGCCCTGGGAGTCGGTCAGGCGACCGTCCTCCAGGATCTGCAGCAGCGAGTTGAAGATGTCCGGGTGGGCCTTCTCGACCTCGTCGAAGAGCACGACGGAGAACGGCTTGCGGCGCACCTTCTCGGTGAGCTGACCGCCCTCTTCGTAGCCGACGTAGCCGGGAGGCGAACCGAACAGCCGCGAGACGGTGTGCTTCTCGCTGAACTCCGACATGTCGAGGGAGATCAGCGCGTCCTCGTCGCCGAAGAGGAACTCGGCGAGCGTCTTGGACAGCTCCGTCTTACCGACACCGGACGGGCCGGCGAAGATGAACGATCCACCGGGACGCTTCGGGTCCTTCAGACCGGCACGGGTACGGCGGATGGCCTGCGAGAGCGCCTTGATGGCGTCCTTCTGGCCGATGACGCGCTTGTGCAGCTCGTCTTCCATCCGCAGCAGCCGGGAGGACTCCTCCTCGGTGAGCTTGAAGACCGGGATGCCGGTGGCCGTCGCCAGGACCTCGGCGATCAGCTCCTCGTCCACCTCGGCGACGACGTCCATGTCGCCGGCCTTCCACTCCTTCTCCCGCTTCGCCTTCGCGGCCAGGAGCTGCTTCTCCTTGTCGCGGAGACCGGCGGCCATCTCGAAGTCCTGCGAGTCGATCGCGGACTCCTTCTCGCGGCGCACGTCGGCGATCTTCTCGTCGAACTCGCGGAGGTCCGGCGGCGCGGTCATCCGGCGGATGCGCATCCGGGAGCCGGCCTCGTCGATGAGGTCGATGGCCTTGTCCGGCAGGAAGCGGTCCGAGATGTAACGGTCGGCGAGGGTCGCGGCGGCGACCAGCGCGGAGTCCGTGATGGACACCCGGTGGTGCGCCTCGTAGCGGTCCCGCAGGCCCTTGAGGATCTCGATGGTGTGCGGCAGCGACGGCTCCGCGACCTGGATGGGCTGGAAGCGGCGCTCCAGCGCGGCGTCCTTCTCCAGGTGCTTGCGGTACTCGTCGAGCGTGGTGGCGCCGATGGTCTGCAGCTCACCACGGGCCAGCATCGGCTTGAGGATGGAGGCGGCGTCGATCGCGCCCTCGGCGGCGCCCGCACCGACCAGCGTGTGCAGCTCGTCGATGAACAGGATGATGTCGCCGCGGGTGCGGATCTCCTTGAGGACCTTCTTCAGGCGCTCCTCGAAGTCACCGCGGTAGCGGGAGCCGGCGACCAGCGCGCCGAGGTCGAGGGTGTAGAGGTGCTTGTCCTTGAGGGTCTCGGGCACCTCGCCCTTGACGATGGCCTGCGCCAGGCCCTCGACGACGGCGGTCTTGCCGACGCCGGGCTCGCCGATGAGGACCGGGTTGTTCTTGGTGCGGCGGGACAGCACCTGCATGACCCGCTCGATTTCCTTCTCACGCCCGATGACCGGGTCGAGCTTGGTCTCCCGGGCCGCCTGCGTGAGGTTGCGGCCGAACTGGTCCAGGACGAGGGAGGTCGAGGGCGTGCCCTCGGCGGGGCCGCCCGCGGTGGCGGCTTCCTTGCCCTGGTATCCGGAGAGCAGCTGGATGACCTGCTGCCGCACCCGGTTGAGATCGGCGCCCAGCTTCACGAGGACCTGGGCGGCGACGCCCTCACCCTCGCGGATCAGGCCGAGCAGGATGTGCTCGGTGCCGATGTAGTTGTGGCCGAGCTGAAGGGCCTCGCGGAGCGACAGCTCCAGGACCTTCTTGGCACGGGGAGTGAAGGGGATGTGGCCGGACGGAGCCTGCTGGCCCTGCCCGATGATCTCCTCCACCTGCTGGCGGACCGCCTCGAGCGAAATCCCGAGGCTCTCCAGGGCCTTAGCGGCGACACCCTCACCCTCATGGATCAGGCCCAGGAGAATGTGCTCGGTGCCGATGTAGTTGTGGTTGAGCATCCGGGCTTCTTCCTGAGCCAGGACGACAACCCGCCGCGCGCGGTCGGTGAACCTCTCGAACATCGTAAATCGCTCCTCAGAGCGGTCGGGCAGTGAAGGGGGCGGTCCCCTCCCTGTCCTTCCGCATGCTAGTCCCGCAGGGCGGGACAGCTCATTCCAACTGCCGACACCCGTACGCGGCTCACCCCACTCTCGTAGGGACGTCACCTGCCCCGAACAGCCGACAACTGCTCCAACCCGATGGTGCGAGACGATGTTCCCGCAGGCCAGGCATATACGCCCACCACCACTACGCCCGTGGCGAACGCGGCCCGTTCCGGCGCGGCGTCCCGGAAACCGGCCGAGATGCCGATATCCGGGCGTCGAACGCCGTCACACCGTCTTTTCCCATGATGAATGTCTTACCCGCCGCCACTGACACTCCATGCGGCACGGGCCCCCTCCATCCGCTACGGGCGAACACCGCCGGACCGATCCGGACCGGTGCCCGCCGAGCGGACGGACACGGAGCGTTCCGCCGACCCGACCCAACGTAACCTTCGGGGTGTCCGGCAGTTGCACCGGGCATGGTCAGCGCGCTTCCGCGTCCCCGTGTGCCCCTCGCCGCCGTCCGCCGCTGGTACGAGCGGGAACTCGGCTGGCCGACGGCCCGCGGGGAGCCGGTGGAGCTGCTGACGGGGGTGGCGTTCGACGTTCTGGAGATGCCTGCGGAGGCAGGCTGGGCGGTGCTGCGGCGGTTGCCGGGCACCGGGCCGGCCGCGCTCCTGGGCGGTCATCTCTGTGCGCCGTACGGTCCCGGGGCGGCGGGCTGCCGCGCCGGGAGTGTTCCGTCCGGGGCCGACGGGATTTCCCGCGCCGATCGGCCGAAAATACTCATGCTCATGGCGGCGGGCTGCGCCGAGGAACTGCCCGGAATCCTGGAATGGCTGGAGTGGGACACTCTCGTGCCCGATCTCACGGCACGGGGCGCCGGAGAGCGGATGCCCGCTCCGTCATTCCCCACTTCCGGACCGTCATCATGCGCAATCGGCTCGCGGGAGGCCGCGGTATGGGTGCGGCCTCCCGAACCGGGATACGAGGCCGAGAATTCCCTGCCCGTCACGGGGATCGGGGCAGGTTTCGGGGAGCGCGGTAGCGTCCCCGACCTCGTACGGCTCGTGAGCGCGGCGGCGACGGAATGCCACCGGGCCCGGTTGCTGCGTGCTCGTAATGACCAAACGGAGCGCGCCGGAGGCGATCAGCCGTTGGCCTTCTCGTATGCCTCGCGAATGTCGGCGGGGACACGGCCACGGTCATTGACGTTGTAGCCGTTCTCCTTGGCCCAAGCGCGCACCTTCGCGGTGTCCTGGCTGCCACCCGAAGCCGCGCGCGCCTTGCCGCGACCGGAAGCGGAACGGCCCCCGGTACGGCGGCCGGCCTTCACGAAGTCGGCAAGGGACTCACGCAGCTTGTCCGCGTTGGCAGTGGTGAGATCGATCTCGTAGGACTTGCCGTCGAGAGAGAACGTCACGGTCTCGTCGGCCTCGCCACCGTCGAGGTCGTCGACAAGAAGAACCTGAACCTTCTGTGCCACCGGGTTTCCCTTTCATCGAATGCGGATTACGACGGAAAGCAAACCGCTTTTCCCGGAAAAACACAAACCCCCGGGTAGGGTTCACTTGCCCGCGCACCGGGGAACGCGTCGTGTCCTGGCCATGGGATAGGGGCGCGATTCGGACATAGAACGCCGGTCAGAGGTGCAGAAGCATGCGACTGTTGCCCAGGGTGTTGGGCTTCACTCGTTCGAGACCGAGGAACTCCGCCACTCCCTCGTCATAGGAACGCAGCAGCTCGCTGTAGACATCACCGTCCACCGGGGTCTCACCGATCTCGACGAAGCCGTGCTTGGCGAAGAAGTCGACTTCGAAGGTGAGACAGAAAATGCGCCGCACACCGAGCCAGCTCGCGGTCCGCAGCAGCTTGTCCAGGACCTGATGGCCGACGCCGGAGCCCTTGAGCTGCGGGTCCACGGCGAGGGTGCGGACCTCGGCGAGGTCCTCCCACATCACGTGGAGCGCGCCGCAGCCGACGACCTCGCCGTCCTCGTCCCGCTCGGCGACCCAGAACTCCTGGATGTCCTCGTAAAGCGTGACGGTGGCTTTGTCGAGCAGGATGCCGTCACGGGAGTACGAGTCGATGAGGTGGCGCACGGCGGGTACATCGGCGGTCCTGGCGCGGCGGATCGTCAGCCCTTTTGAATGCGGAGGCATGCGGCGACGCTATCGCTCCGTGGTGCTCGCGTCCGCTCCGGGTTCTTCGCCTTCCGCCGGGACCGTGCGGCGGGGCTCTTCCGTCACTTCTTCCGCGGCCGTACCGCGCGTCCGGGCGGTGTTCCGCCGAGGGGTCCGCCGCGGGGCGTCTTCCGCTTCCGTGGCCGGTTCGGAGGCGGATGTCTGTTCGGGGGCGGCGGGGACTTCCGCGGTGTCGGGGAGTTCCGCGGGCGGGGCCTTGGCGTCGATCTGAACCATACGGACGGCATCGCGCAGCGCGTTGCGTTGTTCGGGCGACATCATGCCGAAGAACGCGACAAGAGCGGCCGCGGGGTTGTCGCTCGCGGACCAGGCTTCGTTCATCAGTGCGGCCGAGTATGCGGCACGTGTGGAGACCGCCTCATATCGATAGGCGCGGCCTTCCGCTTCGCGCCGGACCCAGCCCTTCTGGTGAAGGTTGTCCAATACCGTCATGACGGTCGTGTACGCGATCGACCGTTCCTTCTGCAGGTCTTCCAGAACTTCTCGGACGGTGACCGGGCGGTTCCACTCCCAGACCCGTGTCATGACGGCGTCTTCCAGCTCACCCAATGGTCTCGGCACACTTGAAGAATAGTGGGAGATGTCGCGATTGCCGGTTCATCGGGTGCGTTTGCACGGGAAAAACGAGGTACGGCCCGGGAAGGAATCCCGGGCCGTACGAAGTGCGGATGGCGGTGTCGCCGGATTGTGCGGAAGGTCAGGCGCCGCGGGTGGTGGGCTCCTGGCCGGAAGTGGCCGATTCGGCGAACGCGGCATCCACCGCGGCATCTTCCTTGGCCTTGTTCGCACCACCCTGACTCTTGACCATGACCACAATCAGCGCGGTGAACGCCACGGCCATTAGTGCGGGCGGGAAGAGCGCGGCGACGTAATCCATGGCGGGGGCCTCCTCGGGGCGTGAGGATTCCAGGGTACGCAGCACTCAGACCGTACGGGCCGCGGGGGGCGGCGCGGGGCGACGGCGCGGGAAGACCTCGCCCGGGGTGGGCACCGGGCGGTCGGGCCGCGGCTCCTTGGGGGCGGGCCGCGGGGCGGGCCTGGACGCGGGGTCGGGCGCGGGGCGGCGGGGTGCGGGACGGGGTTCGTCGGCGCTGCGGGCGCCCGGCAGGGTGATCCGGGGGCCGTCCGCCGGGTGGGCCGGGGCGGCCCGTCCGGCGCGTGCCTCGCAGCGGTGCAGCAGTCCGGTGCGGCGGGCGCCCTCGGCGGTTCCGGCGGCCCCGGGGGTGAGGGCGCGCAGGGTGGCGAGGTCGTCGGCTCCGGGGGCGCAGCCGGCGGCGAGCGTCTCGTCGAGGCGGGCGAGGTAGCCGGGGGCCGCGCCGGGGAGGGCGGCGCGGTAGCGGGCGAGGTCGGCGAGGAGGAAGGCGCGCAGCCGGTCGCCTTCGCGCTCCGCCTCGTCGACGGCCTCGGCCAGCCGGAGGTACTCCTGCGGCTCCACGGGGTGTTCGGGTCCGGCGGGGCCGGGCGGGGCGGCGGACGTCGACCGGCGGGCGTGGGCGAGGGCGCGGCGGAGCACGCGCAGTTCGTCGGCGCTGAACACCATGCCGCCGCGGGTTCCGTATGGCATAGGCATGCAGCGGACTTTACGTGCAACTAGGACAAAAAACGCTTAATGGGATTTTGATGGCGTGGGGTGGGGTCTCCGGGGAGCGCCGGAAGCCGCACGGCCCCGGGGTGGGCGTCTGGGGGCGCCTCCCGGGGCCGTGCGGGCCGTTCGAGCGGGGTGCGGGCGCGGGGGCCGGGCCCGCGCCGGCCGGGTCAGGAGCGGGCGACGTTGCGCTCGTGGACGAGGCGGAGGCCGATGAGGGTGAGCCACGGTTCGTGTTCGTCGATCTCGGTGGCCTCGCCCAGGACCATCGGGGCGAGGCCGCCGGTGGCGATGACGGTCACGTCGTCCGGGTCGTCGGCGAGCTCGCGGGCCATCCGGCGGACGACGCCGTCGACCTGGCCGGCGAAGCCGTAGAGGATGCCGGACTGCATCGCCTCGACGGTGTTCTTGCCGATGACGCTGCGCGGCCGGGCCAGTTCGATCTTGCGGAGCTGGGCGCCCCGGACGCCGAGAGCGTCGACGGAGATCTCGATGCCGGGCGCGATGACGCCGCCGACGTACTCGCCGCGGGCGCTGACCGCGTCGAAGGTGGTGGCGGTGCCGAAGTCGACGACGACGGCGGGACCGCCGTACAGCTCGACGGCGGCCAGCGAGTTGATGATCCGGTCGGCACCGACCTCCTTGGGGTTGTCCATGAGGATCGGCACGCCCGTCTTGACGCCGGGCTCCACCAGAACGGCCGGTACGTCGCCGTAGTAGCGGCGGGTGACCTCGCGCAGTTCGTGCAGGACGGAGGGGACGGTGGAGCAGATGGAGATGCCGTCGATGCCGTCGCCGAGGTCGTCGCCCAGGAGCGGGTGCGTGCCCATCAGGCCGTGCAGCAGGACGGCGAGTTCGTCGGCGGTGCGGCGGGCGTCGGTGGAGATCCGCCAGTGCTCGACGATGTCCTCGCCGTCGAAGAGCCCGAGGACGGTGTGGGTGTTGCCCACGTCAATGGTCAGCAGCATGGCGGTCAGCGGTCCTCGTGCTCGTCGTCGGCCGGGGCGGTGGCGGGGGCCTCTTCGCGCAGGTCGAGGCCGATGTCGAGGACCGGCGCCGAGTGGGTGAGGGCGCCGACGGCGAGGAAGTCGACACCGGTGCGGCCGTAGCGGGCGGCGTTGTCGAGGGTGAGGCGCCCGGAGGACTCCAGGATCGCGCGGCCCGCCACCAGGGCGACGGCCTCCTCGGTCTGCTCCGGGGTGAAGTTGTCCAGGAGGATCAGGTCGGCGCCCTCGGCGAGGATCGGCGGGATCTGGTCGAGGCGGTCGACCTCGACCTCGATCGGCACGCCGGGGAACTCGTCGCGTACGGCGGTGAACGCCGCGGCGACGCCGCCCGCCGCGATGACGTGGTTGTCCTTGATCAGCGCGGCGTCCGACAGCGACATGCGGTGGTTGACGCCGCCGCCGCAGCGCACCGCGAACTTCTCCAGGGCGCGCAGCCCCGGGGTGGTCTTACGGGTGTCGCGGACCTTGGCGCCGGTGCCCTCCAGGGCGTCGGCCCAGGCGCGGGTGGCGGTGGCGATGCCGGAGAGGCGGCCGAGGAGGTTGAGGGCGCTGCGCTCGGCGGTGAGCAGGTCGCGGGTGCGGGTGGTGACGCTGAGGAGGACCGTGCCGGCCGCGACGCGGTCACCGTCCTCGACGTGCCGCTCGACCTCGAACTCCTCGGTGCACACCAGGGAGAGCACCGCCTCGGCGACCCGGAGCCCGGCGACCGTACCGGCCTGGCGGGCGGTGAAGTCGCCGGTGGAGACGGACTTCTCGGGGACGGTCGCGACGGTGGTGACGTCCACGCCCTCGTCGAGGTCCTCCTCCAGGGCGAGGTGGGCGATGCCCTCCACCTGGACGGGGTCGAGCCCGGAGGCCACCAGGAGGGCGGCGAGGTCCGGGTCGAGGCCGCAGGTCAGCGGGTCGAGGTCGTAGCCCTCGTCGGGCCCGCCGCAGCCGCAGGCGTCGCCGCAGCCGCCACCGGCGGGCGTCTCGGCCGACGGGCGGCCGATGCCGATCTGGAGGAGGGGGAGGTCGTCGGGGGTGCTGCTCACGGGTGGGCTCCGAATCGGGGAGTGGCGGGTGGTGAGGCGGTCGGTGGGGGGCGCGTCAGGCGGGCGGTGCGCCGGGGGCGCGGGCGGGGTCCGGTGCGCCGGGGGCGGGCGCGCTCGTGCCCGGGGCGGTCGGGGCCGTCGGCGGGAAGGCGGCGGTCTCCGTGGTGTGGACGGACAGGGTGCGGCCGGTGCCGAGGGTGATGCGGAAGTGGCGGCTCCAGGCGGCGTCGTCGCGTCCGGGGTGGTCCTCGCGCCAGTGGCAGCCGCGGGTCTCCGCCCGGCGCTGCGCCGCGGCGACGAGGACCCGGGCGACGCACAGCAGGTTGGTGGCCTCCCACGCCTCGACGCCGGGCTCGGGCGCCTTGAGGTCGGGGGCGGCGTCCGCGGTGGCGGTGGCCGCGTCCCGGTGGAGCCGGTCGAGTGCGGCGGCGGCCCGCGCGAGGCTGCCGGCGCTGCGCAGCACCCCGGCGCCCTCCGTCATGGTGCGCTGCACCTGGGCGCGCGCCTCGGGGGCGAGCAGCGGGAGGGCGGTGGCCCCTGGGGAGACGTCGGCCGCGGGGGTGCCGCCCTGGGAGGCCGGGCCCGGCTCGCCCCGGGCGATGTGCGCCGCGATGCGTTCCGCGAAGACCAGGCCCTCCAGGAGGGAGTTGGAGGCGAGGCGGTTCGCCCCGTGGACGCCGGTGCAGGCGACCTCACCGCAGGCGTAGAGCCCGGGGACGGTCGTGCGGCCCCACAGGTCGGTGCGGACGCCCCCGGAGGCGTAGTGGGCGGCGGGGGCCACCGGGATCGGCTCGGTGACGGGGTCGATGCCGTGGCTGCGGCAGGCCGCGAGGATGGTGGGGAAGCGGGTCTCCCACATGGCGGCGCCGAAGTGGCGGGCGTCGAGGAACATGTGGTCGCTGCCGGTCTCGTGGGCGCGGCGCATGATCGCCTTGGCGACGATGTCGCGCGGGGCGAGTTCGGCGAGTTCGTGCTGTCCGACCATGAAACGGTGGCCGTCCGCGTCGACCAGGTGGGCGCCCTCGCCGCGGACCGCCTCGGAGATGAGCGGCTGCTGCCCTTCCGCTTCCGCGCCCAGGTAGAGGACCGTCGGGTGGAACTGCACGAACTCCAGGTCGGAGACCTCCGCCCCGGCCCGCAGGGCGAGGGCGACGCCGTCGCCGGTGGAGACGGCCGGGTTGGTGGTGGCGGAGAAGACCTGGCCCATGCCGCCGGTGGCGAGGACCACGGCGGGGGCGTGCACGGCGCCCACGCCGTCGTGGCGGCCCTCGCCCATCACGTGCAGGGTGACGCCCGCGGTACGGCCCTGAGCGTCGGTCAGCAGGTCGAGGACGAGGGCGTTCTCGATGGTGCGCAGCCCGGCCTCGCGGACCGCGGCGACCAGCGCGCGGGAGATCTCCGCGCCGGTCGCGTCGCCCCCGGCGTGCGCGATGCGGCGCCGGTGGTGGCCGCCCTCCCGGGTGAGCGCGATGTCCTCGCCCCCGGGGGTGGTGTCGAAGCGGGCGCCCGCTTCGATGAGGCGGCCCACGGCGGCGGGCCCTTCGGTGACGAGGGTGCGGACGGCCTCCTCGTCGCAGAGTCCGGCACCGGCGACGAGGGTGTCCGCCAGGTGCTGTTCGGGGGTGTCGCCCTCCCCCAGGGCCGCGGCGATGCCGCCCTGCGCCCACCGGGTGGAGCCGTCGTCCAGGCGCGCCTTGGTGACGACGACGGTGCGGCGTCCGGCGGCGGCGCAGCGCAGCGCGGCGGTCAGGCCCGCGACGCCGGAGCCCACGACGACGACATCGGCGTCGATGGCCCAGCCCGGGGCGGGCGCGGTCAGCCGTATGCCGGTGGGGCCGGGGACGGTGCCTGTTCCGGTGACGGTCATCAGGACGCTCCGAGGGGGCCTTGGGGTTCGTCGGACGGGGCCCCGCCGGGGGCCTGCGGTGAGGTTACGGCCGCCCCGCCCCGGGGGCGCACGGCCCCCTCGTCCGCGCCCGGGGTGTGCGCATCCTCCTTCAGGGCGGTACGGGGCCCGAAGTGGAGGCGGATGTTGTCGATGAGGCGGGTGGTGCCGATGCGGGCGGCGAGCGCCAGGACCGCTTCGCCCTCGTAGCCGTCGGGGACCTCGGTGAAGTCCGACGGGTCGACGAGCGCGAGGTAGTCCAGTTCCAGCGGCGGTTCGAGGTGGGCGGCGTCGGTGAGGACGGCGTGGGCGGCGGCGCGCGCCACGGCGGGCCCCGGGCGCCCCGCGGCGGCCCGGGCGACGGCCTGGGCGTCCGCGGCGGCCCGCTCTTCGCCGAGGGCGGCGAGCGCCTCGGAGCGGCGCTGGGAGCGGGGCCCGTCGGCCCCGGCGCGGGCGCGCAGCGCCTCCTCGGCGGTGAGCCGGTCCCGGGCGGCGAACAGCGCCGTGGACAGCGCCAGGGCGGTGCGGCGTTCGTCGGCGGAGAGGTAGCGGTTGCGGCTGGAGCGGGCCAGTCCGTCGTCCTCCCGGACGGTGGGGACGCCCACGATCTCCACCGGGAAGTTCAGGTCGGCGGCCATCCTGGTGATGACGGCGAGCTGCTGGGCGTCCTTCTCGCCGAACAGTGCGACGTCCGGGCCGGTCAGGTGCAGCAGCTTGGCGACGACGGTGAGGACGCCGTCGAAGTGCCCGGGGCGGCTGGCGCCCTCCAGGAGCGTGCCCATCGGCCCGGCGGCGATTCTGACCTGCGGTTCGCCGCCCGGGTAGACCTCGTCGACGGACGGTGCGAAGACGACGTCGGCGCCCGCCTCGGCGGCGATGCGGACATCGGCGTCCAGGGTGCGCGGATAGCGGTCGAGGTCCTCGCCCGCGCCGAACTGCAGCGGGTTGACGAAGACCGTGACGACCACTTGGCCGCGCGGCCCCACGCGTTCCCGGGCGGCGCGCACCAGGGTGGCGTGCCCTTCATGGAGGGCGCCCATGGTCATGACGACGGCGCGCGGACCGTCGCCGCGCGCCGTGGCACGCAGTGCGGCGGCGGTGTGGAGGAGTTGGGGGGCACCGCGCTGAGCAGGGGCGGGAGCCGGGTGCGGGCCCGGCGTGGCGGCGGTCATCGGGCGTCGTCCCCCTCGGGCCCTTCATCGCTCCGGGAGCCCTTGCCGCCCCGGGGCGCGGTGTCGGCGAGGACGCCGAGCAGGTCCTCGGCCAGCTCCGGTTCGAGCAGGCCGTGCGCCAGCGCGCGGTCGGCGGTCGTACGGGCCATCGCCAGGTAGCCGGCGACGGCCTGTGGTGCGTGGCTGCGCAGTTCGGCGATGTGCGCGGCCACGGTGCCGGCGTCGCCGCGCGCCACCGGGCCGGTCAGGGCCGCGTCACCGGAGCGGAGGGCGTTGTCGAGGGCCGCGCCGAGCAGCGGGCCGAGCATCCGGTCCGGCGCGGTGACCCCGGCGGTGCGGAGCAGCTCCATCGCCTGCGCGACCAGCGTGACCAGGTGGTTCGCGCCGATCGCCAGCGCCGCGTGGTAGAGCGGACGGGCTTCCTCCGCGATCCACTCGGGCTCCCCGCCCATCTCGATGACCAGGGCTTCGGCGGCCATCCGCAGCTCCTCGGGCGAGGTGACCCCGAAGGAGCAACCGGCCAGCCGCTGCACGTCGACGGGCGTACCCGTGAACGTCATCGCCGGGTGCAGCGCGAGCGGCAGCGCGCCCGCCCTGGTGGCCGGGTCCAGCACGGCCGTCCCGTAGCGGCCCGAGGTGTGCACGAGCAGCTGCCCCGGGCGTACCGCGCCGGTCTCGGCGAGGCCCGTGACGAGACCGGCCAGCGCGTCGTCGGGGACGGTCAGCAGGACGAGGTCGGCGCGGGCCAGCACCTCGGCGGGTGGCACCAGCGGCACCTCGGGCAACAGCGCCGCCGCGCGCCGTACGGAGGCGTCGGAGACCCCCGAGACGGCGACCGGGCGGTGCCCGGCGAGTTGGAGCGAAGCGGCGAGAGCGGGGCCGACGCGACCGGCTCCGACAACGCCGACGGTCAGTCGGGCCGGGCGGTCCTGGGCCTCGATGGGCGGGATTGCGTTCACGTGGCGATGGCCTTCCGTTCCAGTCCTCAGGGGGTACCGGACGATTCATCGCCATGCTACGCGAGTGCCACCGCCCGCCCCCGGGCCCGGCGACGGGCACCGTCCGGCCGTCCCCGACCCCACCGCCGGGCGCCGTCCGCACTGTCGCCGGGCCTGCCCGCCGCCGCGCGCCACTCGCCCCACAATTTCTTCCGCAACACCCTTGACGCACGATTCCCGCAGGTCAGAGACGTACTACCGGCACACGTCGGAGAGTTTTCCACAGGCCGGGCGGCGGCAGCGCCGCGTACGACATCATCGAGGCAACGACGCGGAGCACCGGCTCGGCGGAGACCGGCACGGACGGGGGACACCATGCACGGCAACACCCGGCACGACCACGACCAGCCCAACCGACAGCCCGACCGACACACACCTGCGGACTCGGACACCGGCCCCGGCGCGGGGCCCGGCGCCGAGCGGAACCGACGGCTCGCGGCGGTACACGGCGCGCGACGGACCCTGGCCGCCCGCCCGCAGACGCTCCGCGAACGTCTCGCCGCCCTCGCCGCGAACGCCCCGGGCGCCCACGACCTCGACGCCTGGCCCGACATGTACGGCAACGACGACGGCATCGTCGGCGAGCTGGAGCGCCGCACCGCCGACGCGCTGAGCGCCGAGGCCGCCGCGTTCTTCCCCACCGGGACGATGGCGCAGCAGGTGGCGCTGCGCTGCTGGGCCGGGCGCACGGGCAACGCCACCGTCGCCGGCCACCCGCTGTCCCACCTGGAGGTCCACGAACGCGACGCCTACGCCACGGTCAGCGGCCTGCGGATGATCCACCCGACCGATGAGCCGCGCACCCCGACGGCCGACGAGATCCACGCCCTGCAGGAGCCGTTCGGCACCCTGGCGCTGGAACTGCCGCTGCGGGACGCCGGGTTCGTCCTGCCGGAGTGGGAGGAGCTGACGGCGACCGTCGAGGCGGCCCGGGAGCGGGACGCGGTGGTCCACTTCGACGGGGCGCGCCTGTGGGAGTGCACGCCCCACTTCGGGCGCGGGCTCCCGGAGATCGCCGCCCTCGCCGACAGCGTCTACGTCTCGTTCTACAAATCGCTCGGCGGCATCGGCGGCGCCGCGCTCGTGGGCAGTGAGAGCTTCATCGAGGAGACCCGCGCCTGGCGGCACCGTTACGGCGGGCAGCTCTTCCAGCAGTGGCCGACGGCGCTGACCGCGCTCACCGGGCTGGACACCGAACTGCCGCGCCTGCCCGCGTACGTCGCACAGGCGAAGGTCGTCGCACAGGCCCTGACGGAGGGGTTGGCCGGGTCGTCCGTGCCATGGTTCCGCATACATCCGCAGGAACCGCACACCCATCAGTTCCGGCTGTGGCTGCCGTATCCGGCGCAGGCGCTGAACGACGCCGGTCTGCGGCAGGCGCGGGAGGCGGGGACGAGCATGTTCCCGGCCTGGTTCGAGGACGCCACGCCGGGCCTGGCGACCACGGAGGTGACGGTGCAGGCACCTGCGCTGGAGTGGGCGGCGGACGACATACGGGCGGCGCTGGCGGACTTCGTCACGCGGGTCGGCGGCGCCTGAGCGGCCGGGCGGGCGGCGGGGGGCACGAATCCGGGGTCGGAGCCGTGGCCTAGCTGCACGGGGAGGCCGCGCGGCGGGCGTCGGCCCCGGCGGGTCGCCTGGTGCCGGCCGGGTGCCCGGTGGCGGGCCGGACGGTGGTGCCGGACGGGGACGGATCGTGGTGGAGCGGACGGGGGCTGCGAAGGGACGCCCCCAGGCTCCGGGCGGCACGCAGGGCGCGGGCCGGGAAGCGATCGGCGGGGTCGGTGACGACGGAGGTGAAGCGTCTCCACAGGAGAACCTCGCGGACGGCGCGGACGGTGCCGGCGCCCGGCTGGACGGGCGGGGCCTCGCCCCGCTGTGCGGCACGGTAGGCGTCGAGAAGGTGCTGCTGGTTGGCGTTCATGGCTTCACTGTGGGGCCGCCCCGGGCGGCGGCGCGCGTCGATTGACGGAAGCGGTCAAACGACGTTCCCGCAGGTCGTGGGCGGACGCATGATGAGGGCATGGCCAACGTCATCGACATCACCGGGCTGCCGCCCGAGCGCATCGTCTTCTCGCCGTCGCCGCTCGCGGAGCTGGGCGCCGCGCTGCACGCGCTGTCCGAACCGGGCCACCATCCGGGGCTGCACGGCTGGGTCACGGCGACCTCGTCCGCGCTGAAGACCGACCTCGCCGACCGGCTGTGCGAGGCGGACTTCCTGTGGCGGTCCGCCCGTTCGGACCTGCTGCTGCCGGCCCACCCGGGCGCGACGCTCGCCGACGACCTCGATGCGATGGACACGATCGACGACGAACGGTTCGTGGCCGCCGCCTTCGAGATCACCTGCTCCACCTCGTACACCCGCTGCACACCGTCGCCCCTCGTGGACGCGGCGGAGCGGGCCCGCGTACGGGAGATGGCCGCGGCCCGCGGACCACGGCAGGCCGCGTTCACCGACCGGATGCTCACCGACCCGGACGGACTGCGGGTCTGGCTCAGGAGACTGTTCGAAGACTGTGAGGAGGCGTTCTTCGGAGACATCTGGCGACGCGTCGGCATGCAACTCGCCGCCGACGCCCGGCACAAGACGGAGCTGCTCCGGCGCAAGGGCCTCGCCGAGACCCTGCCCGCCACCTCGACCGCGCTCTCCCTGGAGAGCGGGCCGGGCGGTGGCGCACGCATCCTCGTCGACAAGCTCGCCGGTGGCCGCACCACGGCGTTCGAGGACGCCGACGACCCGGGGGTGACGCTCCTCCCGACGTCGTTCGGCTGGCCTCATCTGCTGGTCAGCCATGCGCCGGGCTGGCGACCGGTGATCCAGTACCCGGTGGCGAGCCCCGAGTTGCCGGCGCCGGCCACGCTGGAACTCGTCCACCAGCGGCTCGACGCACTGGCGCACCCGATGCGGATGAAGCTGTGCCGGTCACTGTCGCGCGGGCCGCACACGACGGGGGAGCTGGCGAACGCGTACGGGATCACGTCGCCCGAGGTGTCCCGGCACATCGCGACGCTCAAGAAGGCCGGGCTCATCCAGACCCGGCGCCGCGGCCGCTACGTGCTGCACCAGCTGGACCTCCAGGTGGTCGCACGCCTCGGCAGCGACTTCCTGGAGGGGGTCCTGCGGTAGGGGGTGGTGGGGAGGGAGGGGTGGGGGCGAGGGGGAGGGGGAGCCCCCCCCACCCCACCCCTCCCCCGCCCTCAGTTCTCCTGCAAGAACTTCTTAGCCAGCTCGTCCCCCCGGCTGACGGCGGCGTTGTGGCTTTCGATGGGCGATGCCTTGGAGTTCTTGAAGAGGAGGTAGGTGACGCCCGAGTCGGCGCCGCCGGTCTCCGGGTCGGGGTCTATTCCCAGGCTCTTGGCGGTCGCGTAGGACGCCTCGCCGATGATCTTGTTGGGGCCGGTGTCCCCGACGACGGCGTATTCGACCTGGTTGTTGTAGATGACGGCGACGACACCGCCGCCGTCGATGCCGTCCTTGGTGTAGTCCCAGATGCTGCTGGAGCTGGGGACGACGACGAAGGGCAGTTTGGCGGCGTTGAGTGGTTTGCCGTCCGACTGGTGGAAGCGGGTGTCGTTCTGGAACCAGGGGTCGGTCTGTTCGTTGCACTGGTCGGTGATCTGGCCGTCGCAGTCGATGTCCATGTCGGCTTTCCAGAAGACCGCGCCGTTCTTGCCGCAGACGGGGACCGTGGCGGCGGTCTCCGTGTCGGTGCGGTACTTGCCGTTGGAGATCTGTTTGCAGTCCTTGAGCTTGGCCAGCAGGTCGGCGGCGCTGACGCTGCCTTCCTGTACGGGGTGGGCCTGGGTGGCGGTGGGCGCAGTGGCCTGGGCGGAGGCCGGCAGGGCGGCTGCGGTGAGCAGCGCGGCGCCGGCGACGGTGGCGAGGGCAAGGTTTCTTGTCCGCACTGGGGAACCCTTCGATTAGGAAAGTTTCCTTACCGAGCGGGCCCAATCTGCTCCCGTTTACGTGTCCCCGTCAAGGCGTCGCACGGAGCGCCGCCGGCCGACCCGCCTAGGTCGCCCGCCCGGAGCACGGTCCGGCGCCCGCCCGGAGCGCGGCCCGCGACCTACCCGGCGGACGGGCCCCGCACGCCCCCGCGACGCGGCGCCCGCGCGCCTCAGCCCGTGGCGCCGCCGCCCCCCGCCCGCACCAGCCCCGACTCGTAGGCGAGGACCACGGCCTGGACGCGGTCGCGCAGGCTCAGCTTGGTGAGGATGCGGCCGACATGGGTCTTGACCGTGGCCTCGGAGAGCACCAGCCGCGCGGCGATCTCCCCGTTCGACAGCCCCTGTGCGACCAGCAGCAGGACCTCCCGCTCCCGCTCCGTGAGACGGCCCAGTTCGGGGCGGGTCGGCTCGGCGTGGGTGGCGGGCAGCATCGGCGTGAACCGGTCCAGCAGCCGGCGGGTGGTCGACGGGGCGACGACCGCGTCGCCGCTGTGCACGGCGCGGATCGCGGTGAGCAGTTCACCCGGCGGTACGTCCTTGAGCATGAAGCCGCTGGCCCCGGCCTTGAGCGCGGAGAACGCGTACTCGTCGAGGTCGAAGGTGGTCAGGATCAGCACCTTCGGCGCCTGCTCGGCGCGGCCGTCGCCGCAGATCCGCCGCGTCGCCTCGACACCGTCCAGGTGCGGCATCCGGACGTCCATGAGGATCACGTCGACCTTGGTGGCCCGCAGCGCCTCCAGCGCCTCCACGCCGTTGCCCGCCTCGGCGACGACCTCCATGTCGGGCTGGGCCGCCAGCACCATCCGGAATCCGGTGCGCAGAAGCGCCTGATCGTCGACGAGCATCACACGGATGGTCATGGCAGGGGGTTTTCCCTTCGGATGCGGAACGGCGGAACGGCGGTGCGCCGAAACGGAAGGACGCGGAGCGCAGGAACGGGACGGGACGGACGCATGGAACCACGCCCCGGGCGGCGGCCGCGGCGGACCCCCGCGACCCACCGGCGGCGCTCACCACCGGCATCCGGTCACGGGCCTCACCGTTCGGGCCGCAGCGGCAGCACCGCGTCGATACGGAAGCCGCCGCCGTCGCGCGGGCCCGCCTCCAGGCTGCCGCCGACCATGCCGACCCGCTCACGCATACCGATGAGGCCGTGGCCGAGACCGTCCGCCCCGCCCTCCTCGTACAGCTCGCTCTGCGCGCCGCGGCCGTCGTCCTCGATGAGGAGTTCCAGTTCGGCGTCCCCGTAGGTGACGCGGACCGTGGCGCCCGCGTCCGGGCCGCCGTGCTTGCGGGTGTTGGTGAGGGCTTCCTGCACGATGCGGTACGCGGTGAGGGCGACGCCGCTGGGCAGCGGCCGGGAGGCGCCGTCGACGCGGAAGTCGACCGGCAGTCCGGCGCCGCGCACCTGCTCGATGAGGTCGGTGAGCTGTTCCACGCCGGGCTGGGGCACGTACTCGCCGCCTTCGGGCTGTTCGCCGGTGCGCAGCACGCCGAGCAGCCGCCGCATCTCGGCCAGGGCCTGCCGTCCGGTGCCGGAGATGGTCTCCAGCGCCTGCCGGGTCTGGTCGGGCGCGGTGTCGAGGACGTAGGCGGCGCCGTCGGCCTGGACGACCATGACGGAGACGTTGTGGGCGACGACGTCGTGGAGTTCGCGGGCGATACGGGCGCGTTCGGCGGCGACGGCGATGCGGGACTGCGCCTCGCGCTCCTTCTCCAGCCGGTCCGCCTTCTCCTGGAGCTGGGCCCAGTACGCCCGCCGGGTGCGGACGGAGTCGCCGAGCACCCAGGCGAGGATGAAGGGGACGGTGAACAGGACGGTGACGAACGCCGCCTCCCAGACGGGCCGCGCGGGGGTCGGTTCGCCGAAGCGCATCAGGAAGAGGCTCGGCGCGAGGCAGGCGCAGGTCAGCGCCAGCCGGGACGCCCAGCGGGTGGTGCCGGAGGCGACGGTGTAGACGATGACGAGCATCGCGAGGTCGGCCGGGTTGAAGCCCACGTCGAGGAGCATCTGGGCGAGGCCGATGAGGAGTGCCAGCAGCAGCATCCGCTCGGGCCATTTGCGGCGCAGCGCGAGGACGGTGCAGAGGCCGAGGGAGATCAGGATGGCGGTGAGGGTCGACGTCCCTTCGTGCGGCGAGACGACCCACAGACCGTTGAACGCCAGGAAGCAGACAGCCCAGAAGCTGTCCACCCCCGTGGGGTGCCGGCGGAAGAAGTCGTAGAGACGCTGCACGTCACCCAGCGTAGGCAGGGCGGGTGGGCGGCGGGGTCAACCGGAGGAGCGATCCTGGCGGACGGCCCTACTCCGGAAGGTGGAGACGGTGCGCGGGCGGGGAGGAGGCCGGATCCGGCCGCGGGGCGCGCGGCCTCCGCCTCGGGGGCGCGCGGCCTCCGGCGCACGCCCCCGCCCGGCCCCGTCGGGGCGCCGCGCGGCGCCCCGTACCGTGGCCCCGTGACGAGCGAGTGGTGCGGCTGGCGGGATGCGGCGGAGGCGGCCCTGTACGGGCCCGACGGTTTCTACACCCGGCCCGGCGGCCCCGGCCCCGCGGGCCATTTCCGCACGTCGGTGCATGTCTCGCCGCTGTTCGCCGGCGCGGTCGCGCGGCTGCTGCGGGAGGTGGACGGGGCGCTCGGGCACCCGGACGAGCTGACGCTCGTCGATGTCGGCGCCGGCCGCGGTGAGCTGCTGACCGGTGTGCTCGCCGCCCTGGAGACGGACCCCGGCCTGCTGGCGCGGCTCCGTCCGTACGCCGTGGAGCGCGCCGGTCGCCCAGCCGGTCTCGACGGGCGGATCCGGTGGTCGGCGCGGTTGCCGGAGCCGGATTCGGCGGTGGGGCTGCTCTTCGCGAACGAGTGGCTGGACAACGTCCCCGTCGATGTCGTGGCGGCGGACGCGGACGGTGTGGTGCGCCGGGTGCTGGTCCGGGCGGACGGTGAGGAGCGGCCGGGCGGGCCGGTCGAGGGGCCGGACGCCGACTGGCTCGCCCGGTGGTGGCCGGCGCTCGCCCCGGAGGCGCTGCGTCCGCCGGGGACGGCGCCGCCCGCCCCGGGGATGCGCGGGGAGATCGGGCGGCCCCGGGACGCGGCGTGGGCGCGGGCGGTCCGTTCGCTGCGCGCCGGGCTGGCGGTCGCCGCCGACTATGCGCACACCCGGGCCGACCGGCCGCCGTTCGGGACGCTGACCGGTTTCCGCGGGGGCCGTGAGGTGGCGCCGGTGCCGGACGGGTCGGCGGATGTGACCGCCCATGTGGCGCTCGACGCGTGCGCCGGGCCGACCGGCCGGCTGCTGTCGCAGCGGGCGGCCCTGCACTCCCTGGGGGTGACGGGCCGCCGTCCGCCGCTCACGCTCGCCTCGACCGATCCCACCGGGTACGTACGGGCGCTGTCGGCCGCGGGCGCCGCCGCGGAGCTAACCGATCCGGCGGGTCTCGGCGGCTTCGGCTGGCTCGTCGAGCCGGTCGGTCCGGAGTGTGCGGAACTGCTGCGTCCGCAGGCGTGAGCGGTACGGGCCAGGGCCGGGCCCGCGTTTCCGGCCGCCTGGTGGCGTGCGCGAGACTGTTCCCATGACGGAGACGACGGTCGGCATCGGCGGCGCGGCGGAGAGCACCGACATGGTGTTGAACATCGGCCCGCAACACCCCTCCACGCACGGCGTGCTGCGCCTGCGTCTGGTGCTGGACGGCGAGCGGATCCAGCACGCGGAGCCGGTGATCGGCTATATGCACCGCGGCGCGGAGAAGCTGTTCGAGGCGCGTGACTACCGGCAGATCATCGTGCTCGCCAACCGCCACGACTGGCTGTCGGCGTTCTCCAACGAGCTGGGGGTGGTCCTCGGCGTCGAGCGGATGCTCGGCATGGAGGTCCCCGAGCGCGCCGTGTGGACGCGGACGCTGCTGGCGGAGCTGAACCGCGTCCTCAACCATCTGATGTTCCTCGGCTCGTACCCGCTGGAGCTGGGCGGGATCACCCCGGTCTTCCACGCGTTCCGGGAGCGGGAGGAGTTGCAGACGGTCATGGAGGAGATCTCCGGCGGCCGGATGCACTACATGTTCAACCGCGTCGGCGGCCTCAAGGAGGACCTGCCCGCGGGGTGGCTCGGCCGCGCCCGGCACGCCGTGGCGCAGGTCCGTTCCCGGATGCCCGTCTTCGACGATCTGGTCCTGGGCAACGAGATCTTCCGCGGCCGTACCCGCGGCATCGGCGTGCTGTCCCGGGAGGCGGTGCACGCGTACGGGGTGTCCGGGCCGATCGCGCGGGCGTCCGGTGTCGACTTCGACCTGCGGCGCGACGAGCCGTACCTCGCCTACCCGGAGCTGCGGGACACGCTGAAGGTCGTCACGCGGGAGGAGGGCGACTGCCTGGCCCGCTTCGAGTGCCTGCTGGAGCAGAGCCACAACTCCCTCGACCTCGCCGACGCGTGCCTGGACCGCCTGGCGGAGCTGGCGCCGGGCCCGATCAACCAGCGGCTGCCGAAGGTGCTGAAGGCTCCCGAGGGCGCGACGTACGCGTGGACGGAGAATCCGCTCGGCATCAACGGCTACTACCTCGTCTCCAAGGGCGAGAAGACCCCGTACCGCCTGAAGCTGCGCTCCGCCTCGTTCAACAACATCCAGGCCCTGACGGAGCTGCTGCCGGGCACGCTCGTCGCGGACATGGTGGCGATCCTGGGGTCGCTCTTCTTCGTCGTCGGCGACATCGACAAGTAGGCCCGCCCGCACCGCGTACGAACGGCACCGGCCCCTCCCCGGAGTTTCGGGAGGGGCCGGTGTTTTCGCTGTACGAGACCGGGTTACGGGCCCGGGCTACGAGATGGCGGTGCGGAGGCCGGCCAGGTCGAGCTGTTCCGTCTCGTCGTGGGCGGTGAGGTCGATGACCTCGCCCACGCCGTCCTTGCCGGTGGCGTCGGCGTCGGCGGCCTGCTCGGTGGCGTCCGTGTCGGCGGCCTGCTCGGTGGCGGGCTCGTCGGAGCCGTCTACGGGGGCCGTGCCCTCGGAGGCGGTGCCCTCCGGCGCCGGGCTCTGCGTATCGGCGCCGTCCGTGGCCGTGGCCTCGGGCTGCGCGTCCTGGGCGTCGTCGGGGACGGCGGCCGGAGCGGGGGCCTCGGTCGCGGAAGCGGTGGCCTCCGCCGGGGCCTCGGCGGCCTGCGGCTGCGGGCCGGCCGCGGGCGCCTCCGCGGGGGCGGGGGCGCGGTGGGCGCCGGTGCCGCCGGTGGTCTCCGACTCCGCCGGGCGGAGCCGGGCGGCGGCGCGGACGGTCTGCTCGGCTATGGCCTCGTCGCCGACGACGTCGGCCAGGTCCTCCTCCATGGGCGCGGGCAGCGCCGGGGGCGTCGCGTTGCCGAAGAAGTCGAAGCCGCCGATCTCGCGGGAGGCGGTGGGCCGGGGCGCGGCGGGCGGGGCGACGGCCGCGGCGGCTGCCGGGACGGGCCGCAGCGACGGCCCGGCCGGTGCGGCCGCCTCGGGTCCGGCGGCGGCCGGGGCCGCGTGCCTGCCGCGCGGGCGGTCGTCGCCGGGTGGCTCCGTACGGGGCTGTTCCGTACGGGCGGCGCGCTGCCGGGCGGCGTTGCGGGCCAGCTCCCGGAGTGCGCGGTCGGCCTGCGCGAACGTCGCCGGGGCGGGGCGCCCGGACACGGCCGCGACGCCGGATCCGCGGCGCACCGCCACCTCCTGACGGGGCGTACCGCCGGTGGCGCCCGGTGCGGTGCGCTCGGCCGCCGGGGCGCCGGCGGGGGCGGGCAGCTGCGTGGCGGGTGCCGTCGCCTCTATGGCGAGCTGGCGGCGGTGCTCCAGGGCACCGGCCCGCTCGGTCTCGGCGGTGGCGTAGCGGCGCAGCAGGTCCGCGTGTTCGGTGCGCAGTCTGGCGAGCTCGGCGCGCTTGGCGCGGAGCTTGGTGTCCAGGGCGGCGCGGATCTCGCGGGACTCCTCGGCGTCCGATTCGAGTTCGGCGATCCGCTCCTCGGTGCGCCACTCGTCGCGGACGCGGGCGCGGCCCAGCTCGGCGACGCGCTTGCCGGCCTTGCGGTCCCAGGCGCGCAGCAGCGCCGCGCCGGTGACCGCGGCACCCGCGGCCCCGGCGGCGAGCACCCGCTGCACCAGGTCGTCGCCGACGAACCAGGTCCCGGCGGCGCAGGCGATCGACGCGCCGGCGACCGAGGAGGGAGGAAGCAGCCGGTGGAGGGGTGGTGAATGGCGGTGGCGTCCTCGTGGCATGGCCAGAAACTTACCGTGCGCCCGAGGCCGATGGGGCGCCGCCCACCAATCCGTTTCCCGGTGGTTACTTCTTCAGCAGTCCCTTGGCCTCCAGATAAGTCCGGGCGACCTCCTCGGGCTTGAGCCGTTCGGCGTCGACCTTACGGTTCAGGTTGATCAGATCTTTGGTGGTGAGGACGCCCGTGAGCTTGTCGAGCGCCGCCTCGATTCCCTTGTCACCTGCGCTTTTGGCATTTACGACGGGCAGCACATTGTCGGCGTTCTGCAGCTTCTTGTCGTCGGTGAGGAGGACCAGCCCGAAGTTGTCGAGGGTGGCGTCGGTGGTCGTCGTCAGAACCACCTGATCGGTACCTTCCTTGACGGCCTGTTTGGACGACGGGGAGCCCACGCCCTTCGGGTCGATACCGGCGACGGATATGCCGTACGTCTTCTCCAGCCCGGGCTTGCAGAACGGCCTGGTCTCGCACTCCTCACCGGCGGCCAGGGTGACCTTCGCTCCGGAGGCGCCGAGGTCGGAGAGGGTCTTCAGCTTGTGCTTCGCGGCGAATTCGGCGGTGACCGCGAAGGCGTTCTGATCGGCGGCGGCGCCGGACGGGAGCACCTTGAGCCCGCGCGGAGCGGCGAGCTTCTTCAGTGCGGTGACGGTCTTGTCGATGTCGCCGGAGGCAACGGGCTCCGCCTTCGCGCCGTTCGTCTTCGCGTTGAGGAATTCGGCGAGTGTGGAGGCATATTCGGGGACGACGTCGATCTGGCCCTTCTCCAGGGCCGGTTCATACAGTTCACGATTGTCGAGGGTCTGGATGCGGGCGTCGTATCCGGCGGCTCCCAGCAGCTGGGAATACAGCTGCGCGAGCACCTTCGACTCGGTGAAAACGGCCGAGCCGACGACGATTTCGCCCTTGCCGCCGCCCTTTCCGTGCGCCGCTCCCTCGTCCTCCAGGCTCTGGCCTCCGCAGGCGGCCAGCGTCGCCGCCAGTGCGGCCACCGTGCCCGCGGCGAGCGCGGTGCGCGCCCCACGCGACGTGCTGCTCATGGACTCATCCTTCGCTTCGTCGGTTCGGACTGCCGTTCTCGGAGCTGTCCGGTACGGGTGCGGGGCCGGGCCCCGCGGGTGCCGTCGGGCCCGGAGCGCCGAGCGGGCCGGTGCAGGGTACGCGGGCGGCGGCGCCACGCATCAGGCCGCGCCGCCGATCGCTACCGCATCGTCATCCCGCGCACCGCTCCGCTCCCCCGGGCCGCGGCCGGTCCGGGCGGCCCGGCGGCGGCCGCGCATCGGGTCGCAGAGCCGGTCGACGGCGACCATCACGCCCTCGACGGCGAGCGCCAGCGCGGCCACCAGGACGGCCCCGGCGACGACCTGCGCGGTGTCGTAGTTGCCGAACCCCGCGGTGATGATGCGGCCCAGTCCGCCGCCGCCGGCCATCGCGGCGAGGGTGGCCGTCGCGACGATCTGGACGGCCGCGGAGCGCAGCCCGGTCATCAGCAGCGGATAGGCGAGGGGAAGTTCGACGCGGAACAGGAGCTGCGGGCCGGACATGCCCATCCCGCGGGCCGCCTCGACGGCGTCCCGGTCGGCCTCACGTATGCCGAGGTAGGCGTTGGTCAGCAGCGGCGGTATCGCGAAGAGCACCAGCGCGATGACCGTGGGCCACTCCCCCTGGCTGCCGAGCGGACCGAGTGTCAGCAGCACCAGCACCGCGAACGTGGGGACCGCCCGCCCGATGTTGGAGAGGTTGACCGCCAGCGCGCCGCCCTTGCCGATATGGCCCAGCCAGAGCGCCACCGGCAGTGCGATCAGGCAGGACAGCGCCAGGCAGACCGCGCTGATCTGCACATGCTCGGCCAGCCGGTGCCAGACGCCCTTGTCGCCCGCCCAATTGGCGGCCGTCGTCAGCCACTGCCAGGCCCCGGTGAGCACGTCCATCGTCAGGCCACCGCCTTCGTCGCCCGGGTGCGCCGGCCGCCCGTCCGGGAACGGGCCCGCGGCCGGTTCCACGGCGTCAGCAGCCGCTGCACCGCCATCAGCAGGAGATCCGCCACGACGGCCAGCAGCACGCAGAGCACCGACGCGGTCAGCACCTCGGCCTTGAAGAAGCCCTCCAGTCCACTGGCGATGAGGTTGCCCAGCCCGCCGAAGCCGACGACGGAGCCGATCGTCGTCATCGCGACCGTGGAGACCGTGGCGATCCGTATCCCGGCGACCACCGCCGGGAGCGCCAGGGGGAGTTCCACCCCGAAGAGCATCCGGACCGGGCCGTACCCCATGCCGCGGGCCGCCTCGCGGACCTCGGCGGGCACCGCGTCGAGCCCGGTGAGGATGTTGCGGACCAGGATCGTCAGGGAGTAGAGCACCAGGCCGGTGACGACGACCGCGACGGAGACGCCGAAGACCGGGGTCAGCAGCGCGAACATGGCCAGTGACGGGATGGTGTAGAGCACCGTCGTCAGCCCCAGCACGGCGCCCGCGACCGCGCGGCGCCGCCGGGCGAGCAGCGCCAGCGGGAAGGCGATCAGCAGCCCGAGGGCCACGGACGCCGCGGTGATGCCGATGTGCTGCACGGTGGCGTCCAGCAGCTCATGGCTGCGGGTGCGCAGATAGGCGCCGCAGATCCAGTCGTTGGCCACCAGGCAGTCGGCGCCGCCCGGCGCCGCGGCCTGCGGCACCCAGGGCCCGCCCGGATCCGCCGGCACCTGCCCGGACGGCCAGGCGGCCGCCGTAAGGCTCCATGGCACGCTCATCCGCCGTCACCTCCCCCGCCCTGTCGCTCACATTTTCGGTGACTGTCTGCGACCCTATCCCCCGGCACTGACATCCGGCCGGGCCGCCATACGTCCGCCACACCGCGTTCACGCGCTGCTGCCCACAATGGGGACCGTCCACCACGGGGGAATGCATGATCCGCTTCGAGCACGTCACCAAGCGCTACCCGGACGGGACGACCGCCGTCGACGACCTGTCCTTCGAGGTTGCGGAGGGGGAACTCGTCACGCTCGTCGGCCCGTCGGGCTGCGGCAAGACCACCACGATGAAGATGGTCAACCGGCTCATCGACCCCACCGAGGGCACCCTCCACGTCGGCGGCGAGAACATCGCGGACACCGACCCCGTGGAGCTGCGGCGCCGCATCGGCTACGTCATCCAGCAGACCGGCCTCTTCCCGCACAAGACCGTCCTGGACAACACCGCGACCGTTCCCCACCTGTTGGGCACCCCGCGGAAGCAGGCCCGCCAGCGGGCGGCGGAACTCCTCGACCTCGTCGGCCTCGACCCGACCGTCTACGGGCACCGCTACCCCGACCAGCTCTCCGGCGGCCAGCGCCAACGCGTCGGCGTCGCCCGCGCACTCGCCGCCGACCCGCCCGTCCTCCTCATGGACGAACCGTTCGGCGCCGTCGACCCCGTCGTCCGCGAACACCTCCAGAACGAGTTCCGCCACCTCCAGCGCACCCTCGGCAAAACCGTCCTCTTCGTCACCCACGACATCGAGGAGGCGATCCGCCTCGGCGACCGCATCGCCGTCTACGGACAGGGCCGCATCGAGCAGTTCGACACCCCCGCGGCCGTCCTCGGCGCGCCCGCCACCCCGTACGTCGCCGAGTTCGTCGGCGCGGACCGCGGCATCAAGCGCCTCTCGGTCACCCCCGTCGAACCCGGTGACCTGGAGGAACGTCCGGTCGTCCGGCTCGACGACCCGGCCGGTCGGGCCGCCGAGACGCTCGCCGCCGACGACGCCTCCTGGGCGGTCGTCCTGGACGGCGAGGCGACGCCGTACGGCTGGGTGCCCGCCGCCGCGCTCACCGGCGGCGGCCCGGACGGCGCCACCGTCCGTGACCACGTCCGCCCGATGGACGCCACGCTGCCGGTGGGCGCGCCGCTGCGGGAGGCGTTCGGGGCGCTGCTGGGCCACGACGCCGGGTGGATAGCCGTTCTCGACGAGGGGCGCTACGCGGGCGTCCTCACCCCCGGTGGCCTGCACGCCGCCCTGCGCCGCGCGACCACCGCCGACGCCTCCCGCACCACCCGCGAGGCGGTCACCCTGGACACCGTCCCGGGCGCCTGATCACCCGGGCCCGGCCGTGCGGGCCCGTACGGCCGGGTCGTACGGGCCCGGTCATGCAGAAGGCCCGCGCATCGAACGGCGCGGGCCCACGGGCACATACGGGAGCCGCCGCGAGACGGCCTCCCCGGCGTTCACACCGACGTGGCCCCCGGCCCCGGTCCGTCCACGTCGTCGTCCTCCGGCAGCTTGCAGACCCGCTCCAGGAAGAGGGCCGCGGCGACCACGGCGGCGCCCGCCAGGACCGAGAGTCCGGCGTAGATCGTCTGATCGCGGCGGGGCCCGGCGTCGAGGCCGGTGGTCAGCAGGAAGACGCCGACGCCGCCGTAGAGCCCGGCGACCAGCGCCGCGACCAGGGCGCTGGCCTGCCCGAAGATCAGCACACGGGCGGCGAGCAGCGGCTCCACGCCCTTGGCATCGGCGCGCCGCTCCCGCTGGGCGCGCAGCCGGGCGCGGAACGAGAAGGCGGCCGAGCCCAGCAGCGCGGCGATCAGCGCCAGCACGATCGGCGCGGCCACCGGGACGCTCGGCAGGCTCCCGAAGCTGTCCCACAGCCGGGCGCCGGCCCACGCCAGCACCCCGGCCACCACGAACAGCCCGACCAGCACCTTGATACGTAGCTGCTTCACCGGGCATTCGCTCCTTGCACCGTCATGGCCGTACCGCTCGATCCGTCCCGCCGCACCGCGGCGCTCACGCCCTACGCAACCACGGCGGCGGCGCCCTCGCCGTTCACGACGTACGCGACCGGCCGGAGCGTCGGCGTCCGCGCGGTCCGCACGGACCCGCAAGCCTAACGATTACTCGGGCAGCCGCAGTTCCAGGTCGGTGCGGAGCGTGACGCCCTCGCTGCCGATCTCGGCCAGCAGCTCGGCGACCGGACCGCGCCCGGGGACCTCGGCGGACGGGTCGACGTCGTGCCACGGCACCAGCACGAAGGCCCGCTCATGGGCGCGCGGGTGCGGCAGCGTCAGCCGCGGGTCGTCGGAGACGACGTCCTGGTAGGCGAGGATGTCGACGTCGATGGTGCGCGGGCCCCACCGCTCGTCCCGCACCCGCTCGAATGCCTCCTCGATGGCGTGGCCGCGCTCCAGCAGGGACTCCGGCGGCAGCGTCGTCTTGATCAGCACGACGGCGTTGAAGTACGCGGGCTGGGAGCCGGGCTCGACGCCCCAGGGCTCGGTCTCGTAGACCGGCGAGACGGCCTTGACCCGCAGGCCGGGCGTGTCCTCCAGCGCGTCGATCGCGCCCTGGAGGGTCTCCAGGCGGTTGCCGAGATTGCTGCCCAGGGAGATGACGGCGCGCTTGGGGTTGGAGAGCGTCACATCGGCCGCGTCCACCTGCTCGACGACGGAGGTGGGCACCGGCTGGACGGTCGGGTCGCTGCTGGTCTTCATACTCGGCTCCGGGTGATGGTGATGGTCACGTCGTCGAAGGGGACGGTGATCGGGGCGTCCGGCTTGTGCACCACGACCTCCACCTCCTGCACCCCCTCGTGCTTCAGGCACTGGGTGGCGATCCGCTCCGCGAGGGTCTCGATGAGGTCGACCGGATCGCCCTCGACGATCGCCACCACCTCCTCGGCCACCACGCCGTAATGGACGGTCTTGGCGAGATCGTCGGTCGCCGCCGCCGGACGGGTGTCCAGACCCAGCACCAGATCGACGAGGAAGGTCTGGCCCTCCTCACGTTCGCGGGGGAACACCCCGTGGTGCCCACGGGCCTTCAGCCCACGCAGCGCGACACGATCCACGCGAATCACTCCCACCGGTCTGGCACCTGCGGCGCCCCTGCTCGTCGGATTCCGGACCCGCGCCGAACGCCTCCGGCACATCGCCCGTTGTCGAATCTACCTGCGAGCACCGACAACGCTTGCCCACGGGGGCTATGGACAAGGGCCGTCGCTGCTGCTAAGAACCGGCCCTGCGAACCGGGCCCGGGGCGGCCGTGCGACCGCCCGCGCGGCCTCTTACCCCTGACCGCACACCCCACCCCTACCCGCACCGCACTTGGCTCGAACGGGTGCCCGCCGTCTGCCGGGCTGACCCCGGCCGCTGACGCCGCCCCCCGGATGCCGTACCCCGGCCGCCTCCTCGGCGCCTCTCCCCCGCGCCGGGCGACCGCCCAGGTCAGACGCCGCCCGCGACCTCGCCGGGGCCGGCCGGGCCGTCGTCGTCCTCGTCGTCCTCGCCCTCGGTCAGCACCGGCGACCCGTGGTGCGACCACACCCGCCAGCCCTCCTCCGTACGCCGGAAGACATTGGTCGCCACGACCAGCTGGCCGATCAGCGGCCCCACCGAGCCGTCGTCCTCCGCCGGGCCGCCGCTGAGGATGTTCTCGGTGCAGGTGACCAGCGCGGTGTCGCCCATCACATCGATCTCGACGTCGGTGAGGAAGAACTGGATGTACTCGGTGTTCGCCATGATCAGCGCATACGAACGGAGCACCTCACCGCGGCCGCGCAGCACCGGCCAGCCCGGGTGCACCACGCTGACCTGCCCGTCCAGCCAGAGCGCGGTCAGCGCCTCCTGGTCGCCGCGCTCCACGGCCTCGTACAGCTCCGTGTTCGCCTGCTCGACCAGTTCGATGTCGGTCCGTGGGCCCAACCCGCTCACACCGCTCCCGTCATGTCGCCCTGAATGTCGTCCGCCGCGGTCTCCAGCGCGCGGGCGACCCGTACCGCGTCCGCGCTCGCCCGTACCTCGTGCACCCGCACCGCCCAGGCGCCCTCCCGCGCCACCAGCGCCGATACCGCGGCCGTCGCCGCGTCCCGCTCCCGGGCCGGCGGCGGAGCCGCGCCCTCGCCGCCTGCCAGCACCCTGCCCAGGAACCGTTTGCGGGATGCGGCCACCAGCAGCGGACGGCCCAGCGCCCGCAGCCGGGGAAGGTGTGCGACCAGCGCCAGGTCGTGCGCCGCCTCCTTGGCGAAGCCCAGACCGGGGTCGATGACGATGCGCTCGGGGGCCACCCCGCCGGCCACCGCGCGCTCCATGGCGCGGGACAGCTCGTCGACGACCTCGCCGACGACGTCCGCGTAGAGCGCGCGGTTGTTCATGTCGATGGACTGACCGCGCCAGTGCATCACCACGAACGGCACCTCGGCGGCGGCCACCGCCGGGATCATCGCCGGGTCGGCGGCGCCCGCGGAGACGTCGTTGACCAGCCGCGCCCCGGCCGCCACCGCCTGCTCCGCGACGCCGGCGCGCATGGTGTCGACGGAGACGACCGCGCCCGCCGCGGCCAACTCCCGGACCACGGGGATGACGCGGCGCAGCTCCTCGGCCTCGTCGACGCGCGCGGCGCCCGGCCGGGTCGACTCGCCGCCGACGTCGATCAGATCGGCTCCCCGCGCCACCAGGTCCAGACCGTGTTTGACGGCCAGCTCGGGGTCGAACCACGCACCGCCGTCGGAGAACGAATCGGGCGTGACGTTGACCACGCCCATCACCGCGCAGCGATCCCACTCCGGCAGTCCGGCCACCCGGTCACGCAAGGTATTCATGTCCCCAGCGTAGGCGGTGTTCCGGCCACCCGAACGGAGGCCACCGGCGCCCGGAGCGGTCCTCTCCGCTCCGCACCCGGCGCCGGTCCGCGCCGCGTTCAGGCGGCCCGCTCGACCGTGTCCCGGGCGGGCCGCGCCGTCGGCACATGCGCGCACGGCCGGGGCTCGGCGGGCGTGCGGCGGCGCAGTGCGCGCGGCAGCCCCAGCTCCAGATAACCCTCGGCCTGGAGCGCGGCCAGCCCGATACGCGGGATGTCACGGCTGTTGCGGAAGACGACGAAACGGGGCTCCCAGCGCGGCTGGAACTTGTCGTTGAACTTGTACAACGACTCGATCTGGTACCACCGCGACAGGAAGATCAGCATGCCGCGCCAAATCCGGATGACCGGTCCGGCGCCCAGCTTCTCGCCGCGCTCCAGGGACGAGCGGAAGACCGCGAAGTTCAGCGACACCCGCGCGATCTTCAGCTCCGGCGCCGCCTGGAGCGCCGCGACGATCAGCAGCTCGTTCATCCCCGGGTCGGCCGCGCGGTCGCGGCGCATCAGCTCCAGCGAGATACCGTCCCGGCCCCACGGCACGTAGTGCTGCATCGCCTTGAGATCGCCGAACGGACCGGGCTCCGCGCCCTCCTCCGGCGCCTGGTGCGCGGTGGCGATCACCGCGTCGCCGTCGGTGACCGCGTCGATCCGGCCCAGCGCCATGGAGAAGCCGCGCTCGGTGTCGGTGTCCCGCCAGGCGTCGGCCGCCCGCTGGATGACCTCCAGCTCCGCCGGCTCCAGGTCGCGCACCCGCCGCACCCGGGTCTCGTAGCCGTTGCGCTCGATGCGCTTGACCATCTGGCGGACGTTGCGCATCGCCCGGCCGCTGAGCGTGAAGCCGGCCACGTCGACGATCGCCTCGTCACCCAGCTCCAGCGCGTCCATCCCGGTCTCGCGGGTCCACACCTGGCCGCCGGTCTCGCTGCAGCCGGTCACCGCGGGCGTCCAGGAGTGCGCCCGGGCCACCTCCATGAACCGCTCGATGGCGCCCGGCCACGCCTCGACGTCGCCGATCGGGTCGCCGCTGGCGAGCATCACCCCGGAGATCACCCGGTAGCAGACGGCCGCCTTGCCGGTCGGCGAGAAGACGGCGCCCTTGTCGCGGCGGAGCGCGAAGTAGCCGAGCGAGTCCCGGCCGCCGTGCCGCTCCAGCAGCTCCCGCAGCCGCCGCTCGTCCTCCTCGGTGAGCCGCGCCGCCGGATGCTCGGGGCGGAACGCCAGATAGGCGGTGGTCGCGGCGGTCAGCAGCCCGAGCGCGCCGAGCGAGTAGCCGACGGTGTAGTCGACGTGGTGGGTGTACGCGATGGGGCCCTCGAAGCCGCACAGCCCCCACAGGACGTGCTGGACGCGCTCCCACCCGGTCGGCGAACCGACGGTACGGCCCGGGTGCGAGCTGACGATCACCATGCCGATGCCGAAGCTCGCGCCGCCCAGCACCACCGCGTTGACCAGCGCCTTCCAGCGGCTGCGCGGATCGGGCAGCGCCGCGAACTCCTTGCGGTGCCACACCAGGAAGCCGAGCAGCAGCAGCGAGAGGACCGCGCCGAACACCGAGTGCCGGTAGATCAGCTGGGCCAGCGCGCCGACCGGCAGCAGCGCCACCGCCGCCGTCCACGCCCGGCGCTTGCGCCGTTTGAGGCCGTGCGCCAGGAGGAGCAGGAGGATGCCGACGACGAGGGAGGCGGCGGCCGCGAGCGGGCTGACCGCGCCCGGCAGCACCTCGGCCAGATGGTGCATCCGGCTGTGCCGGAAGCGGGGGAAGACGCCGGAGGCGATGTCGAGGAGGCCGACGACGGCGCCGGCGCTGCCGATGAGCGGCGGCACCGATGCGGGCCGCGGGCCCCGGAGCCAGCGTGGCCGACGCCACGCAACCGTCCCGGACTTTTCGCCATCTAGCCTGTCAGACATCACTTTCCCGTCGCCCCGGTCGAGAGAACGTGCGAACCTGGTCGCAGCTTCCGGACTATTGCGCCCTGTATGACGGCGTTTCAGGGCTCGGGGTTCCAACAGCGGACCGGCGGGCCGGCCGCCCGGGAGAAAGCACCTCATGGGTCTCACCAGCAAAAAGCTGCTGATACTGGCCATCGTCCTCGCCGTGGCGTTCTTCGTGCTCACGGTCTGGCTGTGGCCGCGGCTGTCGGGACGCAGCTGGCGCCCGGTCCTCGGCCGGGTCGGCGCCCTGCTCCTCACACAGGTATCGCTGTTCGCCGCCGTCGGACTCGCCGCCAACAACTCGTTCGGCTTCTACGCGTCCTGGGCCGACCTCTTCGGGCAGGAGCAGGAGCCCGGCGTCGTCACGAATTACCAGACCGGTCCGGACGGCACCCGGCTGACGAAGCTCGGCGCCGAGCGGTTCAACGTCGACGGCAGCTCCCGGCCGAAGGTCGCCGGGCGGATCGAGAAGGTGGTGCTGCACGGCGAGAAGTCCGGCATCAGCAGCCCCGCCTTCGTCTATCTGCCGCCGCAGTACTTCCAGCCCGCCCACGCCCACAAGGTCTTCCCGGCGGCGCTGGTCCTCACCGGCTACCCCGGCACCGCCCAGGCGCTCTACAAGAAGCTGCACTTCCCGCAGACGCAGTACGCGCTGCACGGCAAGGGCAAGATGCAGCCGATGGTCCTGGTGATGATGCGGCCGACCGTCGCCCCGCCCCGTGACACCGAGTGCGTGGACGTGCCCGGCGGCCCGCAGACCGAGACGTTCTTCACCGAGGACCTGCGCCGCGACATCGCCGGCCACTTCCGCGTCGGCAAGGACGCCAAGAGCTGGGGCGTGATCGGCGACTCCACCGGCGGCTACTGCGCGCTGAAGATGACGATGCGCCACCCGGAGTCGTTCTCCACCGCGGTCGCCCTCTCCGGCAGTTACAAGGCGCCGCTGGACGCCACCACCGGCGACCTCTTCGGCGGCGACCCGCAGCTGGAGCGGGAGAACAACCTGCTCTGGCGCCAGCGCCACCTCCCCGCGCCGCCGGTGAATCTGCTGGTCACCAGCAGCAAGCAGGGCGAGGGCAACTTCCACCAGACGCTGAAGTTCATCCAGCAGACGAAGTCGCCGTCCAAGATCTCGTCGATCATCCTCGACAGCGGCGGCCACAACTTCAACACCTGGCGCCGCGAGATCCCCGCCGCCATGGAGTGGCTGGGCGGCCGGCTGAAGGTGTGAGGAAACGGCACGGCACACGGACCGCACGAAGGGGCGGGCGCTCACGGGCGCCCGCCCCTTCGTCGTACCGCCTTACCGCGCGAGTATCAGGCTCATCGCCTCGGCGCGGGTCGCCGGATCGCGGAGCTGACCGCGGACCGCGGAGGTGGTGGTCTTCGCACCGGGCTTACGGACCCCGCGCATCGTCATGCACATGTGCTCGCACTCGATGACGACGATGACGCCGCGCGGCTCCAGGATCTCCATCAGGGAGTCGGCGATCTGCGTCGTCAGCCGCTCCTGGACCTGCGGACGGCGGGCGAAGACGTCCACCAGCCGGGCCAGCTTCGACAGCCCGGTGATCTTCCCATCGGCGGACGGTATGTATCCGACGTGCGCCACCCCGACGAACGGCACCAGGTGGTGCTCGCAGGTCGAGGTCACCTCGATGTCCTTGACCAGCACCATCTCGTCGTGGCCGATGTCGAACGTCGTGGTCAGGACGTCCTCGGGCGCCTGCCGCAGCCCGGCGAAGATCTCCTTGTACGCGCGCGCCACCCGTGCCGGGGTCTCCAGCAGGCCCTCGCGGTCCGGGTCCTCACCGACCGCGATCAGCAGCTCCCGCACGGCGTTCTCGGCACGCTTCACGTCGAACTCGCCGATCGTGGCGTCGCCGTCCAGCGTCACAGGGTCGGTCATGTGGTGCCTCGTTCCTTCTGCGCCCGCTCCGAATGCGGAAACCGCGCCTCCCAGGCTAGAACCTGGGAGGCGCGGCGGACATTCCGGGGCGGTGTGTGTTCCCGTCAGCTTTCGCGGGAGTCTTCCGAGGGCCCCGTCTTCTCCGTCTTGTCCATCGAGACGGTGCCGTTGCCCGGGACCGTGCCGTTGGCCGGGGACAGCTCCCGCGGGGAGAGCACCGGCGGACGGGACGACGGGGTGCGCCGCGAGGAGCCGGTCCACGCCGGGCGGGCCGGACGCTTCACGATGTGCTTGAAGACCTCGGCGATCTCCTCCTTGCCCAGAGTCTCCTTCTCCAGGAGCTCCAGGACGAGGTTGTCGAGAACGTCGCGGTTCTCGACGAGGATCTCCCACGCCTCGTTGTGCGCGGTCTCGATGAGCTTCTTGACCTCCTCGTCGACCAGCGCGGCGACCTCCTCGGAGTAGTCGCGCTGGTGACCCATCTCGCGGCCCAGGAACGGCTCGGAGTTGTCGGTGCCGAACTTGATGGCACCGAGGCGCTCGGTCATGCCGTACTGGGTGACCATCGCGCGGGCGGTGGCGGTGGCCTTCTCGATGTCGTTGGCCGCGCCGGTCGTCGGGTCGTGGAAGACCAGCTCCTCCGCCGCACGCCCGCCCAGCATGTACGCCAGCTGGTCGAGCATCTCGTTGCGGGTGGTGGAGTACTTGTCCTCGTCGGGCAGGACCATGGTGTAGCCCAGGGCCCGGCCGCGGGACAGGATCGTGATCTTGTGGACCGGGTCGGAGTTCGGGGAAGCCGCCGCGACCAGGGCGTGTCCGCCCTCGTGGTACGCGGTGATCTTCTTCTCCTTGTCCGACATGATCCGGGTCCGCTTCTGCGGACCGGCCACGACGCGGTCGATCGCCTCGTCCAGGAAGTGGTTGTCGATCAGCTTCTTGTCGCTCCGGGCCGTCAGCAGCGCGGCCTCGTTGAGGACGTTGGAGAGATCGGCACCGGTGAAGCCGGGGGTCCGCTTGGCGACGGCCGTGAGGTCGACGTCCGGCGCGACCGGCTTGCCCTTCTGGTGGACCTTCAGGATCTCCAGACGGCCCTGCATGTCCGGACGGTCGACGGCGATCTGCCGGTCGAAACGGCCGGGACGCAGCAGCGCCGGGTCGAGGATGTCCGGACGGTTGGTGGCGGCGATCAGGATGACGCCGCCCTTGACGTCGAAGCCGTCCATCTCGACGAGGAGCTGGTTGAGCGTCTGCTCGCGCTCGTCGTGACCGCCGCCGAGACCGGCGCCACGGTGGCGGCCCACCGCGTCGATCTCGTCGACGAAGACGATCGCCGGGGCGTTCGCCTTGGCCTGCTCGAAGAGGTCACGCACCCGGGAGGCACCGACACCGACGAACATCTCGACGAAGTCGGAGCCGGAGATCGAGTAGAACGGCACGCCGGCCTCGCCCGCGACGGCGCGCGCCAGCAGCGTCTTGCCCGTTCCGGGCGGGCCGTACAGCAGGACACCCTTGGGGATCTTGGCGCCGACGGCCTGGAACTTCGCCGGCTCCTGGAGGAACTCCTTGATCTCGTGGAGCTCCTCGACCGCCTCGTCCGACCCGGCGACGTCCGCGAAGGTCGTCTTGGGCGTGTCCTTGGTGATCAGCTTGGCCTTGGACTTCCCGAAGTTCATCACCCGGGAGCCACCGCCCTGCGCCTGGTTCATCAGGAACAGGAAGATGATCGGGATGAGGATGAAGGGAAGCAGCGTGATCAGCAGCCCGACGAACGGGTTCTGCTTCGACGGGGCGACCGTGTAGCCGTCCTTGATCTCGCCGGTCTGGTACTTGGCCTGCAGGTTCTTCGCGATGTCGACGCCCTGGTCGCCGATGTAGCTCGCCTGCAGCTTGTTGGAACCCTCGATCTTGTTGTCACCCGACAACTCGATCTTGATCTTGTTCTCGTCGCCGGTCGTCAGCTCGGCGGATTTCACCTTGTTGTCAGTGATCGCCTTGACGACCTGACCGGTGTCCACCGTCTTGTAGCCGCCGGATTCCCCGACGACCTGCATCAACACGACCACGGCGAGGACGGCCAGCACGATCCACATGACCGGCCCACGGAAGTATCGCTTCACGTCCATCCATACGGAGCCGTCAGGGCCCCGTCCCTCCTGCCACAGTGAGGCACAACAGCCCTGCGGAGGGCTGGTCGTGCGTACGGTGTATTACTGGCCCGAAAAATTGAGTGCCTTCGGACGGTACCCCAGCATTGTCACCCGTCGGCGACGCCGACAGCGAACAATGTCCACACGGATTCCGTTCTCTGCTTCAACGGCGGGCGGCCCCGGCGGGTTCCCACCGCCGCGCGGCCGCCACGCCGTATCTCTTCCAGGCCCTCGCCGATCCGTACGACCGGCGAGCGGGTGCCGTCCTCAGCCGCCGTACACGTGCGGTGCGAGGGTGCCGACGAACGGCAGGTTGCGGTATTTCTCGGCGAAGTCGAGGCCGTAGCCGACGACGAATTCATTGGGAATGTCGAAGCCGATCCACTTCACGTCGATATCGACCTTGGCGGCCTCCGGCTTGCGCAGCAGCGTGCAGACCTCCAGCGAGGCGGGCTCGCGCGAACCGAGGTTGGACAGCAGCCACGACAGCGTCAGACCGGAGTCGATGATGTCCTCGACGATCAGGACGTCCCGGCCCTTGATGTCGGTGTCGAGGTCCTTGAGGATGCGCACCACGCCGGAGGACTTGGTGCCCACGCCGTACGAGGACACGGCCATCCAGTCCATCGTGACGGGGGTGGACAGCGCCCGCGCCAGGTCCGCCATCACCATCACGGCGCCCTTCAGGACGCCGACGATGAGCAGGTCCTTGCCCGCGTACTCCGCGTCGATCTTCGCGGCCAGCTCGGCCAGCTTCGCGTCGATCTCTTCTTTGCTGATGAGTACCGACTCAAGGTCGGAGCCCATGTCCTTGTCGTCCACCCGTGCCACTCTCGCTCGGTTCGGTGTCGTGTCCGTCGCCGGACTGATCAGGCGGGGCAGCGGTCCTGCGGCTCAGCCCTGCCGAATGACAAGTCTGCCACCCTGCCGTCGAACACCGACGCGCCCGGGGAGATTGAGAGCGCCCTGCCCACGCCAGGCCGTGATCAGCCGGTCCACTTCCTCGATGTGCCGGGCGAAGAGCGAACCGGCCGGTGCGCCCGCGTCGATGACCGCCCGGCGCAGCACCCGGCGGCGCACCGCCGGCGGCAGCGCGAACAGTCCGGCGACGTCGAGCGTGCCCTCCGCGCCGCGGACCGTGCGTTCGGCGTCGGCGGCCCAGGAGTCGAGGGCGTCGGCGTCGTCCCGGGAGAGCTGTGCCGTACGGGCGAGGGCTTCGACGACGCCCTTGCCGAGCGCCTTCTCCAGGGCGGGCAGCCCTTCGTGGCGCAGTCGGGAGCGGGTGTAGGAGGGGTCGGTGTTGTGGGGGTCGTCCCAGACCGGGAGGGACTGGATGAGGCAGGCGGTGCGGGCGGTCTGGCGGTCGACGCCGAGGAACGGGCGGCGGTAGCGGCCCAGGTGGCCGGTGGTCGCGGCCATCCCGGAGAGGGAGCGGGTGCCGGAGCCGCGGGCGAGGCCGAGGAGCACGGTCTCGGCCTGGTCGTCGCGGGTGTGGCCGAGGAGGACGGCGGCGGCGCCGTGGCGTTCGGCGGCGGCGTCGAGGGCGGCGTACCGGGCCTCGCGCGCGGCGGCTTCGGGGCCGCCCGCCTTGCCGACGCGGACGGTGACCGCCTCGGCCGGGTCGAGGTGGAGGGAGCGCAGCCGCAGGACGACCTCGGCGGCGCGGAGGTCGGAGCCGGCCTGGAGGCCGTGGTCGACGGTGACGCCGCCCGCGCGGACGCCGAGCCGGGGGGCTTCGAAGGCGAGGGCGGAGGCGAGCGCCATGGAGTCGGCGCCGCCGGAGCAGGCCACCAGGACGAGCGGGGGCTCGGTCCTGGCCTGGGCGCAGTGCCGGTTGAGTACGTCGTGGAGTACGCGGCGGACCGCCAGGCGTATCGCGGCGACCGCTGGATGGGGACCCATGTCCGTTTCCAATCGTTCAGCTGGGGAGCCTTGGTCCGTGGACGACACATTCGTCACACAGAGTGCCTAGATGGTGACAGAGGCGAGCAGTTCCCCGAGCATTGCACGCCTATCCCCTGGTAACGGTCCCTCAGAAGGGTGATTACGGGGGCGCACATCTGCCGTCCGGCGTGCGCGCGGCGCGTCTTTGCCCTACGGTGCTCCGTCCCCCGCACCCGGTGCTCCGTCTCCTGCGCCCTTCACCCGGGCGATCCAGTCGGCGGGCGCGGCGATCTCCTGCTTGGTGGGGAGGGTGTTGGGAGACGTCCAGACGCGGTTGAAGCCGTCCATGCCGAGGTCGTCGACGACCGCGCGGACGAAGCGTTCGCCGTCGCGGTACTGGCGCAGCTTGGCGTCGAGGCCGAGGAGCTTGCGCAGCGCGAGGTCGAGACGGCCGGCGCCGCTGGCCCGGCGCTGCTGGAACTTCTCGCGGATCTCGGCGACGGAGGGCACCACCTCGGGCCCGACGCCGTCCATGACGTAGTCGGCGTGGCCCTCCAGGAGCGACATCACGGCGGTCAGCCGGCCGAGGATCTCGCGCTGGGCCGGGGTCTGGACGAGGTCGACGAGGGAGCGGGACTCCGCCTCGCCGGATTCGCCCTCGGGCCGGGCGCCGGTGAGCGCCTGGGCGGCCTCGCGGAGCCGTTCCACCAGGGTGCCCGGGTCGATGTCGGTCTCGGCGAGGAACGCCTGGACCTCGCCCTCGATGTGGTCGCGCAGCCAGGGCACCGCGGTGAACTGGGTGCGGTGGGTCTCCTCGTGCAGGCAGACCCAGAGGCGGAAGTCGTGCGGGTCGACCGCCAGCTCCCGCTCGACGTGGACGATGTTGGGCGCGACGAGCAGCAGCCGGCCGCCGCGGGCGCCGGCGGGCAGGTCCCGCGAGGCCGGGGCGAACGTCTCGTACTGGCCGAGGACGCGGGAGGCGAGGAACGACAGGAGCATGCCCAGCTCGACGCCGGTGACCTTGCCGCCGACGGCGCCGAGCACCGCGCCACCGGGGCCGCCGGGGCGGCGCTCGGCCATCTTGGCCAGCAGGGGTTTGAGCACCGCGCGGAACCCGGCGACGTTCGCCTTGATCCAGCCGGGGCGGTCCACCACGAGGACGGGCGTGTCGCGCGGCGCGTCGGCGCCCCCGGACTGCGCCATCCGGGTGAAGGCGCGGACGTGTTCCTCGGAGGACCGGGCGTGCGCGCGCAGCTCGGCGACGATCGCCCGCGCCTCGTCGCGGCTGACCTCCGGACCGGGCCGCACGAACCGCGTCGCCGTCGCCGCCGCGAGGTTCCAGTCGACCATCTCGACTCCACCGATGCTCGTCATGCGTTTCACGGTACGTGGGTGCATCGCTCGGGGGTAGCCGAAGGTCGCCCCGCGGGGCGGCGGGCTCCGGCGGATCAGCGGCAGCCGCAGTTGGCGACCGCCGAGGCGAGGGTGTCGAGGGCCTTCTGGGCGCCCTGGGCGTCGCTGGTGCCGTTGGTCATGAACGCGAAGACCAGCAGCCGACCGTCGGCGTCGACGACGGTCCCGGCGAGGGTGTTCACGCCGGTCAGGGTGCCGGTCTTGGCGCGCACCGCACCGGCGCCCGCGGTGTCGGCGTAGCGGCTGCCGAGGGTGCCGGTGAAGGCGGCGACGGGCAGTCCGGTGACGATCGGGCGCAGTTCCGGGTGGTCGGGCGCCGAGGCATGCAGCAGGAGGCGGGCGAGGAGTTCCGCGCTGACCTGGTCGTCGCGGTCGAGCCCGCTGCCGTCGTCGAAGCGGGCTCCGGCGAGCGGCAGGTGCTGGGCGGCGAGCGCCTTGCGGACGGCTTCCCCGGCGCCGGAGAAGCTGGCGGGGCGGTGGGCGCCGAGGGCGGTCTGCCGGGCCAGGGCCTCGGCGATGTCGTTGTCGCTGTTGGTCAGCATCCGTTCGACGAGGGCGCCGAGCGGCTGGGAGCGGACGGTGGCCAGGCGGGTGGCGTCCTTCGGCGCGCGGGCGGCCGACGGGGCGCCGTCGACGGTGATGCCGCGTTCCTTGAGCCGGGCGGCGAAGGTGCGGGCGGCGGCGGCCGACGGGTCGTCGGCGCGCGGCGCGGGGCCGTTGTCGCTGTCGTCGAGGCGGCCCTCGTCGGCCATGAGCGGGGTGACGCGGGCGAGGTTCTCGTTGGGGCCGATGGAGTGCAGGGCGGGCCCGGAGTAGAGCGAGGTGTCGTAGGCAAGAGAAACCTTCTTGCTACCGCGCTTCGCGAGGGCGCGGGCGGTGTCGTCGGCCAGGTCGCGCAGGCTGGCGGGGCCGTCGGCGCCCGCGCCCGCCCGCGCGGTGAGCGTCGGGTCCCCGCCGCCGACCAGCACGATCCGCGGCGCCGCGGGCTTGCCGCCCTTCGCGTCGTCCTTGGACTTCTTGTCGTCCGTGCCGCCCTCGGGGTGCTTGCCGTCGTCCGCCGCCTCCGCCGCGGTCACCACCGTCGTCTCGATGCGGTGGTCGGGGCCCAGGGTGGTGAGGGCGGCGACGGCGGTGGCGAGCTTCACGGTGGAGGCGGGCACCGCCGCCGCGGTGGGCTTGGCGGCGAACACCTGGTGGCCGGTGGCGACGTCGATGACCGACGCGGTCCGCAGCGCGCCCAGCGCCTTGTCCTTGAGCAGCGGCGAGAGCGCGTCGGCGAGCCCGGTGCCGGTGGGCTGCGGGGCCGCGCCGCGCCCGGTGGCGCCGGCCCCCGGGAGGCCGAGCGCCGGGAGGACCTGCGGGAGCGAGGGACCGCCGCCCGCGCTCCCCGGCGCACCGTCGCTGCCGGGCGCCCCGCCGTGATGTACGCCACCCGTACCGGCCGCGGCCCCCGCGCGGGCCCGCTCGGCCGTACGCTGACCCGAGTCCCAGGGCCCGGCCACCGCCACCGCGGCCGTCGCGGTCGCCAGGCCCGCGGCGGTGGCCACCGCCGTCAGGCGCCAGGTGCTCCGCGTACGCGGCGGTGCGGCGTGCCAGGTCCGGCGGGCCTCGTGGCCGGCCCGCTGTGCCGTACGGGCCGCGGTACGGGCGCACGCCCGGGCCGAGCGTCGCGCCGTCTCCCATTTGACCTGCCACGATCCGGTCTCCGGCACCTTGGACCAGCCCCTTTCGCCAGCACCCACCTGCGTGGGGGACACTTAATCACCAGACCTATGTGTTGATCATGGAGGAGCCACCCGTGGAGTTCGACGTCACCATCGAGATCCCGAAGGGTTCGCGGAACAAGTACGAGGTGGACCACGAGACCGGTCGGATCCGCCTGGACCGTCGACTCTTCACCTCGACCAGCTACCCCGCGGACTACGGCTTCGTCGAGAACACCCTCGGCGAGGACGGCGACCCGCTGGACGCGCTGGTCATCCTGGACGAGCCGACCTTCCCCGGTTGCCTCATCAAGTGCCGCGCCATCGGCATGTTCCGGATGACCGACGAGGCCGGCGGCGACGACAAGCTGCTGTGCGTCCCGGCGTCCGACCCGCGCGTCGAGCACCTGCGGGACATCCACCACGTCTCGGAGTTCGACCGCCTGGAGATCCAGCACTTCTTCGAGGTCTACAAGGACCTGGAGCCGGGCAAGTCCGTCGAGGGCGCCGACTGGGTCGGCCGCGCCGAGGCCGAGGCCGAGATCGAGGCGTCGTACAAGCGCCTGGAGGCGCAGGGCGGCGCCCACTGACACCGGGCTCCCCGGGGGCCGTCGCAGGCCCCCGGACCCGGCGCACGGCGCGCTGATTTTCGTAACGGAACGGGCGGCACCCACTCGGGGTGCCGCCCGTTCCGTTGGCGCATTCCGGCCGATGGTCAAAAGCCGCGGGTGCGCTTGGCCGCGCGGCGGCCGGCGCCGGGCATCTCCGGCCCGGGGGCGCGCAGGAAGAGCCGGGCGACCTCGCTGCCGAGGTTCACGCCGACGGCGATGGCGAGCGCCAGCGACGCCGCCTTGATCAGCGAGGCGATGCCGTCGAGGAGATTGCCCTGGGCGAAGTTGAGCAGCCCGAAGTACGTGGCGCTACCGGGCAGCAGCGGGCCGATGGCCGCGGTGACGTACGGCAGCGCCGAGGCGTAGCGGTAGCGGGACAGCAGCTGGCCGAAAAGGCCGACGAGACCGGCCGAGATGGCCGTGGACGGCACCGCGTTGAGCCCGGCGACGTTGGCGAGGGCGCCGTAGACGACCCAGGCCACCCCGCCGTTGAGGGTCGCGAACGCCACCGTGTGCCGCTCCTGCTGGAGCAGGACGCAGAAGGCCAGCGCCAGCAGCATGGACGCGCCGGTCTGCACCAGCGGCTCGTTGTAGACGTGCAGCGCCTGCTCGGGGTTGAGCCGCTTGAGCCCGGGGTCGAGCTGGAGCCCTATGTAGAGGATGCCGAGCACGCCGACGACGATGCCGACGATGAGGTAGACGACCTCCAGGAGGCGGGCGGCGGCGGTGATGTAATAACCGGTCAGCCCGTCCTGGACGCCCGCGACGAGGGCCCGCCCCGGGATCAGGGCGAAGAGTCCACCGGTGATGACCGCGGACGCCTGGACGTTGGCGTGCGCCAGACCGAAGCCGACACCTATGGCGGCGGGCGGCATCGCGGCCACCACGAACTGGTAGAACTCCGGCAGCCCGCGGCCGGACGCCAGCCAGGCCAGCCGGTCGCCGAGCATCGAGCCGACCGCGGCGGCGACGAAGACCAGCAGCCCACCGCCGACCAGTATCGAGGCGCCGCCGGAGAGCAGCCCGGAGGCGAGCGTCAGCGCCCAGGTGGGGAACGGGTGGCGGTTACGGCGGATCTCGGCGAGCCCGCGGTACGCCTCCTCCAGGGTGATGCCCTCGGAGGTGATGTCGTCGACCAGTCGGAAGACCGCCGACAGCCGGGTGTAGTCGACGCCGCGGCGCCGCACGGTACGGCTGGCGGTGACCGGGTCGTCGACCAGCGACGGCTGGTACGAGATGGACAGCAGGGTGAAGGTGACGGTCGGCTCGACACGCTCCAGCCCGTAGGCGTGCGCCACGCCGAACATCGCCGCCTCGACGTCCTCGGCGCCCTCACCGCCGGCCAGCAGGATCTCGCCGATACGCAGGGTGAGGTCGAGGACGCGGGGCACCGCGGGCCCGGTCTCGTCGTCGGGGCGCTCCGTGCGCTCCGGGGTGGGGCGCTCGTGGATCGGCATCCGCAGCATGGTCCGCATCCGGTCCTGCCACGGCGCCTCCTTGGTGAGGCTGAGCACCGGAATGCCGTGCGGCGGGGTGAAGGCGGGGAAGCCACCGGTGGGCGCGCCGCCCGGCGGGGCGAAGGCTGAACCTTCCTGCTCCGAGGGGACTTCCGGCTTCAGCCCCTCGGGCAAAGCGAATTCGGAGGTGGTGCTGGACTCGTCCTCGGGCAGCGGTGGCTGAGGGACGCCCAGCGGTGGCGTGAAGGCGCTGCGCACCTCGTCCGACGTCGACTTTCTGTCCTCGTCGGGAGGCTCGGCCGGGCCGTTGCCACCGCCGCTGCTCCGCCCGCGGTGGTGGCCGTTCTGGGGGTGTGGTGTGCCGTTGGTGGAGCGCTGGCCGCGCTGTGGGTCCGACGCCACGTTTCTTCGCTCCTCGTACGCCTCCTGCGACCGTCAAGGACACGATGCCTGATGACGCTTCCGGGCGCGCGGGGCGGGGGTTGACCGGTTCCGACAAAGGAGTCGGACAGGATGAACTGCACATTCCCGACGGTGCCGGGGGCCATGCCCCGTAGGGCGTGACCGAGGGGAGAGTACGGGAGTGCGGCGGGATGGTGTGGAGGCGCATCCCGTACCGGGAGCACGCCCGCGCACCCCACGGCGAACCGCCCGCCCCCGGGCGTGGGGACGGGCGGTCGAGGGGCGTACGGAGAGGGGCCTCGGCAGCGTGGGAATTCCTACGCTGCCGGCCTCCCCGCAGGCTCAGCGCTTGGCGTGTCGGCCGCGACGGGCGTCACCCGGCGCGCCACCGGCCACGGCCTGCTCGGCCACCACCGCCTCGGCCTTCTTGGCCTTGCCGCGGGCCCGCAGGTACTCGATGGCGATCGGCACGACGGAGATCAGCACGATCAGGATCAGTATGGCCTCGATGTTCTTGTGCACGAACTCGACGTTGCCCAGCGCGGCGCCGAGCACGGTGACCCCGGCGCCCCACAGGAGGCCGCCGATGATGTTGAAGGTGAGGAACGAGCGGTAGTTCATCCGGCTCACGCCCGCGATGATCGGCGTGAACGTCCGCACGATCGGCACGAAGCGGGCCAGGACCAGCGACTTCGGTCCGTACTTCTCGAAGAAGTCGTGGGCCTTCTCGACGTTCTCCTGCTTGAAGAGCTTGGAGTCGGGCCGCTTGAAGAGCGACGGGCCGACCTTCCGGCCGAAGAGATATCCGGTCTGATCGCCGAGGACCGCGGCCAGCACCACCAGCGCGCACACCAGCCACAGCGGCTTGTCCATCTTGCCGGTGGTCACCAGCAGACCGGTGGTGAACAGCAGGGCGTCGCCCGGCAGGAAGAACCCGATCAGCAGGCCGGACTCCGCGAAGACGATGACCAGGACACCGATCAGACCGAAGGTGCCGATCAGGAAATCCGGGTCCAGCCACTGGGGGCCGAGCGCGAGAGTGTTCACGGGGTGAAGGCTCCTGTGTCGAGGGCGCCGGATCTGCGGTGCGACGGAGGAAGCGGCGGGGATCGGGCGCGTGTGCGGGCCCAAAGCTATCAACGCCGGATGACCGGGCAGGGTTCCTCCGCCCACCCGACCGGGTCCGGCCGGGCCGCCGCACCCGGGGCGCCCCGCTCCGTCCGACCGGGAGGAGAAGCCCTCCGCCGCAGGTCGGAGCGGTCGCCGGCGGTCGCTCGTCCCGGCGGAGGATGCCCGGCCGCGGGAACCGGGCGATGCTTGCGTCACAGGCGCCACACAGTGAAGGAAGTGCGAGACGTATGGGCATCGAGGAATTCGGCGGCGGACAGCAGGCCCAGTCCGACGTGCTGGTGGTGACGACGAACGACGTCCCCGGTTTCACCGTGCAGCAGGTCATCGGCGAGGTCTTCGGGCTGACCGTCCGCTCGCGCCATCTGGGCAGCCAGATCGGCGCCGGGCTGAAGTCGATGATCGGCGGCGAGCTGAAGGGCCTGACCAAGACGCTGGTCGAGACCCGTAACCAGGCCATGGAGCGGCTGATCGAGCAGGCCCGCTCGCGCGGCGCCAACGCGGTGCTCATGTTCCGTTTCGACGTCACCGAGGCGGCCGACGTCGGCACCGAGGTCTGCGCCTACGGCACCGCCGTGGTCCTCGCCCCGAAGAGCTGACCCGCGCGGGCCGCGGCGCCCTCCGCGGAGACCCGCCCCGGCCTGCGCACCGCCCGGTCGGCGCGCCCCTCGTACGGGGGCGCGCGGCGCACCGCCGCCCGCCCCGGCCGGGCACCCCGCTCCCGCCCCGGACACCACGCCGTGTCCGGGGCGTCCGCATGGTGAAAAGACTTGTGGCGGGACGGGCCCCGGGTGAGATTCTGCGGCCCATGTTCGGGATAACTGACCTCTCCACCTATTTGGCGGGCCTCGCCCTGATCATCCTGCTGCCGGGGCCGAATTCGCTCTACGTCGTCTCGGTCGCGGCCCGGCTCGGCCCCCGCGTCGCGTACCGCGCGGCGGCCGGGGTGGTCTGCGGGGACACGGTGCTGATGGCGCTGTCGGCGGGCGGTGTCGCCTCGCTGCTCAAGGCCAGCCCGGTACTGTTCACGATCGTGAAGTTCGCCGGTGCCGGCTATCTGACCTGGCTGGCCGTCGGGATGCTGCGCGGCGCGGTGGCCCTGTGGCGCGGCCGGGCCGCCCGTACGTCCGACGAGGCGGCGACCGGCACCGAGCCGGCGGCCGCGACCGCGGTGGCCGGGGCGGCCGCCGCCGAGGCCCCGGCCGGCGACGGCAAGGAGCCGGTGGAGCGCCCCTACCGCCGGGCCCTGGTGGTGAGCCTGCTCAACCCGAAGGCGATCTTGTTCTTCATCTCCTTCTTCGTGCAGTTCGTCGACCCGTCCTACGCGCACCCGGTGCTGTCGTTCCTGGCCCTGGGCGCCTGGGCGCAGCTGTTCAGCCTCACCTACCTGTCGATCCTGATCTTCAGCGGTACGTATCTGGCCGCGACGTTCCGGCGCCGCCGGAAGCTGACCGCCGGCCTCTCCGCGGGCGCCGGCGCCGCCTTCCTGGGCTTCGCCGCCAAGCTCTCCCTCGCCGGGACGGGCTGACCCGGGCGCCCCGGCCACACGCCCGGCCCCTCCCCGCGGGCCGCCCGCCGTCCGCCGCCCTAGGGTCGGCCGAGGAGGTGCGGCATGACCCTGCACAAAGGCGCGTCCGCGCGGCCCGGTCACCCGGTCAACCCCTTCTACGGCGAGGCCGACCCGATCGGCGGCATGGCGGAGACGCCGCCCCGGCACACGCTCCCGGACGGCCCGCTCGCCCCGCACACCGCCTATCAGTACGTGCACGACGAGCTGATGCTCGACGGCAACGCCCGGCTCAACCTCGCGACCTTCGTCACCACGTGGATGGAACCGCAGGCCACCGCGTTGATGACCGAGTGCCGGGACAAGAACATGATCGACAAGGACGAGTACCCGCGCACCGCCGAACTGGAGCGGCGCTGCGTGGCGATACTCGCCGACCTCTGGCACGCCCCCGACCCGGCCGCCGCCGTCGGCTGCTCGACCACCGGCTCCAGCGAGGCGTGCATGCTCGCCGGGATGGCCTTCAAACGCCGCTGGAGCCTGGCGAAGGACCGCAAGGGCGCCCGCCCCAATCTCGTCATGGGCACCAACGTCCAGGTCTGCTGGGAGAAGTTCTGCACCTTCTGGGAGGTCGAGGCGCGCCAGGTCCCCATGGAGGGCGACCGCTTCCACCTCGACCCGCAGGCCGCCGCCGACCTCTGCGACGAGAACACCATCGGCGTCGTCGCCATCCTCGGCTCCACCTTCGACGGCTCCTACGAACCGGTCGCCGAGATCTGCGCGGCGCTCGACACGCTCCGGGAACGCACCGGCTGGGACATCCCCGTCCATGTCGACGGTGCCTCCGGCGGGATGGTCGCGCCCTTCCTCGACCCGGACCTGACCTGGGACTTCCGCCTCCCCCGGGTCTCCTCGATCAACACCTCGGGCCACAAGTACGGCCTGGTCTACCCCGGTGTCGGCTGGGCCCTGTGGCGCGATGCGGCGATGCTCCCCGAGGAGCTGGTGTTCCGCGTCAACTACCTCGGCGGCGACCTGCCGACCTTCGCGCTGAACTTCTCCCGGCCCGGCGCCCAGGTCGTGGCGCAGTACTACACGTTCCTGCGGCTGGGCCGGGAGGGCTACCGCGCCGTCCAGCAGGCCACCCGGGACGTGGCGACGTCACTGGCCGCCCGCATCGCCGCGCTCGGCGACTTCGCCCTGCTCACCCACGGCGACGAACTCCCGGTCTTCGCCCTCACCACCGCCCCCGGCACCACCGCCTTCGACGTGTTCGACGTCTCCCGGCGGATGAAGGAACGCGGCTGGCTGGTGCCCGCGTACACCTTCCCGCCGCACCGCGAGGACCTCGCCGTCCTCCGGGTGGTCTGCCGCAACGGCTTCTCCCAGGACCTCGCCGACCTCTTCCTCAGCGACCTGGAACAGCTCCTGCCGGAACTCCGCGCCCAGCCCCACCCTTTGCAGCGTCCCGCCCGCAAAGCCACCGCGTTCCACCACTGACACCGGAGCCACCGGCCACCCCGTCGCCCCCCGGTGGCCGTCCCTACGCCTCGTCCCCGGGGTGGACCTCACCCGTCGCGTACGGATTCTCCGCGCCCTCCGCCAGCACCCCCACGAACGGCTCGCCCTCCCCTGCGAAGACGTACGCCCCGCCCTCGATCCGCGCGATCAGCCCGCGGGTCCAGGCCGCGCCGTGTTCGGCGGCGTCGACCCACATGTGCATGATCTCGCCGATGTGTCCGAGCCCGTCGGGCACCTCCGCGGGCAGGTACTCCTCGATCGTCGTCGCCCGCCACTCCTCCAGGGCCCGCACCCGCTCCCGCAGCAACGCCACCGCCTCCGCCCGCGGAAGCTCCACGAGGAAGCCGAGCCCGGCGCTGAGCACGTCGTTGCGCTGACCGGGCCGCGCCAGCGCATCCCGCAGCAGCGCGAAGAACTCCGCCTCGCCGGCGTCCGTCATCTCGTACTCGGTACGCGGCGGACCGCCGTCCGGGCTCGGCGCGGTGTCATGGGCGCGCAGCAGTCCCTGCTTCGCCATCTGCTTGAGCGCGTGGTAGATCGAACCGGGCTTGGCCTGCGCCCACTCGTGCGCGCCCCAGTACTCCAGATCGCCCCGCACCTGATAGCCGTGGGCCCGCCCGTGCTGCCGGACGGCACCCAGGACCAGCAACCGCATCGCCGACATCGCCCCTCCGTCCACCGCACCCGGACGCGAAACGACCGGCGCGCCCGGTGGCACCAGCCTAGGGGCGCCCCGGAGCGGCGACCGGCCCCGGGGCGTACCGCGCCGCCGTCAGAACGGGAAGCGGGAGCGGCCGTGCTGGATGGAGATCCACTTGGTGGTGGTGAACGCCTCGACCATCGCCTCGCCGTTGAGGCGGCCGACACCGGAGCTCTTCTCGCCGCCGAACGGCACGATCGGCTCGTCGTGCACGGTGCCGTCGTTGATGTGGATCATGCCGGTCTCGATGCGCTTGGCGAACCGGACGCCCCGCTCGATGTCCGCGGTGTGCACCGCGCCGCTCAGCCCGTACGGCGTCGCGTTGGCCAGCCGCACCGCGTCCTCGTCACCGTCGAACGGCACCAGCACCACCACCGGACCGAAGATCTCCTGGCCCAGCAGCCACGAGTCCTCCGCCACCCCGCCGAGCACGCTGGGCCCGACGAGCGTGCCGTCGCTCTTGCCGTGCAGCAGCGCGGTGGCGCCCTCGCCGACCGCCCGCCCGACCAGCGAGGTGATCGCCTCGGCCTGCCCCTCGTTGATCAGCGGTCCGATGTGGGTGGCCGGATCGGCCGGGTCGCCCACCTTGAGGGACGCGACCTTCGCCACGAACTTCTCGGTGAACTCCCGCTCCACCGACCGGTCGACCAGCACCCGGTTGGCCGCCATACAGACCTGACCCTGGTGGATGAAGCGGCTGAAGACCGCGGCGTCCACGGCGTAGTCGATGTCCGCGTCGTCGAGGACGACCAGCGCGCTGTTGCCGCCCAGCTCCAGCACGGTGTGCTTGAAGTGCCCGGCGGCGACCGTCGCGACGTGCCGGCCGACCTTCTCGGAGCCGGTGAACGAGATGACCTTGGGCACCGGGTGCGCGATCAACGCGTCACCGATCTCGGCGATGTCGGTGACCACGACATTCAGCAGTCCGGCCGGCAGCTCGGCCTCCTCGAAGATCCGGGCGACCAGCCCGCCGCCGCAGATCGGGGTGTTCTGGTGCGGCTTGAGGACGACGGCGTTGCCGAGCGCCAGCGCCGGGGCGACCGACTTCATCGACAGCAGCAGCGGGAAGTTGAACGGGCTGATCACCCCGACGACGCCGACCGGCAGCCGGTAGAGGCGGTTCTCCTTGCCGTCGATCGGCGACGGCAGGATGCGGCCCTCGGCGCGCAGCGCCAGCTGCATCGCCTCCCGCAGGAACTCCCGGACCAGATGCAGCTCGAACCCGACCTTGGCGTGGGTGCCGCCGACCTCCGCGGAGATCGCCGCGGCCAGCTCCGCCTCCCGGTCGTCGATGATCCGCAGCGCCCGCTCGAAGACCAGCCGCCGGGTGTACGGGTTGGTGTCGGCCCACGCCTGCTGCGCGCGCTCCGCGGCACGGTACGCCTCGTCGATCTCCGCCGCCGTGGCGACGGGTATGGAGGCCAGCTTCTCCCCGTTGTAGGGATTGAAATCGACGATGTCCCACGAGCCGCTGCCGGAGCGCCACTCGCCGTCGATGAACTGGTACGCCAAGTCGTCGAAGTAGGACATGCCATCCCGATCTGGAGAACTGGGCGCCCGAGGAGCCCAGTTGTGGGGTATTGCCTCCTGATGGCTGGTCATCCTACCCACGCGTCACATCAATTGGAGTAGACCACGCAAAAGGTCACGACTCTCCGCAGGACTCGGCCCCTCCTCCTGCAACCGCCCCATCACCCGTGCGTACTGGGCGACCTCCTCGGGCTTGTCCACGTAGAGCGCGCTGGTGAGCTGCTCCAGATAGACGATGTCCGGCAGCCCGTCCTCCTGGAAACCCAGCATCGTGAAGGCGCCGCTCTCCCCGGAGTGGCCGCCCATCTGGAAGGGCATCACCTGAAGACGCACATTCGGCCGTTCCGACACCTCTATGAGATGTCTCAACTGCTCGCGCATCACCTGTCTCTCCCCGTACGGGCGACGCAGCGCGGCCTCGTCGAGTACACAGTTGAACTCCGTCGGGCGCTCGGCGACCAACAGCTTCTGCCGCTCCAGCCGGAGCGCTACCCGGCGCTCGATCTCCTCCGGCGTGGCGTCCGGCATCCCGCGCCGCACGACCGCGTCCGCGTACTCCTCCGTCTGCAACAGGCCGTGGATGAACTGCACTTCATAGGTGCGCAGCAGCGAGGTGGCGCCCTCCAGGCCGATATATGTCTGGAACCAGCCGGGGAGCACATCGGAGTAACTGTGCCACCAGCCCGCGACGTTGGCCTCGCGCGCCAGGGACTGCAGTGCGGCGCGCTCCTGCTCGTCGCTCACGCCGTACAGCGCCAACAGGTCTTCCACATCGCGGGACTTGAAGCTGACCCGCCCCAGCTCCATGCGGCTGATCTTGGACTCGGAGGCGCGGATCGAGTAGCCCGCCGCCTCCCGCGTAATGCCGCGCGACTCCCGTAGTCGGCGCAGTTGCGATCCCAGCAGGATCCTCCGCACCACCGACCCGTTCGACTCACTTGCCGACACCGTTTCGCCCCTCCCATGGCCCCGACCCGCCCAACAACGCCCGGCAGTCTGCCACGTTCCTGCGTCGTTGAGTGCTCGGCCGGTTACTGATATGTGAGGTCCGCGCATGCCCTCCACACCCTGCACAGGAGAAGAATTCACCGCGAACCGGAATCCATCCTCATAACCCTGGCACGTGCACGTGCATCTGCCCTTGCATCTGGCGTACGCATTCGGAACCATGGGCGTCGCACGCATGCACGCTCGTGAAAGATCCGCCAGACCCTGCTGGACCGGCCGGGTCATGACGTCCGCGAACGCCAGGAGTGCCTCGCATGGGGACCAAGGTTTTGACCAGGCTCGATCCATTAGGGCAGAGCGTCTTTCCCGTCGACCCCTGGACAGTCTCCGGCTCCGCCTCCTGCTCGCTGCCACCGCACTACGAATCGGTGGGCGGCGCGCGGAAGTTCACCCGCGACACGCTGCGCGACTGGGGCCTGGAGGGCCTCTTCGACGGCGTCGAGCTGGTCGTCTCCGAGCTGGTCACCAACGCCCTGCGCCATGCGGTCCTCGCCGCCCCGCAGCTGGCGGACGACACCCCGCCGGCCCGGCTGCACCTGATGCACTGGTCCTCGCGGCTGGTGTGCGCGGTGCGTGACCCCAGCGACGATTCGCCGGTCGCCGGCGAGGCGGACTTCGGCGCGGAGGGCGGTCGCGGGCTGTATCTCGTGGAGTCGTTCAGCGACAGCTGGGGCTGGCATCCGCTCTCCGGCGCCCCGCACGGCAAGATCGTCTGGGCCCTCTTCCGGGTTCCGTAACCCCTTCCCCCCCGGTGGCGCACACCGCTCCCGGGCCGGACCGCCACGGGCGCAGCACACGCCGGGGCCACCACCACCGGGGCCCCGGCACACCTGCGCCCGGACGCGGCGACGGGCGCCCGCGAGGGCGTACGGATCCGGCGACGCGCGGGCACCCGCACGCCCGCCCAGGGCGCCGGAAGGGCCGGAATCCCCGCACGTCAAGGCGCGGACCGCACCCGGCCCGCGCCTCCGCAAAACACCTCTGACCTGCGGCGATACGCCTCGGTCGCGCCCCCGACGGTCAGTCGCGGATCAGGTGGTCGAACTCGCCGTCCTTGACGCCGAGCAGCATCGCCTCGACCTCGGCGGGTGTGTAGATCAGCGCGGGCCCCTCGGGGAAACGCGAGTTCCGTACCGCGATCTCCCCGCCGGGAAGCTTCGCGAACTCCACGCAGGAACCCTGCGAGTTGCTGTGACGACTCTTCTGCCAGGCGGCGCCGGGGAGATCGGTCGCGGCCATCCCGTTGTATGCGTGCGGCACAGGGGCTCCCCCGGATCATGACTGACGTTCAACTACTCGGCAGCATAACCAGGTTCACATGCAGATGCATGCACAGATGCACGTGCACGACGGGCGGTGCCGACGCCATTACCGCACGTCAAGCACGGAAAGCCCACTCAAGCCCCGCTACCCCCGCCCCCCTCACGCGTCCCACCGGTTGCCGCTGGGACGTGCGCCGACGTCAACAGGTTCCCGACGATCCCGTGAGACCCGCACCCACCCCGGTCGACACAAACCCCTCACCCCGCCGCGGCCACCCGCCAAGCCCCCTCGGTGCCGCCGGGATACCATCGCTACATGATTACCATTTTCAATAAGATTCCCGAGGTCGCCACCGCCGCCCGCTACGCCGTCCGCCGCGCGGCCCACCGGGCCGTCACGCTCTCCGCACACGCCCCGCGCGAGGAACGGCGCCCCGACGGCCGGGCAGCTCCCTGGTGAACGACGAGGGGCACCCCTCCCCCGGATGCCCCCCTCCCTCGGCCGCCGTGTCCGTTCCGGTCATACTGGGCAGAACGTCCGCAGGCACCCCCGACGAAAGCGAGCGCCCCATGCTCCGGAACGCCTTGGAACCCTGGCACCTGGCCCTGATCATCGTCGCCTGTGTCCTGCTCTTCGGCTCGAAGAAGCTGCCGGACATGGCCCGCGGCCTCGGCCGCTCGATGCGCATCCTGAAGTCGGAGGCGAAGGCGCTCAAGGACGACCGCGCCGCCGAGACCCCCGAGCAGTCCGCGGCCGCGCCCACCGCCGCGCCCCGTACTGAGGCGACCAACGCCGGGCGCTGACCCCGGCCCCGGCCGCCGGAGCACCGCCCCACGGGCCGCAGCCCGGCAGGGACCGTCCCGGCGGCCCCGTGCGGGCCGCTCAGTGGTCCCCGCCCTCGTCGATCAGCCGCCGCACCTCGCGGTCCACGAGCCCCAGCCGCGCCTCGGCGACCAGCGGCACCGCCCGGCGCTGCCGACGCGCCTCGGACGGGTCGACGTCGACGGTGACGAGCGCCGGCTCCCACTTGGGCTCCTGCGCCACCACCGCGCCCCGGGGATCCACCACCCGCGAGCCGCCCCAGAAGGTCGCGCCGTGCTCGCTGCCGACCCGGTTGACGAAGACCACCCAGCACTGGAGCATCTTCGCGGTGTACGAGAGCAGGGTGCCCCAGTAGAGCTCGGTGTCCATCGCCTCCGGGTCCAGGCTCGCCGCACTGTTCGTCGGTACGAACAGCACCTCCGCGCCGTCCTGCACCGCCAGCCACGGCAGCACCGGCTGCCAGGCGTCGTTGCACACCAGCGTCGCCGCCCGCCCGCCGCCCGACGCCTTCTCCAGGTCGTAGGCGCGCATCGACTGTCCGGGGCTGACGTGCTTGCGCTCCTCCCAGGCCAGATAGTTCGGGAGATAGAGCTTGCGGTGCGCATGCTTCAGCTCGCCCGCCGCGTAGTACGCCGAGGTGTTGTACGCGCGCAGGCTGGTGTGCTCGTGGAACCCGATCACGACATCCGGGCCGAGCGTGCTCAGCTCCAGCAGCCGCGGGTCACGTACCTCCACGGAGGTGTCCCGCTGCAGGACACCCAAGTGGTAACCGTGCAGGCTCAGTTCAGGGAAGACCACCAGATCCGAGCCCTCCGCCGCGGCCCGCTCGATCTGTTCCCGGGCGACGGCGAGGTTCCCCTCCACATCCCCCAGCAGGCAGTCGGTCTGCGCCAGCGCCATTCGCATACCGCACTCCCCCTTTTCGTCGCATTTGAGGGCTTCGTCCTGCCATTTTCGCAGAGGACGCCGCCTCCGGCCCCGGCGCGGACCACCGCCCGCGTCCGCCCCCGGCGCACACGGCGGAGAGCGGCGCACCCGGCCACTCCGTTCGAGCCGCTTCAAACCCCCTGGGTGCCCGGTCCCACCAATGAGGGAAAGAACGATCCTTCCCGTACCGGGGAAGGGCCCTGGCGCGTTGATCCGCACAGCCGTCGTCCGCGCCGGGTGGCTTCCAGCCGCAGCGCCACCGGGCCCGCAGGACGACGGCGCTGCGGTCGAGTCGTCCGGCGATGCCGACGGTCGCCTCGACCGGGCGGCCCAGGCCGAGCGGCCCGCCGGATCCGCTCGGCCGGCCGCCGAGCATGTCCCCCACCGCGGACCCGCCGCTCACGGCAGGCCCCGCCCCTCTCCTCCGCCCGCCCCGGGACCCGGAACGCGGCGACCTCACCACGCCACGCTCCGGGCCCGGGGCGAACGACGGCCCGGCCCCGTGTCCGTACGCCCCGGTGACGGAGCGCACACGGCAGCCGGGCCGCCGGGCCGTCAGCGGTTGCCCGCGCCGTTCGCGGACAGCACCGGGATGTCGTCCAGGAGGTGCGACAGCGGCTCGTCGCCCTTGGCCTGGGTGGAGTTCTCGGCGCACTGCTGGTTCTGCGGGTTGGACAGGACGTTGATGTCCTGGACCGTGACCGGCACCAGCAGGCCGACGAGCGAGCCGACGTTCGCCTTGACCGGGATGCCGAGGCACAGGTCGTTCAGCGAGCTCTGGACCAGGCCGGCGGAGGGGCTGAGCTTGCCGCGCGTGGTGGAGTTGCCGTAGGCGGTCTGGGCGCCGTTGCCGTTGACGGTGGACGTGCCGTGGTCGTTGCCGGTCGCCATCGCCTGCGGGGCCGCGGCGGCGGAGAGCCCGAGCACCGACGCCGCAACAGCGGCGCCCGCCATGATCTTCTTCATCGTACAAACCCTTCGGTACGCGGACTTCCGGTACAGAAGCCCTGTTTCAACAACCCGCCACACCGCCCCTGGTTCCGGCCCGTCACCCGAACAGATGGCGATCCGGTGGGCGCCCGGCCGTCACCCTTCGCTCACACGCGCCTCACGCGGCACCCGCCGCTCAAACAGGTCGCCGCGCTCAAGGGGCGGAGCGCCGTCCGGACGCCGGTGGCGGAGCCGCTGAACGCCGTCCTGGGCGCCCCCGGCCCGCCGCGCCTGCCCAAGACCCGACGGATCCCGGAGCGGATGGGGCCCGGACACACACGAGGCCCGCGCCGCCGATCTCTCGACGACGCGGGCCCGGTGCCGCTTCCGGCGGCATGCCCACGCGTCCGCAACCCCATCAATCCCGCGAACGCATGGGCATGCGTCCCTCCACACACCATGACCAACGAATGACCCGGGCCTGTAATGGTCACGTACCGGTAACGATGCCGGACATTCCGTCCCGGCCTTTTCCGGCACCCTTTCCGTCACCCGGATTTCCCCTGCCCGCATTCCTCGCGTACGCATTTCCGTGACCCGTACGCGCACCCTTCCGATTTCCGTACGCATCACCACACCGGAATCCGTTCGAAGGGGAAACGGATGCGGGCAAAGGGAAACCCGGGCCGCCCGGAAGAAGGAGGGCCGGGCGGCCCGGGTCAGCGGGTGCCGGTCAGTGGTTGCCGGCGCCGTTGCCCGAGAGCAGCGGGATGTCGTCCAGAATGTGCGACAGCGCCTCATCACCCTTGGCCTGGGTGGAGTTCTCGGTGCACTGCTGGTTCTGCGGCGAGGACAGCAGGTTGATGTCCTGGACCGTGATCGGCACCAGGCCGACCAGCGAGCCGATGTTCGCCTTGGCGGGCAGACCGATGCAGGGCTTGTTGAGCGAGCCCTGGATGAGACCGATCTGCGGGCTCATGGAGCCGTACGTCGAGGAGTTGCCGTACGCCTGCATGGCGCCGTTGCCGTTGACGGAACTCGTGCCGTGTTCGTTACCGATCGCCATCGCCTGCGGGGCGGCAGCGGCTGCGATACCAACGATGGACGCAGCCGCGGCTGCGGTCGCCAGAGCCTTCTTGATCATTGATTGTCCTTCGCTTTCCGGGTTGCCCGGGGCCGGGCAACATGCCCAACTTCGGCCGTCCGGCCGAGTTGCGCTGATTCACTCAAATGAGCTGGCGTCCCCGACCTGTCAATTACCTGATCGGGATCGCCTGGGAAGTGATCACAGGAACACGGGGCATCCGGCGCCGCGGACGGAGAATTCTCCGGTGCTGAGCTTTCCCGCACCCGTCGCCGCGCTCCGCGTACGGAATTACTTCCCGAGCGGCAGGCCGCCGAGCAGCTTTCCGTCCCGGGTCGCCCCCGTGGCGCCACCCAGGATCTTCTTCGGACCGGACTCCGCCTTCTTCCCCACGCCCGTGACGGTGTCGACCAGCGGCCGGATCTGGTGACCGTCGAGCTGCTCACTGTGGAGCGCGTCGTTGAGGCCACCGTTGAGGCTCATGCTCGGTGACGTCGGCTGCTCGTTCGCAAAAGCGGGAACAGCCGCGCCGAGAGCCATGACGGAACCGGCCAGAACGGCGGCTGACTTCGCGTACTTCACTGTGAACTGTCCCTTCTCGGGCGGTGTTCGACGGGACGCGACATCCCGGCCACATGAGCATTCACTTCGCTGCTCGGATCACCGCATTCCCTCTGCCCAACGATTCCCTGCCCGCGGAGAAACCCCCGAACATGCGTGTTTCCCGGAACGGGTTCCGAAAAGGCGCGCGAATTGCTACAGGCGCAGCGAATTCGGTGCGGGCACCGGTCGGCCCCGGTACACGGAATGTGCACCGGGGCCGATCGGGGCAACGTGATCCGAAATGCTTCGGATCAGTCGGAGACGCAGGTGTTGCCGAAGGCCGGGTTGAGCAGCCCGATGATGTCGATGGTGTTGCCGCACAGGTTGATCGGCAGGTGGATCGGCACCTGGATGTTGTCACCGGAGATGACACCGGGGTCGTTCGCGGTGACACCCTCGGCGCCCGAGTCGGCGAACGCCGGGGCGGCGGCACCGACGGCCATGAGGGCACCGGCGGCAACAGCGGCGATCTTGGTGTACTTCACTTTGAGCCCTTTCCTGCAGCGGATCGGTAACGCGCACGTCCTTCGTGCCGCACGGGCGCAAACCGCCGCCCGTCACTCCGCTGCCGATATTGGTAACGATGGCCCCTCGCCGACGAAACTCCCGCGGAGAAGTTTTCGGAAAAATCGTCCGAACGGCCTGGATCCGCCCGGCAGTTGCCGCCGCAATAGCGCGGCCGCGCCGTCGAAATCACCGCGGGACACACGTACGAGGGATTCGCCGAATACGAATTCCTACTGAGAGGGGTCGAACTGCCCCGCCCCACAGAGGTGGCGGGGTGCCGCCGGTCCGGTCCGCCCGGGAGGAGAGAACCGGGGGGCCGGCCGGCGGCCGAGCGGGGTCAGCGGTTGCCGACGCCGTTGGCGGACAGCACCGGGATGTCGTCCAGAATGTGCGACAGCGCCTCGTCGCCCTTGGCCTGGGTGGAGTTCTCGGTGCACTGCTGGTTCTGCGGCGAGGACAGAACGTTGACGTCCTGAACGGTGATCGGGACGAGGCCGACGAGGGAGCCGATGTTCGCCTTGAGCGGCAGGCCGATGCAGGGGTTGTTGAGGGTGCCCTGGATCAGCTCCAGCTGCGGGCTCATCTCACCCTTGGTGGTGGAGTTGCCGTACGCGGTCTTGGCGCCGTTGCCGTTGACCGTGGAGGTGCCGTTGTCGTTGCCGGTCGCCATCGCCTGCGGGGCGACGGCCGCCGAGACGCCGACGAGGGACGCGGCTACGGCCGCTGTGGCCAGGACCTTCTTGATCACGATTTACCCTTTCGAAGCGGAGTGCCCGTATCCGGAGCGTCCTGGACAACTCGCTTCGTGGGGTGCGGTTTCGCCGGTTCACCCGAATGACGCGAATCCGTAGGCAGATATCACCGCATCCGGGTGGCGTGGTATTGCGGGCCGTGTCCCGGGAACGGCGAAGGCCGGCCGGGGACCGTGGGTCCCGGCCGGCCTTCGGGGCGGGCGTCCGTGGCGTACGGGCGCCTGCCGGGGAGGCGTCAGCCGTTGACGCAGGTGTTGCCGAACGCGGGGTTGAGCAGCCCGATGATGTTGATGGTGTTGCCGCAGACGTTGACGGGGACGTCGACCGGGACCTGGATGTTGTTGCCGGAGATGACGCCGGGCGAACCGACGGCGGCACCCTCGGCGCCGGCGCCGTGGGCGGAGGCGACACCGGCACCACCGATGACGGCGATACCCGCGGCGGCGGACAGAACGGCGGCCTTGGAGACAAACTTCACGGCGAACCTCTTCACTGAAGCAGCTTTCGGGACTTGCGCGTACGCGTAGGCGACGCACAGCCGCGCGGAGCGACAAGCTGTTCAACGCATGAACAGCCGACGGGTAGCGCCACTTTCGGGTGAATCCGGGGCATGTGTGTTCGTAGCCGCCCCCTGTGGATGACCTGCGCGGGCGTGCGGGGCGTGCGGACCGGGCGTGTGGGCCGGGTGGGTGCAGCGCACCACGTACGGCGAAGCCGTCGGCCGACCGCGGACGGACCTGGCGAAACCGCTGGTCAGAGCGATTGTCAGACCCTGCTGCAAGACTCCTGGCATGAGATGGGCGGTGGCGGAGACGGGCGACGGGGGTGTGCGTCTCTGCCCGCTCACTCCGGACGGGAGACCCGCGGGGCCGGTGGTGCGGGAGCCCTCGCTCGCGGCGGCGGTGCGGGCCCGGCCCGAGGTGGAGCGGTGGGTGTGGCGCTCCACCCCCGAGCTGTACCGCGGGCTGCTGGCGGCGGGGCTGCGGGTGGAGCGGTGTTACGACGTCGAGGCGGCGGAGGCGCTGCTGATCGGGCACGAGGAGGGGCAGCGGGGGCAGCCGCGATCGCTGGCGGCGGCATGGGCGCGGCTGCGGGGGCTGCCGGTGCCGCCGGATGCGCCGGTGCGGGCGGCCGACACCCAGCCGTCGCTGTTCGAGCCGGGCCCGGTGCCGCTGCCGCCGGGGACGGACGAGCTGACGGCGCTGCTGGAGGTCTACGCGGGCCAGGTGGCGTGCACGGAGCGGGCGGAGCGGCCGGAGCGGATGCGGTTGCTGCTGGCGTCGGAGTCGGCGGGGATGCTGGTCGCGGCGGAGATGACGTGGGCCGGGGTGCCGTGGCGGGCCGATGTGCACCGGGCGTTGCTGGACGAGCTGTTGGGCGAGCGGTTCCCCGGCGGGCTGGAGCCGCGGCGGATGGCGGAGCTGGCCGAGGAGGTGTCGCGGGCGTTCGGCGGGGCGCGGGTGCGGCCGGATCTGCCGCAGGACATCGTCCGGGCGTTCGCGGGCGCGGGCATCGCGCTCAGCTCGACGCGTAAGTGGGAGCTGCAGCGGATCGACCATCCGGCGGTGGCGCCGCTGCTGGCGTACAAGGCGCTGTACCGGCTGCACACCGCGCACGGCTGGTCGTGGTTGCAGCAGTGGGTGCACGAGGGGCGGTTCCGGCCCGCGTATCTGCCGGGCGGGACGGTATCCGGCCGCTGGACGACGAACGGCGGCGGGGCGCTCCAGGTGCCGAAGGTGGTGCGGCGGGCGGTGCGGGCCGATCCGGGGTGGCGGCTGGTGGTGGCCGACGCCGATCAGATGGAGCCGCGGGTGCTGGCGGCGGTCTCGCGGGACCGCGGGCTGATGGAGGTCGCGGGCACCGGCCGTGATCTGTACGCGGACCTCGCCGCGCGGGCCTTCGGCGGCGACCGGGACCGCGCCAAGCTGGCGCTGCTGGGCGCGATCTACGGCCAGACGTCCGGGGACGGGCTGAAGCACCTGGCCGATCTGCGGCGGCGGTATCCGGCGGCGGTGGCGTACGTCGACGATGCGGCGCGGGCGGGCGAGGAGGGGCGGCTGGTGCGGACGTGGCTGGGGCGGACGTGCCCGCCCGCGTCGGTGGCGCCGCCGGAGGAGGCCGGGCTGCCGCAGGAGGAGGACGCGGAGGGGGCCGGGTACGGCGGGGGTGCGGCGGCGCGGGCGCGCGGCCGGTTCACCCGGAACTTCGTGGTGCAGGGCAGCGCCGCGGACTGGACGCTGCTGGTCCTGGCCGGGCTGCGGCGCACGTTGTACGAGGCGGGGCTGCGGGCGGAGTTGGTGTTCTTCCAGCATGACGAGGTGATCGTGCACTGCCCCGCCGAGGAGGCGGAGGCGGTCGCGGCGGCCATCGCGTCGGCGGCGGATGCGGCGGGCCGTCTGGCGTTCGGTCCGACGCCGGTGCGGTTCCCGTTCACGACGGCGGTGGTGGACTGCTACGCGGACGCGAAGTGAGGGGCGGGGCGGCGGGGCGGCCGGGTGGTGGTTCGGGCGCCGGTCCACAGCCCGCACGCCGATTCGAGGGCACGACCTAAAATCCGGGGGTACGGGACAACCCTCAGGCGGCCGGCCGTGCTGAGGGCGGCCGACATCCGATCCGCGAAGGGACGACGCGTTGACCGACAGCGAAGGCAATCGGGCCTCGGTCACGGACGGGGGCCCGCACGGCCGGGCCCCGGAGACCGAGCGGTCGGGCCCGGCGGCAGGTCGGCGGAGCCCCGGGACGGAGCGGCCGGATCCGGAGGCGGCACACCCGGCCGCGACGGACCCGCGCACCCCGGAGGCGGACCCGCGGGCCGCCCCGGAGCAGGCCGCCGCGGGGCACGCGGGCGCGGCCGGTCCCGCCGCAGGTCACGCGGCCGGTGCCGAGGCGCCCGCCAAGCTGAGCCCGCGGGAGCGGCGTAAGCGGATCGCGGACCGGGTGCTGGCCGAGGGGCAGGTCACCATCGAGGAGCTGGTGCAGGAGCTGGGCGTCAGCCAGATGACCGTGCACCGGGATCTGGACACGCTGGAGCACCAGGGGTGGCTGCGGAAGGTGCGCGGCGGGGCGACGGCCGCGCCGAACGCGCTCTTCGAGTCCAATGCGCGGTGGCGGGGGAATGAGCAGGTCGCGGCGAAGGAGGCGATCTGCGCGGCGGCGCTGGCCATCGCCGAGCCGGGCCAGGCCGTGATCATCGATGATTCCAGCACGGCGCTGCCGCTGGCCCGGGCGCTCTCCTCGCGCGGTGCGTACACCGTCATCACCAACTCCCTCCAGGTGATCAACGAGTTGGCGGAGGAGCCCGACATCCGGGTGATCGCGCTGGGCGGGGAGTACCACGCGGCGTTCAACGCCTTCCTCGGCATGTCCACCGCCGACAGCGCCCGCAGCTTCCGCGCCGATGTCGCGTTCCTGTCCACCTCGGCCGTCGACAATGGCCACTGCTATCACCAGGCGCAGGAAAACGTCCTGGTCAAGCGGGCGTTGATGGCGGCGGCGCGGCGGAAGGTGCTGCTCGTCGACCATTCGAAGTTCGGCCGTCAGGCGCTCTACGAGCTGGCGCCGCTCGCCGATTTCGATCTCGTCATCTCCGATGCGCGGCTGCCGCAGGAGGAGCAGGAGGCGCTGCACTCGCTGGGCGTGCGCTACGAGTTGGTGTCCGAGGAGACCCACCGGGTGTGACGTACGACGGGCCGTGACCCACTGACAGGGCGCCCGCCTCCGGAGTCTTCCGGTGGCGGGCGCCCTGTTGCGTCGGAGCAGGTCAGCGGTGGCGGGCGGCGCCCACCGGGTCCTTCTTGAACGCCCAGTCCATCTTGGGCTCCATCGCGAAGCGGAAGACGCGCTGCACGGGTGGGGTGCACAGCAGCGTGATGACGGTGCCCGCGATCAGGGTCAGCACGATCGCGCCCCACGGGGTGTGCACCCAGGAGACGTCGTACCAGCCCCAGAAGCGGGAGCCCTTGGCGAGGAAGCCGTGCAGCAGATAGCCGTAGAGGGTGCCGGCACCGAGGGCGGTGCACCACATCGTGCGGCCCGGGATCCAGGCGAAGAAGCAGGCGACGAGGACCAGCGAGCAGCCGAACATCGCGAGCGTCATGACGGCGCCGCTCCACCAGGGGGCGTGGAGATCCTGCGCGGCGTCGCGGTGGTAGAACCACGCGGCGTTCATCCGGGGCGCGGCCCAGTACGCGAAGAGCAGCGCACCGGCCATGACCGGGACGGCGGCGATGCGGGCCCGGCGGTTGCGGACGAGCTTGAAGTGCTCGGCCTTGAGGTTCAGTCCGAGGACGAAGAACGGCAGGAACTGCAGGACGCGCTGGAGGTCGAGGTCGTTACCGATCTCCGGGGAGAGGGAGGCGGCGACGGCGATGGCGAGTGCCAGCGGGATCGGCCAGCGGACGACCTTCCACAGCGGGGTGGTCAGCCGCCAGATGAAGAGCGCGACCAGGAACCAGGTGAGGTACCAGGGGTCCAGGAGGCTGATGGGGTAGCCGGGGTCGTCGTCCGCCCACCGCTTGAAGAAGGTGTACGCCGTCTCGAAGAGGATGTACGGGACGGCGACGCCGGTGATCAGTCGCTGCAGCCGGTCCTTGCGCATGTCGAAGCTGCGCGAGAAGTAGCCGGAGATGAGGATGAACGCCGGCATGTGGAAGGCGTAGACGGTCATGTAGAGGGCGGCGGCGGCGCGGCTGCCGTCCCGGAGCGGTTCCCAGGCGTGGCCCATCGCCACCAGCACGATGGCGAGGTACTTCGCGTTGTCGAAGAACGCGTCGCGCTGCTTCTTCGGCGCGGGCGCCGCATCCTGGCGCGGGGCCGGGGACTGCCGCGGGACGGCTGCGGCGGCGGGCGGGGCGAGGGCGGTGGCGGTGGCACCGCCCGCGGTGGCCTGCGGGGGCATCGGGACGCGGCGGTCGCCGTGGTCGGATATGTCGTTCGTCAAGGGCCCTCCCGGTACGAACCCAGAGGAGGGGCGGGACGAGCAATCGCGCCGGGTGCCACGAAGGAACCCATCGGCCGGATTCTGCGTCTCCATACGTATGCGGGGGGCGTGGCGGCGTCGAACATCTCAGGCACCTTAGCTCTGCCGCGCGAATCCCGTAAATCCTTGCCCGGGCCGGTTCTGACAAGGGCCGGATCCCATTTCTGGGCACGTTATGCGACAACTCCGTCGATTCCTCGCGCCGCTGCGGCGGGGGTGTCGGGGGTCGCGCCGGGGCCCCATCCGTAGATGCGCAGCGGGGCGCCGTGCGGGCCGCGCAGCCGGTGGACGGCGGCGGCCCAGCGCGGGGTGAGGTGGTCGAGCGGCGGGTTGATGCCGTCGGTGAAGCGGGCGTAGCGGGCGGCGTCGCGGAGGGTGGGCGCGCCGAGGACGGCGGTGCGCAGGCGCGGGTCGAGTCGGTGGACGGTGCGGACGGAGCCGGCGTCGAAGCTCTGGATGACGAGGCGGCCGTGGTGGGCGCGGCCGAGCCAGCCCTCGGCGCGCAGCAGGCGGAGGGTCTGGGCCTCGATGCCGGGGTAGCGGGCGGGGTTCTTCAACTCCAGCAGCAGCGATTGGTGGTGCTGGTCCAGGCGCCGCAGATAGCGGGTGAGGGTCGGCACCCGCTCCCCCGCGAACCGTGTGGCGAACCAGCTCCCGGCGTCGAGCCGGGCGATCTCGGCGGCCGTGAGATCGGCCACCCGCCAGGGGGCGCGGCCGGGCAGGGCGCGCACCGCGTCGGTGGTGCGACGCAGCGTCGCGTCGTGGACGACGACGAGCTGCCCGTCCTTGGTGCGCTGGACGTCGTTCTCGACCCAGGTGAGCCCGGCGCGGTGGGCCGCGTCGACGGCGGCGAGGGTGTTCTCCGGCGCCCGGCGGGCCGCGCCGCGGTGCGCGATGACCAGCGGGGCGGCGACGGCGGGGGCGGTCGGCGGGCCGGGGTGGTCCGCTGCGCCGCGGGGGTACGCCGCCGGGGCGACCGCGGGCCGGGGGCCGGGGCGGGCGGCCGGGGCGGTGAGAGCGGTGCCGGTGGCGAGGGCGGCGAGCAGGGTGACGGCGGCGGCGCGCCGTAGGGATATGTGCGGCACGGTGCCTCCAGGTCGCTCGCCCGCCGGACGGCACCGTGGCGGCCCCGTCCCGTGCCGCACCGCCGGGAGCCCGCACGGTCCCGGCGGACGGCACTCCTCGACGGTCGCCCGGCGCCGGAGCCGCGGCGAATCGGGCGCGGCTGTCCGGGGGCGGGGGACCCGGGTGGGGGAATGCGCAAGGACGCTCCCGTGCGGCTGCCCGCCGGGGGGGCGGGCAGCCGGATGCGGGCGGCCGGGTGCGGCGGGCCGCCGGGGGGCCTACGAGTTCGGGCTGTCCGGCGGGGTCTGCGGGCCCAGGCCCCAGCTCACCGGGTGGCCCTCCGTCGCCGCCGGGTCGACCTCCCCGGTGCGGGCGAAGGCCGCCCACTCGCCCCGCAGCGCGCGCCCGAACTCGTCCGCCTCGGACCAGGGGACGTCGCCGAGCATCGGCGCGTCCCGCCACGCCGCCTCGTCGCCGAGCAGCAGCGGCAGCTCCAGGCAGTGGACGGCGCCGAACGGTGAGCCCGCCGGCTCCCAGTCGAGGCGGTAGGTGGTGACGCGGGCGCCCGCGGCGGTGGCCCAGGCGGCGAACTCCGTGATCGGGGCGGCGAAGGCGGGGCCCTCGGCGGCGCGGGCGTCGGCGCGGGTCAGGCCGAAGGCGGTCAGCTCCTCGCGGTTCCAGCCGATGAGCAGGTCGACGCCGTCGAGGCCGGTGGCGGGCGGGGCGGCGGGGACCGGGTCGGCGCCGACGACGGGGGAGAACGGCGGCGCGACACGGCTGCCGGTGCGTGCCGTGACGCTTTCGGCGGCGACCGCGACGGCGGTGAGCAGTGCGTCGGGTGCGGCGGTGAACGGGTCGCCGTCCAGCGTCGCGAGGAAGGCGGCGCCGTCCGCCTCGGCCTCGGCGGGGTCGGTCTGGACGGGGCCGAGGACCGGGCTCTGGAGGATGGCGCGGCGCAGCAGGCGCGGAGTCTCGGGGTGGCGCAGCAGCAGGGCCAGGGAGATCGCCCCGGCGGACTGTCCGGCGACGGTGACCTGTGCCGGGTCGCCGCCGTGCCGGGCGATGTTCTCGGCCACCCAGCGCAGTGCGGTCAGTTGGTCGAGGAGGCCGAGGTTTCCGGCGGCGACGTCCGGGTGGCGGAGGAAGCCGAGCGGGCCGAGGCGGTAGTTGACGGAGACGACGACGAGATCGCCCTCGGCGCTGAGCCGGGCGCCGTCGTACCAGTCGAGCAGGCCGGAGCCGCTGGAGAAGCCGCCGCCGTGCAGGAAGACGAGGACGGGCCGGGGCGCGGCGGGCGCCGCCGGGGCGGTGATGCTCAGGTGCAGGCAGTCCTCGTCCTGCGGCAAGCGCCGGGCGGTGCCCATCACGGCTTCGAGCCGGGACGGCGGCTGCGGGCAGATCGCGCCGGACACCGGGTCGTCGGCGCCCGCGGGGACGGGGACCGGCGGCCGGAAGCGGGCGGCGGTGGCGTAGCGGAGGGGTCCGGTGCGGCGGACCGGGACGCTCCCCCGGTCGGTGGGGACGTCGACGACGTGGCCCGGTGCGCTGTTCACAGGCGGCTCTCTCCTTCGGTACGGGGCGGGGGGGGGCGGGCGGCGGCGGTACGGGGCCGGGCCCGGTGGCCGCCGCCCGGGTACAACGTACGGATCCCGGCGGCCGATCCGTCCGGGGGAGGCGGAACGGGACCGGCCGCCGGGAGGTTTCCGGCCGATGTGCGGGCGGTCGCGGCGGGGAGTGCGGACCGGTCCGCGGGCCGCGTTCAGACCGGCGGCAGCCCCAGGAACCGCCGGGCGTTGCCGCCGAGGATCGCCGCGCGGTCAGTTTCGTCCAGGAAGTCGGAGCGGTGGACGACGGCGCCGACGGGCCGCTCCCCCAGCGGGTAGGGGTAGTCGCTGCCGACCATCACCTGGCTCGCGCCGAGGGTGTCGACGAGGGTGCGCAGCGCGGTGGGTTCGAAGACGACCGAGTCGACGGAGAAGCGGTCGGTGTAGTGCGAGGGCGGCAGCGCGGAGGTGGCGATGGCGTCGGCGCGGCGGTGCCAGGCGTTCTCCAGGCGGCCCAGCCAGAACGCGAAGGAGCCGCCGCCGTGCGCGAAGCAGATCCGCAGGGTGTCGGGGACCCGGTCGAAGACGCCGCCGAGGACGAGGGCGAGCACCGAGAGGTGGGTTTCGGCGGGCATCCCGGTCAGCCACTGGGCCATCCAGCGGTCCAGCCGCGGGGAGGCCGGCATGTCCCAGGGGTGGACGAAGACAGGGGCGCCGCGGTCGGCGCAGTGCTGGAGGAAGGTGACGATGCCCTCGTCATCGAGGTCGCGGTCGCCGACGTGGTTGCCGATCTCCACCCCGTGGTGGCCGTTGGCGAGGCAGCGGTCGAGTTCGCGGCAGGCGGCGTCCGGATCCTGCAAAGGAACCTGCGCGAAGGGCAGCAGCCGCCCGGGGGCGGGGGCGCAGATCTCCAGGGCGAGGTCGTTGAAGATCTGCGCGACCTTGACCGCCTGGTCGGCGGGGCGGGCGTAGTTGAAGAAGACCGGGGTGGGCGAGACGACCTGGGCGTCGATGCCGTCGGCGGCCATGTTGGCGAGGCGGGTGCCGGCGTCCCAGCAGTCGGCGCCGATCCGGCGGAACTCCCGGGAGCCGACCATGATCATGGCCTCGCGTTCGGAGGTGACGCGCAGCCAGGGCCAGTCGGGCGCGGGCCCGGCGGCGGTCGCCAGATCGGGCCAGCCGAGCGGCACGTAGTGGGTGTGGACGTCGATGCGGGAGGCGCCCACGAGGGGGTCCGGGGTGGGTCTGGTCACGGTGCGGTTCCGCTCTTGCCGGGGTGCAGGGTGCCGCAGGCGCGGCAGGTTCGGGCCCGGGCGTCGCCGTGGAAGGCGGTGAAGACCGGGGGGAGGTCGCGGACGATGTCGCGGACCTGGAGTTCCACGTCGTGGACGAGGGCGTGGCAGCCGGGGCAGTACCACTGGAAGCGCTCCAGGGTGCCCTCGTCCCGGACGCGTTCGACGACCAGGCCGACGGAGCCCGCCTCGGGGCGCTGCGGGGAGTGCGGGACGCCGCCGGGCAGCAGGAACATCTCGCCCTCGCGGACATCGATCCGCCGGGGCCGTCCGTCGACCATGACGTTGATGTGCATGGCGCCCTTGACCTGGTAGAACCACTCCTCGTACGGCTCCAGGTGGTAGTCGGTGCGGGCGTTGGGGCCGCCGACGACCTGGACGATGAAGTCGCTGGTGCCGTCCCAGATCTGCCGGTTGTTCACGGGTGGCCGGAGGTCGTCGGCGTGGTCGCGTACCCACTGGGCGAAGTTGATGACCGGAGGCAGGTCCATCGTGCTCCTCGGGTTGGCGGTACGGAGGGGGCGGGCACGCCCTGGGGCGCGGGCCGGGGCGGGCGCCTAGGGTGCGGGCCGGTGGGCGATGCCCTGGATCTCGATGAGCAGGTGCGGGTGGGGCAGTTGGTGGACGGCGACGGTGGTGCGGGTGGGCCCGCGCTCGTCGAAGTGCTCGGCCCAGACCGCGTTGTAGCCCGCGAAGTCGTTCATGTTCACCAGATACGCGGTGACCTGGACGAGATCGTCCAGGGTGGCTCCGGCGGCGGCCAGCACCTCGCGGACGTTGGCGAGGACCGCGCGGGTCTGCTCCCGGATGTCGAGGGTGGTGGCGCCCATCTCGTCGGCTTCGGCACCGGCGATGGTGTTGTCCGGCCTGCGGCTGCTGGTCCCGGAGAAGAACACCAGGTCACCGGCGGTTTTCACATGCGGGAACCGGCCGCGTGGGGTGGCCTTCCCGGGGACGACGATGCCGTCATTGCTCATGAAGGGTTCCTGATCGTTGCGGCGGGCCCGGCGGCCTCGTCCCCCGCGGCGTCCGCCACGGTGAAGGCGACGCGGCCGAGTCCGGCGACGGTGGCCTCGATGTGGCTGCCCGGGGTGAGGGCGACGGCGGGCGTGGCGGCGCCGGCCAGCAGGATCTCCCCGGCGCGCAGCGGGTGGCCGAGTTCCCGGGCGCGGCGCAGCGCGGCGTGGACGGCGCGCAGCGGGTGGCCGAGGATCGCGGCGGTGGAGCCGGTCTCGGCGGTGCGCCCGTCGATCTCCAGCCGGACGCCGCGGTGGGCGAGGTCCCCGGCGTCGGCGAGCGCGGTCCAGGGCCCGAGGACGTATCCGGCGGCGGAGGTGTTGTCGGCGACGACGTCCTCCAGGGTGAACCGGAAGTCGCGGTACCGGCTGTCGATGATCTCCAGCGCCGGGGCGACGGCATCGATGGCCGCCTCCGGATCGACGGCGTCCCCGGGCCGCACATCGACCGCGAGCCGGAAGGCGACCTCGGGTTCGACGCGCGGATGGACGTAGTCGGCCAGGGAGACGCGGGCGCCGTCGGGCAGCCGCATGGCGTCGGTGAGGCGGCCGAAGATGACGTCGAAGACGCCCATCTGCGCCGCCTTGGTGCGGCTGGTGAAGCCGAGCTTGACGCCGCTGGGCCGCTCACCGCGGGCGGTACGCCGCTCGATCAGCAGCCGCTGCACGTCGTACGCCGCATCGAGGCCGAGCGGCGCGGCGGCGGTGAGCTGGGCGACCGGGGCGGCGCCGGTGGCCGCGGCGTCCAGCACCGCGGCGGCCTCGGCGAGGTCCCAACCACCGTCATCAGCAGGGGAGCTCATCGGATCGTCTTCCTTCCGGGCGGCGTGGACGGTCATGACGTGCCGCCGCTCTCTGGTGCAGGGGCGGCGGCCCCGCCCGGCGGGTCGGCCGGGGTGAGCGGCCGCGGGGTGACGCCGAGGGGGACGGCGTCGCGGGAGGTGTTGCCGGCGACGGCGCCGGCGCTCCGGACGCCCCACCCGCCGATCCACCCCCGTACCGGCGCACCGGGCACCCCGCTCGCAGCGGCCTGCCGCAGCCGCCCGGCGACCTCCGCGATCCGGGCGTCAGCGGCCCGGTCGGCGGTCAACTCACCGCAGTACACCCGCTGTTGAGGTACGCGCTCGCTCACAGCTGCACGCACACATTCGTCGGCTCGGTGTAGAAGTGGAGGGAGTGCGCCCCGCCCTCGCGGCCGATGCCGGAGAGGCCGGTGCCGCCGAAGGGCGAGCGCAGATCGCGCAGGTACCAGGTGTTGACCCAGGCCATCCCGGTCCGCATCCGCTGGGCGACGCGGTGGCCGCGCTCCAGGTCCCGGGTCCAGACGCAGGAGGCCAGCCCGTACGGGGTGTCGTTCGCCAGCCGGACGGCCTCCTCCTCGGTGTCGAACGGGATCAGCCCGGCGACCGGCCCGAAGATCTCCTCCCGCATGGTGCGGGAGGTGTGCTCAAGGCCCGTCCACAGCGTCGGCTCGATCCACGCGCCGCCGTCCAGCTCCGCGCCCATCTCGGGGACGCCGCCGCCGGTCAGCACCTCCGCGCCCTCGCTGCGGGCGAGTTCGAGATAGCCGAGGACCTTCTTGCGGTGGCCCTGGGAGATCAGCGGTCCGGTGGTGGTCGCCGGGTCCTCGGGGCGGCCCGGGCACAGCGCGCGGGCGCGCTCCGCGAGCCCCGCGGCGATCTCGTCGAAGAGTGGCCGCTGTACGTAGACGCGCTCGGTGCACAGGCAGACCTGACCGGTGTTGGTGAACACCGACCGGGCCAGCCCGTCCACCGTCCGTGCCACATCCGCGTCGTCGAAGACCAGCGCGGCGTTCTTGCCGCCCAGCTCGAACGAGACGGGCCGCACGCCCGGCGCCGCCGCCCGCATGATCGCCGTGCCGGTGGCGGACTCGCCGGTGAACGTCACGCCGTCCACGTCCGGGTGTCCGGCGAGGAAGGCGCCCGCGGAGTCCGGGCCGAAGCCGTGCACGACATTGCAGACGCCGTCCGGCAGCCCGGCCTCCTTCAGGATCTCGGCGAGCAGCGTCGCGGAGGAGGGCGTCAGCTCCGACGGCTTGACGACCACGGCGTTTCCGCAGGCCAGGGCCGGTGCGAGCTTCCAGGTGAGGAGGAGCAGCGGAAGGTTCCACGGCACGATGACGGCGACGACGCCGAGCGGCCGGCGGACCGCGTAGTTCAGCGCCGTACGCCCGCCGGGCAGTTCGGTGAGGAAGGAGTCGAGGCCGGTGGCGGAGATGGTGTCGGCGAACGCCCGGAAGTTCGCGGCGGCGCGGGCCACGTCCAGGTCCCGGGCCATCGCCAGGGGCTTGCCGGTGTCGGCGACCTCCGCGGCGACCAGTTCGTCGGCGCGCCGGTCGATGACGTCGGCGATCCGCCGCATCAGCTCGGCGCGCTCGGGGACGGTGGTGTCGCCCCAAGGGCCGGTCAGGGCGCGGCGGGCGGCCCGGACGGCGACGTCGACGAGGACCTCGTCGGCCTCGTGCACCTTGCCGACGAGTGCGCCGTCCACCGGGCTGAACCGGTCGAAGGAGCGCACGCCGTCCACGAAGGCGCCGTCCACGAAATTGCGGATCTCCCGCACGGGGAGCGAAGTGCTGCGGCTCATGACGCCGAGGCTAGGGAGCGCAGCCATGCCTGAATAATGCTCTTTGCGTTCCCCGCGATACCTCTACGGGCATACCGTGACCCCTATGGAGAGCGAGAGGCTGCTCGACGGCCGTCTGAAACTGCGCCACCTCACCCTCGTCACCGCCATCGCCGACCAGGGCAGCGTCATCCGCGCCGCCCAGGAACTGCACATCACCCAGCCCGTCGTCACCCGCGCCCTGCACGAGCTGGAGACGATCCTCGGGGTCCCGCTGTTCGAACGGCACCACCGCGGGGTGACGCCGACGCTGTACGGGGAGTCGTTCATCGGCCACGCCCGCGCGGTCCTGGCGCAGCTGCGGCAGGCCGGCGCGGAGCTGGGCCACCTCGCCGCCGGTCACCTCGGCTCGGTCACCGTCGGCGTCCATCTGGCCGGGTCCAACCTGCTGCTGCCACGGGCGATGGCGGCGCTCAAGCGGGCGCATCCGGCGGTCACCGTCGTCGTCCGCGAGGCCACCCCGGACACGCTCCGCGCCGGGGTCCTCTCCGGGGAGATCGACCTGATCGTCGGCCGCCTCTCGGGGCAGCCGCCGCGCCGCCTCACCCAGGAGCAGCTCTACCGCGAACCGGTCCGCCTCACCGCCCGCACCGACCACCCCGTGCACCAGCTGCAACAGCCGTCCCTCGCCGAGCTGCGCCGCTACCCGTGGGTGCTCCCCGTCGACCGGACCGCGCTCCGCGCCGAGCTGGAGGAGCTGTTCACCCACGCCGACCTGGAACTCCCCGACGACCGCGTCGAATGCACCTCCATGCCCACCCTGCGCCACTTCCTCCTCGCCACCGACGCCGTCGCCGTCCTCCCCCTCCTCCTCGCCACCCAGGATCCGGACCTCCGCCTCATCGACACCCCCTTGAAATCCATCAGCCAGGCCGTCGGCCTCACCCGCCCCGCGGACCGGCCGCTGTCGCCCGCGGCGGACACGCTCCGGACGTATCTGCGGCAGGAGGCGCGGGGGCTGGCGCGGTTGGTGGAATAGCGGAGCCGCCGTTCCGACGAGGAACGGCGGCGATCACGCACCTTGGGAAACAGCCCGCATCTCTCCACGATTGTGGGAGGACGGACGGGCGTGACCTTGTGGACCTGCCCGTGTCACCCGATGGTGACCCCGGCGGTGGCGTTCGCCTCCGCGGGCAGGTATTCGTCATTGCCCCGGAACTTTGCGGTGTAGCCGTGGGCAAGCCCCTTGATCCACGTCTGAGGATCTCCGGCGTACTGCGGGGATCCGACCTTGACGTCCCCATTGGCATCGGTGAATCCGCTGCCGACTTTCCTGTCCTTGACGAAGAATTCGACCCGCAGGCCCTTGACGCCGTTCCCGTTGACGTCCGTGGCGGTTGCCAAACCCGTACCGGCGATCAGCGAAGAGAGATCGCCACTTGCCGCCGAAGCGTCAAGGTTGAGGGGCTGCTGCTTGGCCGGCTTGCTCGGCTGACTCGACTGGCCCGACGATCCCTGCTGATTCTTCATTTCGTCGATGGCCTTCTTCAGCTCATCGATCTGTTTCTGCTGATCCTCGATCTTCTGGTCCTGCTCCTTGATTTTCTTCTGCTGCGCGTCGATCATGTCCTGGTCTGCGCCCATGGGACTTTCTCCTCTGCGCCTTCATCTCTGAAGATGATCCCGAACATACTGGAGGGGCACCTTTAAGACCGCCCCCTGTTCCAGGCTGGCACGGCCACACAGAGTCCGCCCGTCGATCAACTCGGGCCGAAACAGCGGGAGAACGGGCTCGGGCGCCCCCGGTCACCATCCGCGTAAATCCTGCAAGAGCTCCCTGGGCGAGTACAATTCACCACACCGCCACGGGGACCGATATCGCCCCCTCTCCCCCGCGCCCCCAAGGATTTCCCCACCGGTTTTCCGCGGCGCCACCGACTCACCGACCACCGGCCCGAAGAATAAAAATCGACCCGCCGAAGAAACCAACGAACCATCACGGAAAACCGAGGTTAGGCTTTCTCCCATGGCGATTCAGCGGATGGACAACGTCGGCATCGTCGTCGACGACATGGAGGTCGCCAAGGCGTTCTTCACCGAACTCGGCCTGGAGCTGGAGGGCACGGCCCCGATCGAGGGCCCCTGGGTGGACCGCATCCTCGGCCTCCCCGACGTCCGCACCGAGATCGCGATGATGCGCGCCCCGGACGGCCACACCCGCCTCGAACTGACCACCTTCCACAACCCGCCCCCGCTCACCCCCGACCCGGCGGACCCGCCGCCCCACACCCTGGGCCTGCGCCGACTGATGTTCGCCGTGGACGACATCCGGGACACGGTGACCAGACTGCACACCCACGGCGCCGAACTCCTCGGCGAGATCACCCGGTTCGAGGACGCCTATCTGCTGTGCTACCTGCGGGGACCGGGCGGCGTGATCATCGCGTTGGCGGAGGCGCTGGGCTGACGGCGGGGCGGCCGGGCGGGCTGGTGTGAGTCAGGCCGCCTCGTGCAGCCTGACTCACGGTCTCGGGTCAGCCCGTACGCGTGCCGCGGTATGCCACCGGGCCTTCGCCGGGGAACCGGGCGGTTCCCTGGAAGTTGCTGCCGCCGTCGAAGAACGTCACCGAGCCGCTCCCCTGGTCACCGCTCCAGGTGACCGTGGTCCCCGTCGAGGGGGCGCCGCTCTCGGGAACGACCTGGTTGCGGTTCACGATGCTGAGCTTCAGCGGCGCGTCCGGCTGCCAACCGCCGCCCCCCGTCTGGATCTCCGTGTTGTACGTGGCCATGAGTTCCTCCTGGCTCCGTGAACGGTGTCGGGCGCCTGCCACGCGCCCTCACCATGACGTTCGCCGTCCGCCAACTCCCGTAATCCCGTGGCCAGTTGATTGCCAGGGCAAACCACACCCGTGAGGGATTCGCGCCGCATGCCCTGGTCAGCAGGTTGACGAGGACTCCCACCCCGACCACCCACCCCCTTGCGAACGGAAAATTTCACCAGCCCGGGGAGACCGCTCCTGCCACAGAAACATGGCCTCGGACGACGCCCCCCCCGGCAGCCCGCCGCCGCCTCAGCCGCCCGCCCCCGTCCCCCGCCTCTTCTCGACCCGCTCCCGCGCGAACTCCCTAACAATCTCCGGCAGTTGCTCCACATCCAGCAACGACGGCAACAGCTCCGGCTCCGTCATCACCGCGCGGAACGTGTACGCCACACTCACCCCGTGCGCGGGCCGCCGCACGACCGTCACCGGGTCCCCGGCCCGGATCTCCCCCGGCGTGATCACCCGCAGATACGCCCCCGGCAACCCAGCCCGCACGAACCGCCGGTTCCAGCCACGCTCCCCCATCCACCCCTGGAACGTCCCGCACGGCGTCCGCGGACACGACACCTCCAACACTACCTCCGCCCCGACCCGCCACCGCTCCCCGATCACCGCCCCGTTGACGTCCACCCCGACGGTCGTGAGGTTCTCCCCGAACGCCCCGTTCCCCAGCGCCCGCCCCAACTCCCGCTCCCAGCCGTCCAGATCCTCCCGCGCATACGCGTAAACGGCCTGGTCAGCGCCCCCGTGATGCGCCACGTCGTACACCCGGTCGCCGGCCAGACCGACCTCCCCCACCCCCTCGGCCAGGGGCGCGGCCACGGCCACGCGCCCCTCCACCGGCCGCTTGTCGATCCCCGTCCTCCCGCCCGTCTCCCGCCGGCTCTTCCACGGGTTGGGACGGGGACGGCCTACGTTGACGGAGAGCAGCTTCATGGGGCGACGGTAAGGCGGGGAGCCTTGGGTGGGCCAGGGATTTCCCTTGGGCCGCTACCCCGGCCCCCGGCTCACCGCGATCCGACACACCTCCCGCAGCGACTCCCCGAGGCGGGCGACGGCGTACCGCAGCTGCTCGGGTGTGGTGCGCCGCTCGGCCGCCAGGCGATCGACGTGTTCCAGCAGGTCGAGGGCCATCTCCAGCTGTACGGTCTCCATCTCGTCGGCCAGCTGTGAGACGAACCCGGTGCCGTCCCCGACCACGTAGCAGGGCTTGCCGTCGTCCCCCGTCCACGGCAGCAGCCGCGGCGTCCGCGCCGCGCCGCTCATACCGCCGCCCGCCCGGCACGCGCCGCACCCGGAACAACGCCGCCCCCGAGCGCGGCCCGCACCAGCGCCCGCCTGCGCGCCCAGCGCCACTCGGCGCCGGCCGCCAGCTTCCGCTCGTACGCCACGAGCCGCGGCGACAGCAGCAGCCCCTCGGCCGGGGCCGGGCGGCGGCATCGCGGCGGCCGGATCGGCTCCACCCGGAACGCCTCCGGATCGACCGGCCGCGCCCCGCCGTCCGCCCGGTGCCGTCCGCTCGGCGGCCACCACATCACGACGGCGAGCGGCACCAATGGGGCGAGCGGCGCCCAGGGCAGGACGCGCTCACATACCTGGACGAGGGATTCCAACACGTCATCAACTCCCGATCAGTTGAGGGCACACGACAGCATTTCACTGTGTAGTGATTCCCTCACAGACTGAGACCACGAGGGCTACCCTGACCAGGGGGTGCGAGGTGACTGCCCCGGCGTCACATGGGAGTTGACGAATGAGCAACAGCTACGGCGACTGGCTCCGCGCCCAACGCGAAGCGGCGGGCATGACCCAGCAGGAACTGGCCGACACCGCGATCATGACCCGTTCCCACATCGCCCACATCGAGGCGGGCCGCCGCATCCCGTCCAAGGAAGACGCCCGGAGGCTGGACCAGGCGTTGGGCACGGGGGATGTGTTGAGCAGTTTCCTGCCGGAGGACACGACAGCCGTACCCGACCGTTTTGCCGATGCCCTGGACCTTGAGAGGCAGGCCACGCGGATCCAGGAGTTCGCTTCCACCCTCGTGCCGGGCATCCTTCAAACGGAGCGGTACGCCCGTGCGGTCTTGCGTACCGCCTTTCCCCCGTGGAGCCCGGAGGAATGTGACCGCATCGTCGTCACACGACTGAACCGGGCTCAGATACTCGCCCACCCGGTGACACCCATAGTGTGGATCCTCATGGATGAGGCTGTGCTGCGTCGGCCAGTTGGCGGCCGAGAGGTGATGGCGGAGCAGATCCAGCACATCCTTCAGCTGGGCGAGACCGAGCGGGCACGCGTGCACGTCCTGCCGAAGGCGCTCGGGGCACATCCGCTGATGGCGGGGCTGCTTTCTCTGATGTGGTTCGAGGACCAGCCTCCCCTCGCCTATTCCGAGGGGATGTCCGTGGCCAAGCTGCACGATTCGCCGTCCGTGGTCCAGCGGTTGCAGGGCCTCTACGCTCTCGCCTTGAGCGACGCGCTGTCGTTCGAAGAGTCCATGGCCCTCATGAGGACAATCGCGGAGGAATACAAGAACAATGGCTGAGCACCTCTCCCTCAATGCCACCCTGCTCACGGGCTGGCGCAAGTCCTCCTACAGCGACAACGAAGGAGCCAGCTGCGTCGAAGTCCTGGACGGCCACCCCAACGCCGTCCCCGTCCGCGACTCCAAGAACCCGCACGGACCTGCGCTGCTCATCCCGACGGACGGCTGGACCGCCTTCATCGGAAGCGTCAAGGGCGGAGACTTCGTCTCCTGACGACGGGATTCTGAGAGCGGGCGCCGGGCCGGAACGGAGTTCCTGAACGGCGCCCGCTCTCGCATGGCGGCACGTCCACGGGGGCAACCTGGCCGTGGACGAGGTGCCACCTCGGGCGCCGGGCATCCCACATCGATCGGCTGACGCACCATGTGACAGCGGCCGACGCACATCGGCGAAGGAGACCGCCCCATGACCGATCACACGCCTACGCAGGCCATCGGGTCTTCCGGCTGGCGCAAGTCGACGTACAGCGGCGCCGAGCCGGGTAGTTGCGTCGAAATCCACGACGGCCACCCCACCGCCGTCCCCGTCCGCGACTCCAAGAACCCGCACGGCCCCACGCTCCTCATCCCGACGAACGACTGGACCGCATTCATCGGAAGCGTCAAAACCGGAGACTTCGCCTCCTGACGCATGGGACCGGCTGCTCACCGCCTTCCCCATACGCCTCGGCCGGTAAGACCGGGCGCCGTCCCCACCCCCAAACCCCCACCACATCCGCCGTGGGGGCGGGGACGAGGCAGGGGCCTGGGAGGTGTTTCAACGGGTCAACGGATCAGTGTGCGAAGCCCCAGTCGAGGATCTTCTTCGCGTCGTCGAAGCGGCCGTTGTCGTCCTTGAGGATGGCACCGACGAGGGTGCGGCCGTCGCGCTTGGCGGCGAAGACGAGGGCGTAGCCGGCCTCGGGGCCGCTGCCGGTCTTGATGCCGAGGGCGCCGTCGTACGTGGACAGCAACTGGTTGGTGTTGTTCCAGGTGTAGTACCGGGTGTGGCCGTTGGCCGCGGGGGCCTCGGCCTTGAACTGCTGGTTCTTGACGACCTCGGCGAAGACGGGCTGGAGCATCGCGCGCTGGCCGAGCTTGGCCATGTCGCGGGCGGTGCTGCGGTTGTCGCCGTTCGAGATGCCGTCGTAGCTGTCGAAGTGTGTGCCCTTCAGGCCGAGCTGCTGCGCCTCGTCGTTCATCTGGCGGACGAAGTCGGCGACCCGCTCGTCCGTGGTGGCGCCCTGACCGTAGTGGTCGGCGAGGGCGCGCGCGGCGTCCGCGCCGGACGGAATCAGCATGGCGTGCAGCAGCTGGCGAACGGTGAGCGTGTCACCGGTCTGGAGGTCGGCGGTGCTGGCGCCGACCTTCTGGACGTAGTCCCGGTACTCCTGCTTGACCTGGATGCCGTGCTCCAGCCACTCGGGGTGCTTGAGCACCACGAGCGCCGTCATGATCTTGGTGGTGCTGGCCATCGACACGCTCTCGTCGGCCTTGGCACCGCCCCACATCTCGCGCTCCTGGCTGCCGTCGCGGGCATCGAGGAGGAAGGCGTGGTCGGCCTTGACCTGGGGCGCGTCCTGGGACTTGGGGTCCTGGGCGGCGTCGGCGGCCTGCTGCTGGACGGCCGCCTGCTGGCGGTGCGCGTCCTGCTGGTCGTCGGCGGAGTGCGTGGCACCGGGGGTGGCGGCCTGTGCGAGGCCGCTTGCGGTGATCGGCAGTGCGGCGCCGACCATTGCCACCATCGCGATCCGGACCCCGGTGCGGTGTATCCGGTTCGGGCGGGCGTGGGAACCCATGGGTATCCCTTTCTCCCGGCGTTTGAACGCCGGTAGCTCGTGGTAACTCGGTTTATCTCGAACCTACTTGTGTGCAGACACCAACCGTCAAGCCCGTTATGTCATAGCCCCGTAACGAGCTGAGGCGGAGTGGAGAAGTTGTGTATGTGGCGGGTGGGGCCTGTGGGGTTGCTCGCGGGGAGTGAACGGAAGACTCCTCCGGGACATCAGGGTTCCGCCGGGCCGTTTACCTGTGACGAGCGATCACGTCGCGCTTGACCTGCCCGTTTTAGCGGCGGGAGCGACCGTCACGCCGGAGCGGAGACCCGCTTCCGCCCGTTTGGTGGTTGCGGATTCAACCTCGGGTGATCACTTTCCGTGAGGTGCCGATCGGGGCGTACGGGCGGATGGCCGCCCTGGTCGGAGGCGTTCGGGGAGGCGGATCGGGTGCGCTCCGCGCCGGGAACGGCAGCGGGCCCGGGGGCGTAGCCTGCCCCCGGGCCCAGTGGTGCCGCCCTGTGCTGTCGCCGGCGCGGTGAAGAGCGCGGGTCATACTGAGGTCGTCGTGTTCTGCCTTTGAACTACCGCGCATCGGGAAAGTGGCTGCACGGGCCGGACTTGAACCGGCATCCGACGACGCGGGCCCGGCCCGGTCGTTCCGGCGAACGGCGGCGCATACTGAATCTGGAGCAAGAGTCTGAGATTGATCGCGGTGTGCCTCTGCCGATTGGGCCACCGCGGCCCGAAGTGCCGCGGGGAGGACTTGAACCTCCACTGACCACCGCGTTCGTCACGACAAGCCTCAGTTTCAGCTTGCGCTCCTCGCGCACCCCGGGCGCGCTGCGGCGTCCGGGGAGTTGATGGGGCTACCCGAAGAGGTAGCCGAAGACGGCGTCACCCACCCTCTGGTCGGTCACCTCCGCGCCGTTCGCCTCCTCGCGGGCGAACTTCACGGCGGTCTGCAACTTCTCGACGCGGTCGAGGAGTTCGTTGACCCGGCGGGCGGGGAGCGCGCCGGAGAACTTCACGGTCGTCCAGTACCCGACGGGTATGTCCTCGTAGTACACGTCGACCTGCGCCGGATGCTTCTCCGTCGCCTCGGCCTTGACGTGGTTGCGGGGCACCTTCTTCGTCCGGACGGTGCGGACCGGCTCGGTCTTCCAGGCGTCGGTGGACGGGTCCTGCACCCAGGACTCCGACGCGTCGAGCACCGGCAGCTTGCGGACGAAGGCGGCGAGGTCACCGAGCTGCTTCTCCAGGAAGAGGAGGTACGCCACCGGCACCTGGGGGAGGAGCACGCGGCCGTCGACCGTCACATCGGCGCGGGCGGTGCAGTTGGCCCAGTCCTTGGTGGCGGTCACATCGAACAGCCTGGTCAGGGTGGTGGCCGTCGACCGCAGGACGTCCTCGGCCTGGACCTGCACCTTGGTGGACTCGGGCGGCAGCTGCTCACCCTCCTCGTCCTTGGGCTGGTACGTCCGCGCGATGCCGGACAGCAACGCCGGCTTCTGGAGGCCGTGCTGGGCGGCCGTCAGGTCCTGCTGGGACTTGGACTTGACGCCCTTCTCGACCGCGATGATCTGATTGAGTTTCGCCACGCCCCCACAGAACCATGACGTTGCGTGACTGGCGAATGATTATTCGAGCGAGGGGCGCGGGGGTGGGCTCAGGGGCCCGTCGGGGTCGGCTGCTGAGCCGGGGCCGCTCCCCCGGGCCGTGTCCGTAGGTGCGCGCTCGCGGTGGTCAGCGCGGCGAGGCGTTCCGGGGCGGTGGTGGCGCGGACCGCGAGGTACATGCGCAGGGTGAGCGGGTCGCCGTCCAGGGGGCGCAGGGTGACGCGGCGGGAGGCCACGGCGTCCGCCGCCGACGGGTACAACGGGGTCCAGCCCGGCTCGCCCGCCCCGATGTCGGCCAGGGTGTCCTGGAGGCGGACCGACGGCGGCCCCATGACGGGCGTGAATCCGGCGGCGCGGCAGGCGGTGTGGACGGCGTCGAAGAGCACCGGGTTCGTCTCGCGCGGGGCGATGCGCAGGGGCAGGGCGGCGAGGTCGGCCAGCCGGAGCGGGGCGCGGCCGGCCAGGGGGTGCGCGGTGGGGAGGGCGACGCGCAGCGGGTCGTCCCAGAGGGGGAGGAAGCGCAGGTCGGGGTGGGTTTCCTCGCGGCCGGGGTCCGTTCCGTCGCCGGGGTGCGGATCGCCGCCCAGGGGCGCGTCCCCGGGCGGGTGCGGCTCGCCCCCGGGGAGGGGCCCGGACCGCGCTGCCCGGAGGAACGCCGCGTCCAACCGCCCCGCCCGGACCTCCGCCAGGCGGCGCGGCGCCTCCAGGGTGCGGAACACGAAGCGGGTCCCGGCGCCCTGGCCGGGGAGCGCGTCCAGGAAGTCGTCGAGGCGGCGCCCCAGACCCGTACCGATGCCGACGTGGAGGACGGCCTCCTCGCGGGCGGCCAGGCGGCGGGCGCCGGCGGTGAACGCGTCCTGGGCGGCGAGGAGTTGACGGGCCTGAGGGAGCAGCTCCCGGCCGGCGGGGGTGAGCGTCACGGTGCGGGCCGAGCGGTCGAAGAGCGGGAGGCCCAGCTCGCGTTCGAGGCGCCGTATCTGCTGGCTGACCGCGGGCTGGCCGATGTGCAGCCGGGCCGCCGCCCGCCCGAAGTGCAGCTCATCGGCGACCGCGACGAAGTACTGGATCTGCCGCAGCTCCACGCCGCCCCGCCCTCCCGCCGGGCGACAGGGCCGCGCCCGTACCCGGAACTCGTACCCCGCGCCTCCCCGGTCGGGGCGGGATACGGGAGAGGGTCGCACAGCGCGACGGGCGGGGCGGGCGCGGCCCGCGGCTCAGCGGGCGGCCGCCCGCGCCGCCAGCGTCTCCCCGCCGATGGACCAGCTGTCGGCGGGGATCTCCTGCACATTGACCCAGACGCTCTCCCGCTTGCCGCCGGTGGCGGACACGTAGGCGTCGGTCAGCGCGCGGACCAGCTCGGCCTTCTGCTCGGCGGTCTTCCCGGGGGTCTGCTGCACCTGGATGAGAGGCATGGTGTCTCCTGCTCGAACGCGTCGGATGGATCCGATGGATCCGGATGGGTCTGGATGACGTGGCTTACGGGGAGGGCGGGGGCGCAGGCCGGTGCGGGCCCCGGCGGGGCCTTTCCGTCCGGCGTTTCCGCCGTCCGTGACAGTCCAGCACCGGGCCCCGCGCCGACCAAGGCGCAATCCGCACCGGCAGCGATCAGCGATCGTGATGAGTCGAGGTCAGGGGCGTCCGGAGGCGACGCGAGGGGGCGCTCAGGAGTCCCGCGGCCCCGGGAATTCCGTGTACGGCGGCCCGCCCCGCGTGCCACGATCCGCCCCATGCCGACACCGCCCCCGCCCCCGCTCCGTTTCCCGGCCCCGCTGCGTCCCGGCGACCGCATCGGCGTCACCGCGCCGTCGAGCGGTGTACCGGCCCGGCTGCGCGCCCGGCTCGACGTGGCGCTCGACGACGTACGGGCCCGTGGTTACGAGGTCGTCGTGGGCGCCTGTATGGACGGCGCCGGGCATGTCAGCGCCCCGGCGGCGGAGCGGGCCGCCGAACTGACCGCGATGCTGTGCGATCCCGGGATCCGGGCGGTGGTGCCGCCGTGGGGCGGCGAGACGGCGATCGATCTGCTGCCACGGCTGGACTGGCAGCGGCTGCGGGCGGCCGAACCGACCTGGCTCGTCGGCTTCTCCGACCTGTCGACGCTGCTCACCCCGCTGACCCTGCTCACCGGCGTCGCCACGCTGCACGGCACCAACCTGATGGACACCCCGTACGCGGTGCCGGACGGGCTGCTGTCGTGGCTCGATGTCGTCGCCGCGCCCCGGGGGCACCGGTTCACGCAGGTGCCCCCGGGGCGTCACCGCTCCACCGGGTGGGACGACTACGCCGCCGACCCCGGTGTCCGTACCTGCATCCTGGACGCCCCCGGGCGGTGGGCCCGGCTGGACGGCACCGGGGACGTCACGGCGTCCGGGCGGCTGCTCGGCGGCTGTATCGAGTCGCTGTGCAACCTCACCGGCACGCCCTACCTGGACACCGCCGCGTTCGCCCGGCGTACGGCCCCGGACGGGCTGCTCGTCTACGTCGAGGCGGCCGACGACGACGCCTTCACCATCTGCCGGAATCTGCACGGGATGCGGCTCGCGGGCTTCTTCGACCAGGCCACCGCGGTGCTCGTCGGCCGTACCGCGGCGCCCGACGCGCCCTCCCTCAGCCAGCACGAGGCCGTCCTGGACGCCCTCGCCCCGCTCGGCGTCCCGCTCCTCGCCGACGTCGAGTGCGGCCACGTCCCGCCGTTCCTCCCCCTCGTCAACGGCGCCCGCGCGCACGTCGTCCACACCGCGGAACGCAGCGCGTTGACCCAGATCCTGGAGTGACCCGGACCCTGGGACAATCCCAGTCCTAGACCCTGGACTGTCCCCGAACCTGGAGTGAGCGGCGGAGGAGGGACGGAGGCGAGGAAAGGAGAGGAGAGGCCGTCGGGCGTCCGGAATGAACAGGGAGGCAGCCGGATGGATCAGGCGCGGAAGATCAAGCGCCGGGAGATCAGGCGCCCGGAACCATCAGGCACCCTGCCGGATCAATCCTCCGACCCGGCAGCCTCCGCCGCCGTCCCCGCCGCGCGGACGTCCGCCACCCGGAACAGCCCCATCGACCGCGTCCCCACCCGGAACTTCCGGGCCGGTACGCCGGGTACCGGCGGGAACTTCCGGCCCCGGATGCCGATCGCGATGACGCCGCGCTCCGGCAGCACCCGGGCCAGGCTCGTCAGCATGCCGGGCAGTCCGGTGCCGCTCGCGCCCTGCCACTGGACACGTTCGCCGTAGGGGACGTCGGTGACGACGATGTCGGGGGCGAACCCGGCGGCGGCCCGCTCCAGGGCGGACGGGTCGAAGGCGTCGGCGTGGGCCACGGTGTGCGGGAGGTCGCCGCCGTCCGCGGCGAGGCGGGCCGCGAGGCGTTCGGCGGCGGCCGCGGCGTCGGCGTAGCCGGGCTTGTCGAAGCGGGCCGCCTTCTCGCGCTGTTCGGCGGCGCGGGCGGCGAGGCCCTCTGCGGTCAGCAGGGCGAGGTTGGCGCGGGCGATCTCCAGGGAGGCGTCGTCGATGTCGGACGCCACCACGGCCGCGATCCGGTCGCGGTGCACCAGGCCCAGCACCGTCGAGAGGTACCCCTTGCCGCAGCACGGGTCCCACAGGACGGCCGGTTCACCGCCGCCGCGCAGCGCCAGCGCGCGCTGGAACGTCTCCGCGGCCAGCCGCACCGGGAAGGCCGTGAAGCCGGGCGCGGAGCGCAGCACGAAGCCGCTGGCGAGGTCGGAGTGGTCGACGCGCTCCGTCGCGTAGCGGTAAGCCACCGGTCGTCTCCTCCACTCGCGTCCGGGCCGCCGTGCTCACGCACCGGGTCCGTCCTGTTCTCTCGCCTCCGTCACGATATCCGCCCTCGTCACAGGCCCGGGGCCATGCGGCGGCGGCCCGGGGGCGGCCCGGCGCTGCCGTAGACTCCCGGGGAGTTTCGGGGCAGGACAGGACACAGAGGGCGGAGGATTCGCGCGTGGGCGTGCGGCTGCTGGCACGGACCCTGCGGGGCGTCGAAGAGGTCTGCGCGCAGGAGATCACCGCCCGCGGTCTGGGCACCGTGGAGCGCCTGCGCCACCGCGAGGTGTGGTTCACCGCCGAGGAGCCGGACGCCCGGCTGCTGGACCTGCGCACCGCCGACGACGTCTTCCTGGTGGCCGCGGTGATCCGCGGCGTCGGCCACACCAAGGCCGACCTCGCCCGCTTCACCCAGCCGTCGCGCACCGCGCCGTGGCGCCGCCTGCTGCGGCTGCGCGGCCGGTGCGGCGGGCCCGACTCCGCGACCCGTGTCGACGTCGTCGCCTCGTACGTCGGCAAGCGCAACTACAACCGCTACGACATCGAGGACACCGTGGGGGAGCAGGCCGCGGCCGTGCTCGGGCTGCCGCACCACTCGCGGCGCGACGGCGCGGTGCCCGACGACGGGCAGCCGTTCCCGATCCGGGTGACCGTCGAGGGCACCGAGGCGATGCTCGCGGTCCGGCTCACCGCGCGCCCCCTGCACCGCCGCGCCTACAAGCAGGAGTCGGTGCCCGGCACGCTGCACCCGCCGCTCGCCGCCGCGATGGCGCTCCTCGCCGGCCTCTCCCCCGGCGACCGGGTCCTCGACCCGTCCTGCGGCACCGGCACCCTGCTCATCGAGTCCCGGCTGACCGTCGACGGCCTGCGCACCCTCGGCACCGACCACAACCCGGCGACGCTCGCCGCCGCGGTGGCCAACGCCTGTGCCGCCCGGCCGTCCGGCGCCGCCGCCATGGCCTGGGCGGTCGCCGACGCCGGGCGGCTGCCGGTCGCCGACGGGCAGGCCGACCGCGTCCTGAGCAACCCGCCGTGGGGCCTCCAGGTCGCCCCGGGCGGCACCCTCGCCACCCGGCCCGCCGCGTACTACGAGGAGATCCGCCGCGTCCTGAAGCCGGGCACGGGCCGCGCCGTCCTGCTCCTGCACGAACCGGACACCCACCTCGCCCTCGCCCGCGCGGCAGGGCTGCGGGTGCACGACAGCCGTCCGGTGAGCCTGTTCGGGAGCCATCCGGCGGTGGTGACGCTCAGCCGGTGAGGCCGGGCCGGCGGCTGCGCCGCCGGTCACCGGGTGTTGTCAGTGCCCTCGCCTACTGTTCCGGCATGGCGTTGGCAGACCTCACTCCCACGGCGGTGCTCCAGGCGATCGAGGAGTACGACCGCCTCGGTCAGGACGCGTTCCTGCGCAGGTACGGATTCCGGCGCGCCCTGCGCTACGTCCTCGTCCACGACGGCCGGCGGTACGACTCCAAGGCGATAGCCGGTGCCGCCCACGGCCATCTCGACGGCCGGGCCCCGCTGCGGCCGCGGGACTTCTCCGGTGGCGCCGCCCACGCCGCCGGGCTGCTGCGCGGCCTCGGCTTCAAGGTGATCGACGCCGCCGCCGCGACCGATGCCGCGCTGGGCCAACTCCTCGACCGCATGGGCACGTTGCGGGTGAGCCGCGCCGCGGGACGTCCGGCGCTCCACCAGCCGATCGTGCTGCTGTGGGCCGTCGGCCGGGCCGCCCGCGGTGAGCGGCGGATCCTGCCCTGGTCCGAGACGGAGCAGGCCCTCGGCGCCCTGCTGCTCCGCCACGGCCTGCACCGCGAACGCCCGCGCCCCGACTATCCGGTCGCCGCCCTGCACCGCGCCGGGCTGTGGGAGCTGAGCGGCCATACGGAGCCGGTGCCGCGCGCGCACGGTGACACCGCGCTGCGCGGCTGGTTCCGGCAGCAGCGGCCCGACGGCGGCCTCGACGCCGAGGTGTACGCCCTCCTCGGCCGGTCGGCCGGGGCCCGGAGCGCCGTCGTCGAGACCTTGCTGAGCACGTACTTCGTGGATCTGGAGCCGGGGGCGCTGTTGGAGGCGGTGGGGCTGACGGAAGTCGCTTGCGGCGAGGGCGAGTTGGGGGCGATACCTGGCGCAGGAGAGGGCGAGGTGGAGGCGGTCGGGATCGGTCCTCGCGGTTCCGCTCCTCTCCCGGCCGGCCCCCGCCGGGCAGACCCGCACGACTCCGACCTGCGCGGCGTCGTGCTGGCCGCCGAGTACGACCGGCTCTCCCGGATGGCCGAGGAGCGGCAGAGCGCGAACCGCGGGCGGCGTACGCCCCGTTCCGCCGCGCCGGTGCGGTCGGCGGAGGCGCGGCGGGCGGTGCTGCTGCGCAGCGGGCAGCGGTGCGAGAACCCGCGGTGTACGGGGGCACCCGACGATGTCACGGTCGCCGGTGAGCCGATATTGGAGGTCGATCACGTCCTCGATCTCGCCGGGGGCGGGCCCGACCTCCCGGACCACATGGTGGCGCTCTGCCCCAACTGCCACGCCGTCAAGACGCGCGGCCGCACCGGCGAGGAGCTGCGGGCCGTCCTCCTCGACGTGGCCCGCAGCCGCCATGCCCGGCTGCTGCGGGGCACGGACGGCTGACCGGCGCTCAGCCCGCGGTCCCGTACCCCGCCGGAATCCGCTCCAGCACGCCCCCGGCGAAGACGTCGTACAGCGGCAGCGTCGCCAGATGGACATAGCCGATGTGGCAGTCGCAGCTGGTCAGCGGGCAGGGGCGGGGGCGCAGCGCGGGGCGGAAGGTGTCGTCGTAGAGGTTGCCCAGCTCGGTGGGGACGAAGTGGCAGCGGCGGACGGTGCCGTCGCCGTCGACGGAGAGGACCGACTCACCGGTGCGGCAGGGCAGCCCGGCGCTGCGGTGCGGGTGGCGGCTGTACGGGAAGAGGGGGTCGAGCGCGGTCCAGGCGGCGGCCTCCGCGTCGGTGTAGGTGTGGCCCTCGGCGGCGTTGATCCACAGGTAGACCTCGGCGGGCAGCTCGCGGCGGAGGCGGGCGGCGAGGTCGTGATGCTCGGGGAGGCCGACGACGCCGACGCTGAAGCGGACGCCGCGCGCGGCCAGTTCCCGGGTCTTGCCGAGGAAGCGGTCGTACGGGGTCTGGCCCGGGTGGAAGGTGCACCACAGGGCGAGGGTGTCGAGGTCGGCGGCGGCCAGCCAGTCGGTGCGGCAGCTGAGGTTGGTCTGGATGGCGACACGGCGGACGTGCGGCAGCCGGGACAGCTCGGTCAGCGCCCGCCGGTACCAGGAGCGGACCAGACCCTCGCCCCACGGGGTGAAGAGGACGGACAGCCGGTCGCCGGTCTGCGCCGCCGCCCAACCGGTGAAGCGCTCCACCGCGGCCCGGTCGGCGCGCAGTTGCTCCCGGCTGTCGCGGCGCTTGGCGAACGGGCAGTACGGACAGTCGTAGTCGCAGGAGGCGAGCGGGCCGCGGTAGAGGAGGGTCAGGTCCATCGGGGGCGGCTCACTTCGGCTCGTAGGCGGCCATCGCGGCGCGCACCGCGGGCGAGAACAGCTCCGGGCCCAGCGCATCGGAGTGGGCCAGCCCCTCGGGCGTCAGCCGCAGCAGGCCGTCGCGCTCCGTCAGCCAGCCGCGGGCGGTGAACGCGGCCAGCTCGGCGGGGAAGTCGTCGGCCGGGTGGGTGCCGAAGCGGGCGCGGTAGCCGTCGAGCGGCATACCGGCGGCCTGGAGCACCGACTGGAGGAGGTGCCGGCGGCGGGCCTCGTCGCCCTCGACGTACCGGCCGACCTCGGCGCGGGTGAAGTCCTCGGTGGCGGTGTACGTGTCGATGATGCCGCGGACCTCGCGCATACCGACGGCGTAGTCGAAGGAGTAGTGCAGCCGGGAGGTGTACGAGCGGGCGCCGCAGCCCAGGCCGATCATGCCGTCGGTCTGGCAGGCGTGGTCGTCGGGGCCCTGCGCGGGGGCGCCGGGGCGGCGGAACATCCGCATCGACACCTGCTCGTAGCCGTGCGCCAGCAGGTGGTCGCGGCCCTGGCGGTAGAGGGCGAGGCGCTGGGCGTCCCAGGCGGCGTCGCCGGTGGTGTCCGGGTCCCGGCCCGGTGCGCCGAGGGCGGTGAGGGGGCGGACGTAGAGCGGGTAGAGGTACAGCTCCTCGGGCCGCCAGGCGAGGGCGGCGTCCAGGGAGGTGCGCCAGGTGGCAGGGGTCTGGCCGTCGATGCCGTAGATGAGGTCGATGTTGAGGATCGGTATCCGGGCGTCGCGGATGCGGCCGAGGGCGGCCTCGACGTCGGCGCGGCGCTGCGGGCGGACGGCGGAGCGGGCCTCGGCGTCGACGAAGCTCTGCACGCCGATGCTGACGCGGGTGGCGCCGCGCTCGGCGAGGACGGCCAGCCGGTCGGCGGTGGCGGTGCCCGGGGAGGTCTCGACGGAGAGGGGGACGGCGCGCAGGTCGGCGCCCATCCGCCGCTCCGCGATGTCGCAGAGCCGGATCAGTTCGTCGGCGTCGAGGTAGGTGGGGGTGCCGCCGCCGAACGCCGCCGCGGCGAACCGTACCGGCCCGTCGTCGCCGAGCGCCTCCCGCACGGCCGTGGCCTGGCGGTCGAGCGCGTCGAGATAGCGGGTGGCGAGGTCGCCCGGGGCGCCGATGCGGGTGAAGAGGTTGCAGAAGCCGCAGCGCACCTCGCAGAACGGTATGTGGAGGTAGAGCGACAGGGCGTCCTTGGGCTCGCCCGCCCACAGCTCCCGCAGCGCGGGCCGGGGCGCGAGCGGCCGGTACGCCGTCTTGTGCGGGTAGGCGTAGACGTAACCGGTGTACGGGCGCGGGGCGGCGGGCCGCTCCGCGGGCGGGGCGGCGGCCTCCGGCTCACCCGGAGCCGGGACGGCGACGGTCTGCGGGGCGGCGGGCGGCGTTGCGGCGGTCATCGTGCGGCCTCGTCGAGGAAGAAGTGGGCGTACGGGACGGTCCAGACGGCTTCGTGGCCGAGGCGGTGGCCGGTGTAGCCGTCGTCGCCGTAGGTGGTGCCGTGGTCGGAGCAGACGACGGCGAAGCAGCGGCGGCGGCTGCTCATCGCGGCGAAGAGGCGGCCGATGTGGCGGTCGACGTACTCCAGCGCCGCGGCGTGGCTCGCGCGGGTGTCGCCCGCCTCGCGGGTGGCGCCGGGCAGATGGAACCAGTTGGGCTGGTGGAGCGCGGAGACGTTGACGAAGAGGAAGAGGCGCCGCGCGGGGTCCAGGGCCGCGACGACCTCCTCGGCGCGGGTGACCTGCGCCGCGAAGGAGTCCGGTGCGGCCACCGAGAACTCCGGCTCCCAGTGGCTCTCCTGGAACAGCGACGGCAGTACGGAGCCGAGCGCCGCCTGCTTGTTGAAGAAGCCGACACCGCCGATGCAGACCGTGCGGTACCCGGCGGCGGCCAGCCCGCCGACCAGGTCGGGGGTGTCGAACACCCAGGTGCGCCCGGCGGTGGTCTCGCTGCCCGCGAAGCGCGCCGCGAAGAGCCGGGGGTGCGGTCCCGGCGCCGCCGGGGTCGGCAGGAAACCGGCGAACATCGCCTGGTGGGAGGCGTAGGTGAAGCTCCCCGGGGCGTGCCGCTTCTCCCAGGCGCCGCCCGGCAGATGGCGCGCGAGGTGCGGGATGCGGCCCGCGGCGGCCAACTCGGCGGCGACGTCGTACCGCAGGGTGTCGAGCGTGACGAACAGCAGGTCGTCCCGGCCGACGACGGCGTTCATGTCGGGGGCCGGTGCGGGAGGCGCGGCCTCGGCGGCGGACGGCTTCGGCGCGTCGGCCGGCCCGGGCTCCGCCGTCCGCCCGGTGTCTTCGGCGGGCTCAGGCAGCCGCATGGGGTATCTCGTCCGTTCTCTTCGCCACGGCGGCGATCTGTGCCGCGTAGGTGTCCAGGCCCTCGGCGCCGCTGCCGGGCAGGCCGGTCAGGCGCGGGAGGAGGTCGCCGAAGGCGTTGACCTCGCCGACGGCGAAGCGGCGCCATCCTGCGCCGGGCAGCAGATCGACGCCGACGCAGTGGGTGCGGGGGAAGCAGGCGGCGGCGCGTTCGCACAGCTCCAGCGCCTCGGCCCAGCGGCGCGGTCCGGCCGCCGCCCTCGCATCGGCCCACGCGCCCCGGGCGCCGCCGAGATGGAGGTTGGTCATCGGCACCCGGCCGGTGCGCACCACCGCATGGGTGGCCCGGCCGCCGGTCACCACGACCCGCAGATCGGCGACGCGGCCGCCGAGGGACGCCTTGGGCAGCCAGCGTTCGAGGTGCAGTCCGTCCGGGGCGAGGGCGTCGACGATCCCGGCGATCTCGCGTTCGTCGGTGTAGGTGCGCACCCGGAGGGAGTTGACGAGGGTGCCGTCCGCGGCCCGGGCGACGGAGGTGGTGGCGCGGATGCGGCCGGGTCCGGCGGTCTCCAGGGCGAGGACGCCGGAGGCCGACGAGCCGTGCGCGGGCTTGACGAAGACCCGCGGCAGCCCGTGCTCCCGCATCAGCGCGCGCACCTGTGCCCAGCTCCGCGCCCGGTCGGTGACGCCGGAGGTCGGCGAGGCCGGGACCCGTACGCCCGCGCCGTCCAGCACGCCGTGGCAGCGCCGTTTGTCGAAGAGGACCGCCAGTTCCTCGGGGTCGTCGAGGCGGCGGCCGCCGGAGAGGGTGCGGACGGCGGCGAGCAGCCCGGTGTACCAGCGGGCGGTGCCGGCGACGCGGGCCGGATCGCCGGGGCCCCGCAGCGCGGCGTCGACCTCGGCGTTCTCCCCGGGTGAGTCGATCCGTACGGTCTCGTGCGCGGCGAAGCGGGCGCCGCCGTCGCGCAGGACGGTGCGCCAGGACACCACGCGCGGCGCGGGCAGCCCGGCCGCCCGCACGGCCGCGGCGAAGAGCGTGACCCGGCGGTTCTCCGGATTCCCGACGACGGCGAAGCGGGGGCCGGGAGCGCCGGGAGCCGCGGGCCCGGACGCCTCAGGCCCGGGACCGGACGCGGCTGCCGCGGGCGCCACGGCCACCGGCCCGGCCGCCCCGGGCGCGGGCTCAGGGGTGGTCACTCCGCGACCGCCACATACCGGTCGCCGTCCTCGTCGGCGGTCTCCGGCTCGCTGAGGTCCACCTCGACGCCTGCGGGCGCGAGGGCGGCGCGCACCCGCTCCTGCATCCCCTCGGTGAGGTAGTGGTGGTGCAGGTCGAGCCGGGTGAGGTGGGTGAGCGGCTGACCGTCCAGCAGCGCCGTGGCGCCCGCGTCGCTCAGCGTCCCCATCGACAGGTCCAGGGTGTGCAGCCGGGCGACGACCGGGGCGGTGGCCAGGGCGGCGGCGATGTCGTCCTGGATCTCGCTGTTGTGCAGCGCCAGATGGGTCAGCCGGGGCCAGCGGGTGCCGTCCAGGAACGGCGCGAGGTCCTCGACGGTGGTGTTGGCGCCGTACCAGGACGAGCCGAGCCAGAGGTCGAGGCGCTCCAGGGCGGGCAGTTCGCAGCCGGCGACGCCGCACACCACCGCGGCGTCCACCCCACCGGTCTCGATCGTCAGCCGCCGCAGCGCCGGGTGGGCGACGGCGGGGAACTCCAGGGACGTGCCGCCGCGGACGCCGAACTCCTCCAGGGCGGGGAACGCCGTCAGCAGCCGGGTGGCGTCCTCCTGGACGATCCAGGAGATCTCGCACTCCTCGAAGGTGATGTCGCCCAGGAACAGCGCCCGCAGCCCGCTCAGCCGCGCCCGCTCCGCCAGCAGCGCCTCACGGACCGGCCCGGGGCCGTTCTCGAACGACTCGCCCCAGGTGCCGACGATCAGCGCCCGCACCCGGGGCAGGTCGACCGTCTCGGCGAAGCGGGCGAACAGCTGCGGCCAGCTCTCCTCCGCGTCCCACTCCTCGACGGCGAGCCGCCACGCCACCTCCGCCGCGTCCGGCAGCTCCGCCCCCTCGCCCAGCTCCCCGAAATCGTGCACGGGCAGGCCGTGGAAGTGCTCCAGGTGCCGCGAAATCGTCATGTCCCACCCCTGACGTCGAGACGGCGACCGCCGGATCCGGCCGCACGGTGTTCGATGCCCGTTCTACCAAGCACCACTGACAACGGCGGACGGACCCGCCGGGGGTGGTGACCGCCACCGGCCACGAGGCGCGCCGCGCGGACGGCCGGACCAGGGGCTTCGCCCCCCTGCCCAGGGGAAGCACTCCCTCACCTTTGACAGCCCACAAATCCACGTGTCAGCCTTAACTAACATGTCAGTCTGAACTTACATGCTTCGAGTGCTCCGAACTGGCGCCGTTCGAGACCACGGCCACCGCCGTGGCGGCGGACGCACCGGAGACAGTCAGCGACACGAAAGGAACGACATGACCGGCGCCGTCATCACGATCGCCATCGTCACGGTCATCGCCGGCGGCAGCACCGCGGCGGTGGTCGCCTACTTCCGGCTCCAGCGCCACCGCGCCGACGCCGTGGCGATGGCCGCGTACCGCAAGCTCGCCGAGGAGGCGTCCGCCGGGCACGCCCGCCTCCAGGACCAGCTGCAGACCCTCGACGCCCGCCTCACCGCGATCGAGACGCTGCTGCGGAGCGTGGGATGACGACGGCGGTCAAGTCCCTGCTGGTGGCGCCGGTTTCGGCCGCCCTTCTGACGCCCCGGCGGCTGGCCCGCGCGGCCAATCCGCCGCGCATGCTGGTGTCGGCGGCGACCTGGCGGGCGACCGGCTACCTCGTCGGCCACGCGGTGGCCGGGTCGGTCTTCTGCGCGGTGGCCACCACCGCCGTCCTCGCGGGCCTCCTCCTCGGCCAGCTCACCCTGACGGTGGCGCTGGCCTCCGGCGCCGCCTGGGTGGTCCGCTGCTGCGCCCAGGTCGAACGGGGCCGGGCCACGCTGGTCGACGCGCCGATCCCGTACGCCTACCAGCCCGTCGCCGAACCGGGCCTCGCCGGGCATCTCAAGGCCCGGTTCACCGACCCCGCGTTCTACCGCGACTGCTGCTATCTGATCCTGCTGCACCCGCTGCTGCTCCTGCTCGATCTGCTCACCCTCGCGCTGTGGCTCGGGCTGCTCGCCGGGGCGGCGCTGCCCCTGTGGTTCTGGGCGGTCGGCGCCCGGCAGGCCGACGGCTCGTACGTCCACGGCGTCCGGCTCGGCCGGTCCAACGGCCTGGGGCCCGGCATCTGGATCGACAGCTGGCCCGCCGCGCTGATCGCCTCGGCGGTCTTCCTCGCGCTGGCCATGTACGCGTCGTACGCCGTGGTGGCCGCCGCCCGGCTGCAACTCACCGTCGCCCACACCCTGCTCCGCCCGCCGCCCGACCCGCTCGCCCCGGCCCGGCGCGTCCTCGCGGAGCCCGGTCCGCTCACCGCACCGCCCACCCCGCCCGGCCCGGACGCCGGGTCCACCGCCGCGCACGCACAAACACACACGGAGGACATCGCACTTGACTTCTCTCCCTCCTGAAGGGAGGGGGATTCCTACGGCTCGCGCCGTGGGTTTTTCTGCTTCGTCGCCGACTGCCCGCCCGGCACACGCCGTTGAGGTCTTACACCGGCTCCACAGACAGCTGCCGTCAGCCCGACGGCCAGAAGGTTCTTCGCCGCGTTCACGTCCCGGTCATGGACCGCCCCGCAGTCACACGTCCAGGTACGGACGCTGAGCGGCATCTTCCCTTGGAGGGTGCCGCAGGCGGAGCACAGCTTGGACGAGGGGAAGAAACGGTCCACGACCACAACTTCCCGCCCGTACCAGTCCGCCTTGTACTCCAGCAGGCTCCGGAACTCGTGCCAGCTCGCATCACAGATGGCGCGGGCAAGGGGCCGGTTCTTGACCATGTTGCGCACGGTCAGATCCTCGATCACGAGCGTTTGGTTTTCACGCACGAGACGAGTGGTCAGTTTGTGCAGGTGATCACGCCTGCGGTCGGCGATCCGGGCGTACACCTTGGCGACCTTGCGGCGGGCCTTGGCCCGGTTCGCGGAACCCTTGGTCTTCTTGGCCATGGCCCGCTGGGCCTTCGCGAGCTTCTTCCGGTCGGTGCGCTCGTGGCGCGGGTTGGCGATCTTCTCCCCGGTCGACAGGGCCAGCAGGTGATCAAGGCCCACGTCGATACCGACTGCCGTGTCCATGGCGGGCAGCGGCTGCACCGACGGGTCCTCCACCAGCATCGACACGAACCAGCGGCCCGCCGCGTCCTGCGACACGGTCACCGTGGACGGAGACGCACCCACGGGCAGCGGCCGAGACCAGCGGATGTCCAGCGGCTCGGCCATCTTCGCGAGGATCAGCCTCCCCTCACGGAAACGGAAACCGCTGGTCGTGTACTCCGCACTCATGCGGGACTTCTTCCGCGACTTGAAACGCGGGTACCTGGACCGCTTGCCGAAGAAGTTCGTGAACGCGGCCTGCAAGTGCCGAAGCGTCTGCTGCAACGGCACCGACGACACCTCGTTGAGGTAGGCCAGCTCCTCGGTCCTCTTCCACGTCGTCAGCATCGCGGAGGTGGCGTTGTAGTTGACCCGCTCCTGCCGCGCCCACGCTTCCGTACGGGCGGCGAGTGCCAGGTTGTAGACCTTCCGAACACACCCGAACGTGCGCGACAGCTCGGCCGCCTGCACATCGGTCGGATAGAAGCGGTACTTGAACGCCCGCTTCACATGGCCCGTGGTCATGCTCACAAACTAGCGTGACTGCTTATTAAGATTAAACCTGCGGGTCAGGGCACTGAGATCCGGCCCGGCGCCCAACTGACCGGCCACGGCTGGTCGTCCGCGCGCCTCGCCCCGTACCGCACCACCGAGGGCGCCGCGCCCGCCGGGGAGCGGGAGATCGCGGTGGACGCCCGGTTCGCCGCGGAGCACGGCGTCCGCGTCGGGCAGCCGGTGCGGCTGACGGTGCGCGGCCAGGCCGGGACCTACCGCGTCACCGCCCTGGTGTCCGGCGCCGGTGACCCCGCGACGGTCTTCCTCACCGACACCGCCGCCGCCCGCGCCACCGGACGGCCCGGCACCCCCGACGCGCTCGGCGTGTTCACCGCGCCGGGCGCCGACACCGCCACCGTGCAGCAGGCCGTCACCGAGGCCGTGGCGGGCGCGGAGCGGGCCCCCGGGATCGCACCGCCGCAGGTGCTGACCGGTGACGAACGCGGCTGGGCGGAGCACCCCGAGGTCATCGCCGAGGGCAGCAAGCTGGTGACGCTGGCGTCCGTCTTCGGCGGGCTGTCCGCGGCGGTCACCGTCTTCGTCGTCTCCAGCACCGTGGGGCTCTCCCTCAACCAGCGGCAGCGGGAGTCGGCGCTGCTGCGGGCGATCGGCGCCACCCCCGCGCAGCTGCGGCGGATGGTGCTCGGCGAGACGCTGGTCGTCGCCGTCGTGGCGACCGCGCTGGCCTGCTTCCCCGGGCCCGCCATCGGCCGGGCGCTGCTGAGCGCGTTCGCCTCCGCCGGAGTGGTCCCGGAGACCATCGCGTTCCGGGCCGGTTTCGTGCCCGTCGCCATCGGCGTCGCCACGGCGCTGCTGACGGCGCTGGGCGCGGCGTTCCTCGGCGCACGGGCGGCGACCCGCACCCGGCCGACCGAGGCGCTCGCCGAGGCGTCCCTCCAACGCCGCTGGTTCAGCGCGCCCCGGCTGATCTTCGCGCTGCTCTTCCTCGCGGGCGGTACGACGCTGGCGCTGGTCACCGCGGGCGTGGACGGGCCGACGGCCGGCAGTACGGCGACGCCCGCGGCGATGCTGTGGACGGCGGGATTCGGGCTGCTCGGGCCCGGCCTCGCCAAGCTGATCACGGCGGTGCTCCGCGGTCCGCTGCGCGCCTTCACCGGGCTGGCCGGTTCGCTGGCCTCGCTCAACGCCAAGGCCCGCACCAGCCGGTTCGCCGGTGCGGTGATGCCCGTGATGCTCGCCAGCGGCCTGGCGATGGCCCTGATCTACCTCCAGACCACCCAGTCCAGCGGCGCCGAGCGGGCGTTCCGGGAGGACCTGCGCGCCGATCTGGTGGTGACCGCCGCCGACGGCGGCCTGCCGCTGGATCTCGTCCCCACCGTCGCCCGGCAGCCCGGCGTCGCCGCGGCCTCCGCGCAGATCTCCACCCTCGGCTTTCTCGACCCGCCGGCGCCGAAGCCGGATCCGGGCGACAAGCCCGACAAGCCGAAACCGGAGAAGCTGCCGCTCCAGGGCGTCACCCCGGACGGTCTGGACCGGACGACGGCCTACCGCGCGGCCACCGGCAGCCTCACCAAGCTGACCGGCGAGTCCGTCGCCCTGCCGACCACGATGGCCGACGAGGGCGGGTACAAGCTGGGTGACCGGGTGCCGCTGCGGCTCGGCGACGGCACCCCCGTCCGCCTCACCCTGGTGGCCACGCTCGACGGCCGCCGCGGCTACGAGACGGCGCTGCTCCCGGCCGCCCTGCTGGCGCCGCACACCGGCACCGGGCTGCTGCCGCAGATCATGGTGAAGGCGGCGCCCGGGACGGATCCGGCGAAGCTGGCCGGCACGCTCTCGGCCCTGGCCACGGCCCATCCGGGCCTGCGGGTCACCGACCGCGCCGCGCTCACCGTCGCCCGGGCGGACGCCGACGACACGCAGACGTGGATGTCGTACCTGCTGCTCTGCATGGTGGTGGGGTACGCGACGATCGCGCTGGTCAATACCCAAGTGGTCGCGACGACGGAGCGGCGCCGCGAGTTCATGCTGCAACGCCTCATCGGCTCCACCCGGCGTCAGGTGCTCCAGATGATGACGGTCGAGGCGGCGCTGGTGGCGATCGCCGGGATCGTGCTGGGCGTCCTGGTCGCCGCGCTGACGCTGGTGCCGCTGAGCATCAGCGTGCTGGGCTCGCCGATCCCGGACGGCTCCCCGTGGATCTTCATCGGGGTGGTCGCCACGGCCGTCGGCCTGACCCTCGCCACCACCCTGCTCTCGGCCCGCCTGGTCCTCCGCGGCAAGCCGGGCCAGATGGCCGGGGTGCGGGAGTGACCCCCGGCCCCTGACGCACCGAGAAAGCGGCGAGGGCCCCGGTACGCGGTACCGGGGCCCTCGCCGCGCCGGTGCGGCCGACGGCGGGCGGTCAGGAGGCCCGGCGTGCCCGGTACCGGGACGCCACGACCCCGCCCATGAAAAACGCCGCCGGCCACCGCGCTCCAAGCACCGGCACCCGACGGCGTACACGCACCGAACCCGGCTCAGTCGACGCTGCGCAGCAGGCTCTCCACGCTCTTGACCCGCGCTTCCAGCTCCGCCAACTGCCCACGCAGCGAATCCTGCTGGGCGACGGCTTCCTCGGCGAGTTTGCGGTACGAGGCCATCGCCACGGCGTCCGCGCGATGACGCTGCAACCGGAAGTACGCGACCACGCTCGCGGTGATCCCGCCGACGACGATCAGTACGACGGCGATGGCGATGACGGCCCCGGTCATGTGCGCTTCCCCTTCACGTCTTCAGATCCCCGCCGGTCGGCCGGGGCCTCCCCACCCGTCCGCTCCGACGGGGCGGCGTCGTCCGCCGCCTCGTCGGCCCGCACGGCCGCGAGGATCGTATCGATATTCACGTGGAGGTCGAACGGTGCCAGTTCGAAGTACTTGAGCGCCTTGCCGTCGTCGGACAGCTCCAGGTTCCCGGACACCAGACCGGCCTTCTCCAGGCGCTCCAGATGCATGTAGAGGAGGGGCCGGGACACGCCCAGGCGGCGCGCCAGCTCGCTGACGTACAGCCGCCCGCCGGACAGCTCCGCGATGATCCGGAGCCGCTGCGCGTGACCCACCGCGGCGAGCACAGCCAGAAGCTCCTCGCTGGTCACAGCCCACCTCTGACATCCCGGTTGATAGTGGAACGAGAATTTCCCACCCCATACGCGCCTGTCAAACGATCGGGCGCGGGCCCCGGGCGGCGCTGCTGGGCGCGGTGCGGTCCCAGCAACGAGGTCGGCTTCGTCCGCGCCCTGCGCGAGCGCTGCCACGACCGGGCCCGGGAGACCGGCGCGGTGCTGCTGCCCGCCTTCGGCTACGACTACCTCCCCGGCCTCCTCGCCGGAGCGCTCGCCGCCCGGCGCGGCGGCGACGCCGTCCACAACGGCTGGTTCCCGGCGCTCAGCCACGCCACGAACGCCCTGTCCGCCCGCGCCGCGGCCGCGGACCGGCGCCCGGCCAACCGGCGTCGTCTCCCCGCTCACCGCCTTCGGCACCGACACGCTGCGGGAGGGCTGCGCCGGGATCGGGCTCACGACGGTGTGACGCCGTCGGCCTGCGGAACCGCCGGACCGGCCATCGCCGCCCGTACGTCCCGCGGGCTCCAGTGGCCCGCGGCCCCGGGGCGCGCGGCGACGTACGCGGCCACCGTCGCGGCGTCCCACGCCCCGGCCGCCAGCAGCCCGGTGGCCACACAGCGCACATAGGCGGCGGTCGGCACCGTCCAGGCCACGTCCCGCATCCGCCAGGGCGCCGTGATGGTGAGCACGGGCGCGCCGTCCAGCCGGCCCGCGCAGACCAGCGTCTCGTACCGGCCGGGGCCCAGCGCCATCCGGCCGTGGGTGAGCACCTCGGTCAGGTCGAGGTCGTCGCCGGGCGGCCGGCCCATCTCCTGTGCCGCGATGTCGGAGAACTGCCCGGCCGTCAGCAGATGGGCCCGGGCCAGGACCCGCCCCGCGGCCTCCTGGTCGTAGTAGGCGCAGCCGCCGCCCCACACCGGTGACCGGGTCGCGAGGTACATCTCCCCCGACAGCTCCACGGCGGCCGACTCCGCGGGCGGTCGCCGGTCGCGGCAGCCCGGATACGTCCACATCGCCCCGGCGGGCCGGCCGCCTTCGATGTAGCAGGCCAGCCGCTCCCGCTGCACGTTCGACCCGTAGGCGGCGTACCAGACCCGCTTCGGGGCCTCGCCCCCCGCGCCCGCCGCCTTCTCCGGAACCCGTACCGCGTCCATGGGGTCAGTCTCCCCGCGCCGCGGCGGGCGCGCGCCCGGAGGCGCACCGCCTTGACGCCATACGTGCCCGGAGTCGGCCCGCAGTGCGGCACAATCCCGCTCGTGACCATCCGTCTACTGATCGCCGACGACCAGGAAATGGTCCGCCGGGCGATGCGCCGCATCGTGGCGAGCCAGCCCGACATGGAGGTGGTCGGGGAGGCGGCGAACGGCGTCGACGCCGTGGCGCTGGCGCGCACCCTCGCCCCCGATGTCGCGCTGGTCGACATCCGGATGCCGGGGCTGGACGGCCTGGAGGTGACCCGCCGCCTCACCGACCCCGCCACCGGCTCGCCCGTCCGCGTCGTCGTGGTGACCACCTTCGACCTCGACGAGTACGTCTACCCGGCGCTGCGCTTCGGCGCCTCGGGGTTCCTGCTCAAGCGCTCGGGGCCGGCGCTGCTGATCGAGGCGGTCCGGGCGGCGATGGCGGGTGACAGCCTGATCAGCCCGTCGATCACGGTGCGGCTGCTGGAGCACGTCACCGGCCCGGCGAACGGCCGCCGCCCGCGGCGCCGCGATCCGCTGCTGACGGAGCGCGAGGCGGAGATCGCGGGGAAGGTCGCCGAGGGCCGGACCAACGCCGACATCGCCCGCGAACTGTTCATCTCCGCGGGCACCGTCAAGACCCATGTCGCCAGCATCCAGCGGAAACTCCAGGTGCCCAACCGCGTCGGCATCGCGGTACGCGCCTGGGAGCTCGGCTACGCCACGGGGCGCACACCGGGCTGACGCGCGCCCCCGGCGCGAATCGGCTCCCCCGCCCGCGAAAGCTCCGTAGCCTCCCACCATGGACCACGGCATCTCTCCCCGGCAGCGGCGCCGGTGGCGGTGGGCGGGGGCGGCCGCGCTGCCGATGCTCGTCCCCGCCGTTCCGGACCCGGCGGGCGCGGCCCCCTTCGCGGTGCCGGCGGCGCTGGCGCTGGCGGCGGCGATCGGGGCCCGGCCCGGCGGGCGGATCTCCCTTGCGCGGGCCGCCGGGGCCGTGGCGGCGCTCTCCCTCGTCCTGGACGTGTGCCCCTTCGGCAAGCCGGGGCTGATGCTCCTGTGGTACCCGTTCGAGACCGTCGCCCTGCTGGTCCTGCTGGAGCGGGTGGTCCGCCGGGTGCCCGGTCCCCGGATGGTCCCGGTCGCCGCGGTGACCGGCGCCGCCGCGGTGCTGCTGCCGCTGCGCTTCACCCTGCACGCGCCCACCACGGGGCCGAAGGAGTCGGTGGTCGCCGCCGCGCTCGCCCTCTTCCCGGCGGCCGCCGCGGCCGGCGTCGGGCTGTATCTGCGTACGCTCGACCGCCGCCGGGCGCACGCCGTGGAGCTGGCCCGCCGCGAACAGCGCCTCGAAGTCGCCCGCGATCTCCACGACTTCGTCGCCCACGAGATCACCGGCATCGTCCTGGAGGCGCAGGCGGCGCAGTTCACCACCGAGCCGGCCCACGCCGAACACCACGCCCTGCTGGCCCGCGTGGAAGCCGCCGGGCTGCGGGCGCTGGACTCCATGGACCGTACGGTGACCGCTCTGCGCGGCGCCGGTCACCGCCCGCCGGAGCCGCCGCCCACCCGGATCCACGGCCTGGCCGACCTGCCCGAACTCGTCGACCGCTTCGCCGCGATGTCCCCCGCGAAGGTCACCCTGACGCTCCCCGACGACGCACTGGACGCCCTTGCCCCGGAGTCCGGGGACACCGCGTACCGGGTGGTGCTGGAGGCCCTGACGAACGTACGGCGGCATGCGCCGGGGGCCGGGCGGATCGCGATAGCCGTGGCCCGGACCGGCGGCCCGGCGGTGGCGGTCTCCGTGGTGAACCACGCCTCCCCCGCGGCGCCCGCGACCGCCCGGCGCGGCGGCGGCACCGGTCTGGCGGGCCTGGCCGAACGGGTCGCCGCGCTGGGCGGGGCGCTGACGGCGGGCCCGTACGGACCGGGCTGGCGGGTGCACTGCCTGCTGCCGGCGCCCGCCGCCGGCTGAGCGATATCTGCCGTTCGGCAGATGTGCCGGTGGCCCGGATCCGGGACCGTCCGGGGAGCAGCACACCAGGTCGCCTCCCTGCCGGGGGCGCACCGTTCGTCTCCCAGGAGGAACCGATGTTCTCAGCCACCCCCGCGAAGCGGCCCGCCGCGCTCCTCGCCACCGCGGCGGTGGCCGTCACCGCCGTCCTCGGCCTGTCCGGCTGCTCCGTGGACGCCTCGAAGACGACGCCCGCGTCGAAGACCTTCCCCTACAACGGCAGCGCCCTGAAGCTGACCACCCACGAGGTCGCGACCGAGGTCGTCGCCACCGACCGCAAGGACATCAAGGTCACCCGCTGGTTCGACGCCGCCGCCGGCACCGAGCACCTGGTGTGGCGGCTGAAGGGCGACACCCTCGACATCGACTCCGGGTGCAGCGGTATCGCCTTCTGCGACGCCAAGTTCAGGGTCGAGGTGCCCAAGGGGGTCACGGTGACCAAGGACGGCGTCAAGACACCGGCCGGGCACCGCTGACCGGCCTCACAACCACCCCTGCTGGGCCGCCTTCAGCCCCGCCTCGAAGCGGCTGCGGGCCTGAAGGCGCTCCATGATCGCGGCCATCATCCGGCGGGCGGTGCGCGGCGAGATGTGCAGCTTGCCCGCCACGGCCTCGTCCGTGTGGCCCTGGCCGATGAGGTGGAGGAGCGCGCGCTCGGCCTCGCTCAGCCCCGGCTTCGGCGCCGGATCGTCGGCGCCGAGCGGGGCGGACTGGTTCCACGCCTGGTCGAACAGGGCGGTCAGGGACGCGATGACCCCGGGCCCGGTCAGATAGAGCACGCCCTTACGGGTGTTGTCGGGGTCCAGCGGCACCAGGGCCGCGCGGTGGCCCGAACCGTCCTGGCCGGTTTCGCCGGGCCCTCTCCCCTTCCTCCGCTCCGGCCGCGTGCAGACCATGGTTTCACCGGGCCGACGCGGAACACCGAAGCCGGATCCGGAGAATCCACCCACTCACCCCCAGGGGACACCCATGTCCGTCAACGCCCGCATACTCGCCGCCGCACCCCTCGCCCTCGCCGGCCTCGCCTTCACCACCGCGTCCGCCGCCTCACCCGCGAGGCGGCCGACGCCCTTCCGGAACGCGACGCCCCTCAGGAACGGCCGGCCGTGGCGGAATCCCCGGCCGAGGGCACGTTTCCGGTCCAGGGATCCCGCGCGGCGCCGCCCGCCACATGCTCCTCGTAGGCCGCGACCTTGCGGCTGATCAGCCCCAGACAGCCGGTGAGTTCGGCGATCCGGGCGGTCACCTGCTCCTGGTGCTCACGGAGGATCGCCAGCCGGTCCGCCTCGTTGCCCGGGCCGCTGCGGACGAGGGCGGCGAACCGCCGGATGGTGGCCAACGGCATCCCGGACGCACGGAACTTCGTGCAGTTGAGCAGCCACTCCACCTCCCACTCGCGGTAGACGCGGCGGCCGCTCGCATTCCGCCGCACCGGGTCGACGAGCAGCCCCTCGCGCTCGTAGAGCCGTAGCGCGTCGACGCTCAGACCGGTGCGCTCCGCCACCTGCCCGATCGTCAACTCCTGCGCGGTATCTGCCATGCCGCGGATCGTACGGCGTTGACCTGGACCGCGGTCCAGCTCCTAGCGTGCCCGCCATGGGAACACCTCAGCACACCATCGGATCGGGGTTCGGCGCCCGCAGCACGGCCGACGACGTCCTGCGCGGAACCGACCTCTCCGGAAAGCTCGCGCTCGTCACCGGCGGCTACTCGGGCCTGGGCCTGGCCGCCACCCGCGCACTCGCCCGCGCCGGCGCCCGCGTCATCGTCCCCGCCCGCCGCCGCACCGCCGCCGCCGAGGCCCTCGCCGGTATCGACGGCACCGAGGTCGACGCACTGGACCTCGCCGACCAGGACGACATCCGCCGCTTCGCCGACCGCTTCCTCGCCTCGGGCCGCCACCTCGACCTCGTCCTTGCCAACGCCGGCATCATGGCCTGCCCGGAGACCCGCACCGGCCCCGGCTGGGAGGCGCAGTTCGCCGTCAACCACCTCGGCCACCACGCCCTCGTCAACCGCCTCCGGCTCGCCCTCGCCCCCGGCGCGCGCGTGGTCGCGGTCTCCTCCGCCGGCCACCAGCTCTCCCCCATCCGCTGGGACGACGTGCACTTCACCCGCGGCTACGACCGCTGGCAGGCATACGGCCAGGCAAAAACCGCCAACGCCCTGTTCGCCACCCACCTGAACACCCTGGGCCGCGACGCCGGCATCCACGCGTACTCCCTCCACCCCGGCGCCATCCTCACCCCCCTCCAACGCCACCTCTCCCGCCCCGACATGATCGCCAAGGGCTGGATCGACGAGCACGGCACCGTCATCCACCCCGACTTCAAAACCCCCGAACAGGGAGCGGCGACCGCGGTGTGGGCAGCGACCTCCCCCCTCCTGACGGACCACGGCGGCGCCTACTGCGAGGACTGCGACCTCGCGGAACCCACGACGAGCACCGAGGGCTGGTCGGGCGTCCGCGACTATGCGGTCGACCCGGACGAGGCCGCCCGTTTGTGGGAACTGTCGGCGGGGCTTACAGGGGTGGGGGCGTAGGGGCCACGAGCCGGACCCTGCACGCCGCCCCCGCCACCTGGCGTTTTAGCTGCCCCCTTAAAGACATGGCGGCCATACCACCCCGAAGGCAGGCTGAGGCCGCTCCCCTTCCGCTCCTGAGCAGATGCCGATGAGCAGGTGATCCAAGCACGGAGGCCAGACCTCGACAAAACAGACGCAGGCCCGACATATCTCTCCGTTCAACTCCACGCTGTGTGACGCCAAGCAGGCTCCCGGAAGCCGCACGGTCCAGGAGGAGGTTCGCCGCACGGGAACGCCGGCGGCGCGGCATCCCCTGACGTGCACCGCGCCGGGCCCGGAGATCCTGCCTCAGACGAGAGGGAACGAACGTGCCCCAGCAGGCCCTCCACCATGGCGCAGCGCCCCTCGCGCTCCGCAGCGCTGCCTGGTATCTGCCTGAGCGCACTCTGCCGATCACCGCTGTACGGACGGTCGACGAGGCCGAACGCGCCACCCGTGACGGTCTGGGTATCGCCACGATCCGGGCCGACGACCAGGTGAGCTCCGTCACTCTCGCGGAACGGGCTGCGCGCCGGGCTCTCCGACAGGCGGGGCTGGACGCGCGGGACCTGGGCGCCCTGGTGATGGTGGAGTCCCGAGCACCGGAGACGCTCCTCAGCTCCGAGGTGACTCAGCTCCAGCAACGGCTCGGCGCCGACGAGGCCCTCACCTTCTCCGTGGGCGGGCTCGGCTGCGTCTCGATCACCCCGGCCCTGCTGACGGCCCGCGGACTGCTGGCCGCTGACCCTGCCCTGGACAATGTCCTGGTCGTGCACGGCAGCAAGCCGGCCGCCGCCCTGCGCTACCGCCATCCCGTCACGGTGAACGGGGACGGCGGGCAGGCGTTGCTGCTCTCCCGCAGCGGGCGGATACGCATAGGTGACATCACCCAGCTGACCAACGGGCGTTACTGGGATCTCTTCCACGTCGACTACCGAGACCGCCCCACGGCTCAGTGGCGCGAACAGTGCACGGATCCCCGCGCCTACTCCTTCCGCCTGGCCGTGGAAACGCGCAACCGTCTCTCCTCGATGCTGGGCGACCTCCTACGGCGCAACGGAATCACCCGCGGGGACATCGGCGGGTTCGTCAGTCAGAACCTGTCAGCCGGGAGCTTCACTTTCCTTGAGGACGCCTTGGACATCGAGCTGCTGCCGGTGTGCCGAGAAAATCTCCGGACCTACGGACACCTCGGCCCCAACGATGTCTTCCTCAATCTCTGCACCGCGCTCGATCGCAACGACCTGACCCCTGGCAGCCTCGCGGTTCTGATCAACGTCAGTCCGGTGGCCGCCTGGAGTCTGGTGCTGGTGGAAACAGGTCAACAGGAGGGCGCGGCGTGAACGACATCACCCGGCAGATCACCGACTTTCTGAGCGCGGCGCTCCGCCGTCCGGTCGAGCCGGACGACGACTACTTCGCACAGGGTCTCGCCGACTCACTGTTCGCACTGGAGTTGGTGACCTTCGTCGAGAGCCGGTTCGCCCTCGCCATCGAGGTCGAAGACCTCGATCTCGACAGCTTCAGGACCGCCAACCGCATCACGGAGTTCATCCGGCACAAGGCCGATGCACCTGAGCGGGGAGAGGCACATGCCGAGGGTCTCTGAAGACGGCCCCGAGGCCACGGCGGCGGGTTCGCCGGTCCGCGACCTGTCCCACGTGGCGGAAGACATCGCAGCCGCCGCCCGTTCCTCGTCCTCTCGTTGGGACCTGGACGGCGCACTTCCCGATGCGGTGCGTGCGGAGTGCGCCGCGTCAGGGCTGCTCGCCGCCGACCTGCCCGAGCGGTACGGGGGCGCGGGCCTCGATCCCCTCGCCCTCGGGGAGATCACCGCGCGGATCGGTCGCGAGTGCAGCGCCCTGCGCGGGCTGCTGACCGTACAGGGCATGGTCGCGGCGGCACTGCTGCGCTGGGGAACGGCACAGCAGCGGAACGACTGGCTGCCCCGGCTGTCCCGTGGCGAGCTGACCGCCGGTTTCGCGGCGACCGAGCAGGCCGCCGGCAGCGATCTGGGCTCGGTGGAGACCTGCATCGAGGCGTCGGGCCGGTCGGGCCATCCGGAACTGGTCGTGAGTGGCCACAAGAAATGGATCACCTTCGGTGCGGTCGCCGACGTGCTACTGGTGCTCGGCAAGTACGAGGGGAGGCCGGCCGCCGTTCTCGTGGACGCGGACCGTACAGGTGTCGAGCGGGAACCGGTGAAGGGGCAGCTCGGCATGCGGGCCGCCCGGATCGCCCATATCTCCTTCGACCGCGTGCGGGTGCCCCGGTGCCAGCTCGTCGCCCCTCCCGGCCTGGGCCTTTCCCATGTCGTCGGGACCGCGCTCGACCACGGCCGCTTCACGGTTGCCTGGGGATGCGTGGGCATGGCGGAGGCATGCGTCGAGGACGCCGCCACCCATGCGGCCGTCCGTCGGCAGGGCGGCATCTCCCTGGGTGACCACCAGTTGGTCCGGTCCCTGCTGGCCGGAGCGGCGGTGGAGGCCGCCGGAGCCCGCGAACTCGCCCGCAGGGCCGCGGAGGCGCGTGCCCCGGGACCGGGGCACGGGGTGGCCGAGACGCTCATGGCCAAGTACGCGGCGGCCTCCGCGGCGGCGAAGGCAAGCCGCGACGCCGTCCAGGTACTCGGTTCGGCCGGCTGCGCGCCCGACAGCAGAGCAGGCCGTCACTTCCGGGACGCCAAGGTCATGGAGATCATCGAAGGAGCGCAGCAAGTGTCCGAACTCCACATAGCAGAACGCCTGTTACGCAGGTTCGGCGGAACAGCGCCCGCCGCCGGCCATGCCGCCGGGCCCCGCCCGTCCGGAGAGGCGTCATGACAGCGGCAGTGGAAGCTCCCACCGTCAAGTGCCTCGTGTGGGACCTGGACGACACCCTGTGGGATGGCGTCGTTCTGGAGGGCGATGAGCCCGCTCCCTTCCCGGCGGCGCTGGAGACCCTGGCCGAACTGGACCGCCGCGGCATCCTGCATGCCGCCGCGAGCCGCGGTGAGCGAGAGGTGTCCCTGCGTCATCTGGCAGAACGCCGCCTGGCCGACTGGTTCTGCGCGGTGCAGGTGGGCTGGGGTGCCAAGTCCGGTGCGGTACGCCGGATCGCGAAGGCCCTCAACATCGGCCTGGACACCATCGCGTTCATCGACAACGATCCCGTGGAGCGCGCGGAGGTCGCGAGCGAACTCCCCATGGTCCGCTGCTATTCGGCGACGGACGTCGGGCGGCTCCCACAGCTCCGGGACTTCCAGCCCGAGCACATCACCGCGGAGGCCACCGGACGACGCCGGCTCTACCAGGCCGAATGGCAACGCCAGGAAGCCGAGGAACGGTTCACCGAGGGGCGCCAGGCGTTCCTCAACTCACTCGACCTGGTCATGGAGCTGCGGCCGGCCACCGAGGAAGACCTCTCCCGGGCCAGCGAGCTGACCGTCCGCACCCATCAGCTCAACAGCACAGGGCTGACCTACGGAATCGAGGAACTCCGTCGGCTGAGTGCTTCGCCGGACCACCAGGTGCGGCTGGCCACGCTCCAGGACCGCTTCGGCGACTACGGGATCATCGGGCTGTCCGTCACCGAACTCGTCGGGCAGGACGCGGTCCTGCGGTTGATGTTGATGTCCTGCCGGGTCGCCTCGCGTGGTGCGGGCAGCGTGCTGCTGCACCATCTGATCCAGCAGGCCCTGGCGGACGGCCGACGCCCGGTGGCGCATTTCATCCCGACCGAGGCCAACCGAAATCTCCTGGTCACCATGCGCTTCGCCGGCTACGAGACCACGGTCACCGGCGAGAACCACCTCGTGCTCGCGGTGGACCCGGAGCGTCCGCCGGCCAAGGCCCCCGGTCATATGCGCGTGATCGTCGGTGCGGCATGAACAGCACAGGAAGCGAGGCTGCGATGACGCGACGTCCCGCCGGCACCGGTGAGCGCGCTCCCGCACCGTCCCCCGCGAAGGTGCGGCCTGTGTGGACCGCCTTCCGAAGCCAGGTGGACCGGACGCCCGAGGCGATCGCGCTCGTCATCGGCGGGGTCTCGTTGACGTACCGCGAGCTCGACCACGCATCGGCCGGTCTTGCGCGTCTGCTGTGGCAGCAGGGGCTGCGGCCGGGGCGGGTCGTCTGCGTCCGGACGCAGCAGAGCGCCCTGTCGGTGGTCGCCATGCTCGCCGCCCTGCGCACCGGCGCCACCTGGGCAATCCTGGAACCGGACCTGCCCGTGGGAAGGCTCGAAGCGCTGTGCCGGGACGTCGACTGCGCGGTGGTGCTGAGCGCGGGCGGCGATGCCGTACCGGCCTCCGCCCTCGCGGCGCTGCCCGACCCGCCGACGGTCGTGGAGGCGGCGGGCCTCCCGCTGACGCGGCTCGTCGAGACGGGCCGGCAGGAGCCGCCCACCGGCCCGTACCCACCGGTCCCGGAAGAGTCCCCCGCCTACGTCGCCTACACCTCGGGGTCCACCGGTGTGCCCAAAGGCGTGGTGGTCAGCCGAGGCCAGCTCGCGGCGTCCATCAGCGGACGGGGGCCGGTGTACGGCACCGAGCACTCCGTCTTTCTGATCGCGTTGCGGCTGTCCTTCGACGGGATTCTCGGCGGAATGTTCTGGTCGCTCACCGGCGGCCACACACTGGTGCTGCCCGATCCCCGGCAGCTCGTGCAGGTGGCGGAATTCGCCCGGCTGGCCAGGGAGCACCGGGTGACCCACCTGTTCAACATTCCCTCCTACTACCGGGCGGTACTCCAAGATCCCGGCGGCCTGCCCGACACACTGCGTCTCGTGGTCGTGGGAGGTGAAGTGTGCACACCTCAGCTGGTGGGCGCACACCACGAGCGACTGCCACAGGTGCCGATCGTCAACGAGTACGGGCCCACCGAGACGACCATCGCCTGCACGGTGGAGGTCGATCCGGACCCGGCCTGGGAGCGCGTCCCCATCGGGCGTCCCTGGCCAGGAGTGCAGACCCTGGTATTGGACGAGCGGCTGCGCGAAGTCCCGGCCGGCGAGCGGGGGGAACTCTACGTCGGCGGGTCCCTGGTGGCGCTGGGCTACGCGAATCAGCCGGCCCGTACGGCCGAGCGCTTCATCGCGGATCCGTACGGCCGACCGGGCGGGCGTCTCTACCGCACCGGGGACATCGCCAGCGTCGACGGACGAGGCGCGCTGCACTACCACGGCCGATGGGACGATCAGGCCAAGATCCGCGGCACGAGAATCGAACTCGGCGAGATCGAGAGCGCGCTGGAGCGCCATGCCGGCGTGGAGCAGGCCGTGGTGCTCTGCGAGCCTGCCGAGCAGGACGAGCCGCAGCTGATCGCCTTCGTGCTGCCGACGCCCGGCAGCAGGCCGCCGGACACCGCGGAGCTGCGTGGGCACTGCCGTGGCCGACTGGTGGAGCAGGCCGTGCCGACCCTGTTCATACCGGTCGACCACATACCGCTCGACCACAGCACCAAAGCGGACCGGGCCGCGCTCCGCACGCTGATCCCGGCGGACCGGCATGGCCCGAGAGGCTCTGCGGGCCAGGACTGGAGCGGCCACCGGCTCGCTGTCGGCCGGATCTGGGCGGAGGTCCTCGGACACTCCGACTACGCCCCGGACGACAACTTCTTCGCCGTCGGCGGAAGCTCGATCAAGGTCATCGACCTGCACGACAGGTTGGACAGGCAATGGCCTGAGGTACTGCGGGTGGGCGAGCTGTTCGACCACATCACCATCGCCTCCCAGGCGCAGCGGATCGCCGACCGCCTGGGTGAACACCCGCCGGACGAGGAATGTGTGCCGCCGGCCACATACGAGCTCTGACACCCGCGAACGGAGAGGCGATATGAGCGGTATGGGCACGACACACGGCGGGCCGGCCATCGCGGTGATCGGCATCGCCACGAGATTTCCTCAGGCGGATTCCCTGGCCGCCTTCCGGGCGAATCTGCGAGCGGGGAGGGACTCGGTGCGTCCGATACCCTCCGAACGGATCCGGAACACGGGGCTCGATCCCGAGCACGACTATCCGGAACAGGGTTACCTGGAGCGGATCGACCTCTTCGATCACCAGTACTTCGGGCTTTCCCGGCGCGAGGCGGAGGTGACCGACCCGCAGCACCGGCTGGCACTCCAGCTCACCCAGGAAGCCCTGGAGAACGCCGGATACGCCCCGTCCGAGCTCCGGGACAGCCGGACAGCGGTGATCTTCAGCTCGCCGAGCAACGGCTACGCACCTCTGGTACGCGAGCACGGCACCCTCGGCATGAGCGGAAACATCCCCTGCGCCCTGCCCGCCAGGATCTCCCACCTCTTCGGTTTCACCGGACCCTGCTACGGGGTGGACACCGGCTGCAACGGCTCCCTCGTCGCCGTCCACCAGGCGTGCCGTGAACTCCGCGACGACGACGCGGACTACGCCGTCGTCGGCGGGGTGAGCCTGCGCCACCTGGTACCGCCGGCGACCGCGGTGGCGGACTTCCCCGGCATTGCCTCACCCACCGCCCGATCCCGTGCGTTCGACCGTGCCGCGGACGGCGCGGGCGCCGGCGAGGGCGGTGGCGCGGTGCTCCTCACCACGCTGGAACGGGCGGTCGAAGAGGGCTCGTTCATCCACGCCGTGATCCGCGGTAGCGCCGTGGTGCACAACGGCCGGCATTCCGCGACCATCAGCACTCCGAGTGCCCGCTCACAGGCTGAGGTCATCACCAAGGCATGGCGTCATGCCTCGCTGGACCTGGCGACCGCCGGATATATCGAGACGCATGGTTCGGGCACCCGGCTCGGTGACGCTGTCGAGGCCGAGGGCTTGGCCCTCGCCCGTTCCGGCGGCGACCGTACGGTGAAGGTGGGCTCGGTCAAAACCAACATCGGGCACCTGGATCACGCCGCGGGAATCGCCGGGCTGATCAAGGCGGTACTCAGCGTCCACCACGGCGAGCTGTATCCCTCGCTGCACTTCGAGGAACCCGCCGACGAGGTCGACCTCGAAGGTGCCCGCCTCGAGGTCGTCACCTCGTTCGAGCAGTGGGACGACACGATGCGCCGGGCGGGCGTGAGCTCGTTCAGTCTCGGCGGCGTCAACGCGCACTGCGTGGTGGAGCAGCCCCCGGTGACCGCTCCGGTGCGCCCTGCCGTCGGCGCACCGCAGCTGGTGGCGGTGTCCGCCCGAAGCCGGGCGGACCTGCTCTCCCAGTGCGAGCAGTTGTCGCTCGCACTGCGCGGCACCGACCTCCCGCTGGCCGACATCGCGCGGACGCTGAACGAGGGGAGGGAGCATGATCCCTACCGCGCCGCCGTAGTCGCCCGGGACGCCTCCGAGCTGGCGGCACGCCTGGCCGCCGAGGTCACCTGGCGCCGGCTCGAAACGTCCGAGAAGCCCGAGGCGGCCAGGACCGCTGCCGCCGGCCCCGTGGTCACGCCGCGGGTGGTCTTCCTGCTCTCCGCGGATGCCGCACCCGGCGAGGCGGCCGAGCAGCTGCCGGACGCGTTGCCGGCACCGGCCGACCGCACCGCGATGGTCGGCGGACAGCTCGCCACGTACCGGCGGCTCGTCCAGGCCGGGGTCACGCCCGACGGGCTGATGAGTTCGGGGTTCTCCCGCTACACCGCCAGGTACCTGCGGGGCGATCTCAGCGCCGAAGACACCGCAACGCTGAGGCGGGCACGCAGCGGGCAGGACCCCGCGCTGTCGGGCAGCCCGCTCCGGGTGGAGCAGCTGTACGCGGCAGCGGACGAGCAGCTCTCCGACGGCCCCGTGGTGTTCGTGGAGCTGGCGCTCCGCGGCGAGATCAGCGACCGGTTGGCGACCCGTCTCCACCACCGCGAGGACGCCCGCGTGCTCCGTCTGCGCCCTGGTGCCGCCGACTCCGCCGCCTTGGAGCTGCTGGGCCGGTTGTACGAGCAGGGCGTCAGCCTGGACTGGTCGGTGCTGCGAGCCACGTCGGCACGCCGGGTTCCGCTGCCGGGACATCCCTTCACCGGCGTTCGCTGCTGGGCCAGGCCACTGGGTGAGGTGCTGTCCTACGACGACGTGGTCCGTAGGCCCGCCGCCCCGGCTCCTGCTCCAGCTCCGGCTCCGGCACTGATGCCGACACCTGAGCCCACGGCCGCCGCCGAGGAGCCGAACCACCCGGCCGACGAACAACGGACCGCGGAATCCGGGACCGTGCTCGACTGGCTGCGGAGCAGCCTCGTCGAGCTGCTGCACGCGGACGGGGTCCCGGCCGATGCGGACTACTTCGCCATCGGCGGCAACTCCGTCATCGCCCTCCAGCTCCTGGATCGGGTACGAGAGCGGTACGGGGTCCGGCTCAGGATGGCCGATATCTACGACCACCCCGCCATCAGCTCGCTCGCGCAGGCCATTCACGACCGGGCACGGGACGCGCCCGCGCCGGAATCGCCACACACCACCGCTGCGCCTGCCGCCCCGGCCGTCCCCGAACCACACGGCGCGGAATTGCCGCCGATCGTCCCAGGTGGGGAGCTGATGCTGTCGTACGGGCAGGAGCGCATGTGGTTCCACCACCAGCTCGACCCGACGACCACGCTCTACAACCTCCCCGGCGCATCCCGGTACCGCGGCCCTCTGGACGTCGAGAATTTCAGGCTCGCGTGGGAGGACCTGGCCAGGCGCCACGAGGTGCTGCGGTCGAATCTCGTCGAGACCGCCACCGGCGGTTCGGGGCTGAAGATCCGCCCCGAACTGGGGGAATTCTTTACGTATCTGGATGTCTCCGCCGAGAGGGATCCGAAGGCCGCAGCAGATGCGGTCGTCACCTCCGCCATGCGGTGGGTCTTCGACATCGCCAACGATCCGCTCGTGCGGGTGACCGTCGTGCGGACCGGCGAGGACGACCACATCGTCTGCTGGTGCATGCACCACGCGGTGAACGACGGCTGGGCCCCCCAGATCCACATGCAGGAGCTTCTGGAGTTCTACACGGCCCGCCTGCACAACCGTGCCCCCGAAGTCGACCCGCTACCGGTGCAGTACACGGACTACGCCCGCTGGCAGCGTGAGCTGATGGCCGACTCGCGTTTTGACGGTGAACTGAGCTACTGGCGCGAGCGGCTGAGCGACCCGCCCGCCCTGGAACTGCCCACCGACCGGCCGCGTCCCGACAGGATGGACTTCGCGGGTGCGACCCACGAGTTCACCCTCCCGGGCACCCTGGTGCAGCGGCTGCGCGCACTGGGCGCCGAGGAGACGGCCACGCTGTTCATGGTGCTGCTCACCGCCCTCAACGTGCTGCTCGCCCGTTGGTCGGGCCAGCAGGACATCATCGTCGGCACCCCGACCGTCGGCCGGAGTCGGCCGGAACTGTGGGGCCTGCTCGGATTCTTCAACAACACGATCGCACTCCGCTCGGACCTCTCGGGTGACCCGAGCTTCCGTGAGCTGCTGCGCCAGGTGCGCGGGGTGGTGCTCGGCGCCCTGGACCACCAGGAGGTCCCGTTCGACCAGGTCGTGCACGAGGTCGTGGGAGACCGTGATCCCAGCCGTAACCCGCTCTTCGACGTGATGTACGTGCACCAGACACTGCCGCCCGCCGCCGCTTTCGGCGAGATGGCCGTCGGACCGGCGCACGACCCGGAGGTCATCCCTCATTTCCCCGGGCTGCCGCCCGGCACCGCCAAGTTCGACCTCTCGATGATCGTGGGCGAGTTGGCGGACGAGGACGAGATCGTGGTCACGATGGAGTACGCAACGCAGCTCTTCGACGCCGCCACGATCTCCGCCATGTCCGATGCGTTCGTGAAACTGCTGCACGCCATCGCGGAGGGCGAGGACGTGTGCTACCGCGACCTCCCTGTGTACGGCTCTTTCCTGGGCGGACGGCGGGCCGAGCCGCCCACGCTGTCCGGCGAACGCCCCAAGCCCTGGACAACCTCTCGGCGGGAGGACCAACTCGCCTACTGGGGCCGGACACTGACGGGCCTGCCCGACGGGACGCTGCCGCTCGATCGGCCCCGGCCCGCCCACGGCACCGGCGCCACCGCCACCCTCGGAACCCGGGTCCCCGAGGACCTCGCTCACGCGGTGGGACGTACCGGGACCGGGGAGGGCGTGCTCGCGGCCCTCACCGCCCTGCTCGCCCTGCGCACAGAGGCGGACGAGGTCCTCATCGGACTGACCGACACGGCGCTTCCCCTCTCGTCTGCCCACCCTCGGACGGAGACCTACGCACGGAACCTGCCGCTACGTCTGGACCTGTCCGACGACCCGTCCTTCGAGCAGCTCACCACCCGGGTGCGGCACACCCTCACCGCCGCGGCACAGCACCAGGGAGTTCCGCTCACCGACATCGCGCGGGCAGCCGGAGTGCCTCACGAACCCGGCCGGGCACCACTGTTCGACGTGGCGTACTCGTACAAGGTGCTGCCGAGGGCGGTCGGCTCGGTGGCCGGCACGGAGAAGGCCGCTGTGCGGTCGCCCGGCACCGACGCAGAGCGGATCACCCTGCCGCCCGGCCGCAGCGAGCTGGACCTCTCCTGGTCCGTCCTCGAAGGGCCGGGACAGGACGAGCTGTCCCTCTCTTTGGAATACCGCACCGAGCTCTTCGACCGTTCGAGCGCCCGGGCCCTCATCGATGGGCTGCTCGCGATGATGCGTGCGGCCACCCGCGCCCCCGGTGCACCGCTGTCGAGCCTGTGGCCTCTCCACACGGCGACCGGCCCAGGCACACCTGTGCAGGCGGTCACCGCACGCTCCGCACACCACGACTGACGCGGCCCGGCCGACCAAGGAGACTTGCCACAGTGGGCGATCAGAAAGACGTTCAGCAGAGCGCGCCGACCGTTCCGGCCGGAGCGCTGGTGGGCATCGTCGGTGCCGGCACGATGGGGGTCGGTGTCGCGCAGTGCTTCGCCGAAGCCGGTCATCCCGTGGTCGTCATGGACAACGACCCCGAGGTACTGGCCTCCGGGCCCACTCGGCTCCGCGCCGGAATCAGGACGTCCGCACTGCTGCGCCGAGGGGACCGGCGGCCGCGGGCGGGCGCGCCCGCGCCGCGCACCGAATCCCTCGTGACCTGGTCCGCCGAGCTCGGCGACATGGCGGACGCTCTCCTGGTGGTGGAGTGCGCCAAGGAGGACGAGGACATCAAGGAGGGGATCCTCCGTGAACTGGACCGGATCTGCGGCACGGAAACGATCTTCGCGTCCAACACCTCGTGCATCCCGGTCAGCCGCCTCGGCTCCTTCACCGCCCGCCCCGACCGGGTCATCGGCACCCACTTCATGAACCCGGCTCCGCTCAAGGACGCGGTGGAGGTGATCTGCGCGCCGGAGACCAGTGGTCTCACCGTGGAGCGAACGGAGGCGTTCCTCTCCCTCGTCGGCAAGCACGCTCTGGTGGTACGTGACGCCCCCGGCTTCGTCACGAACCGGGTGCTGATGCTGACGCTCAACGAGGCGGCCGCAGTGCTGGGCGAGGGAACCGCCGACGCCGAGACCGTGGACCGCATTTTCCAGGACTGCTTCGGGCACCCCATGGGGCCGTTGCGCACAGCCGACCTCATCGGACTGGACACCATCGCCGACTCTCTGGAAGTGCTACGCCGGCATACCGGCGAGGACCGCTTCCGGCCCTGCTCCCTGCTGGCCCGTCTCGTCGCCGAAGGCAACGTGGGACGCAAGTCGGGCAGCGGCTTCTACCCGTACCCACCCCAGCACCTCGTCGCGCGGGGAGGAACCGATCATGGCTGACGGCAAGGGCATCCGCACGGCCGTATCCGACGCCGAGGATGACGGACCCGCCGGCCGGGAATCCGGTTCGCGGACCACCGCCCTCAGCGACCACACCGCCCAGCTCGTGGAGATCCACGGCGATCTGGACATCACCACGATGGGCACGGCAGTCGCCCAGGTCATGGCAGAAACCACCGCACGGCGCAGGCACGCGGGCGGCGAGGGAGCGGACGGGTCGCCTGCACCGGAGAGTCCGGGCGGCCTGCCGCTGACCGTGGTGGACCTGAGCACGGAGGCGGACCCGCGGGGCGCGGCGGATGCGTGGGCTCGCGCGGCACTGGAGCGGGGAGCGGAGCCCACACGGGGCGGCGAGGAGAGCCAACAGATCTGGTCCACCCAGGCATTGCTGCGGCTCGGCCCGGAGCACCACCGCTGGTTCCACCGACACCACCGGGCCGCCGTCGACCACTTCGGCTGCTCACTGATCACCCGTCGGGTTTCCGAGGTCTACACGGCGCTCACCGAGGGCCTTCCGGCCGCTGACGGCGCACTGGCCACCCGAGCCCAGCTCCTCTCGTCAACGGCCGAGTACGCCGGGTCCCCCGCGCAGCAGGCCGACCGCGCCCACTGGCGCCGACGGCTCACCGACCTCCCCGAGCCGGTGACCTTCGCCCCCGCTCCCGCCCGGGCCGCCGACGGGTTGCGCGCACCGGTGAATTCCCGCCCGGTGAGGCTCGGCGCCTCCGGCACCGAACGCGTCCGTGCCGCCGCCCGGCACGGCGGTGTGCCGGTGCGGGCAGTGCTGTACGCCGCTGTGGCGGCCTACGCCCACCGGCTGAGCGGTGCCACGGATGTGGTGATCGGTATGCCGGTGGACGGCCGGCCGAGCCGGGTGAGCAGGCGTGTCGTGGACGCGCGCGATGTCACCGTGCCGCTTCGGCTGACGGTACGGGCCGTCACCACCTTCGCCGAACTGGTCCAGGAGGCCGCCCGGGAGTCGCGCGAGGCACGCATACACCAGCGGCTGGGCCAACGGGAGATATATCGCGAGGCCGGAATGCCGGACGAGCGGCCCCCGCTCTTCGGGCCCGTCGTCGACATCCGCACCCCCGGGCCCCTCGTGCGGTTCGGTGAACTGTCCGTGACGGTGCACGACCTGGTGCCCGACCCGGTCCACGACATACGCGTCACACTCGACGACGGCCCCGCGGATCAAGGTCTGAGGGTCGTCTTCAGCGGTGCGGAGGATCGTTGTCCCGTCGCCGAACTCGACGCACACGCCCAGCGCTTCCGGCAGCTGTTGTCCCTGGCCTCGGCCGGCCCGGAGCGCCCGATCGGCACCTTCGCCCCGTCGGCAGCGGACGAACAGGCGGCCGTCCACCCGGGGACGAGCGGCCCAGCCTCCAAAACGGCCCACCACACGCTCACCGACCTGCTGGAGAGCGCCGCCCGGAACCACTCCGAAACGGTCGCCGTCATCGGCACCGACGAGAAGATCACCTATACCGAGCTCCACGCGCGCGCCAACCGGCTGGCCCGGCTCCTGCTCGACCGGGGCGCCGGACCGGAGTCGGTCGTCGGGCTGCTGCTCCCTCGGCGCGCCAGGACGCTCGTGGCGATGCTCGCGGTGCTCAAAACCGGCGCCGCCTACCTGCCTCTCGATCCCGGATACCCGGAGGAACGGCTCCGCTTCATGGTCGAGGACGCGGAACCCCTCTGTGTGCTGACCGACACCGCCACCGACGCGTATGCCGCGGACGCCGTAAGCCGGTCGACCACGATCATCCGGCTCGACTCCCCCGTGATCGCCGAGGAGCTGGCACGCTTCTCACCCGCAGCACCGAGCGACGATGACCGCCCCGAACCGCTGCGGCCCTCGCATCCCGCGTACATCACCTACACCTCGGGCTCCACCGGCACTCCCAAGGGGGTCGTGGTGCCGCACCGCGGTGTGGTCGCACTGGTGGACTGGGCAGCCGCGGAGTTCGGCACCGCATCGTTGGCGCAGGTGCTGGCGGCGTGCTCCTTCAGCTTCGACGTGTCGGTGGCCGAGATCTTCCCGGCGTTGGCGGGCGGCGGCAGCGTCGAGGTGGTCGAGAGTCTCCTGTCGTTGCTCGACAACGACCCACCACGCTGGTCGGGTGGCTTGTTGTGCGCCATCCCGTCCGTGTTCTCCAAGCTGCTGGAGAGCGCGGGGCTCGATGTGTCGGCCACGACGCTCTTGATGACCGGGGAAGCCCTCCCCTCGGCCCTCGCCGCGCGGATCCGGGAGATCATGCCCGGCACCCGGCTGCTCAACGCGTACGGGCCCACGGAAGCCACCGTCCATGCCACCGCGGCCGGCCTCCACGCCGCTGCCGCGACGTACGACGGTCCTGCGGCGGAGGGTGCGCCCCCCATCGGACGGCCGCTCGGCCACGTCCGCGCCTATGTGCTCGACACCTCGCTCCGCCAGGTGGAGGCCGGTTGTCAGGGCGAGTTGTACCTGGCGGGAGACGGCCTCGCCCGGGGGTATCTGCGTCGGCCCGGGCTCACCGCGGAGCGTTTCGTCGCCGACCCGTTCGGCCCGTCCGGCGCACGGATGTACCGGACCGGGGATCTGGCCAGTTGGCGTCCCGATGGGCAGCTCGCCTTCCTCGGCCGCGCGGACGGGCAGGTGAAGGTGAACGGCTTCCGTATCGAACTCGGCGAGGTGGAGGCGGTGCTCGCTCGGCACCCCGCCGTCACCGAGGTCATGGCCGGTGTCCGGGAGGAGACAAGCGGCCACACCCGGCTCGTGGCCTACCTGGTGCCCTCGGAGGGGGCCCGCCTGCCCAGTCACCACGCACTGCGGGAATGGGTGGCCGAGCGGCTGCCGGCGCATCTGGTCCCGGCCGAGCTGCATGCCGCCTCCGCGCTGCCGCGTATGGGCAGCGGCAAGCTCGACCGCAAGAAGCTCCCGACGGGCGTACGGCCGCTGGAGGCCGGCGCGCCCGAAGCCGACGGAGCACGGGAGGAGCAGATGGCGCGGGCGTTCCGCGAGGTGCTCCGGCTCACCGACGTTCCCGCGGACGTGAGCTTCTTCGACCTCGGCGGCGACAGCATCATGTCCATCCAACTGCTGAGCCGACTGCGCCGGGGAGGGCTTGTCCTCACACCGCAGGACATATTCGAGCACAAGACGGTCAGAGCGCTGGCTCAGGTCGCCCGCGCGGCGAGCCGTACGAGGAGCCCGGATCCCGTGGAGCGCACGGCAGCGGAGGACATGCGCCCCTCGGCCTTGAACGGGCCGGGCACCGCCACCGTCGTGGCCGCCGACGGAAGAACCGGGACAGCTACGGCCCCGAGGGACGCGCTCGCCGGGGCCGCAACGGCCGCCGCGCACACCGGAAGTCCCGGCTCCCCGCCCTCACCCGAGGCGGACGACGGCAGCCCGGGCCACACATGGCGGGGCATCCAGGAAACTTCCGACAGCGGCATCGGAGTCTTGTTGCCGCTGCGGGAGTCGGGCGACCAGGCACCTCTGTTCTGTGTGCATGCGGCGGCGGGCTTCTCCTGGTCCTACGCGGGACTCACCTCACCGCTCGGCGCCGATCGGCCGGTGTACGGCCTGCAGGCCCGAGGTCTGGACGGTTCCGAAGCGCTGCCGACGTCCGTACGGGAGATGGCGGCGGACTACCTGGCCCATGTCAGATCGATCCAGCCCACGGGCCCCTACCACCTTCTCGGCTGGTCCTTCGGGGGCGTTGTCGCCCACGAGATGGCTGTGCAGTTGGAGCAGAGCGGTGAGCCGGTGCAGACGCTGACGATCCTGGATGCCTACCCCACGGCCACAGGCGTCGCGGAGGACACGGGCTCGACGGAGTCCGCGCCGGGTACGGTCGCCGGCCGGGATGTCCTCGGGCTGCTCCTGGAATTCTTCGGCTACGACCCCTCTCTGTGGGCGGGCGAGTCACTGACGTATCCGCGGTACGTGGAGATCGCCCGTGGGCAGGAGGGGCCGCTGGCGTCGTTCGACGAACAGCGAATCGCCGCACTGGCCCGGATCATCACCAACAACGCGCAGGTCACCAGCCTGCACAAGCCTCGCCCGTTCGGCGGGGACGCCGTGATGTTCACCTCGCACGACCACGCGCCCGAGACCACGCTCGACCTGTGGCGCCCACTGATCAACGGGGCGCTTGAGGTCCTGCCGATCGACTGCACGCACATGGAGATGGGGCAACCCGCCGTGCTCGCCGACATCGGCCGGGTCCTCGTCGAGCGGTGGGGTGTCGAGACAGCTCGGAAAGGGCCGGTGAGCACTCCGTGAGGAACCAGCCGGAACAGGCGCACTCGGCGGACGACCCGTCGATGCCGCTCACCACGGTGCAGCAGGGGATCTGGTTGGCGCAGCAGCTCACGTCTCCGGTCCAGTACCAACTGGCGAGTGCATTCGAGATCGCCGGAGATCTCGATCCGGAGCTGTACGAGGCAGCCTTCCGGTACGCCGTGGCGGAGACCGAACCGTTCCGGACCCGGTTCACCGTCGCTGTCTCCGGGGAGCCGAGGCAGTGGGGCGGTCCCCTGCCGGCCTGGCGCATACCGGTCGTCGACCTCCAGCGGGAAGCCGTGCCGATGGCCGCCGCGCTGGACTGGATGCGGGCGGATATCGCCCGCCCGCTGGACCTGGCGAACGGTCCGGCGTTCAGGACCGCGTTCCTGCGCCTCTCCGAAGACCGGGTCTGCTGGTATCTGCTCGTCCACCACTTGGTGGTGGACGGCTTCGGGCTGGCGCTGTTCGCCCGACGGCTCAGCGAGATCTACGCGGCGCTGGAGCGTGGCGAGACCCCCCGGCCGGGCCACCACGTGCCGTGGGACACCCTGCTCAACGTCGAGCGGGACTACCGCTCCTCGCCCGACTTCGAAGCCGACCGCCGGTTCTGGACGGCGAAGATGGCCGGGTGGCGGGGAGCCGTCCGGCCGGGTACGTCCCAACCGGGTGACCCTGGCGGGGGCATGCCCGGCCGGACGGTACGGGCACCGGTGCACGCTGCATCCCGGATGCCCGACGACCGGGTGGCCGCCCTCCGCGCACGCGCACGCGCACTCGACGTCCCCTGGACCGCGGTCGCCACCGCCTCCGCCGTCCTGCTGGACCACGCCCGCACCGGCGGGGGTGACGAGGTCGTCGTGGGGTTCCCGGTCGCCTGCCGTACCTCCGGGACGGCGGGTGCCGTGGCCGGCGCCGCATCGAACGTGCTGCCGCTGCGGGTACCGATCGACCCGCGTCAACCGCTCGCCGAACTCATCAGCACCGTCAGTGCGGCAACCACCCAAGCCCTGGAACACCAGCGCTACCGCTACGACGATCTCCGCCGCGACCTCGGCTTCACCGGGTCCACGCACGCGCCGTACCACCTGACCGCGAACATCGTCCCCTTCAGCTTCGGCCGCACGTTCGCCGGGCGGCCGATGTCCCTCAGACAGCTCAACACCGGCGCGGGGGAAGATCTCTCCGTCATGATCAGGCCCGAACGCGGCCGGGCCGGCCTGATGGTGGAAGTACACGCCGAGGCCGAGCGGTACGAGCCCGAGGAAGTCGCCGCCGAGGCCGACCGCTGCGTACTCCTGCTCGATCAGTTGATCGACGAGCCCGGGCGCACCGTCGGCGAGCTGAATCTGCTGGCACCTGAAGAGCGCAGACTCCTGGTACCGCGCATCGGTACGCCTACGCCTTCCTCACCCCGCACACTCCCCGAACTCTTCGAGCACTGGGCCGCGCTCACCCCGGACGCCCCCGCGATCCGCCACGGCGACCGGCAACTCACCTATGCCGAACTCAACGCGCGGGCCAATCGGCTGGCCAGGGCGCTGGTTGGGCGCGGCGCGGGCCCCGAACGCACCGTCGCCGTCCTGCTCCCCCGCGTCGAGGACGTGGTCACCGCGATCCTGGCGGTGACCAAGACCGGAGCCGCCTACCTCCCGCTCGACACGGGATGGCCGCGGGAGCACACGGAGCAGATCCTCACCGACGCCCGGCCGGTATGCGTACTGTCCGAGGCGGACGTGACGGGGGCCGCCGCGGGCACGCCGACGACGCATGGCGCCTGCTCCCCCGAGGACGACGGCAACCTGACCGACGCGGACCGCAGGGAGCCGCTGACGGCCGACCATCCCGCTTATGTCATCTACACCTCCGGATCCACCGGCCGCCCCAAGGGCGTGGTGGTCCCACACCGCGGTCCGGTGGCCCTGTTGCAGGCGGGAGGAGCCGATTTCGGCTTCGGTCCGAGCGACACATGGGCGATGTTCCACTCCTGTGCCTTCGACTTCTCCGTGTGGGAGATGTGGGGTGCCCTCGCGCACGGCGGCAGGCTGGTGCCCGTCCCCCGCGAGGTGAGCCGCTCCCCCCGCGCCTTCCTCGACCTGCTGGTCCGGGAGCGGGTTACGGTACTCAACCAGACGCCCTCCGCCTTCCGTTCGCTGGACCAGGCCGACGCCGAAGATCCGGAACGCGGACGGGATCTGTCCCTGCGCCACGTCATCTTCTGCGGAGAGGCGCTTCCCCCCGCTCTGGTGCGTTCCTGGTACGGGCGGCACCACGGCTCCGCGCCCGTCCTGGTCAACATGTACGGCATCACCGAGACCGCAGTGCTCTCCACTCGGCTCGATCTGGACCACACCCACGGCAGGGCGCGGGTGGTCCCGATCGGCAAGGCCGTCGCCGGCACCCGGCTGTACGTGCTGGACAGCCGGCTGCGCCCGGTGCCCCCCGGGGTGACGGGCGAGCTGTATGTCGCGGGACCCGGTGTGGCCAGGGGCTATCTGCACCGTGCCGTGCTGACGGCGCAACGCTTCGTGGCCGACCCGTTCGGCCCCGCGGGGTCGCGGATGTACCGCTCGGGCGACCTCGTACGCGCCCGCCGGGACGGCTCACCGGAGTATCTCGGCAGGGCCGATGACCAGGCCAAGATCCGTGGCTTCCGGATCGAACCGGCCGAGGTGGAGGCTGCCCTCCTGGCCGCCCCCGGCGTGGCGGGCGGCGCCGTGCTGGCCAGCTCCGGTGCTCCTGACAGCCCGGCCCCCGCCAGGACGGGGGACGGTCAAGAAGCCGGCGGCGAGCCGCGGTTGGTGGCCTACGTCGTACCCACCCGCGAGGCTGCGGACGATACCGGGCAGGCTCTCGGCCGGCTGCGGGAATGGCTGCGCGCGCGGCTTCCGGCGCATCTGGTCCCGTCCCTCTTCGTCACACTCGACAAGCTGCCGCTCACCCCCAACGGGAAGCTGGACCGGGCAGCGCTGCCGTCTCCCCATGCCCGCGCGCACACGCCGTCCCGTGCCCCGGCGACTCCGCTGGAAGCCGAGCTGACCAGGCTCTACGCCGACCTGCTCGGTGTGGATCAGGTCGGCGCCGACGACGACTTCTTCCACCTCGGGGGTGACAGCCTGCTGGCAACGCGGCTGGTCACGATGGTGCGCCGAGCCGGCCTCGGCGCCTGGGCCGAGCTGGATGTCAGGGATGTCTTCGTCCACCCGACCGTGGCCGGGCTCGCCGCTCATCTGGACGACATGGATCAGGCGGGCGACGCCTCCGCGGCGCGCGAGCCCGAGCCCCTTCCTCGGCTTCCGCTGACCGGTGAACGGGGCACCGAGCCGGTCCCGCTCTCCTTCGGCCAACGCCGCTTCTGGTTCCTGCACAGACTCGCGGGCCCCGACAGCACCTACAACGTTCCCCTGGTTCTGCGCTGGGACGGCGAACTGGACCAGGAGGCCCTCCGTGCCGCCTTGAGCGACCTCGCCGCCCGGCACGAAACACTGCGCACCGTCGTCCAGCAGCGAGGCGGCCGGGCTGTCCAGCACATCCTGCCGGTCGCGGAAGCCCGCCCGGCGCTCACGGTCGAATCCGTCACCCCGGACCACCTGCCGGACGCGTTGAGCACCGCCGCCGGGCGACCCTTCCGCCTGGAGAGCGAACTCCCCCTGCGCGCCTCCCTTTTCACCACCGAAGACTCATGTGAGCAGACGTTGCTCCTGCTGCTCCACCACATCGCCTGCGACCGCGCATCGCTGCGTTGGCTGCTGGACGACTTCGGCACCGCGTACCAGGCCCGCGTCAGCGGTCACGCCCCGGACTGGCCGCCGTTGCCCGTTCAGTACGCCGACTTCACCCTGTGGCAGCGCGAGCTGCTCGGTACCGACGACGAGCCCAGCGCCCTACGGGCCCGTCAGCTCGCCTACTGGAAAGCCGCCTTGGCCGACCTGCCCGAACACATCCCGCTGCCCGACGAACGCACCGAGCAGGCGCCGGCCGGGAGCCCGGCACACGGCGCCGGCGACACCGTTGCCTTCGCCGTCCCCGCAGACGTACACCGACAGCTCCTGGACGTGGCCGCGGACCAGCAGGCCAGCCTCTTTCTGGTGGCTCACGCCGCGCTGGCCGCGCTGCTCACCCGTCTCGGCGCGGGGACGGACATCCCGATCGGCACGGCGGTGTCGGACCGCTCGGACGCAGAACTCGACGGCCTCGTGGGGTTCTTCGTGAACACACTCGTACTGCGCACCGACACCTCGGGGCAGCCGACCTTCCGTGAACTGCTGGACCGGGTCACACAAGCCGATCTAGGGGCCTTCGCCCACCAGGATGTGCCCTTCGACCTGGTCGTGGAAGCGGAGGGCCCCCGGCGGGCCGCACGAGGGCGGGCGGTGTTCGGCCGGGCCTTGTTCCGCGTGATGCTGGTGGTCACACCGTCCCTCCCCGAAAGGCTGGAGCTACCGGGCGCCTCTGCCACCGTGGACCTGATCGGCAGGGGTTCCGCCGGGTTCGACCTGACCTTCGGCCTGTTCGAGCGGCGGGACGCCGACGGCACCTGCCGTGGGCTCGACGGTGTGGTCGAGTACCGGACCGGGCTCTTCGACCGGCCCGCTGTCGAAGCCCTCTGCACCCGCTTCACGCAGCTGCTGCATACGGCCGCCGCCACCCCGGACGTCCCGATCCCCGACATCGACCTGTCCGGGCCGCACACGCGCTGACGGCTGCCCCGGTGGACACCGGTAGCGGTACGTCAGTGGCCTGTCAGTGCCCGCCGACAGCATGGTCATGTGGGCGATGTCGCACCACACATTCTTCCGTCCATTCCTCGGTAGGTTGGCGATCACGTGTCGAAGGCTTCGGACTCTTCCGTCTCGGCCGGGACGACGGACGAGGGCGCGGCGGAGCGCGCCGGAGTGAACGCGGCCGCACGCGTCCCGCGGTGGCCCGCACCGCAGTCGGATGAGCGCTCCTGGCCGACCGCCGAACTCGCTCTGTCTCCCGAGACGACCGCCCGGCTGTTCACGGTCGCCACCGAGAGCACGGCCCCGATGGAGGCCGTATTCCTCGCCGCGCACCTCCGGGTGGTCGGGGCGCTGACCGCAGAGCAGAATCCCCTCTCCGGGTACGTACCCGCCGACGGTGATCCGGGTGCACCCCGCTCGCTGAGTGTCCGGGGGGTGCTGCGCAGCAGTTGGCGCGAGCTCATCACACAGGCCGCGGCGGGCAGCCGACGGGCTCCCGCTCCTGGCACGGCTCCCGAGCCACGCCATGAATCCGTTCTCGACCTGTCCGCAACGGATCCGGCCCAGGAGGAGACGCCACCGCTGTGGGTGCGTGTCACCGTGTGCGGGGACCGCGTCACCATACGCGCCCGGTCGCGTTCGGACGTCATGTCCGAGGAGCATCTGATCCGGATCGTCGGCTACCACGGGCGGGCCCTGGAGCTCCTTGCCGCCCACCCCGACGCACCGGCGGCGGAACAGAGCCTGCTCTCCGCGGACGAACGCCACTTCCAGATATACGGACTGGCGGGCAGGGCCGAGCCCTTCGACGGCAGGCTGTTCGTGGAGCGGCTGGAGGATCAGGTCCGGGCGGCACCCGACGCGGTGGCGGTGACGCACGGAACCCGGTCATGGAGCTACGACCGGCTCAATGTGTCCGCCAACCGCATAGCCCACGCGCTGCTGGCGGACGGGCTGCAGGACGAGGACGTGGTAGCCGTCGTCATGGACCGCGGCCTGGAATGGGCAGCGGCCGTTCTCGGTGTGCTCAAGGCGGGCGGCAGCTACCTCGCCGTGCAGCCGGGCTACCCGGCCGCGCGGATCGCCTCGCAGCTCGACGGGGCGGGATGCCGGTTCGTCCTCGGGTCCGGGGAGGAGGCGCGCGCCGCCGCGGGTGGCGCGGAGACACGGCGGCTCATGGACGCCGCGGCCTTGTGCGCCGGATACGGAGGCCCGGGCGGAGACGCACGGGCCGTCAGCAACCCCGGTCGCCCCCTCGCGCCACGTCAGCTCGCCTACCTCTACTTCACCTCTGGCTCCACCGGCGTACCGAAAGGCGTGATGTGCGAGCACGCCGGGTTGCTGAACCACCTGTTGATGAAGGTGGAGGATCTCCGTCTCGGCCCCGGTGACGTGGTGGCACAGACCGCCGCACCGTCACTGGACATCTCACTGTGGCAGCTGATCGCGCCGCTGCTGGCCGGCGGCAGTGTACGCATCGTGGACACCCACGTCCTCCTGGACGTGGACCGCTTCGTGACGGAGCTGATCGCGTCACGCATCTCCGTCGCGCAGTTCGCCCCGTCCTACTTCGACGCGCTGATCACCGCCCTGGACCGGCAGCCCCGCCAACTCGGCGAGCTGCGCGCGGTCTCGGTGACGGGCGAGGAGCTCAAACCCGCCCTGGTACGCCGGTGGTTCGCGGGGCGCCCCGACATTGTGCTGGTCAATGCGTACGGCGCGACGGAGCTCTCCGACGACACCATGCACGAGATCCTCGACCGGGCCCCGGACCCCGGGCCCGTCACCCTTGGCCGGATGCGGCGCAACGTCCATGGCTATGTGATGGACGAGCAGGGCGGACTGGCGCCGCTCGGCTCCACCGGAGAGATCGTCTTCTCGGGCGTCGCCGTCGGCCGCGGCTATGTCAACGACCCCGAACGGACCCGCGCCGCCTTCCGGCCCGATCCCTTCCGTCCCGGCCAGACGATGTACCGGACGGGTGACTTCGGGCGCTGGCTCCCCGGGGGCCGACTGCAGTTCGTCGGCCGGCACGACCAGCAGGTCAGGATCCGCGGGTTCCGGGTGGAGACCGGTGAGATCGAGAACCAGCTCATGGCCCTGGAGGACGTGAAGGACGCGGTGGTCGTCACCTCGGACGGCAACGACCGCAACCGTGTCCTGGTCGCCTTCCTGGTCGGTGCTCCTCGTCTCGACACCGTCGGCGTCCGTACGGCCCTGGCACGGGTCCTGCCGGACTACATGATCCCGGCGTACTGCCACCGGCTGGATGCGCTGCCGGTCAGCGAGAGCGGCAAGGTGGACCGGAAGATGCTCACCGAAATGGCCGCCACACTCGGGCACGCGGGGGTACCCAGCACGGCGCCCACCACCCACACCGAGCAGCGTCTGGCCATGGCCTGGGCGGAAGTGCTGGGCGTGCCGTTGCAGCGCATCGGCCGGGCCGACAGCTTCTTCGCGCTCGGCGGGTCGTCTCTCGCAGCGGCCTGGCTGGTGGTGAAGCTGGACCGTCTCGTCTCACTGGCCCAGATCGTCGCGCACCCTGTGCTGGCCGATCTCGCCGGCGCCGTGGACGCGAGCGGGAAGACGCCACCGTCCGGGCCGGGCACCCCTCTGCTGCGCCCGCTGACCGGTGCGCTCCCGGGCCGAGCGGTGCCCGAGGCCCGCCTCCTCTGCTTTCCCGACGCCGGCGGCAACGCGGTCAATTTCCTGGCCCTGGCCCGGGAACTCGCGCCGCACGGCGTCGAGGTGTACGGCGTCGAGCTGCCCGGACACGACTTCGCACCCGACGCGCAGCATCTGGTGGACGTACCGGAGGTGGCCCGCCGGGTGGCGCGGGAACTGTCACAACTGCCCGCTCGGCCACTGGTGCTGTGGGGCCAGCGGGAGGGCGCGGCGCCCGCACTTGCCTTGGCCGACCTTCTCCAGGACGGCCCCTCGGCACCGTTCCATCTCGTCATGGGCGGTACCGACGCGGACTGGCAGACCGGTCTGCGGGCCAGGATGGACCGGGTCCGTGACATGAGTGACCAGGAGGTCGCCGCGACGCTCCAGCGCGAGGGTGCCTACGTCGAGTTCGACGGCCTCAAGCCCGAGCGGGCCCAGCTGCTGGGGCCTGCCTACCGGCACGACGTGCAATCGGCCGGCGCCTTCTTGCTGGCTGCCTGGCGGCACCCGGCGGCCCACCGGGTGGGCACAGCCATCGAGCTCATCGTTGCCGAGGGCGGTCCGGACCGGCCGGACCGCGACCCGGATCACGGATACGGGGACTGGCGGCTCCTCTCCGACCAGGTGACGCACCGTCGGCTCGCCGGTGGCGGAGTCCACTTCCCCCGTACCCGGGCGGCCGATGCGAGAGAGGCAGTCCTGGCCGCGTGGAACCGAAATGCCCCGTCTCCCCCGTGAGGAATCAGATGGCCAACGACCATGCGACGCAACCCCTGTCCGGCGGCGCGGCAGGGCTGACCGGAAGGATCACCTCCGGCCCCGACGAACTGCTGCGCACCGAAGTGCTCGAACCACAGCTCCGCTTCGAGATCGAGGCCCTGCTTCCCTGGTACGTCCAGCTGGAGAAGGTGCTGCTGTTGGAGTACCGCCGGCTGAAGCTGCTGGACGGGGCAGAGGTCGGCGCCCTCGCCGACCTGCTCGACCAGGTCACTCCCGAAGCGGTCGCCCGAGAGGCATGGGAGAACATGAGCGACATCGCTTTCACCCTGGAGCGCCATGTCTCCCGGCAACTGGCCACGGTGCCGCCCGCCTGGCATGTCGACCGCAGCCGCAACGACCTCCAGGCCACCGCTCAAGTGATGTACGGCCGCACGCGGCTGCTGGAGACCGCCGAGGCACTGGTCGCCTTCGGACGCACCGCACACGCCCTGGCCGGGCGCGGCACCGAGCTGGTGATGCCGGGCTACACCCACATGCAGCCGGCCCAGGTGATCAGCCCCGGGTTCTACTTCGCGGCCCTGAGCGATCAGGCCCTGCACACCTTGGAACGGCTGGAGTCGGTGTACCGCACCGCCGACGCCTCCCCGATGGGAGCGGGGGCGATGGCGGGGCAGGAGCTGCCCTGGGACCGGGACCGGATGGCCGCGTTGCTCGGCTTCACCGAGGTGCGTGCACACGCATTGCGGTCGGTTGCGCAGCGCGACTGGGCGTTGGAGGCATGCGCGGAGTTCTCGCTGCTCGGCGTCGCGCTGAGCCGTTTCGTCACCGACCTGATGGCCTGGGGCAGTGCGGGGTACGGCTTCATCGAACTGCCGGACCACTGGTCGGGCATCTCCTCGGCGATGCCGCAGAAGAAGAACTACCCGGTGCTGGAGCGTATTCGGGCCCGTACAGCGCATCTCGGCGGGGCCTACACGGCCATCGCCTCCGGGCAGCGCAACACCCCTTTCAGCAACTCCGTCGAGGTCTCCAAGGAGGCGGGGGCCGGGGTGCCGTCCGCTTTCGACTCCACCCTGTCCGTATTGCGGCTGTTCGGCGCGGTTCTGGAGAACCTGCGGTTCTGCGAGGACCGGATGCGCGAGGCGTGTGAGAAGGAGTACCTGGGCGGATTCACCCTCGCCAATCTGCTGACCCTGCGGGCCGGGGTTCCCTGGCGCAGTGCTCAGGTCGTCGCCGGACGCTACATCGTCCGGGCGGTGGAGCGCGGGCTGCCCCCCGCGCAGCCGGACGGTGCGCTGCTCGACGCCGAACTCGCCGCCGAGGGCTACACGGCCGATCACTCCGCAGACCTGTTGGCCGAAGCCATGAGCGTGCCGGGTGCCCTGGCCGCGAAGCGCTCCGCGGGCTCGGCCCACCCTGATGCCGTGCGCTCCCTGCTCGCCGATCAGGCTGCCCGGCTCGAAGCGGCGGAGAAGCGCTGGCACGGCCGGCGGGAGCGGATCGACGCGGCAGCGGCCGAGGTCGACCGGCTGCTCGCCGGGCCGGAGGGACGGCATCAGTGATGAGGATCCCCGGTGCCGCCCTCCACCAGGACGTCACGGGGCACGCCCCGAACCCCTATGCCGCGGTGACCGGCATGAGCACCGCTTCCGGCACCTTCGGCGAGCTGCTCCAGGGCGTGCTCCCCGAGGAGAACGGCGACTTCCTGGTCACACTGCCCATCGCCCGCTGGTCCCGGGCCACCTTCCACGGCGCACCCGGCACCGACGCGCTGTCGGTCCAGCCGGCACACAAACACAAGGTGCTCCGTCTCACTCGCATGATCATGGAGGACTCGACGGCGCCGATGGGCGGGGTGCTGACCATCGAGAGCACCCTGGCCGAGGGCAAGGGGCTGGCCAGTTCGTCCGCCGACCTGGTGGCCACGGCACGCGCGGTCGCCAACGCCCTGGGCGAGCCGATGCCACCCCGGCGGATCGAGTCGCTGCTGTCAAGAATCGAGCCGACCGACGGCGTGCTGTACCCCGGCATCGTGGCCTTCTACCACCGGCGGGTGGCACTCCACAGCCGACTGGGTTCCCTGCCGTCCATGACTGTGGTCGGCACCGACGAGGGCGGCGAGATCGACACCATCGCCTTCAACCGCATCCCGAAGCCGTTCTCCACGGCGGACCGAGCGGAGTACGCGCGGCTGCTGGAGCGGATGGCCTCGGCAGTGGCCCGGGCCGACCTCGCCGAGGTGGGCGCCGTGGCCACCCGCAGCGCCCTGATGAATCAGGTGTTGCGCCCCAAGCGTCAGCTGGACGCGGTGATCGGCATCTGCCGGAAGGTCGGCGGGCTCGGTGTGGTCGTCGGCCACAGCGGGACGTGCCTCGGGGTGCTGCTCGACACGGGTGACCCCTCATATCCACAGCGTCTGGTGGACGCGGCGAGCGCGTGTTCCGAACTCGTCGGCAACGTCACGGTGTACCGGACCTTGAGCTTCGACCGGTGAAGTCCGGCGCCTCGCCGGCCCGGCACAGTGAAGGGAAGAAGAAGCGCACATGCTGAGCCAGAACGTGATCGAGGCCATCGGCCACACCCCCTTGGTACGGCTGCGACTGGGAGCCGACCGGGGCGTCCGGGTCTACGCCAAGCTCGAGATGAACAACCTGTTCGCGATGAAGGACAGGGTGGCCAAACAGATCATCACCGAGGCGCGCCGCACGGGAGCGCTGGCCGAGGGAGCTCCGATCGTGGAGAGTTCGTCGGGCACGATGGCCCTCGGCGTCGCCCTGGTGGGCACCGCGCTCGGCCACCCGGTGCACATCGTCACCGACCCACGGATCGACCGTACGACGCTGGCCAAGCTGGAGGCGCTGGGCTGCGAAGTCCATGTGGTGCCCGAGATGGACGCCTACGGCTGGCAGGGTGCTCGGCTGACCCGGCTGCGCGAGATCATGGACAGCAACCCCGGGGCGTTCTGGCCCCGGCAGTACGAGAACCCGCAGAACCCCGCCGCCTACCGGCATCTGGCCGCCGAACTGCTCACCGATCTGGACACGGTGGACGTCCTGGTCGGCGCGGTGGGCAGCGGCGGCTCCCTGTGCGGCACCTCCCGCGTGCTGCGCGAGTCCCTGCCCGGTCTGTACGTCGTCGGCGTGGACTGCGTCGGCAGTGTGCTCTTCGGCCAGCCGGACCGGCCCCAGCGGCTGCAGAGCGGGCTGGGCAACAGCCTGCACCCCAAAAACCTCGACCACTCCCAGATCGACGAGGTGCACTGGCTCAACGACCACGAGGCGTTCGGCGCCACCCGTGAACTCGCCCGCAACGAGAAGCTGTTCGCGGGCAACACCTCCGGATCGGTGTACCGGGTGCTCGGCGCCATGGCCGAACGGGCCACACCGGGAACGACCGTTGTCGGCATCTTCCCGGACCGGGGAGACCGGTACGCCGACACCGTGCACAGCGAGGCCCACTGGGCGGAGAAGGAACTCGAACGGCTGCCGGTCGCCGCGGTACCGCGCCAGGTCGTCGACGGCACGGAGGTGCACAGCTGGTCATTCCGCCGCCGGAGCGCCGATGCGCCCCGCCCCGCGTTCGTCTTCGTGGAGTCCAACACCACCGGGACCGGCATGCTGGCGCTGCGGATCGCGGCCGAGGCCGGTTACGAGCCCGTCCTCGTGACCGGCGACTCCACCCGGTACGCGGGGCTGGCCGAGACCGGTGCGACCGTCGTGGACTGCGACACGAACGACATCGAGGCGGTGATCCACGCGGTGACCAAGGCGTTCGCACCCGGGTGTGTCGCGGGGGTGTCCACCACCAGTGAGTTCTACCTGCTGGCGGCGGCCGCGCTGGCCGCGGCGGTGGGGCTGCCCGCAGAGCGCGGCGAGGCGATAGCCGGCTGCCGGGACAAGAGCCGGCTGCGTGAGATCCTTCGGCGGGCCGGGATCGGGCAACCACGGTTCGAGGTGGCCGAGGACGGGCCGTCCGCCGCCGCGGCGGCGGCCAGGATCGGCACACCCTGCGTGGTCAAGCCGGTCGACGACTCCGGATCGACACGGGTGCGTCGCTGCGACTCGGCGTCGCAGGCCGCCGAGTTGGCCGAGGAGATCGTGGCGCGGACCACGAACGGACGCGGCCAGGCCGTGGCAGGCCGGGCGTTGGTCGAGGAGTACCTGAACGCGCCCGAGTACAGCGTGGAGATGTTCGGGGTCGGCGGGGTGCACCGGCTGATCGGCATCACGGAGAAGACCGTGACCGGCGCGCCGCATTTCGTGGAGTCCCGGCACCTGGTGCCGGCGGAGTTGCCCGCCGCGGCGGCCCGGGAGATGACCGAGACGGTGTGGGCGGCGCTGGCGGCGACCGGCCTCGGCCATGGCCCGAGCCACACCGAGGTGAAGCGCACGGCGGCCGGCAGCGCCGTCGTCGAGATCAACCCGAGGCTCGCCGGCGGCCTCATCCCCGAGCTGTATCGCCTCGCCACCGGAGTCGACCTGCTCGCCGCTCAGGTCTCCTGTGCCGCCGGAGCCGAACCCCTGCTGCCCGACGGCTTCGCGCGCCATGCCGGCATCCAGTTCGTTCTGCCCACCGAGTCGGGGGTGCTGGAGCGCGTGTCCGGGCTGACCGAGGCCCGTGCCGTGCCAGGGGTGGAGCAGGTGACTGTCACCGTCGGCGCGGGCACGCGGGTCGCCCCTCCCACGGACGCCTACGGGCGGATCGGCCACATCATCGCCACCGGCGGGAGCCGGGCCGCGGTCGTCGAGGCCCTCGACCGGGCCATGGCGCTGATCCGCGTCGAGCTGCGGGAACGATGAGCCCGGCCGGCCGGTCCGGATCAACGTCGCACCGGTCTGCGCCGTCCAGGCGGTCGTCCACCAGCTGATGCCGTTCACGGCACCGGCTGGTGGACAGTTCGCTCGGACCGGCCGGGCGAGATCCACGTGTCCCGCTCTTGGGCACGACGGCAGGAGTGGCGGCCCGAGCGAGCGAGGGGCCAGACGGTGAACGACGTCACCGTCGCCTACGCCCCCGGAGGCTGAGCGGTGGCACGGCAGCGGAAACCGGACACGCTCCGTCGGCACCAGCATGTCCCGCAGCTCTCCGGCGCTGCGCCGGACGGGCTCCCGCCGGACCGTCCCGCCTCCCTCTCGGCCCGGTCTCGGGCCACCTGCCCTTGCACTGGTCGTCAGGGCCATCCGGACCGGGAGGGAGGGTCGGCCACGAGCCGGGGCAGCGGGGCCGCGCGGCTTTCCTTGTTCTGGAGGCCCCCTCCCCCGAGCTGGAGGGGGCAGTTCTCTGCCGGTGGCCGGATATGGCCCACCCACCGCCCGGTGGAGCGCCGATCTCGAAAAGTGCGATTGACGGACACCCCTACGCATGTAAGCTCCGACTAACACCTAGAAGGTAGTGGCGACGCTAGTAAGGGGATGGGAACAGTGGAGAAACGCTCGATCACCGTGCGGGTGGCGAGTTGGAGCGCGGCCCACCCCTGGCGCGCCATCGTCGGCTGGTTCGTCTTCGTCGCACTGTGCCTCGCCGGCTCGGCCGTAATCGGCACGCACAGCGCCACGACCGAGGACTACCGGGTCGGCAACGCCGGAAAGGCGGAGGCGATCGCGACCGAGGGCGGCTTACAGCGCAAGCCGGTCGAGCAGATCGTCATCGACTCCCGCTCCGGCAACCTGGACGTGTCCGCGGCCCGGGAGGCCGCCGCCGATGTGACCGCACGGATGAAGCGGCTCCCGGAAGTCGCCGGCGTCGAGAAGCCGGTGCTCTCCCGCGACGGCAAGGTCCTCATGGTCCAGGTCGTCATGAAGGGCGAGGAGCTCGCCGCGCGCAAGAAGGTCGACCCGCTGGTGGAGCAGACGGCGGCCGTACAGAAGGCCCACTCCGACGTACGGGTGCAGGAGACCGGCTCCCCCTCGATGAGCAAGGGCCTCGACCAGCAGCGCAGTGACGACCTCGCGTTCTCCGAGATGCTCACCCTGCCGATCACCATCATCACGCTGCTGATCGCGTTCGGCTCGGTGACCGCAGCCGGTGTACCCGTCCTGCTGGCGCTCTCCTCGATCGCCGCCGCGATGGGCCTGTCCGCCCTGGCCTCGCACGCACTGCCGGACGCCGGCGTCGGCAACAACGTCATCCTGCTGATCGGCCTCGCCGTCGGCGTCGACTACTCGCTCTTCTACCTGAAGCGCGACCGCGAGGAACGTGCCCGGGCCGGCGGCCGGCTCAGCTCCCAGGCCGTCGTGGAGCTCGCCGCGGCGACGGCCGGCAGGGCCGTCGTGGTCTCCGGCCTGGCGGTGGTCGTCTCCACGGCGACGCTGTACCTCGCGACCGACGTGATCTTCTCCTCGCTCGCCACCGGAGCCATCCTCGTCGTCCTGGTCGCCGTGGCCAGCTCGCTGACAGTGCTGCCCGCCCTGCTGGCCAAGCTCGGCGCCCGCGCGGAGCGCCGTACGGCTCGCCGCGAGGCCCAGGGCAAACGGGTCAGGGGTCACGGCGGCACAAGCAAGACGTGGGACGCCATGCTGCGGCCCGCGACCCGGCGTCCCGGCGTCACCCTGCTGGTCTCCGTGCTCATCATGCTGGGACTGGCGGCACCCGCCCTGGGCCTGAACCTGAGCGTGCTGGGCAAGGACACCTTCTCCCGCAAGATCCCCGCGGTGCAGACCTACGACCGGCTGACGGCCGCCTTCCCGGAGCTGCTCGTTCAGCACCAGGTGGTGGTGCGCACCGATGCGGACCACGCGTCGCAGGCGCTGCGGGCGATGGAAGACCTCCGTCAACGCGCCCAGTCGGACCCGCTGTTCGACAAGGACGTGGCGTTCAAGCTCAGTTCCAGCCCGGACCACCGGATCACCAGCCTGACACTGTCCGTGCCGTTCAAGCCCAGCTCGCCCCAGGCACTCCAGTCGCTCGACCGCGTGCGGAACGACTTCCTGCCGGCGACCGTCGACAAGGTGCCCGGTGCCGAGGCGTACGTCACCGGCGACATCGCCCGTGACTCCGACTACCTCGACCATCAGAACTCGAAACTCCCGCTCGTCGTCGGTCTGTTGCTGCTCGTGACGTTCGCGGTGACGGTGCTGGCTTTCCGGTCGGTGGTCATCGGCGTGATCGGCACGCTGCTGAACCTGCTGTCGGCGGCCTCCGCGTTCGGTCTGCTGGTCCTCGTCTTCCAGGGCCATTGGGCCGAGGGCCTCCTCGACTTCCACTCGACCGACTCCATCGGAGCCCGCGTTCCGCTGTTCCTCTTCGTCATCCTCTTCGGGTTGTCAATGGACTATCAGGTCTTCGTGGTCAGCCGGATCAGGGAGGCGGCCCTGCGCGGTCTGGACACCCGCAAGGCGGTGTTGGAGGGGATCGGTAGCTCCGCAGGCGTGGTGACCAGCGCGGCAGTCGTCATGGTCACCGTCTTCGCAAGCTTCGTCTTCCTCAACCTGGTGGAGATGAAGCAGATGGGCTTCGTCCTCGCCGCGGCGGTGCTGCTCGACGCGCTCGTGGTGCGCATCATGATCCTGCCCTCGGTGCTGACCCTGCTCGGCAACGCCACCTGGTGGCCCTCCCGCGGCATGCGGACCGCACAGAAAGAGCAGATCGCAGCCACTGCACCCGAGCCGTTCACCGCACACGGAGCGCGTGGATCCGGCCGCGTGTGAACCCTGGCTGCCATTCCGGCAGCCTTCCGAACGGCCTTCCAACCCCCGGGAAGGCCAGATGTTGGGCCGCTCACCTACGAGCGGCCCAACATCGCGTTTGGAGTGGCTTATTCCATAGGCATACCTCTCAGAGTATGGGAAAACCGCGCGGCTGGTATTTCACAGCAGCAACAGGAGGGGAAAGGATGCCGATCAGACGACAAATGGGGGTGTCGGACTGTGGAGATCCACATACTTGGTTCACTTCTTCTCACCAATGGCTCACAGCACCGGGGCGTGGCCTCGAAGCGGGTGAGCTCACTGCTCGCCATGCTGGCCCTGGCCCCTGGCCAGTCGGTTCCCTTTGATCAGCTCGTGGACGAGCTCTGGGGCGGTACGACCCTGGCAAACGCCAAGAACGCCCTTCAGGCCAACGTGAGCCGGCTGCGCAAACTCTTGGCGTCGGTGAGCGGGAAGCAGGGCGAAGACCTCGTCCGCACCGTCGGCACCGGCTACCTGCTGGACGTGGATCCAGGAGCGATCGACGTGCACCGCTTCTTGGACCTCGCCGACCGGGGCGCCGTCCTGATCAGCCGTGACCCCGCCTCAGCGGCACAACTGCTGCAACAGGCGCTGAGCATGTGGCGAGGCACGGCTCTGCTCGACGCCAGCGACGGGTTCCGCTGCCGTACGGAATCCCTCCGTCTGGAGGAGCGCCGGCTGACCGCGTACGAGGATCTGATCACGGCGAAACTGGCGGTCGGGGAGGAGCGGGTGTCCGTCCCGGAACTGCGCCAGCTGGCCGCCGAGCATCCCGGCCGCGAGCGCCTCAGCGAACTACTGATGCTGGCCCTGTACCGCGACGGCCGGCAGACGGAAGCGCTCGACGTGTTCCACTGCACACGCCAGCGGCTCGCGGAAGACCTCGGGTTGGAGCCGGGGCGTTCACTGCACACCGTGTACGAGGCGATCCTCAATCAGGACGACCTTCTCGGACGGCCCCGCAGCTCCCTGATCCTCACCGGCTGATCCGGCCCTCAGCCTGCCGGAGCCTGAACGGAATTCCCCATGGCATCTCGCACCATGCGTGATTAAATTACGACGATCTCATGGACCAGCCGTACCGGCTCTCGCGATGGGCCGGAACGGCGGCCTGTGAAACGGGGGAGCCAAGGGGGCTGATCTGTCATGCGCGTTGAGCTAAGACATGCCCGACTCGTCGCAGCCATTTCAAATGTGGGAAGTATATCCGCGGCCGCGGCCCAACTCAATCTGCCGCAGCCTGCAATCTCCGCCCAACTCCGCCGAATCGAGCGGGAGTTGGGCGGAGAGTTGTTTGTGCGCTCCCCCTCCGGCGTGGCGCCCACCCCACTGGGGGAACGGCTGATTCCGATGCTCGTCGACCTGGCCAGGCGCGGTGACGCCTTCCTGGCCGAGGTCGCGGCAGCACCCAGCACCACCACGCTGCGCCTGGGAAATGTGGAGTGGACTCCGCCCACGCTCAGGGACGCGATCGCCGCGTGTCTGCCCTCGCTCGAGGTGCAGACCGAGACGGTGGAGCCCGCCGACGCGATGAACGCGGTAGCCGACGGGCTGCTCAGCCTGGCACTGATTCCAGATGTCACGGGCCGCCAGTCGATAGATGTCAAAAGGGCGTCGCTCAGCACAGCGGTCGTGGTCCGCGAACCGGTGTGGCTCGCGGTTGCACCCGACCATCCGCTGGCCGCGCAGGGGCCGGTGAGCTCGGCCGAGGTGCGGTCTCTCCGCTGGGTGCGCTACGCGCGCGGTCACTGGTTCCACGACATCGAGGCAGCAGCCTTCGCCGACCTCGTCGACGGCCGGTCCGTGTCGGTCCACCGCGTCCGCGGCCACCACGAGGCGATGACCTGGGTCCGCGAGGCGGGCGTCGCCGCGCTGACCGTCCCGACCGGTGCCACCAAGGACGTGCGCCTGCTCCCCGTCGCCGACGCCCACACATGCGAGCTGCTGCTCGTATGGCGCACCGGGGCGATCACTCGGGCCGTCGTGAGCAAGCTGGTGGACAGCGTGCGCCGCTACTACTGCGACTACGCCCGCGCCACTCCGCGTTACTGGTCCTGGATGGCCGCCCACCCCCAGGACTTCCGCGAAGTCCAGCACTTCCTGCCGGGCGCCTCCGCGGACCGTCCCGGCCCCTCCTGAACCCGCAGACCGCGTCAGTTCACGGTCAGCGGGTTGTCAGTCGCTTGCTTCAGCATCGGGCACATGACTACCACCGCCACCGGCGCCGAGCGGCGCACTCAGATCAAGGGCATCATCTGCGACATCCTCGAAATCGAGCCCACCGACATGACGGACACCAGCCGGTTCAAGGAGGACCACGAAGCCGACTCGATGGGCGCCATCGAGATCCTCTCCGCCCTTGAGCGGACCTACGGCATCGACCTCGACCAGAGCGTGCTGCCGCGCATGGTCAACCTCGACGCCGTGGTCTCCGTCGTCGACGAAGCCTTGGCCGCCAAGTAGTCGGCACTGCCCGGCCAGGGGCCGCCCGGGCCGGGCGTGAGGGACTGGAGTACTACGTGTACGACAACGATCAGCGGCCGCGCCGGGTGGTGATCACCGGACTCGGCGTGGTCAGCAGCATCGGACTCGGGGCCGAGCAGTTCCTGGCGGGGCTGCGGGCAGGCCGCAGCGGGGCCAAGCCCATCACCGCCTTCGACACCACCGGTTTCGCGCACTCCCACGGCTGCGAGGTAACCGACTTCGACCCGGCGGAATGGATCCGCTCCTTCGCACCGGAGGAACTGGGCCGGGCGACACAGTTCTCCGTGGCGGCCGCGGCCATGGCCGTCGCCGACTCGGGGAGCAGCCATGAGGAGCTGCGCGGCCGACGGTCCATGGTGTCCGTCGGCACCACGGATGCCGAGTCCCGCGACTTGGACCTGTTGGTCGGCGAGCAGCTCGACAAGGGCCCGGAGCAGCTCTCCCGAAGGGTCGTACGACGGGCTCACGCCAGCCGGCTGTCTTCGAGCATCGTCCGCGAACTCGGCCTGACCGACGTCGAGGCTCTGACCATCCCCACCGCCTGCGCCGCCGGCAACTACGCGATCGGCAGCGGCTACGACGCGATACGGGCCGGCGACGTCGACATGGCGCTGTGCGGCGGAGCCGACGCCGTGTGCCGCAAGACCTTCGCCGGCTTCTACCGGCTGGGCACCATCGCTCCCGAGATGTGCCAGCCTTTCGACCGGGACCGCAAGGGCATCCTCACCGGCGAGGGCGCCGGCATCCTCATGATGGAGAGCCTGGAGTCGGCCCAGGCCCGTGGCGCCCGCGTCTACGCCGAGGTGCTGGGGTACGGGCTCACCTGCGACGCCCACCATCCGGTTGCACCGGACCAGGACAGTCTCGCCCGGTGCATGGCACTGGCCCACCGTAACGCCGGTATCACCGCGGCGGACGTCGACTTCATCTCCGCCCACGGCACGGGCACCAAGGCCAACGACGTCACCGAAGCCGGGGCGATCCGCCAGGTCTTCGACGCCCCGCCGCCGACGGTCTCCATCAAGTCGATGGTCGGGCACAGCATGGGCGCGGCAAGCGCCCTCGGCTCCGCCGCCTGTGCCCTCGCGATCGCCGAGGGCTTCATCCCGCCCACCATCAACCACCGGGAGACCGACCCGGACTGCGGGCTGGACTGCGTGCCCAACGAGGCGCGGCCCGCCGAGCTGTCCGTGGTGCAGAACAACGCGCTCGCCTTCGCGGGCAACAACGCCGTCCTGATCCTGGGCCGGTACCGGGAGGTCGGCTGATGTCCGCACTGGTCTTCTCCACGTGGTCCGCGGTATCCCCCTACGGGGTGGGCCGCGACGACTTCCGCGCAGGTGTACTGGACGACCGCCGGGCGATCACCGCCCTCGACCGGGGGACCTACCCCGGACCGTTCTCCGAGGCCGCCCTGGTGCCGGACTTCGATGTCACCCGGCACATCGGCCGCAAGGGCACTCGCACCATGGACCGTGTCACCGCCGTCGCGGTGACGGCGGTCGGCCTCCTGCTGGCCGACGGCGGTCCGGAGCTGACCGCCCGGCCCGAGGACACCGGGCTGGTGCTGGGCACCGGATCGGGCAGCGTGCAGAGCATCATGGACTTCACCCGCGACTCGCTCGTGGGCGAACGCCCCTACCACGTCGACCCGGCCCGCTTCCCCAACACGGTGATGAACAGGGCGGCGGGGCAGAGCGCCATCTGGTACGGCATCAAGGGCCCCAACACCACGATCGCGGGGGGCCGGCTCACCGGACTGACCGCGCTCAGCTACGCCACCCGGCTGCACCGCGGCGGCCACTGCTCGCGGGTGCTGTGCGGGGCCGCCGAGGAGTACTCCGTACAGCGGGCCTGGCTGGAGTGGCACGGCAGGGACGGCGAGGACCACGCGTCCCCGCTGGGCGAGGGCGGTGCGGTGTTCCTGCTGGAGACCGCCGAGGACGCCCGGGCCGCCGGCCGGCGTGTCCGGGCCCGGCTTCTGACCACCCGGTTCCGTGCCTTCCGTGAACCGGCCGACGCGCGGGCCGCCTTGGCGGAGTGCGTGCGCGACGCCCTTGATCAGGCCGGCGCCCACCCCGAGGACGTACACCTGGTGGTTCCCGCCGAGACGGGTGGGACGCTGACCGGCGTCGAGGAGGCCGCCCTCGCAGATGTGCTCGGCGCGACCGGGCCCCGCCCACGCGGTCACCGCGCGCTGCTCGGCGATCTGTCGGCGGCCACGGTCAGCCTTCAACTGGCGACGGTCCTGTCGCTCCTGGACGGCGAAGCAACGGCACCGGGCGCGCTCGCCCTCGTGACGGCGGTCGACCGGGACGGCACCGTCGGCTGCGCCTTGCTCGCCGCCCCGACGAACGAGGAGAGCTGAGTGGAGACGAACACCCGCAGGGTCGCGCTGGTGACCGGGGGGTCACGGGGTATCGGTCGGCAGGTGGTCATCGGGCTCGCACGGGACGGCTTCGATGTCGCGTTCTGCTACCGGTCCGAGGAGGAGGCCGCCCGGTCGGTCGCCGAGGACGCCGAGAAGGAGGGCGCGAGCGTGTTCACCGCCCGCGTCGACGTCACCGACGCCCAAGCGGTACGCACCTTCGTACGGGCTGCGGAGAACGAACTCGGCCCGCTGCACGCGGCTGTCTCCTGCGCCGGCATCGTCCGCGACAACCCGCTGGTGATGATGTCCGAGGACGACTGGAGCGCCGTCGTGCGCACCAACTTGGACGGCACCTACAACCTGTGCAAGGCCGCCGCCTTCTCGATGATGAAGCGGCGTGCGGGCTCCGTCGTCACCCTGTCGTCCGTGGCCGGGGTGTACGGCAACGCGACGCAGACGAATTACTCGGCGTCCAAGGCCGGGATCATCGGGTTCACCAAGGCCCTCGCCAAGGAGTGCGGGCGTCACGGCGTGCGCGCCAACGCCGTCGCACCGGGCTTCATCGACACGGACATGCTCTCCGGGCTGGCCCCCGAGCACGTCCGGAAGATGACCGAACGGATCCCGCTCGGACGCTTCGGCCTTCCGGCCGAGGTCGCGGACCTGGTGTCGTTCCTGGTCTCCGACCGGGCCACCTACATCACCGGACAGGTCTTCGGCGTCGACGGCGGCCTGGTCGTCTGACCCCGTAAGGAGCAGCATGCCCAGCAAGAAGACGCCGCGTTTCTACTTCTCCCTGCGGAGCCCGTACTCCTGGCTCGCCTACCAGGAACTGACGACACGCCATCCCGATCTGTCGGAACAGCTGGAGTGGCTGCCGTTCTTCGAACCGGACGAGATCAGCGCGAAGATGCTGCGTGAACGAGGGGGCCGGTTCCCGTACTCGGAGATGTCCCGGGAGAAGAACCGGTACATCCTCCAGGACGTCCGCCGGCTCGCCCAGGCCCGCGGCATCACCGTGACCTGGCCGGTGGACATCGATCCGGTGTGGGAGGTACCGCACCTGGGGTATCTGGTGGCGGACCGCGCGGGCAAGGGGCAGGACTACATCGCCGCGGTGTACCGGGCCCGGTTCGGTGCGGGCCGCAACGTCTGCGACCCGGCCACCATCGCGGACATCGGCCGCGATCTGGGCATCGACCCCGAGGCGCTGTCCCGTGCCAAGGACGACCCGCGGCTGCGCGAACAGGGCGCGGACATTCTCATGAACGTGTGCGCGGACGGTGTCTTCGGGGTGCCGTTCTTCGTCCGCGGCTTCACCCGCTTCTGGGGGCTCGACCGGCTCGACGACTTCGTGGAACACCTGCGTGGCGAGGTGCCCTCCGCGACGTCGCTCGCCCCCGCCAGAGCCGGTGCCGTGGGCATCGGCCGCTCAGCCGACGACGGTCACGCCGGCGGCTGCGGCTGAGCGGACCGTCAGTTCTCGGTCAGTGCGCTGTCAGCGTGTTTGACCACCATTGATGACGACGCTGCCCCACCCGCACCGGACAGCCGGGCCGGGGCAGCCCGTCATGCGTGGCCCCCTGCCTTGAAAGCCCAGCGGCGAACCCGTTGTGACGGCCGGGACGGCGGCAAATGGACCTGGTGAACATTCCGAGGGGATTGCAATGACTCGTGTGCCGACATCCGGCTTGCCGCTCACCGCCGGCCAGAAGGACATCTGGTTCGACGAGAAGCTCACCGGCGGCGGTGCCACGTACAACACCGCGATCTATTGGGACATCAAGGGGCCACTCGACCGCGATCGGTTCGTCGCGGCGCTGGCCCGGCTCGCCGAGGAGTCGGAGTGCCTGCGGGCACGCTTCTTCGAGGTCGACGGGGAGCCCCGTCAGGTCGTCGAGAAGCTCGCCGAGCTGCCGCTGACCGTCACCGATGTCAGCGGCGCCGCCTCCCCCTCGGCCGCTGCCGACGAGGCCATCCGGGCGGACCTGCGGGTGCCCTTCACGGTCGGCGGCGACGCCCCCCTTTTCCGGTTCAGCGTGTTCACCCTCGCCGCGGACCGCACGATCTTCTGTCTGCTCAACCACCACCTGGTGTCGGACGGCTTCAGCTACGTCATCTACTGGCAGCGACTGGCCGCCATCTACGAGGCCATGACCGCGGGCACCTCGACGGACGAGGGCCGCTTCGCCTCCCTGAGCACGCTGATCGAGGCGGAGGCGTCCTACGACGGCTCCCCCCGCCAGGAGCGCGACCGGGCCTACTGGGAGGAGCACTTCGCCGACGCCCCCGAACCGGTCACGCTGGCCCGCCACGACGCCGATCCGGCCCAGTCCTTCCTCCAGGAGCGCACCGTCCTCGCCGACGACCTGGCCGACCGGCTGCGGTCCGTGGCCTGGGACGCCCGCGTGACCTGGCAGACCGTACTGGTCGCTGCCCTGGGCGGGTACGTCCAGCGGATGACGGGGGCGGACGAGATCATGTTGTCGCTGCCGGTCACCGCCCGTGTGGGGGGCACTCTGCAGAACATCCCCGGCATGGTCGTCAACTACCTGCCGCTCCGTCTGCAGGCCGGCCCGCGGACGACCCGGGGCGAACTGCTCGCCGCCGCGCACAAGGAGATCACCGGCGCTCTCAAACACCAGCGCCACCGGGTCAGCAAGGTGCGTCGCGCGATGGGCCTGTCCAGTGACGACCGGCGCCCCTTCGGGCCGTTCCTCAACATGATGCCGCAGATCGAGAAGCTGACCATCGGCCCCTGCGAGGCCGTCCTGCAAAGCCCGTCCACCGGCCTGGTGGACGATCTGGAGTTCACCGTCGCGGACAAGGGCGCAGCCGGCGTCGGCGTCGACCTCAGTGCCAACGAGAGCCGCTACGACCAGGACGAGGCCCGCGGCCATCTCCAGCGCTTCATCGGCTGGCTCGACCGGTTCCTGACCGCATCCGCCGACGACCGGCTCGGCGCGCTCGACCTGCTGGCGGCCGGCGAACAGAAGCAGCTCGCCCGCGACCTCACGGGGCCCGAGCGGCCCGAGTCTTACCTCGGGGTCGTGGAGCGGGTCCGTGCACGGGCGGCCGAGCGCCCGGACGCCCTCGCCGTGACCGACGATGCCGGCAGCCTGACCTACGCGCAGCTGACCGGCCGGGCCAGCGCGCTCACCCGCCGGCTCGCCGGGCGCGGCCTGGTGGCCGTACTGGTGGAGCCCGGACGGGAGTTCGTCGTCACCGAGCTGGGTGTGCTGGGCTCCGGCCGGGCCTTCCTGCCGCTGGACTCCCGTGCACCGCGCGCCCGGCTGGCCGCTCTGCTCGCGGACAGTGCGGCGACCTGTCTGGTGGCGGACCCGGCCAACCGCGAACTGGCCCGGCAGCTGGCCGCGGAGGCCGGAGGGGCACCGGACCTGCTGATCCTGGACGGTGCCGAGGACACCCCCGACGATCTGGCCCCGGTCATGGGCGGGCCCACCGACCTGGCGTACGTCATCTTCACCTCCGGGTCCACGGGCAAGCCCAAGGGCGCGATGGTGCAGCGCGGCGGCATGATCAACCATCTGCTGGCCAAGGTCGAAGAACTCTCGCTGACCCGAGGGGACAGCCTGGTACACAACGCGCCGGTGACCTTCGACATCACGGTGTGGCAGACGCTGACCACGCTGCTGGTCGGTGGACGGACCCGGGTGGTGAGCCGGGAAACCGCGGCCGATCCGGACGAGCTGTTCGGCGTCATCGGTGACGAGGGCCTGACCGTGCTCGAGGTCGTCCCCTCTCTGCTCCGCGCCACCCTCGACGCCTGGGACACGGCCGGCCGCGCCCCGCGCCTGCCCGGTTTGCGTTGGATGATCTCCAACGGGGAGGCACTCGCCCCCGGGCTGTGCGACCGCTGGTTCGCCCGTTACCCGGCGATCCCACTGGTCAACATGTACGGCCCGACCGAGTGCTCGGACGACGTGACGCACGCCTACGTCCGGGAGGGCGACGTTCTCGACGGGGTCTACGTCCCGATCGGCCGTCCGCTGCGCAACACGCGACTGTACGTACTGGGCGACGAACTACGACCGGTTCCGCGGGGTGTGCCGGGCGAGCTCTTCATCGGCGGCGCCGGTGTGGGCCGCGGCTACCTCGCCGACCCGCGCCGCACCGCGGTCACCTTCGTGCCCGATCCGTTCGTCGGTGGAGGCGCGCGTATGTACCGCACCGGCGACCGTGTGGTGCTGCGTGACGACGGACAGCTGGACTTCATCGAGCGCCGTGACCACCAGGTCAAGATCCGCGGGCACCGGATCGAGCTGGGCGAGGTCGAGGCCGCGCTGCGCGCGCTGCCAGGTGTCTCGGACGTGGTGGTGACCGCGAACGCCGACCAGACCGGCCAGAAGCGGCTGGTCGGCTACTACGTGCCCGAGCTGACCACGGCGGACGGGCCGGGGCGGGACGCCCCCGACACCGTGGTGGTACGCGACGGCCTCGCCCAGGTCCTGCCCGGCTACATGGTGCCGTCGGCGCTGGTCGCGCTCGACCGGCTGCCGCTGACGGCGCACGGCAAGGTGGACCGCAAGGCGCTGCCGACGCCCGACTTCGCCGCAGCGGCCGCACCGCACGCGCCCGTCACCGCTCCCGAGCCGTCAGGCAGTCGCGAGGAGCAGCTCATCGGGCAGGTGCTGGCCCAGGTGCTCGGGCTGCCCACGGTCGGCCGGCACGACAGTTTCTTCGCCCTCGGCGGCGACAGCATCAGCTCCATCCAGGTGGTGAGCCGGGCCCGCGAGGCCGGGCTGGTCATCACCTCCCGCGATGTCTTTCTGCACCGCACTCCCGCGGGCATCGCGGCAGCCGCCCAGCCGGTCGGCGACATGGCACCAGCGGTTGCCCAGGACGGCGTCGGGGAGATCGAGCCGACCCCGATCGTGGACCAGCTTCGCGAAGAACTCGCCGAACTGCCCGAAGCCACCAGGGAATTCAGCCAGTACGTGACGGTATCGGTGCCCGTCGGGATGGACATCGAGCCGCTCACGACCGCCGTACAGGCGTTGCTGGACACGCACGACGCACTGCGGATGCGGCTGGCCGTGCCGGCCCCCGGCCTGTGGTCCCTCGAATCGATGCCGGTCGGCGCCGTGACCGCGGCGGACCTCGTCCGGCGAGTCGACGTCGCCGGCGTCGAGGAGGATCCGTTGCCCGCCCAGCTCGCCGCCGCCCGCGGCAGGCTCCGGCCGCAGGACGGGCTGATGATGCAGGCCGTGCTCCTGGACACAGGACCGGACCGGCCGGGACGCCTGCTCATCGTCATCCATCACCTGGCTGTCGACGGGGTCTCCTGGCGCATCCTCCTGCCCGACCTGGAGACCGCGTGGAATCAGGTGACGCAGGGCCGACCCGTGCAGCTCGCCCCCGTCGCCACCTCCTACCGCGGGTGGGCCAAGGCCCTGTCACAGGAGGCCCGCACCGCCCGTCGGGCAGGTGAACTGGCCTGGTGGACCGCCCAGTCCGCCGCGGACGAGCCACCGCTCGGCACACGCGACCTGGACCCGGCCCGGGACACCTACGCCACCGCCGGCGAGATCACCCTTGAGTTGTCCGCGGCGCAGACCGCCCATCTCCTCACCACGGTCCCTGCGACCTTCCACGCAGAGGTCGACGAGGTGCTGCTGACCGGTCTGGCGCTGGCGCTGGCCGAGCGGCGCCGCAGCCGGGGCGTCCCGGCCGGGGCAACCGTGATCGAGCGGGAAGGACATGGCCGCGAGCCGATTCCGGGGGAGCCCGACCTCTCCCGCACCGTCGGCTGGTTCACCAGCGTCTACCCGGTGACGCTGGACCTCGGCGATCTCGGCCGGTCCGGCCTCCCGGCCCCCGGGGCGGACTGCGGCAGGGCTCTCAAGGCCGTCAAGGAACAACTGCGCGCAGTGCCGGGTCACGGGCTCGGCCACGGTCTGCTGCGGCACCTCAACACGCAGACCGCACGCGTGTTGGCCAGGCAGCCGGTCCCGCAGGTCGGCTTCAACTACCTGGGCCGGTTCACGGCCGGCACCGGATCAGCCTGGCAGATGGAGTCCGGCGCCTCCGGCCAGAGTGCTCACCCCGACACACCGTTGCGCCACCCGATCGAGGTCGTCCCGGTCACCGAGGACCGCCCCGAAGGCCCCGTACTGTCGGTGACCTGGACATACGCCGGTGGGCTGTTCACCGAAGCCGAGGTCCGGGAGCTCGCTGAGGGCTGGTTCCGCGCCCTGGACCTGCTGACGGAGCACGCCCGGCAGCCGGATGCGGGCGGCCGTACCCCGTCGGAGTTCCCGCTCGTCGCCGTGGACCAGGGAGAGATCGAGGTCTTCGAGCACGAGATCGGCGAACTGACGGACATCCTGCCGCTGTCACCCCTTCAGCGTGGTCTCCTCTTCCAGGCCGAGTTCGACCGGCACGGCATGGACGCCTACACCCTTCAGGTCCTGATGGACATCGAGGGACCGCTGGACCGGGCAGCGCTGCGCCGGGCGGCGACCGCGCTGCTGGAGCGCAACGACGCGCTGCGGGCCTGCTTCCGGGATCGGCACGCCGGCGATCCCGTGCAGGTGATTCCCGGCTCGGTCGAACTGCCCTGGCACGAGGTCGACCTGACCGGTGTCGCAGCCGACGACCGGCAGTCCGAGACGGTGCGGCTGACCGATGAGGAGTGGCTGCGCCGCTTCGACACGGCACAGGCCCCGCTGACCCGGTTCACCGTCTACAGGCTCGGTCCGGAGCGCCATCGCGTGGTGTGGACCGCCCATCACATTCTCGTCGACGGCTGGTCCCTGTCGGCCGTACTCGCCCAGGAACTGGTCACGCTGTGGTCCAACGGGGCCGACGCCTCGGCCCTGCCGCCGGTCTCCTCCGTACGCGGCTACCTGGAGTGGGCCCGGGCCCAGGACAAGGAGGTGGCCCGGGCGGCGTGGCGGCGTGAACTGGAGACGGTGACCGAACCGACCCGTCTCGGTCCCCCCGACCGGGCCCGGGTCGACTCGCTGCCCGAGACCTGGAGCACGGAGCTCTCCGAGGACCTGACGCAGGCACTGACCGCCTGGGCCCACGCACGCGGCCTGACGATGAACACCATCGCTCAGGGGGCCTGGGCAGTCGCTCTGGGGCGGCTGACCGGCCGCCGGGACGTCACGTTCGGTGCGGTCGTCTCGGGCCGCCCCGCCGAACTGCCGGGCGTGGAGCAGATGGTCGGGTCCTTCATGCACACCCTGCCCGTGCGCGTGACGCTGTCCCCGCAGACCACCCTTGAGGAGATGCTGACCGATCTCCAGTCCCGTCAGCTCGCCCTCGAACCCCACCAGCACCTGGGCCTCGCCGAGGTGCAACAACTCGCCGGAATGGGCGAGCTGTTCGACACAGTGGTGAGCTTCCACAACTACCCGAGCGGCGTGCTGGACCGCATCCACGCACACATACCCGGCCTGACGATGCTCAACTGGCAGGCCCGGGTCATCGCCGAATACCCGCTGGCGCTCGGGGTGTTCCCCGGCGAGCGGCTGCGGCTGGAGGCGCAGTACCGCTCCGACGTCTTCGACGCACAGGACATCGCCACCGTCCTGAGCCGTTTCGTGCACGTTCTGGAGGAACTGGTCGCCTCGCCCGGCGCACCGCTGGGTTCCGTGGACGCGCTGGGCGACGAAGAGCGTCGGCACCTGCTCGGCACCTGGGCCGGCGAGATCGCACCGGCCCCGTCGCGCACCGCCGTCGAGGTCTTCGAGGAGCACGCCGCGGCGACGCCCGACGCCATCGCGGTCACCGACGGCGACGAGCAGATCACCTACGCGGAACTGAACGCCCGGTCCAACCAGTTGGCGCGACTGCTGATCGGTCGCGGGATCGGCCCCGAGGACCTGGTCGCGGTGGCGCTCCCGCGCTCGGCCGCCATGGTGGTGACCGCCTTCGCCGTCCTCAAGGCCGGTGCCGCCTACCTCCCCGTCGATGTCGCCTACCCGGTGGACCGCATCGCGTACCTGCTGGACGACGCACGCCCCGCAGCTGTGCTGACCACCAGCGAGTTCGCGACGCGGCTGCCGGACACGGCACCGGACATCGTCGCCGTCGACGCCGCCGGCACGCTCGGCGCCCTCGCAGCAGGCGGCGACCACGACCTCGACGACACCGAGCGCCGTACGCCGCTGTCCGTCCGTCATCTCGCCTATGCCATCTACACCTCCGGCTCCACGGGACGGCCCAAGGGCGTGTCCGTGGCGCACGAGGGCCTGATGGCGATGGTCGCGAGCCTCGTCGAGCGCTTCGGGCTGGACCGCGACACCCGGGTGTTGCAGTTCGCCTCGTTCAGCTTCGACGCGTCGGTGTGGGAGATCATGCTGGCGCTGCTCAACGGCGGCACCCTGGTGATCGCCGACGAGGAGTGCCGTACCCCTGGCCGGCCACTGGTCGATCTCATCAACAAGCACCGGATCAACCTGGCCGGTCTGCCACCGGTGGTGATGGGGGGACTTCCCGAGGACAGCACGCTGCCCGCCGATCTCCGGCTCGCGGTGGCCGGTGAGGCCGTGCCCGCCGAGGTCGTGGAGCGCTGGGCCTCCGGCGTCCGGCTGTACAACGGCTACGGACCGACCGAGGCCGTGGTCAGCTCGACCGTGGCCGGCCCGCTGTCCGGAACGGGCCGGCCGCCGATCGGCCGCCCGACCTCCGCGCACCGCGCCTACGTCCTGGACCACGATCTGGCGCCCGTGGCCGTCGGCGTGACCGGTGAGCTGTACGTGTCCGCCGGCCTCGCCCGCGGCTATCTGGCCCGCCCGGGCCTCACCGCGCAGCGATTCGTGGCCGACCCCCACGGCGCCCCCGGCGAGCGGATGTACCGCACCGGCGACCTGGTCCGCCGCCTGGACAACGGCGAACTCGACTACGTCGGCAGGGCCGACGACCAGGTCCAGCTGCGCGGCTTCCGGATCGAACTCGGTGAGGTCTCCTCCGCGCTGCTCGCGCAGGAGGGCGTGGCCCAGGCCGCGGTCACCGTGCGGGAGGACGAGAGCGGGGACCGCAGGCTGGTGGCCTATGTCGTGCTCGCCGACAAGGACGCCGCCGCGGAGGGGCTGCGCGAACTGCTGGCCGGACAACTGCCTGACCATATGGTCCCCTCCGCGGTCGTAGCCCTGCCCGAGCTGCCACTGACCGCACAGGGCAAACTCGACCGCAAGGCACTGCCCGCGCCGAACGCGCACTCCGCACCCCGTGGACGAGAGCCCCGCAACCCCGCGGAGGAGATCCTCTGCGGCCTCTTCGCCGATGTGCTCGGCCTGGACCGGGTCGGGGTCGACGACGACTTCTTCGCCATCGGGGGCCACTCGCTGCTGGCCACCAGGCTCGTCAGCCGGGCCCGCTCGGCGCTCGGTGTGGAACTGCCCATCCGCGCGCTGTTCGAGGCCCGCACCGCGGCCGCTCTGGCCGGGTGGCTGGACACCGCCGACGCGGCACGTCCTGCCCTGGCACCGGCCCCCGCGGCGGGCGTCCGGCCGCTGTCCTTCGCCCAACAGAGGCTGTGGTTCCTCAACCGCCGTGAGGGCCGCGATACCGGAACCTACAACTCGCCGATGACCTTCCGGCTCACCGGGCGGCTGAACGCCGACGCCCTGCAGAGCGCCCTGTACGACGTGGCCGCCCGCCACGAGGTCCTGCGGACCGTGATCCCGGAGACGGACGGCGTGCCGTCACTTCAGGTGCTGAACGCCGCCGACGGAGGGCCGGAGCTGAAGGTACGCGCCATGTCGGAGGACGGCCTGGCCGCCGCTCTGGACGCCGAGTACGACCTCGGCTTCGACCTGACGCGGGAAACACCGCTGCGGGTACGGCTGTTCAGCCTCGGTCAGGACGAGCACGTCCTGTTGCTGGTCTTCCACCACATCGCCTTCGACGGCTGGTCCATGGCGCCCTTGCTCGGGGACCTGTCCACCGCCTATCGGGCGAGGTGCGCCGGCCACGGCCCCGGATGGGCTCCGCTTCCGGTCCAGTACGCGGACTACGCGGTCTGGGAGCGTGAACTGTTCGGCTCCGCGGACGACCCCGGAAGCCAGCTCTCCCGCCAGCTGACCTACTGGAAGGAGTCGCTGACCGGGCTCCCTGACGAACTGGCCCTCCCTACCGACTTCCCGCGTCCGGCGGTGAGCAGCGATGCCGGCGGAGAGGTCATGTTCGCACTCGACGCCGAGCTCCACACCACCCTGGTGAGCCTCGCCCGGCAGACAGGCGCCACCGAGTTCATGGTGCTGCAGGCCGCGTTCGCCGTCCTGCTCACGAAGCTGGGCGCCGGCACGGACATCCCCGTGGGGACTTCGGTCGCGTGCCGCACCGACGAGGCGCTGAGTGATCTGGTCGGCTTCTTCGTCAACTCCCTGGTGCTCCGGACGGACACGTCGGGTGACCCGGCGTTCACGGAGCTGCTGGCCCGCGTCCGGGAGACCGACCTGGCCGCCTACTCCCATCAGGATGTGCCTTTCGAGCAGGTCGTGGACGCGCTCAACCCGCGGCGCTCGCTGGCCCGGCACCCGCTGTTCCAGGTCATGCTGACCCTGCAGAACAACGAGGACGCACCGCTGGTGCTGGACGGTCTGACGGCACGTCCCGCTTTCGTCGAGTCCGGACGGATCAAGGTAGACCTCGCCCTCCAGCTGCTGAAGTGGCCCGAAGACGGCTCCATGCGGGGCCTGCTGGGCTACCGCACCGACCTGTTCACCCGGGACACCGCCGAACGTCTGGTCGCGGGGTTCGTTCGACTGCTTCAGGCAGTGGCCGCCGACCCGGACACCCGGCTGAGCAGGTTGAACGTGCTCGGCGAGGACGAGCGCACCCACGTGCTCACGGCGTGGAACGACACCGCCCGTGAGGTCCCCGACGCCACGCTGCCCGAGCTCTTCGCCGCGCAGGTGGCGCGTACCCCGGACGCCACCGCAGTCATGTCCGGGTCCGGCTCGGTCACCTACTCGGAGCTCGATGCCCGCTCCAACCAGCTGGCCCGGCATCTGATCGAGGCCGGCGCGGGTCCGGAGACGGTCGTGGCACTCGCCGTGCCGCGGTCGCCGGAGGCCGTCGTCGCGGTGCTCGGCGTGCTGAAGTCCGGCGCGGCGTACCTCCCCGTCGAGGCCGACGAACCGGTGGAGCGGATCAAGCGGGTGTTCGCCGAGACGGCGCCCCTGCGGGTGGTGACCACCAGCGGTCTGGCCCGGCGGATGCTGGCCACCGGGACGACCCCGGTGGTGCTGGACGGGCCGGCGGTCCACGCCTCGTCGGCGGCCGCGCTCACCCCGGCCGACCATGCCGAGCCGCTGCGTCCGGCCCATCCGGCCTACGTCATCCACACCGCCGGAGCGGGCGGCCGTCAGCGCGGTGTGGTCGTCGAGCACCGCGCGGTGGTCAACTATCTGACCTGGGCACGCGACGTGCACCACGAGGCCGGCCAGAGCTCCCTGCTGGCCACACCGCTCTCCTTCGACGTCTCCGTCACGGGGCTGTTCCTGCCGCTGGTGACCGGCGGTACGGTCCGGCCGGCCGAACTCGCCGAGGACGACACCACGGCACTCGGGGGAGCAGCCTTCCTCAAGGGCACCCCGAGCCATCTGGCGCTGCTGGCGGTACTGCCCGACAGCTGCTCGCCCCGGGGCGAACTGGTGCTGGCCGACGAGCCGGTGCCGGCCGAGCGGCTGAACGAGTGGCGCAAGGCCCACCCCGGTGTGCGGGTGGTGACGGAGTTCGGTCCGACGGAGACCACCGTCGGCGCCGTCTCCCGGGTCGTCGAGCCCGGTGAAGGGGCGGGCGGTGGCACCCTGCCGCTGGGCCGCCCCATCGGCAACGTGCGCGCATACGTCCTGGACGCCTGGCTGCAACCGGTCGGCCCCGGGGTGCCCGGCGAGCTGTACCTGGCCGGCGGCGGGCTGGCCCGCGGCTACGCCGACGACCCCGCAACGACCGCCGGTCACTTCGTGTCATGCCCCTACGGCCCGCCCGGCGCCCGGATGTTCCGCACCGGCGACCTGGTGAAGTGGGGGGCCGACGGTGAGCTGAGGTATGTGGGCCGCACCGATGACCAGGTGCGCGTGCGCGGCTTCCGGGTCGGGCTGCGCGAGATCGAGTGGGCGCTGGAGCGCCCGGCATCGGTGGACCGTGTCGCAGTCGTGGCCCGCGAGGACCGTCCGGGCGACGTCCGGCTGGTGGCGTATGTGGTGGCCGCCGACGGAGCGACCGTGGACACCACCGCCTTGGCCAGGACGGCGGCGTCGGCCCTTCCCGACCACATGGTGCCCTCCGCGTTCGTGGTGCTCGATGCCCTGCCGCTGACCGGCGACGGACGGGTACAGCGTGCGGCGCTGCCCGCACCGGAGGCGGCACGGGAGCCCGCCGGGACCCCGCCCCGTGACGAGACCGAGTCGGTGCTGCACGGCATCGTCACCGATGTGCTGGGGCTGCCCCGGATCGGTGTGGAGCAGAGCGTCTTCGACGCCGGCATGGACAGCATGAAGTCGCTGCTGCTGGTGAGCGGGGCACGCAACGCCGGACTGGAACTCACCGTCGCGGACGTCTTCGTGCACCAGAACGTGGCGGCCCTCGCCGAGGTCTGCCGCGGCGGACCGCTCGGCGACGCCTCGGGGCCGGAGCACCGCACCGGCGCCGACGCGATGGCCGACGCACTCGCCGCCCCGGCCCGGGACGCCATGACCGATCCGTTCGGCGCGATGCTGTGCATCAGGCCGACCGGTGACCTCCCCCCGGTCTTCTGTGTGCACAGCGGCGTCGGGTTCAGCCTGCCGTACCTGCCACTCGCCCGGCACATCGGTGCCGAGCACCCGATCTACGGCATCCAAGCCCCTTGCGTGGTGGACTTCGCGCCCCTGCCCGGGTCGGTCGAGGAGATGGCCGCCGACTACATCCGGATGATCAGGGAGGTGCGCCCGAAGGGCCCGTACCACCTGCTCGGCTGGTCGTTCGGCGGCACTCTCGCCTACGAGATGGCCGTCCAGCTCAGGGCCGCCGGCGAGGAGGTCGGTGTGCTCTGCGTACTCGACGCCTACCCCCGCACCGGGGTTCCGGACGACCGTGAGGAGCAGTCGCTCTACGCCTGGCTGCTGGAGGGCATAGGGCACGACCGATCCGAGTACGGCGACCGCGACCTGACCGTTCAGGACATCTTCGAGACCTTGCGCCGCGACGACAGCCCCCTGGCTCGGATGGGAGAGCGGCGCATGGCCCGCATGGTGGACCTGATGGCCCACCACCAGACGCTGAAGTCCCTTTACGCGCCGGGGAGTTATGACGGGCGGATGCAGCTCTTCGTCTCCGAGTCCCCGCTCTCCGACGGCGAGCAGGCCGACAAGGTCGGGCTGTGGAAGCCGGTCTTCGACGGGGAGATGGACGTCCACCACGTCGCCTGCACCCACGACGAGATGATGAGCGGCGGACCGCTCGAGGAGATCGGTCCGGCCGTCACCGCCGAGCTGACCCGCTGGCACACCGCACACGAGGGCGGCCGGTCATGACCACTGCCGCCGTGCCCCGTTCCGCGCCCGCGACGGCGCTCCTCACCGAGGTCGCCGCGGTGACCGGCCGCCGCCTGCGGCATCTGCGGCGGGCACCCGCCCGGGTCCTCGGAGTGGCACTCAGCCCGCTCGTGAGCATGGTGATGCTCGGCTACCTGTTCCGGGACTCCATCACGCTGCCGGCCGGCGGGACCTACGGGGAGTACGTCTTCGCCGGCGGCGCCGTGCAGGTCGCCCTCGCCTGCGTAGGTCCGACCGCGGTCTCCGTGGCGCTCGACCTGCACGGCGGTATGACCGACCGGTTCCGCTCACTGCCGATCAGCCGGTCGGCGGTGCTCTTCGGCCACACCCTCGCCGATCTTCTGGTCGGGCTGCTGGGGCTGGCCGTCGTCACCGGCGCCGGGCTGCTCCTCGGCTGGCGGCCGCACACCGGGCCCGGGTCCGTGCTCACCGGCTTCGCACTGATCGCTGCTTTCGTCTACACGATGCTGTGGCTGGGCGTGCTGTTCGCGCTCACCCTGCGCAACGTGGAGACGATCAGCGTCATCACCCCCTTCGTGGTGATCGTGCTGCCCTTCCTGTCCAACGCCTTCCTGGCCCCGCAGAACATTCCGTCGCTGATCCGGCCGATCGCGGACTGGAACCCCGTCAGCGCGGTGATCGCCTGCTGCCGTCGGCTGTGGGGCAACCCCGCAAGTCCGGGCACCACCTTTCCCGCCGCCCACCCCGGGCTGGTGACCGTTGTGTCGCTGGGGCTGATCCTCGCCCTGTGCTCGCTGGTCAGCCTCCGCCGCTACCGCACCGCGGGCGCCTGATCCCTGGAGAGAGACCGCACATGACCCCTCAATCTCTACAGACCGTGGACGACCTGCAGACGGTGGACCTCACCGATCCGCAGACCTTCCTCGACGTGGACCTGCCGGACATGTGGCGCAGGTTCCGATCCGAGCGGCCCGTCCATTGGCACCGGCCCACCGAGCGCGGCCCCGGATTCTGGGTGATCTCCACCTACGAGGACGTCGTCGCCCTCTACCGGGACAACAAGCAATTCACCTCTGAGCAGGGCAACGTCCTGGCCACCCTGCTGCAGGGCGAGGACTCGGCCTCGCGGAAGATGCTCGCCGTCACCGATGGCGTCCGGCACCGCGAAATCCGCAACCTGATGCTCAAGTCCTTCTCGCCACGGGTGCTGGAGCCGGTGGTGGCAGGCGTCCACCGGCGTACCCGGGACCTGGTTGCCGAGGCCGTCACCCAGGGGGAACTGGACTTCGTCACCGGTATCGCCGATCACATCCCCATCAACACCATCGGCGACCTCATGGACATCCCCCAGGAGGACCGCGAGCAGCTCGTCGCCTGGAACACCATGACGCTCTCCCGGCACAGCGCCGACGACAGCGAGATGGAGGAGTGGCTCGCCCGTAACGAGATCCTGATGTACTTCTCCGCCCTGGCCGCCCGCCGTCGACGGCACCCGGGGGACGACGTCATCAGTGCTCTCGCCACGGCCACCGTGGACGGCGAGCCACTGAGCGAGGACGAGATCGTCTTCAATTGCTACAGCCTGATCCTCGGCGGCGACGAGTCCAGCCGCATGTCCTCGGTCGGCGGTCTGATCGCCCTGGCGGAGCACCCCGAGCAGTGGCGCGCGCTGAAGTCCGGTGAGGCGGGCGTGGACACCGCCACCGAGGAAGTACTGCGCTGGACCACCCCCGCCATGCACTTCGGCCGGCGTGCTCTGGTGGACGTGCCGCTGCGCGACCGGACCATCGAGGCCGGCGACGTCATCAGTCTCTGGAACAGCTCGGCCAACTTCGACGAGCGCGTCTTCACCGACCCGGACGTCTTCGATCTGGCGCGCACACCCAACAAACACGTCGCCTTCGGACACGGCCCGCACTTCTGCCTCGGCGCGTTCCTCGGCCGCGTCCACGTCCACGCGATGCTCGACGCGCTGCGCACCCAGGTGTCCGGGATCCGGCTGGTGGGCCCGGCGCGGCGGCTCTTCTCCAACTTCGTCAGCGGATACAGCGGGCTGCCGGTCGCCCTCACGGCCGACCGGAGCGCGGAGGGGAGCCTCACATGAACAGCACGGACATCGGTATCGGTGCCATCCACTGTCTGCTGCCCGACACCAAGGTCGCGATCGAGGACCTGCCCGAATTCGCGATGCTGGACCCCGCCACGGCGGACTTCGCCCGGGGCAGCGGTGTGCGTACGGTCGGTGTGTTCGAGGAGACCGAGCAGGCCCCTCTCGCCGCCCGTGCCTGCCGGGAACTCTTCGAGGAGCACCCTGGCGAGCCGGACACCCTGCTGCTGGTAGCGCCCCGAGCACCGGACGTGCTGCTGGGCTCGGACGCCTGCCGCGTGCAGACCGAGGCCAAGCTGAACTCCGCGTTCGCCTTCACCGTCGAGGGACTGGGCTGCACCGGCTCCAGCAGTGCCTGGGCGCTCGCCCGGGACCTGCTGCTCGCCGATCCCGGCCGTGAGCAGATCGTCATCGCCCACGCCAGCCGTCCCACCGGCGTGGACCGGATCCGCTTCCCCGTCACCGTCGTCGGCGATGGCGCGTACGCCATGACCATGGTCCGCGGCGGCCGCCCGGTGCTGCGGGCCCACCGTCAGCAGACCGACGGCAGCTTCCACGACCTGTTCCGCGTCGACTACAAGCAGACACCCTGGTACGAGTGGCGTGAGGTGTGCCAGGACGTCTCGCGTTACCGCTTCCAGCTGGCCACCCTCAGCTCGCGCCACCTCGGCGCGATGGTGGAGCAGGTCCTCGCGGACGCCGGGGTGGGCCGGGAGCGGGTCAAGGCCACGCTGATGCAGAACGTCACCGCCGCCTCCTACGACTTCTACACCACGATGTTGGGCTTTCCGATTCATCCCGTCTGCGGTCGGCACCTCGCCGAGTACGGCCACCTGGGCGCCGCCGACGTGGTGTTGAACCTGAACACGCTGCTGGCCGCCGGCGAACTGGACCGGGGCGACCTGGTTCTCGTACTCAACAACAGCCAGGTGGCCGCATGGGCGGTGACGTTGTGGGAGGTCTGAGCTCCACACCGTTTCGGACCACGCTCGACGATCACGGAGAAGACTGATGGATTTCGCACCCACGCCGGAGCAACGGGCGTTGCGCGAGAAGGTCGTGCGGTTCGCCCGCGATCAGCTCGGTGCCCGCGCCGCCGAGCACGACCGCAATGCCACCTTCGACGAGATCGGTTGGAAAGCCTGTGCCGAATTCGGCGCCCTGGGCTGGCCGATCGCCAAGGAATACGGAGGCGGCGGGCTGGACCCCCTGACCGCGATCATGGCCTATGAGGCGCTCGGCGAGGCATGCGCCGACAACGGCCTGGTCTTCGCGATCAACAACCACCTCTTCGCCTGCGCCGTCTACATCGCCGATCACGGCACCGAGGAGCAGCGCCGCCGCTGGCTCCCCGCGCTGTGCGACGGATCGCTGGTCGGGGCGCACGCCCTGTCGGAGCCGGAGACCGGTTCCGACATGCTCGCCGTCACCACCACCGCCGTACGCGAGGGCGACGGCTATGTACTGCAGGGGACGAAGACGTTCATCAGCAACGGTCCCCGGGCAGACCTGTTCGTCGTGTTCGCCCGCACCGGTGGGGACGGCGTCGCCCCGCAGCGCGCGCTGTCGGCCTTCGTCGTACCGGCCGAGACCGCAGGACTGACCACCCGCGACATCCCCAAGGCCGGGCTGCGTTCCACCCTGATGGGTGAGATCACCTTCGACGGATGCGTGGTCGGCGAGGACCAACGCCTCGGTGCGGAGGGAGCCGGGTACCAGCTCTTCACCGCCACCATGGAGTGGGAGCGCGGCTTCATGTTCGCCAGCCAGGTCGGCGTGATGAGCCGACTCACCGACCGCTGTGCCACCTATGCGTCCCGGCGCCGTCAGTTCGGGCAGCCCATCGGCGCTTTCCAGTCCGTCTCCCACAAGGTCGCCGACATGCGGGTCCGCCTGGAGCTGGCCCGGTTGATGCTCTACAAGGTCGGCTGGCTGCGCGCCCAGGGCCGCCTCGCCATGCAGGAGGCGTCCATGCTGAAGCTCTACGTCAGCGAGGGGTTGAAGGCCACCGCGCTCGACGCCATGCAGATCCACGGTGCCCGCGGCTACATCGAGGAACACGGCATCGAGCGCGAGGTACGGGACGTGCTCGCGGGCACGATCTACGGCGGCACCTCGGACATCCAGCGGTCCATCATCGCCGGCCTCATGGGCCTGCCGACCGCGGCGTAGCAGACGAGAGGCCGACATGCATTCTTATCGACTCGCTCTCGACGAACCGGTGTCGGGAGCTCACCGCGACGAACTGAACCGGCGTGTCCACTATCTCTCCGAGGCCATCACCGGGTTCCGGCTCGTGTCGGATGACGACGAGGCGGTCGGCGCCGTGGAGGTGTTCACGGAACAGCCGGTCGACGCGGAGGCCCTGGGCAAGAAGCTACGGCACCTGGTCGACACCGAGGTACGCCCGCAACTTCCCACACCGCCCAAGGTGCTGTGGCGTTCCACCACGGACCGCGGTCCGCGCACCGACACCTTCGCCGGACTGGTGGCGGACGGCGTCGTGCACGAGATCGGACCCGGGCAGGTGGCGCTCGGCACGCCGGCACTGGCGGCGCTCGACGCGCTCGACGAACTCCTCCGGGACATCATCCACGACGAGTTCCGGGCCCTCGAATACCGCTATCCGACGCTCCTGCCGATCAGCGCACTGCACCGGAGCGGGTACCTCTCCTCCTTTCCGCAGCACATGATGTTCGCGGCCCGGCTCGAAGGAGAAATCGATACCTACCGGGCGTTCGCCGAGGAAGCCGGTGCACGCGACACCATCGGGGACCGGGTGCTCGGACGCTGCGCACCGGTGGACCGATGTCTGCCGCCCACGATGTGCTACCACACCTTCGACCAGTTCGCCGGGGCCACTCTCCCCGACGCCGACACCGTCGTGACCGCCAAGGGCGGCTCCTTCCGGCACGAGTCCCGCTACCACCGGACCCTTGAGCGGCTGTCCGACTTCACCATCCGGGAGACCGTCTTCCTGGGAACGGCCGAGTTCGTCCGTGACGCGCGCGACCGGTTCCGTCAGCGCGCCGTCGAGCTGGTCGAGCAGCTCGATCTGGCCGGCCGTTGCGAGGTGGCGAGCGATCCGTTCTTCGCCGGCGCAGCGACCGCGGCCCAGGTCTCCTCACAACGGCTGCTGGAACTCAAACACGAGCTGCATCTGGACATCGGCCCCGGGGACAGCATCTCGGTCGGCTCGTTCAACCTGCACGAGAAGCACTTCGGCGACGCGTTCGGCATCAAGGGACCTGACGGCGGCACGGTGCACTCCGCCTGCGTCGGGTTCGGCCTGGAACGGTTCGCCTACGCCGTGCTCTGCCAGTACGGCTGGAACGTCGCCGACTGGCCGGCCCCGCTCGCCGAGCGGTGCCGCACCTCACCTCAACCCGGCAAGGGAATGCGATGACTGACACCAGCCAGATCCGGCGCGTTGCCGTCCTGGGCGCCGGCACCATGGGCATTGGTGGTGCCCACGCCTTCGCGGCGGCCGGACTTTCGGTGGTGCTCGTGGACACCACGGACGCCACCCTGGCCAGGGCCCGCGAACTGATCGGCGAGAACGCCCGGTTGTACGCGATGCTCGATCGCGACCTCCGCAAGAGCACACCCGAGGACGTGCTCTCCCGGATCGAGTTCAGCACGGAACTCGACGGACTGGCCGATGCCGACTTCGTCGTGGAGAACGTGACGGAGAACTGGGACATCAAAGAGCGGTTGTACCGCGAGATGGACGCGGTGGCACCGGAACACTGCGTCTTCGGTGTGAACACCTCTGCCATCCCCATCACCCGGCTGGCTTCGGTCACCGGCCGTCCCGAGCGTGTGGTCGGCACCCACCTGATGAACCCGGTACCGCTGAAGAAGCTCGTCGAGGTGATCCGGGGCTTCCACACCTCGCCCGAGACGCTGGAGATCACGCGGGGGCTGTTCCGCAGCATCGGGCAGGACATCGTGGTGGTCGAGGACTCCTCGGGCTTCGTCACCAACCGTGTCGCGATGCTCAGCATCAATGAGGCGATCCTCCTGCTCCAGGACAACGTCGCCCAGGCCGGTGACATCGACCGGCTCTTCCGGCAGTGCCTCGGCCATCAGATGGGCCCGCTGGAGACGGCGGACCTGATCGGCCTGGACACCGTCATGTACTCGCTGGAGGTCCTTCTGGACAACTTCAACGACCCCAAGTTCGGACCGGCGCCGTTGCTGCGCAAGCTCGTCGCCGCCGGCCGACTCGGCCGCAAGAGCGGTCACGGTTTCTATTCGTACGAGCCGGTCAACACCGGGGACAAGGCAGGGGCCTGATGACGAACGACATAGCAGGGACTGTCCGCAGCTTCATCGGAGAGCATGTCCGGGACACCGCGCTGAGCGATGATCAAGACATCTTCGCCACGGGCAGTGTCAGCTCGCTGTTCGCCGTGCAGCTCGTGATGTGGGTCGAGCGGACCTTCGGCATCGCGGTGCACCCCACCGACCTCGACATCGACAACTTCCGCACGGTGAACCATGTCGTGCGATTCGTGGAGTCCCGCCGGGCAGCCGCTCCCGCGTGACGTACCTGTTTCAGAACACGGTCAGTGCCCTGTCAGCGGGCCCCGACACGATGTACGTATCGGGGCCCGCTGCGGGTGTCTCCCGGATGGCCTCGGACATCCTCGGATTCCTCAGATCTGGAGAGCGTGACGTGACGAACCCCTTCGACGACCAGGACGGCACGTTCCTGACCCTTGTCAACGACGAAGGTCAATACAGCCTGTGGCCCGCCTTCGCCGCGGTGCCCGACGGGTGGACGGTATCGCTGGGCGAGAGCACCCGGGAGGCCGCGTTGGCCCATGTGGAGGAGCACTGGACCGACATGCGGCCCAACAGCCTGCGCGAGTCTGCAGCCGAACTCGGCGCCTGACCGGGCCTGCGGACGGGGGCGAGTGCACGTGGAGAACGCGATTCGGGCCGAGGGCCTGCAGAAACGCTTCAAGGATCACCAGGCCCTGAGAGGCGTCGACCTCTGTGTCGCGACGGGCACCGTCCTCGGACTGCTCGGGCCCAACGGGGCCGGCAAGACCACCACCGTTAGGGTGCTCAGCACTCTCCTGGAACCAGACGGCGGGCATGCCGAAGTGTCCGGTTTCGATGTCGTCCGGCAATCGGTGGAGGTCCGCCGCCGGATCGGCCTGGCCGGTCAGTATGCCGCTGTCGACGCGCTGCTGACCGGGCGTGAGAACCTCTCGCTCATCGGTGCGCTACTGCACCTCGGCCGCCGCGGTGCGCGGCGCCGAACCGAGCAGTTGCTCGACCAGTTCGATCTCACCGGCGCCGCGGACCGGCCGGTGCGTACGTACTCCGGCGGGATGAGGCGCCGGCTCGATCTGGCCGCCTGCCTGGTCGCGGCGCCCCCGGTGCTCTTCCTCGACGAACCGACCACCGGACTCGACCCGGTGAGCCGGATGACGTTGTGGGGGGCCGTACGCGATCTGGTGCGGGACGGTGTGACCGTCCTGCTGACCACTCAGTATCTGGAAGAGGCGGACTTCCTCGCCGATCGCGTCGCCGTCGTCGACTCCGGACGCGTCGTCGCCGAGGGAACTCCCGACGAGCTGAAGCGGGCCGTCGGGCCGGACAGACTGGAGATCCGGCTGGTGGGCCGGGACGTGGTCGCAGCGGCCCTGCGGGCCCTGAGTGGTGGTGCCCTCGGCGACAGCCCCACCGTGGAGTGGGAGGAGGGTGTCATCACCCTGCCGCTGGCCAAGGGAATGGGGCAGATTGCCGCTGCTGCGGCAGCTCTCGAAGAGGCCGGGGTGCCGGTCGCGGACTTCGCAGTCCGCCGGCCGACACTCGACGACGCCTTTGCCTCGCTCACCGGAAGCTGAACGATCGGCCGCATACGGCCGCCCACGAGAATCACTTCCCGATCGGCCGGCTCGTCGGGGAGAACTCACGACTGCGTTTCATTCATGACACGGGGGCATTCGTGCAACGCATTCATTTCACGGTGGCAGATCTCGCACGTATCCGGCTGCAACCGACCGCCGGACCAGAAGCAGAAACCGAATTGGCCCGGGATTTATTCGCCCGAGGGGCCGGTCGGCCATATGCGCGATGGAGACGCCAGGTCTATACAAGGCTGCGCGCAAAGCACGGACCCGATGGGGTCTCCGCGGTACCTCCCGCCGATTTCTGGCGGGCCGCCGTGGCTCCCTACTGGACCCGCATGTTGTCCTATTACGAGGCCGAGTGGGACGCCCGGGCACGGATGATGATGGCCGGCGGTATCGAGCAACTGCTCGCCGGGCTGGGACGCAGAGCCGTGTGGGACGGCCAGACCCTGGAGCTGCACGACGGACCCGACGCAGATGTCCGCCTCGACGGTACCGGTCTGGTGCTCAGCCCCTCGGTGTTCCTCGCCCACGGCTCCGCCCGCCTCTTCCCCGGCGACCGTCTGCGCGGCCAAGCCGTGCTGGTCTTCTCCGCGCCGCCGAATGCGGAACAGTCCGCTGTGCTGTGGGACGACACGGCCCTCCCCTCCCGGTCCCTCGGCGCCTTGGTGGGTCAGACCCGTGCGGCGGCCTTGCGTGAACTGCGGGCTGCGCGTACCACCACCCAGCTCGCCGACCGCCTCGGTGTCTCCGCGGCCTGCGCGAGCCAGCACACCGCCGTACTGCGTGAATCCGGTCTGATCACCACCCATCGGGTACGCAACACGGTGCTGCACTCGGTGACCCGGCTCGGGATGGCCCTGCTGGAAAGCCAGGGAGCCGCCCCGATCCCGGCGCTGCGCCCGGAACCCGTGTGAGGGCCGATCCGGCGGTGCCGGACGCTCCGCCCGGACGAGGCGGCGACGACCGGCGGAGACGGAGCCCCCAGCCGGCGTTCTCGCTTCGGCGCGTCCGAGGCAGCGGGGCCCCGCCGCCGTCGCCCCCGCGCGTGGCGGACGGGCTCATCGGCCTGCGGCGGCCCGGCCCAGCGGCCACACCCGGTACTCACGCTTGGCGTAGACGAGCGGCTGGCGGTCCGCGAACGGGGTGACCCGCAGGACGCTGCCGAAGACCACAAGGTGGTCCCCGCTGCGGTGTTCCTCACTCGTCCGGCAGTCCGCGATGGCATGCGCGTCGTCGACGAGATGGGGGCCGGCCACGTACGGGTCAGCTGCGTCGTACTCCCAGCGCACGCGGTCGAAGCGGTCGGGAGCGCCGGATGCGAAGAGTTCGGCGACCGGCCGGGAAGCGCCGTGCAACAGGTTCACCGCGAACCGCCCGGTGTCCAGAACGGCGTCCAATGTCGGGCTGCCGATGCGCAGACAGACCAGGAGGACGGGTGGGGTGAGCGAGACGCTGCACACGGACGAGATGGTCATCCCGCGAGGTGTTCCGTCGTGGCCGACGGTGGTGAGAACGGCGACACCGGTCGGGAAGCCGCTCATCATGGCGCGCTGGCCCTCTGCGACGGCCTCCGGGTGCGAGGCGCTCGGGGGTGCGTTGAGTCTGATGCCTTCGGTCACGGATGGACGCTCCCTGGACGATGTGCGCGGCGCCGCGGCGACCGATGGGCCGCCGCGGCGCCTGTGGGCTCGGTCAGCGGCGCATGTGTGTGAAGTACTCGTGCTGCGTGGGCAGGTGGGAGATCAGCGAGGTGGCCTGATCGTTGATCGCCTGGAACGCCTGCTGTGCCGCGGTGTCGTCGCTGAGCGCGAGCGCCGGGGACGGTTTGATCTCGATGCCGCCCATGCCGAGCAGGACGCACATGTAGGAGTAGGGCGGCAGCCCGTGGTAGTAGGGGAATACGGACTCGCTGTCCGGCAGTTGGTGCTTCCAGTGCTCGATGCGCTCGGCCAGTCCGTCGGGCAGCTCCCGGGTCTTGGCGTCCTTCCAGTACTGCGTGTCGTTGCGCGCCGCTGCGGCGTAGTGCAGGGCCAGGAACTCGCGCACACCGTCCATCACGTGCGCGGTGGCGCTGTTGTAACTGTCGCGCTGCACCGGGCTCCAGTCCGGCCCCGGGAAGTTCTTGACCAGCTGCTCGGCCGCGTGATGGATGAAGAAGATGCCGGTCGACTCCAGTGGCTCCACGAAACCGCTGGTCAGGCCGATGCCCACACAGTTGTTGACCCAGGAACGGTTACTGCGGCCGATCCGCATCTTGATGTGGTTCGCCTCGGCGTCGGCCGCAGCCGGCCCCACGAAGTCGCGCAGGGTGCGCTCGGCCTCGTCGGCGGACAGATAGTCGCTCGCGTAGACGTACCCGGTGCCGATGCGGCCGTAGAGCGGGATGGTCCAGATCCAGCCGGCGTCCTGAGCGGTGGCCGTGGTGCAGGGCCGGATGCCCCGCGCCTGCATGTCCTGCGGTACCTGCAGCGCCACCGCGCTGTCGTTGGGCAGGGTGTTCTGGTAGGAGATGAAGGGCTCCTGCAGCGCCTTGTTGAGCAGCACTCCGCGGAAGCCCGTGCAGTCGATGAACAGGTCGCCGGTCAGCTCGCCGTGCTCGGCGGTCACCACGCTGCTGATCCAGCCGCGTTCGTCGAGCTTGACGTCCTTGACGTCGTCGATGATGCGCGTCGCGCCGCGTTCCACCGTGTAGTCGGCGAGGTACTCCGCCAGCAGTGCCGCCTCGAAGTGATAGGCGTACGGGAACTGGGTCTTGCCCTGGTGCTCCGACATCGTCAGGCCCTTGGGCTCTTCGGCATGCTCGTCGTACGGCTGCGTCAGCATGGCACCGTTGAGGTGACGCGGGCTGCGTTCGGCGTCACAGATGTTGGCCATCACGAAGCAGTCGACGTCGAAGCGGTCCGTGCGGCCGTTCTTGAGCCACCAGTCGGTCAACGGGAATCCGTCGACCGACCGCATCTGCTCGAACGGGTGGTAGAAGTGGTGTCCGGGCTTGCGCCAGTTCTCGAAACGGACCGCGAGCTTGTAGGTGGCATTGCATGCCGGCATCCAATCCGACTCCTTGAGTCCGAGGAACTCGAAGAAGTGACGGATGTCGCTGAAAGTGGCTTCACCGACGCCGATGGTGCCGACCTTCCCGGACTCCACGAGGGTGAGGTCGATCCGGTCCCCGAAAGCCGCCTTGAGGTACGACGCGGTCATCCAACCCGCCGTGCCACCCCCCACGATCACGACTCTATTCAGCATCAAGAAGCTCCCATTCTGCGACGAGATGAATTCCGATGGGCTTCAACGCCATAAGAGCGAGCGTAGGGTTGGCAATACTTCGCCCACCACGTCATTAAGTGGTGGGCGAAATAAGCAGGTGGTACCGGTGTGCCGGTGGACGATCAGCTCATTCGCGGCTGCCGATGGCCGCCGAAGGCCGGGTGCGCAGCGCCGCCCTGGCGGTCAATGTCGTCGTACCGACAGTCAGGACGAGCGCGGAGACCACGACGATCAGGAGGATCGACAGCGGCCCTGCGGGCATGGTCCGGTCGAGCACGGCCCGACTGAGCGGAACGAGCGTCGCCGCCGCGACCAGCAGGCCGAGGGCGATGCCGGCGAGTGCGGTCAGCAGCGCCTCCACCGTCACCATGCGCATCACCTGTCCCCGGGTGGCCCCGACAAGGCGTTGCAGGGTGAACTCCCTGCGCCGCTCACCGGTGGCCATGACCAGCGAGTTCAGCAGGGCGATGACGGCGTACCCGACCACCATGGCGACCAGAAGGTACGCCACCCAGGTCTGCGTGTCGTTCTGCTCCGCCGAGGCAGTGACCAGCTGTGCCCGGTCGACCGCGTGCACCCCGGGCAGCTGCGCGCCAGGACCGGTGAGCTCGGCGGCCAGCCGCGCGGGGTCGGTACCGGGGGCCGCCGCCACCAGGATCTGCGGCACCACGCCGTCGGTGGTGTGCGCGGCGACCACGGGGGCCGGCATCAGCGCCGCACCGTATCCGCGCCGGTCGCCGACCTTCGCCACCAGACGAGGCTCGACCTTGGTTCCGTCGCCCATACGCATCGGAATCCGGTCGCCGATGCGGTGGCCACCCGCGGCGGACTCGGGCAAGGCCACGGCGTCACCGTCGAGAGCGCTCAGGCTGCCGCTCAACACACGTACTGCTGTGGTGCGTTCGATGCCTCGCGCGCTAACGCCGGTGATCTGCACGGTGGTTCCCTTGGGGCGCTTACCCTTGCCGTTGTAGGCGTCCAGCTCTGCCCGGGACGGCTCCAGGAAGCCGGAACTCGGTACGTAGGCGGAGGCTGCTGCGACCCCGGGCTTCTCGGCGACGCCGTCCACCAGCGACGCAGGCATCCCACCGGCTGCCGTGGCAAGCACCAGATCGGCCCTGAGGTTGTCCTCGAACGCCTGCTGCGCCCCCTGGTTCTGGGTGGTCTGCAGGTAGATCAGTGCAGTGGCCAGGCCGGTGGCGAGCATGACCGGCATCACCGCCCCGGCCAGCCGGGCCGCCCGTGCCCTGGAGTTGAGGATGGCGAGCTGACCGGCGAATCCCGTCACCGCGCGCAGCGGCCAGCGCAGCAGGGCCGTCATCAGACTCGTCAAAGTGGGGCCCAGCAGACCGAAGCCGGCGGCCCACAGCATCGCTGCCGGTGTGGCCGTACTGCCCGCCTTGCCGCCGTCGACGTTCATCGTGACGAATGCGAGGGTGGTTCCGCCTGCCAGACAGAGCAGGGCGAACAGCACCCGGACCCAATTGAGCCGACGGCGCTGGAGCGCCGCTTCGGCCAGTGCCTCGGTCGGGCGGGTGCGGGCGGCGGCACGCGCGGCGATCCAGGCCGCCCCGAGCGCGGTCAGCAGCGCCGCCCCGGCGCCCGCGACCAGCGGGATCCAACCGGTCTTGTACAGCATCACGTCGGGCACCACATCGGCGTCCACGAACCGGCCCAGCAGCCACTGTCCGAGGTGCGGTCCCGGTATGCAGGCCAGCGCGGTGGCGACGACGGCGACGCTGAACGTCTCGGCCAGGACCATCCGCCGGACCTGGCCGGGAGTGGAGCCGACCGCGCGCAGCAGCGCCATCTGACGCTGTCGCTGCTGCAACGAGAGGCCGAGCGTGCTGGACACGACGAACACGGTGACCATCACTGACAGCCCGCCGAACACGGCCGACATGGACACCAGGTTCTTCCCCTTGGTGACCACGTCGGGGAATTCGGCCCGGCCACGCTCATCGCCGGTCAGCACCGAGACGGAGCGGTCCGACAGCGTGTCGGCGAGGGCGGTCCGCACCCGGTCCGGGTCGGCGCCGGGACGGAGCAGGACGCCGACGGAGTCGACCTTGTTCCGCTGTGGGGCATGGCGCGCGGCATCGGTGTCGGAGAGGAACAACGTACCGGCCGCTCCCGGGCCGGTCACCAGCCCCGTCACCCGGTACGTGGCCACGGTGCCGTGCAGGCCGAGCGTTACTCGGTCCCCCGGCTCCGCCCCGACCTGCGCGGCGAGCCGGGTGTCAAGCGCGACCTGGCCGGCGACGCGCGGTGCGGCGCCCTGCGTCAGGTGGTACGGCCCGAGCCGGGCGGAGCCCCAACCGTGACCGGTGACGGTGACGCCGCCCTTCCCACCCTCGGGAACCACTACGGCCGGGAGGGAGACGTCCGGCACGGCTGCCCGGACTCCCGGCACGGCTGCTGCCTTGGACACGGCGGAGGCATCCAGCCTTACGCGTTCCCTGAAGACCTTGTTGGAATCGGGATACCTCTGGTCCCCCGTGACGACGATCGGCGCGGCCTGGAGCCTTTGCGGCTGGGCGAGTTCGCGGGTGCCGGTCTCCAGCAGTCCGCCGCATGCGATGACGATGGCGGCGCCGAAGAACAGGGCGATGAACGAGGCGATGAAGCCCCCCTTGTGGAACTTCAGGGAGCGCAGTGCGAGGCCGATCACCGGGTCGCCCCGTACCGGCCATCGTCTGCCGACTGCTCATCGGCCCAGGCACCGAGATGGGTCATCCGCTCGGCAACCATGTCTGCGGTCGGGCGTTCCAGGGCGTCGACGATCCTGCCGTCGGCCAGGAAGAGGGTGCGGTCGGCGTGGGCGGCGGCCACCGGGTCGTGGGTGACCATCACAATGGTCTGCCCGGCCCACTGGACAGCCTCGCGGAGCAGCCCGAGAACCTCACGGGCGGTGCGGGTGTCCAGGGCACCGGTCGGTTCGTCTCCGAAGAGCACAGCGGGCCGGGTGACCAGGGCACGGGCGATGGCCACGCGTTGTTGTTGGCCTCCGGAGAGCTCCCCGGGCCGGTGCTTCTGCCGTGAGGCGAGTCCGACCCGTTCGATGACCTCGTCCACCTCGGCGGCCTTGGGGCGGCGTCCCGCCAGGCGTAAGGGCAGGGTGACGTTGTCCCGTACGTTCAGCGCAGGCATCAGGTTGAACGCCTGGAAGACGAAGCCGATGCGCTCGCGTCGGAGCTTTGTCAGCTCCCGTTCCTTGAGCCGGGACAGTTCCACGCCGTCCAGTTGGACTGAGCCGGACGTGGGCCGGTCCAGCCCTGCGGCGCAGTGGAGAAAGGTGCTCTTGCCGGATCCGGAAGGGCCCATCACCGCGGTGAAAGTGCCCCGCTGCAGGCCGACGCTCACACCGTCGAGTGCGGAAACCTTGTTCTTGCCGGAGCCATAGGTCATGTACACGGAGTCCAGATGGACGACGGTGTCAGCCGGCGCGGCCGGTGTTCGGTTCATGGTCTTCCCTGTTCTCATTCGATTCTGTGGATACGCCGGCACGACCATCGCTCGGCACGGCGGAAAGCGGACCAGGACGCTCGAGCACGGCCTCGATCTCGGCGAGCGGGTCGGCGGCCGGACGGAGTACCGACTGGGCAACGGTCAGGTGCAGCCGTGCCGCAGCCACAAGGAGCCGGGCTGCGAAGGGAAGCAGGACGAGCGCCACGCCCGCGAGAAGCAGCACCCCCGGCAGAGTGAGGACCCAGCTCAGCAGACCGTGCTCGCCCACGACGCCACCGGAGATGTGCACGGCCTGGTACCACAGGGGCAAGGTGATGCAGGCGAGCGTCACCAGCCAGGCGGCCAGCGCGAACAGGTCCAGCAACAGCAGAGGGGGAAAGAGAAGGATGAGATAGGCGCAGTCGCGGGCGACCGCCGGATCGCTGTAGCGGATCCTGAGACGCGCGAGCAGCCCGGGCTCGGTGACCTCGACGTACCGGTAGGGAATCGGCCGGTCGACGAGTGCGGCACGGCCGCGCTCGACCTGGGCGCAGCCCCTGATCACCCACACCGAACCGATGATCAGTGGCAGGGTCACCGTGAACTGGCTCAACACCGCACCGGCCACGACAGCGGCCGTGGCAACAACGAAGAAGGCGCTGCCGACCAGGAGATAGCTCGCGAGGTAGCCTGCGGCGATCCAGGGTACGGGCGATAACGCAAGGCCGACCGGGGAGGCCGATGTGCGCAGGCGCCCCGGCACCGGCCGGATCACTCGATCCTCCGCAGCATGTCGTCGATGGAGCTGACATGTGCCTTCAGATCGGCCAGTTCGGCCTGGAGGGACTCCTGCCGCTGTACCGCCTCTTCGGCGAGCTTGCGGTAGGAGGCCATGGCCACTGCGTCGGCGCGATGGCGCTGCAGTCTGAAGTGCGAGACCACCGCCGCCGTGATACCTCCCACGATGATCAAGACGATGGCGATGGCGACGATGGCGCCGGTCATGTCTGGGTCCCCTCCATAAATGTCTAACCTTCCTCATCGACGGCCCTCTTCGCGGCCCGTTTCTGCTCCTCGTCGGCGCGCACGGCGTTCACGATCGTCTGCACGTCGAGGTGCAGATCGAACGGCACCAGTTCGAAGTACTTCAGGGCCTTGCCGTCATCGGAGAGCTCCAGGTGGCCGACCACCAGGCCGGCCTTCTCCAAGCGCTCCAAATGCATGTAGAGCAGGGGGCGTGACATGCCCAGCTGCCGGGCCAGTTCACTGACGTACATACGGCCGTCGGCAAGGCTCGCGATGGCCCGCATCCGCTGGGCGTGCCCCACAGCGGAGAGGAGGACCAGAAGCTCCTCGCTGGTCAACGCTTCCACCTCCCAGCGCACCGGACTGCATGTGTTAGACAGATATTACAGGTGGCAGGAGGCGTGTCAATCGCCTGCCGGGCAGAGCGCGCAGACCAGCACCAGGCCGTTCCGGACCAGCCACGTCCCGTGGAACTCCGGTGGCACACAGGCCCCTTGCGCCGAGTCGGCCAGGATGCGGGCGTGGAAGGTGCCATCGGGTGCGGGGGAGATCAGTGCTCCGTCGAACCCCAGCCAGGTGTGCGTCAGGGGGAACCACGCCTTGTAGACGGCCTCCTTGGTGCAGAACAGCAGCCGGTCCCAGCACAAGCCGGGGTGGAGACGGGAGAGCAGGGCCACGCGCGTGGCTTCCTCCGGCAGGGCGATGAACTCCAAGACCCCCGCCGGCAGAGGCGCATGGGGCTCTGCATCGATGCCCACTCCGCGCACGTCGGAGCAGTACGCGACGGCCGCAGCCCGGTAGCCGGCGCAGTGCGTCATGCTGCCGGCCACACCGTCGGGCCACTGCGGAGCTCCGCGCGCGCCCGGTAGCAGGGGGCCCGGGGTGAGTCCCAGCCTGCGGATGGCCCGGCGCGCACAGTGCCGCACCGTCGTGTACTCCCGTCGGCGCGGCGCGCCGACCTCCCCCAGGGCCGCTTCCTCCGCGGAGAGGAGCCGGGCGCCCGGCGGGTCACCGAAACAATCGGCTCCCACAACGGCAGCGGGAAGTATGTCGTCGATCATGCGGACGGCCTCACAGCGCAGGCGCTACCGAGGCAGCAAAGGCGCCCCGGACTCGCCCTGCTCGACCGTGCCTCCCCGCCCGTGCTCACCCGGCCGGGGCAGTTGCTCGACGGCGTCCGGGCCGAGCAGCCGCAGCAACGGCCGGGTCAGGGCCGTCGTGACCAGCGCGACGATGGTGAGGATGCTGAGCAGCCGCTGGTCGATGATGCCGGACTGGTAACCGATCTGGATGATCACGAGCTCGGTCAGGCCGCGCGCGTTCAGCAGCACCCCGAGCATGAGGGCCGAGCGCGGGCGCATGCCGGTGAGGACCGCGCTCAGCGTGGGACCGCACACCTTGGTGACGACCCCCAGCACGAGCAGAGTGGTCAGGCACAGCACCGAAGAGCGGTCGAGGCGCAACGCCCCGAGATCGATGTTCAGTCCGAACCCGAAGAAGAAGAACGGCAGCAGAACGGCCTTGGACGTGCCCGACAGCCGGTCCGCGACCCGAGCCGCGCGGGCGCTGCCGTTCGGCCATGCGAGCCCGACCAGCAGCGCCCCGATCAGCTGGTGCACCCCCACCACCGTGGTCAGAACGGATGTCGCGGCGACACCGGCGGCCAGCACCACCATGACGGTGGCGTCAGCCCCGGCGCCTTCGGCGGAGTCCGGTCGAGACCGGGCCCAGCGGGCCAGCGTCCTGCGCAGCGGCCCCAGGAAGACACCCGTGAGCACAGCCGCGAGCAGGCCGTTCCACAACACCCCTGTCGGGCTGCTCCCCTGCACCGCCGCCAGGATCCCGGTGAGCACCAGCCACACCGCGCCGTCCCCCACCGCGGCGGCGACGAGACTCAACTGCCCCTGGCGCGTACGGGTGAGCCCGAGGTCGCTCAGCACGCGGGCCAGCACGGGCAGCGCGGTCACGCTGAGCGCACACCCCACGAAGAGGACGAAGGCGGCCGGGTTGTCCGCCGGCCCCGCGAAGTCCCCGACGAGGAACACGGCGGCCCCACTGCCGGCCGCGAACGGCACCAGCAGGGATGCCTGGCTCACCAACAGCACCTGGGAGCCGACACCGCGCAGGGTCATTCCGGTCAGTTCCCGTCCCACCCCGAACATGAAGAAGACAAGACCGACCTGGGCCAGTCCGTCCAGCATCGGCAAGACGCCCGAAGGAAAGAGCCAGTCCTTCGCCTCCGGTGCGAAACGGCCCAGCACCGTCGGCCCCAGGGCAATGCCCGCGCAGATCTCCCCGATCACCCTCGGCTGCCCCAGCCGGTCGGCCAGCCAGCCGCCCAGGAAGGCGGCGAGGAGTATGGCCGCCACCCCCAGGAACAGGTGGCCGCTCTTGTCGAGGCCATGCGACGCGTGCGCCGCCTGCCCGTCCGGCGTGCGCGCCGTGAAGACCGTCACCGCGGCCCAGACGATCACCGCCAGCGGCACCACGGATATCAAGATCGCAGCAATCCGCTGTCCACCTCTGGCCCGCATACGCATCCCCCGTGGTCCTGGTCCTGGTGAGCACTGGATGCCGGAACTCTCGGCCCCAGGTCGGCCCTAGCGGTCCCTGGTGGCATCCCCCTCGGCGCATGCTTCGCGAACGAGTGCGTACGGCGGCGAGTCGGTCAGGTAGAAATGCCCGCCCGGCACCATCCGCTGCCGGAACGCCCCCGAGGTCGTCCTCGCCCACTCCGACACATGCTCCGCCTTCGCACGGGGATCGTCGGTCCCGGCCACCGCCGTGACCGGGCAGTCGAGCAGCGCTCCCGCACGGTGTTCATAGCTACCCAGCATCTGAAAATCAGCCTTGATGTACGGCAGAATCAGCTCCTGGAACATGGGGTGCGCCAGGAGCTCGGCGTCGGTGCCGCCGAGCTGCACCAGCGTCTCGATGGCGGCCTCGTCGGTCATCCCGGCGGCACGGGCGTCCCGCCGGACGAGATGGCCCGCACGGGCTCCCGAAACGAACAGATGCGACAGCTTGATCCCGTCGGCCTCCAGCGCCCTGGCCGTCTCGTACGCCACCACCGCGCCCATGCTGTGCCCGAACAGAGCGATGGGCCGGTCTGCCAGCGGCCTGACGGCGTCGGCGATCTCGCCCGCCAGGACCACCAGATCGGTGGCCATCGGCTCGCCGAACCGGTCTGCCCGGCCCGGGTAGCAGACCGCGTGTACCTCGAACTCGGGCAGTCCCTTGCACCAGTTCCGGAAGAGGTGCGGCGACCCTCCGGCATGGGGAAAGCAGATCAGCCGCACCGGGGCGAACGGCCGACGCTCGTTGCATTCCAGCCAGGACATCAAGAGCCTCCTGCTCGCCACCGGCCGAACACATCTTTCGGCTCCTCCACGGACACCGCCCCATTGCAGCAGGCGGCCGCTGACAACAGGCTGACAACGGATACCGCTCGGACCGTCCCGGCCGGAGAAGCGACCCCGCTCCGGCGCGCCCTCATCGGGCCTGAGCGTGCTGTTGAGAGTGGCCGAAGAGGCGAAGGCCGGCCCCGAGTTCCACAGATGAGGCCACCCTGTGCACAGCGTCGACGAGGCCGGCGTCAAAGACTGTTCGGCACCTGACCTGGGCGCGACATTTTCGCCTCCAGCAGCACGAGAAAACCCCAGGCCACAAGGTATGTGACCTGGGGTTTTCTCTCTGAGCCGCCTAAGGGAATCGAACCCTTGACCTACGCATTACGAGTGCGTCGCTCTGGCCGACTGAGCTAAGGCGGCGTGGTGCGCGGCCCAGTCTACACATGCCGGAGGGGTGGTTCGTACTCGGTTGACGGGCTGGTCAGGGGGTGGGGGCGGGGTCAGGTGCAGCGTTTGTTCTTCGGGGGGACGGTGCCGTCGAGGAGGTAGGTGTTGACGGCCTTGTCGATGCAGGTGCTGCCGCGGCCGTAGGCGGTGTGGCCGTCGCCCTCGTAGGTCAGCAGGGTGGCGCTGGAGAGCTGGGCGGCGAGGCCCTTGGCCCAGGTGTACGGGGTGGCGGGGTCGCGGGTGGTGCCGACGACGACGATGGGGGCGGCGCCCTTGGCCTCGATGCGTTCGGGGGCGCCGGTGGGCTTGACCGGCCAGTACGCGCAGTTCAGGGAGGCCCAGGCGAACTCGTCGCCGAAGACCGGGGACGCCTTGCGGAAGCGCGGCAGGTCGGCGCGGACCTGGTCGGGCGAGGTGTACGCGGGGGGCAGGTCGAGGCAGTTCACGGCGGGGTTGGCGTACATCTGGTTGCCGTAGTGGCCGTCGGGGTCGCGCTCGTAGTAGCTGTCGGAGAGGGTCAGCAGGCCGCGGCCGTCGCCCTTCTCGGCCTGGGCCAGGTACTCGCGCAGGACGGGCCACGCCTTCTCGTCGTACATCGCGGCGATCACGCCGGTCGTGGCGAGCGATTCGGTGAGGCGGCGGTCCCCGCCGGTCTCCAGCGGATGCGCGTCGAGCTTCTTGAACAGGGCGGAGAGCCGCTTTCCGGCGTCCTCGGCGCTCTTGGTGCCGAGCGGGCAGTCGCGGCGCTTGACGCAGTCCGCGGCGAAGGCGGTGAAGGCGGTGTTGAAACCGGCGGTCTGCTCGATGTTGACCTGGCGGGGGCCGAGCGAGGGGTCCATCGCGCCGTCCAGCACCACCCGGCCGACATGGGAGGGGTACAGCCCGGCGTACGTCGAGCCGAGGAAGGTGCCGTACGAGGCGCCGACGTAGTACAGCTTCCGGTCGCCGAGGACGGCGCGCAGCACGTCCATGTCGCGGGCCGCCTCGACGGTGGAGACATGCGGCAGGAGCTTGCCGGAGCGGGACTCGCAGCCCTTGGCGAAGTTCCGGTAGGCGTTGGCGAGTTCGGTGACCTCGGCGGCGTCGTCGGGGGTCTGGTCGGTCCGGGTGAAGCGGTCCATCTCCTTGTCGGTGAGGCATTCCACCGGTGCGCTGCGGGCCACACCGCGCGGGTCCATCGCCACCATGTCGTACCGGGCGCGGACGGCGGCGGGCTCCGGGGCGTACTGCTGGAGGTAGTCGATCGCCGAGCCGCCCGGGCCGCCGGGGTTGACCATCAGGGAGCCGATGCGCTTCCCGGGGCCGGTGGCCTTCTTCCGGGCGACGGCGAGCTTGAGGTCGCCGCCCTCGCCGGGCCGTTCGTAATCCAGCGGCGCCTTCATCGTGGCGCACTCGAAGCCGCTGACACCGCACGCGTGCCAGCTGAGCTTCTGGTCGTAGTACGGCCGCAGGTCGGCGGGGACGGCGGTGGGCAGCGGGGCGAGGACGGACTTCGGGGTGCCGCCGGCCCCGGAGGCGTCGGCGTCCTCACCCCGCCCCGGGCCGGCCGCGGCGGGGGTGGACGACGGTCCCGAGGAACAGCCGGAGATCAGCAGCGCGGTGGCCGCGAAGAAGGCGGCGGAGATACGGAACAGACGGCTGGTGGCCATGGGCGGTCCCTTGTCCCTGTGGGTCCTGTGGGCGTACGGCGTACGGAGTGCTGGCGGTGCGGGTACCGGCCGCCGCCCCGCCGGGTCGGTGGCCGGGGGTGGTGCCGGGGTCGGTGGCCGGTGCGGGGTTTGGGTGCGGTGCCCGAAATCTTATGAACGGAGGGTAGCGGGGTGAGGGCTGTGTGTGCTGTACGTGGGGTGGGGTGGACGTGGCGGTCGTCCCCGCGGCTGCGGGATGCGGGCCCGCACGCGCCGGGTCCGGGCGGTGTGGTGCCCGGGTGGTTCGGGGGCCGGGAGCGGGGTGATGCCGCAGGTCACAGGGGTGGCTGCGCCTCGTGGGCGGGCCGCGCCGGACGCGCGTACGGCCGCTCCGAGGCGCGCCGGCCCACGAGCCGCACGGGCCGGGGCCGCCCGGGAGCCCGGCCGGAAATCGCCCCGTCCGTCACCCCGCCCGCAGCGCCGCCGTCATCGCCTCGACGGCCAGCAGCGGCGCGACATTGCGGTCCAGCGCCTCGCGGCACGCGATGATCGCCTCTATCCGGCGCAGGGTGCGGACCGGCGTCGAGGCGCGGGCGATGCGGTCGAGGCTGTCGCGGACCTCGTCGTTGGCGAGCGGGACGGGGGCGCCGAGCTGGAGGGTGAGGACGTCGCGGTAGAAGCCGGTGAGGTCGACCAGGGCGAGGTCGAGGCTGTCGCGCTGGGTGCGGGTGGAGCGGCGCTTCTGGCGGTCCTGGAGCTCCTTCATCACCCCCGCGGTGCCGCGCGGCAGGCGGCCGCCGGTGCCCGCGGCGGCGCCGAGGGCGGCCCGCAGCTCCTCGGTCTCCTTGGTGTCGACCTCCTCCGCGACCTGCTTGGCGTCCTCCCCCGCCGCGTCGATCAGCTCCTGGGCGGCCTTGAGGCAGCCGCCGATGTCGTCGATGCGCAGCGGGAGCTTGAGGACCGCGGCCCGGCGGGCGCGGGCCCGCTCGTCGGTGGCGAGGCGGCGGGCGCGGCCGATGTGGCCCTGGGTGGCGCGGGCGGCGGCCGCGGCGGCCGCCGGCTCGATGCCGTCGCGGCGCACCAGGACGTCGGCGACCGCGTCGACCGGCGGCGTGCGGAGCGAGAGGTGGCGGCAGCGGGAGCGGATGGTCGGCAGGACGTCCTCGATGGAGGGGGCACAGAGCAGCCAGACGGTGCGGGGTGCGGGCTCCTCGACGGCCTTGAGCAGGACGTTTCCGGCGCCTTCGGTGAGGCGGTCGGCGTCCTCCAGGACGATCACCTGCCAGCGGCCGCCCGCCGGGGAGAGCGAGGCCCGGCGCACCAGGTCGCGGGTCTCCTTCACACCGATGGAGAGCAGGTCCGTACGGACGATCTCGACGTCGGCGTGGGTGCCGACGAGGGTGGTGTGGCAGCCGTCGCAGAAACCGCAGCCGGGGGCGCCGCCGAGGGCGCGGTCCGGGGAGACGCACTGGAGGGCGGCGGCGAAGGCGCGGGCCGCGGTGGAGCGGCCCGAGCCGGGCGGGCCGGTGAAGAGCCAGGCGTGCGTCATCCGGGAGGCGCCGCCGGGCACCCCGGGCTCCGGCTCACCGGGCGCGGCGGCTTCGGGGGCCCGGTCGGCGGAGACGAGGGCGTCCGCGTCCCGTGCGGCCGCGGCGAGTTCCTGCGTCACCCGCTCCTGGCCGACCACGTCGTCCCATACCGCCATCGCTGACCGCCGTCCCTCTCCCGCTCCGTGCCCGGGGCCGCCGGTCGCGGCCTCCGTCCCTGCTGGTCGTGCGCGAGCGTGCCGGGGTGCGGTGTCACCGCACGCGCCGCCGTCTCCCGCGCTCCGTCCATTGTGGTGCACCCCACCGACAATCCGGTCCGGCCGCCGGCCGCCCCGGTACGCACAACGCCCGTGGCCCGCAGCGGAGAGGCTGCGGGCCACGGGCGTTCCGGCGTCGGCGGGGGTCAGCCGCGGCGGCCCCGGCGGTCGTTGTCGTCCCGGCCGAACAGTTCGTCGGAGAGGGTCGGCAGATCGTCCAGCGGGGTCTCCTCCGCCCACTCCGGGCGGCGGCGGGTGCGCTGCGGGGGCTCGGCCGGGCGGCCGGTCTCCGGGTCCAGCTGCGGCAGCTCGCGGGTGCGCTCGGCGCCGGACTCGGCGGGCGTCGTGGGGTGCGCCCCGCCCCGCTCCTCGTCGCGGAAGAGCCAGGACGGCACCCGGTCCTCGGGCGCGGTCCCGCGCTCCTCGGGGCGGACCGCCGGGAGCACGCTGGTCTCCTCGGCGTCCGGGTCGAACGTGGCGCGCGGCAGCACCGTCGTCTCGTCCGCCGCACCGGGCACGGGGCCCGAGCCGGGCAGCGGCAGGGCGGCGGTCCGCTCGTTGTCGGAGCCCTCGGCGGAGTCCGTGGCGGAGTCCGTGGCGGAGCCGTTGCCGGAGTCGGGGCGCGCGCCCCGGTCCGGGCCGGAGCGGGAGGTGCCGCCGGACGGCTCGGCCGACGAGCCCGTCGACGTACCGCCCTCGCGCGCGGTCTGCTTCCGCAGACCGGCGACCGGCGTCTCCGTCGTCGGCGCATCGGCCGCGGCCCGCGCCTCCTCGGCCGCCTTCGCCTCCGCCGCGGCAGCCGCCTCGGCCGCCGCGATCCGGGCCTGCTCGGCGCGGAGCAGCGCCTCCTCGGCCTTGCGCTGCTTCTCCTTGCGGCGCTCCTCCGCCTCGGCGCGCAGCCGGGCCTCCTCCGCGGCGCGCAGCCGCAGCCGCTCCTGCTCCTCGGCGCGGGCCCGCTCCTCGGCCTCACGGCGCTTGCGCTCGGCCTCCGCCGCGAGCCGGGCCTCCTCGGCGCGCTGCCGGGCCTCCTCGGCCAGCCGGGCCTCCTCGCGGGCCTTGGCCTCCTCGGCCTCGCGGCGCTTGCGCTCCTCCTCCTCGGCGCGCAGCTTCGCCAGCTGCTCCTGGCGCTCGCGCTCCAGGCGCTCCTCCTCGGCCTTGCGCGCGGCCTCCTCCTCGGCCTTGCGCCGGGCCTCCTCCTCGGCCGCCTTGCGCGCCGCCTCCTGCGCCTCGACCTCGGCCGCCGACAGCGGCAGCACCTGGTCGAGGCGGTGGCGGACGACGGTGGTGACGGCCTCCGGCTCCTGGCCGGCGTCGACGACGAGGTAGCGGGCCGGGTCGGCGGCGGCCAGGGTGAGGAACCCGGCGCGGACCCGCTCGTGGAACTCCGCGGGCTCCGACTCCATCCGGTCGGGCGCCTCGGTGAACCGTTCCCGCGCGGTCTGCGGGGTGACGTCCAGCAGCACCGTCAGATGCGGCACCAGGCCGTCGGTGGCCCAGCGGGAGATCCGGGCGATCTCGGTGGGGGCGAGGTTGCGGCCGGCGCCCTGGTAGGCGACGGACGAGTCGATGTAGCGGTCGGTGATGACGACGGCGCCGCGCTCCAGGGCGGGGCGGATGACGCTGTTGACGTGCTCGGCGCGGTCGGCGGCGAACATCAGCGCCTCGGCGCGGTCCGAGAGGCCGGAGGTGGAGACGTCCAGGATGATCGAGCGCAGCCGCTTGCCGATGGCCGTCGCGCCCGGCTCCCGGGTCACCACGACCTCGTGGCCCTTGCCGCGGATCCACTCCGCGAGCGCCTCGACCTGCGTGGACTTGCCCGCGCCGTCGCCGCCCTCCAGGGCGATGAAGAAACCGGTGGGCGCGGGCGCCTGCTCCGGGTCGCCGCCGCGCAGCGCCTCCCGCAGATCGCGCCGCAGCGGCACCCCGTGGCGGTCGTCGACCTTGCCGAGCACCCAGGCGGCGACCGGCAGCAGCAACGCGCCGACCAGCATCAGCGCGAACGCGGCGCCGCCGTGGTCGAAGGCGAACGCACCGCTGCCGACCCGGTGCGGGCCGATGACCGCGGCCAGCAGCGGCGCGACGATCGCGGCGACCGCGACCGCGAGGCGGACGACGGCGTGCAGCTGCCCGGTGATCCGGGCGTGGTCGGCCTCCTCGGCCTCGTGCTCCAGCAGGACGTGGCCGGTGTTGGCGGCGATCCCGGCGCCCACCCCGGCGACCAGCGCCAGCAACGCCGCCGTCGTCGCGTCCGTCACCAGGCCCATGGCCAGCAGCGCCAGGCCCGTCGCGGCGACCGCGAGGGCCAGCAGACGGCGGCGGGAGAGCGCGGGCAGCACCCGGCGGGCGCTGCGGATTCCGATGACCGGGCCGCCGGTCAGCACCAGCACCAGGAGCGCGAAGAGGACCGGGCCGCCGCCGAGGTCGGCGGAGTGCAGCACGGCGAGGGAGACCGCGGCGGCGACGGCCGCGGCAACCGAGGCGCAGGCGAGCACCAGCAGCGGGGCGGCGCCGGTACGGCCCTTGTCCGCGCCGGTGGCCTTCGGGCGGCGCAGCCCCTCCAGCGGGGAGCGCGGCCGCGGTGTGGCACCGCCGGGCAGCTCGATGAAGTAGAGGACCGACACGGACGCGCCGAACAGGCCGGCCGCGACATAGGAGCCCAGCGCCGCCTGGTGGCTGTCGAACCACGCCACCCCGGCGCCCAGCAGCTTCCCGATGAGCGTGACGACGACGAGCGCGGCGGCGGCGAGCGGCAGCGAGACGAAGGTGGTGCGCAGCGACAGCCGCCGCAGCGCCGCCATGTTGTCGGGCAGCGGCCGGACGGCGGCGCCCTCGGGCGGCGGCGCGGGCAGCAGCCCCGGCGCCGCGCTCTCCCGCGCGACGGTCCAGAAGCGCTCGGCGACGCCGGTCAGGAACACCGTGACCAGCAGCCAGGCGAGTGCGTTCGCCCGCGTCCAGTCCAGCCAGAGCGGCGCGACGACCAGCAGGGCGACCCGTACGACGTCGGCGACGATCATCGTCCAGCGGCGGTCGAGCGGTCCGGAGGGCGCCGTCAGCGCCGACAGCGGGCCCAGCAGGACCGCCCCGAAGAGCAGGGTCGCCAGCATCCTGGCCGCGAAGACCGCGGTGACCGCGAGGGCCGCGCCCCGGTAGCCGCCGCCGAAGACGGCCTGGCCTCCCAGGGGTACGTACAGCGCCGCCTGGAGGGCGAGAAGGACGAGGACCAGCATGGACAGGGCATCGCCGATGGCCCCGACGAACTGGGCGCTCCACAGTCGCTTCAGTGGGGGGAAGCGCAACAGGGCTCGTACGGCGCGCTCGCGGGAATCCGCGGCAAGGGCGCCTGAAGTGGGGGTCTGGGCCGTTGGCTGCTCGGCACGCGTCATCCGCCCAGCCTATCGGCAGGCCGCGTTCGTGCGGGCCCCGCCCGAACAAAGGGGCGGGCCCGGCAGGCCGTCGCCCGCCTTGCCCGCCCTTGTCCTCGTACGGCGCGAGGGCCGCCCCGGGGCGCGCGGGGTGCGGCCGCGCGCCGGGTACGGAACGGGCGGCGAGCGTGCCCGCCGCCCGCCCGCTCACTCCTCGCCGGACGCCTCCGCCGCGGCGGACTTCTTCGCCGTGGTCGTCTTGGCGGCCGCCGTCTTCTTCGCGGTGGTCTTCTTCGCCGCCGTGGTCTTCTTGGCCGCGGTCTTCTTCGCCGCCGTCTTCTTCGCGGGCGCCTTCTTGGCCGCCTTCTTCGCCGGGGCCTTCTTGGCGGTCTTCTTCTTCGCCGGGCCCTTGGCGCGCTTCTCGGCCAGCAGCTCGTAGCCGCGCTCCGCCGTGATCGTCTCGACGTCGTCGTCGCGGCGCAGCGTCGCGTTGGTCTCGCCGTCGGTGACGTACGCACCGAACCTGCCGTCCTTGACCACCACCGGCTTCCCGCTGACCGGGTCGGTGCCCAGCTCCTTCAGCGGCGGCTTGGCGGCGGCCCGGCCACGCTGCTTGGGCTGGGCGTAGATCGCCAGCGCCTCCTCCAGCGTGATCGTGAACAGCTGCTCCTCGCTCTCCAGGGAGCGCGAGTCGGTGCCCTTCTTCAGGTACGGGCCGTAGCGGCCGTTCTGCGCGGTGATCTCCACGCCCTCGGCGTCCGCGCCGACCACCCGCGGCAGCGACATCAGCTTGAGCGCGTCCGCGAGGGTCACGGTGTCCAGCGACATCGACTTGAAGAGCGACGCGGTCCGCGGCTTCACCGCGTTCTTGCCGGTCTTCGGGGTGCCCTCGGGCAGGATCTCGGTGACGTACGGGCCGTACCGGCCGTCCTTGGCGACGATCTGGTGGCCGCTGACGGGGTCGGTGCCCAGCTCGAAGTCGCCGCTGGGCTTGGCCAGCAGCTCCTCGGCCAGCTCCACGGTCAGCTCGTCGGGCGCGAGGTCGTCCGGCACATCGGCGCGCTGGTGGCCCTCGGCGTCCTTCTCGCCGCGCTCGACGTACGGGCCGTAGCGGCCGACCCGCAGCTTGATGTCGTCGCTGACCGGGAACGACGAGATCTCCCGGGCGTCGATCGCGCCGAGGTCGGTGACCAGCTCCTTCAGGCCGCCGAGGTGGTCGCCGTCGCCGTTGCCGGCGTCCGAGGCGGCGCCGGAGGCGGTGTCCTCGCCGCCCTCGCCGAAGTAGAAGCGCCGCAGCCACGGCACGGACTGCGCCTCACCGCGGGCGATGCGGTCGAGGTCGCCCTCCATCCGGGCGGTGAAGTCGTAGTCGACGAGCCGCCCGAAGTGCTTCTCCAGCAGGTTGACCACGGCGAAGGAGAGGAAGGACGGGACGAGCGCGGTGCCCTTCTTGAAGACGTAGCCGCGGTCCAGGATCGTGCCGATGATCGACGCGTACGTCGACGGGCGGCCGATCTCCCGCTCCTCCAACTCCTTGACCAGCGTCGCCTCGGTGTAGCGCGCCGGAGGCTTGGTGGCGTGGCCGTCGGCGGTGATCTCCCGGGCGCCCAGCGCGTCGCCCTCGGCGACCTGCGGCAGCCGGCGCTCGCGGTCGTCCAGCTCGGCGTTGGGGTCGTCGGCGCCCTCGACGTACGCCTTGAGGAAGCCGTGGAAGGTGATGGTCTTGCCGGACGCGGTGAACTCGGCGTCCCGGCCGTCGGCGGCGCGGCCACCGATCTTGACGGTGACGGAGTTACCGGTCGCGTCCTTCATCTGGGAGGCGACGGTCCGCTTCCAGATCAGCTCGTACAGCCGGAACTGGTCGCCGGTCAGGCCCGTCTCGGCCGGGGTGCGGAAGCGGTCGCCGGAGGGGCGGATCGCCTCGTGCGCCTCCTGCGCGTTCTTGACCTTCCCGGCGTAGCTGCGCGGCTTCTGAGGCAGGTAGTCGGCGCCGTAGAGCTGCGTGACCTGCGCACGGGCGGCGGAGATCGCGGTGTCGGAGAGCGTCGTGGAGTCCGTACGCATATAGGTGATGAAGCCGTTCTCGTACAGCTTCTGGGCCACCTGCATCGTCGCCTTGGCGCCGAACCCGAGCTTGCGGCTCGCCTCCTGCTGGAGGGTGGTCGTCCGGAACGGCGCGTACGGGGAGCGGCGGTACGGCTTGGACTCGACGGAGCGCACCGCGAAGGCGGTCTCGGCGAGGGCGGCGGCCAGCGCGCGGGCGTTCGCCTCGTCGAGGTGGAGGACCGCGTCGTTCTTGAGACGGCCGTCGGCGCCGAAGTCGCGGCCCTGGGCGATACGGCGGCCGTCGACGGTGGCGAGGCGGGCGGTCAGCGTCGACGGGTCGGAGCTGTCCCCGGCCCGGCCGGTGGTGAAGGTGCCGGTCAGGTCCCAGTACTCGGCGGAGCGGAAGGCGATGCGCTCGCGCTCCCGCTCGACGACGAGGCGGGTGGCGACGGACTGCACCCGGCCCGCCGACAGCCGCGGCATGACCTTCTTCCACAGGACCGGCGAGACCTCGTAGCCGTAGAGGCGGTCGAGGATGCGGCGGGTCTCCTGGGCGTCGACGAGCTTCTTGTTCAGCTCGCGGGGGTGCGCCACGGCGTCGCGGATGGCGTCCTTGGTGATCTCGTGGAAGACCATGCGGTGGACGGGGACCTTGGGCTTGAGGATCTCCTGGAGATGCCAGGCGATGGCCTCGCCCTCGCGGTCCTCATCGGTGGCGAGGAAGAGTTCGTCGGACTCGGCCAGCAGCTGCTTGAGCTTCTTGACCTGGTCCTTCTTGTCGCTGTTGACGACGTAGATGGGCTGGAAGTCGGCGTCGACGTTCACCCCGAGGCGGGCCCACGGCTCGCCCTTGTACTTCGCCGGCACCTCCGCCGCGCCGTTGGGGAGGTCACGGATGTGCCCGACACTGGCCTCGACCACGTATCCGGGGCCGAGATAGCCCTTGATCGTCTTCGCCTTGGCGGGCGACTCGACGATGACGAGGCGGCGGCCGCCGCCCTCTGCGGTCTCGCTGGTCGGGGACAACTTGGCTCTTCTCTCCGGTCGACGCCTGGATACCTCCAGGCGATAGCGCTGGAGGCGGACACTGCGGTGTCGCTTGACGCTGCGGAGTGTGACGGTACCTCCCGCCCCCGTGTCAAACGGAAAATCCCCGCAACGCCACTCGAACGGTAACCCGACTACATGCCTTCCTGCCGCCCGGACCTCGTCCCCCGGCGGCGCCGCCGCCGTTCGGTCACGTTGTCCGCTCCCCGGTCTCCGTACGGCGGCCTACTGGCAGGATGGCCGGGTACGGCTCCTCTCACGGACCGCCCGCCGCCGGCACACGCACACTCGGGGGACAGATCACTCATGGCGAACCAGCATCCCGGACCTCCCCAGGACGGACCCAACCCGTACGCCGCACCGACCCCGCCGGTCCCGCCCGTACCGCCGGGCGCGCCGGATTCCTCGGCCCGGCCCGATCCACTGGCCAAGCCGGACCCGCTGGCGAAACCGCAGGGGGATGCGGCGGGTGCGCCGGGGGCGGCTGCGGCCCAGCCGGGTGTGCCGCCGCAGCCGGGTACGCCGCCGCAGCCCGGCGCCGCGCCGGCCGGTTCCCCGTACGGATATCCGCAGGGTGGCAGCCCCGGACAGCCCGGTTACGGGTACCCGCAGGCCGCGCCGGGGTCCGGGTACGGCTACCCGGGCGGCGCCACGCCGCCGCCCACCGCTCCCCCGCAGCCGCAGGGCACGCCGGGCTTCCCGCCGCCCGGCGGTGGTTTCGCGCCGGGGCCGCAGCCGGGTGCCGCCGGGGTCGGCTTCTCGATCGGGGACATCGCGGTCGGCGGCGACACGATCATGACGCCGTCCGGGCCGATGCCGCTGAAGGGCGCCGTCTGGACCGCCACGGACATGTCGCGCACCGAGGAGAAGATCCCCACGCACGCGATCATCCTGGGCATCATCTTCTTCTTTTTCTGCCTGCTCGGACTGCTCTTCCTGCTCATGAAGGAGCGGGTGACCACCGGCTTCGTGCAGGTCACGGTGGCCGGCGGGGGACGTCACCACGCGACGATGGTCCCGGTGCAGTCCCGGGAACAGGTCATGTACGTGCTGGGCCAGGTCAACCACGCCAGGTCGCTGAGCCTGTGACATGACCGGCCCCGCACCTCACCCCGCAGGCCCGGCCGGACCGGCCGGACCGCCGGACGGCCCCGGCATCCGCGCCACCACACTCCGCCGGGCCGCCCTGGGCCTCGGCATCGGCGCGGTGGCAGCCGGCTATCTCTGGAACACCAATCCGCACGAGCCGGGCCATCTGCTCCCCGGCTGCCCGCTCCGGTGGGCGACCGGTCTGCTCTGCCCGCTGTGCGGCGGCACCCGCCTCGCGTACGACCTGCTCCACGCCGACGTCGTGGCGGCGTTCCACGACAACGCCGCCCTGCTCGTCCTGGGCGTACCGGCCGCCGCCTACGCCGTCGGACGCTGGCTGATCACGGGACTGCGCGGCCGCCACTACCGCCTGCGCCTGTCGGGCCGCGCGGGCGCCGCGGTCCTGGGCGTCGCGATGGTGTGGATGCTCGTCCGGAACGTCGTGGGCTGACCTGGGCTGCCGTCCGGCCGGGGCGCACCGCGTCGGCCGGGGCGCGCGCCGCCTCCGGATGCGCCCCCGACGGACCCGGTACGGCCGCCGCCGCGGAGGCCGTACCCGAGGGCAGGCTTCCGCGGCGGCTCCGTACGCGTACGTATGACAGCTGCGTCAGCGCACCGTGACCGTCAGCTCGGGCGAGACGGTGGTGTTCACGGCCATCCGCAGGTGGTTGAGGCCCTTGATGCCGAGCTTCACCCGGACCGAGTAGGCGCCGGTGGAGTTCACCGGGGTCTGGGCGGGGAGCGAGACCCAGCGGGTGCCCTGCTTCTGCTGGACGGTGACCTTGGTGCCCGCCGTGATGCCGTGCGAGGTGCCCGTGATGCGGAACTCCTCCCACGCCCCGACCGCGGAGACGCTCGCCTTGGCGGTGAGCGACGCGGTGGCCGGTGCCGTCGCCGCGACGGGGGCGGGCGAGTGCAGCTGGGCGGGGGCGGCGAAGGCGGCGGCCCCTCCCCCGACGAGCAGGGAGGCGGTGATCACGCTGACGGCGGTCAAACGGAGTGCTCGGTTCATGACAGTCCTCACTGGCTGGGCCGATGGATCCGACAACCGGACGCACGGCGGAGGCCCGTCGCCTGCCCGGCGCCCCGCCCGTCCTCATCCCCAGTGAGGGTCGGGAACGGCAGCCCGGTTCCGCCGACGCCTCCCGAATTCGGCGTCTCTTCCGATATGGCCGGATCCGGTCCCTGAACGGGCGGTACCGGACGGTGGGGCGGCGGCACCGGCAGCCCCGACGGCGGAGCCGCCTCGCCTCGGGGCGCGCCGCGCCGCAGGGCGCGCCCCGAACCCGTCCGCGTCAGCCCCGTACCCCCTCAGCCCTCCGTCCCCACCGGCTCCAGGAAGCCCTGCTCCACCAGCATCCGGATCGCCTCCGGCGTCCGGTCCCGCAGCAACACCGGGTCCTCGCCCATGAGTTGGGCGATGGCGTCCAGGATCCGGCCCGCCGGGAGCGAGCCGTCGCAGACCCCGGCGAACCCGGCGCCGACCGTGTCCACCTTGGTGGCCCGCCGCATGCCCCTGTTCTGCCGCAGCACCACATGCTCCGGGTCCTCCGCGCCGGGCAGCCCGACCTGCTCCTGCACCACCTCGCCGGCCAGCCGGAAGTGCCCGGCCAGCAGCGCCGCGTCGTCCGTCCGGCGCAGATAGTCCTGGCGCGCGAAGTGCCCGACGACGGTCTCGCCCAGCGGCTGCTCCACCGGGTGCGGCCACTCCTCGACGGTGATCGACGGGGTGTCCGCACCGGACTTGCGCAGCGTGATCCAGCCGAAGCCGACGGCCTTGGTGCCGCGCGCCTCGAACTCGTCCAGCCAGGCGTCGTACCGCGCGGCGTACTCCTCGGGGGCGGTCCGGTGATCGCCGGCGTCCCGCAGCCACAGCTCGGCGTACTGGGTGATGTCCTGCACCTCGCGCTGGACCACCCAGGCGTCGCAGCCGCGCGGCACCCACGAGCGCACCCGGTCCGTCCACTCCTCGCCCTCGACGTGCTGCCAGTTGGCCAGCAGCTGGCAGTACCCGCCGTCGTTGAGATGCGCCGCGGCCTGCTGCACCAGGGTGCGGCAGAGGTCGTCGCCGCCCATCCCGCCGTCGCGGTACGTCAGCCGGGCGCCGGGCGAGATCACGAACGGCGGGTTGGAGACGATGAGGTCGAACTTCTCCTCGCCCACCGGCGCGAAGAGCGAGCCCTCGCGCAGCTCGGCGGGGGCCGCCCCGGAGAGCGCCAGCGTCAGCGCGGTGATCCGCAGCGCGCGGGGGTTGAGGTCCGTCGCCGTGACCTCGGTGGCGTGCCGGGAGGCGTGCAGCGCCTGGATGCCGGAGCCGGTGCCGAGGTCGAGCGCCCGGCCGACGGGCGTGGGGACGGTGATCCCGGCGAGCGTCGTGGACGCGCCGCCGACGCCGAGCACCAGCTCGGAGCGGTCCACCTGCCCGGCGCCGCGGATGCCGCCCGCGCCGCCGACCGCGCAGCCCAGATCGGAGACGATCCACCAGTCCTGCCCCTCGGGGCCGCCGTACGGGCGGACGTCCACCCGGGCGCGCACCTCGGCGCCGTCCTCGACGAGCCAGCCGTCGGCCAGGCAGTCCGCCACCGGCAGCGCGGCCTCGGCGCGGGCGCGGGCCACCGGGCGCTGGAGGAGGAAGAGCCGCACCAGCGTCTCCAGCGGGGTCTCGCCCCGGGTGGCGCGCAGCGCGGGCACCGTCTCGCTGCGGGCCAGCGCGGCGTAGGCGGGCGCGCCCAGCAGCTCCAGCAGGCCGTCGGCGGTGAAGTCGGCGGCGAGCAGCGCGGCGCGCATCCGGTCGGTGCGGGCGCGGCTCGCGGGGTCGCGGACATCTGTGGTGGGGAGGTGCGTACTCACGCCGTCCATTGTCGACCCCGCCACCGACAATCGGCGACGGCCCGGCGCCGCGCGCCTCACGGGCGCGGCGCCGGGCCGTGGACCGGTTCCGGGTACGGGAGCGCCCTTACGGGCCGCCGGTTACGGCTTCTTGGTCTCCTTGCCCGAGGGGGAGGCGGGCGCGCCCTGGCTCTGGCAGCCCTTCTGACCGGCCATCGCCTTGCCGACGTCGCCGGACTCCAGCTTCTTGAAGGCGGCCTCGCTCTGCTTGTTGAGCTTGTTGATGCCGTTGGAGAGGTTGCGCAGCCCGTCGGCGAACTTCAGCTTGTCGCCGGTGTCCAGACCGTCGACCTGCTTCTTGAGGTCCGCGTACCCCTTGGAGAGGGCGTTGAGTTCCTTGACCGCGTCCGTGTGGGCCGCCTCGCCGTTCTCGCTCGGCGGGGGGCCCGCCTTGTTCAGGGAGGAGGCGAGGGACTTGTAGGCGTCGGAGATCTTCTGGAAGGCCGCCGAGTCGGTCTGCTGGACCTTCTTGGAGTCCGTGGTGCCCTCGTCGGCCGTCTGCATCGCGGCGTTGGCATCCTGAATCTTCTTGAACTGGGCCTGCGCGGGGTCGCAGAACGTCTTGGCCCAGTCGTCGAGCTTCTTGCTGCTGTCGTCGCTGCACCCGGTCAGCGCGAGCATCAGTGCCGCACCGCCGGACAGCGCGGCCACAAGCTTCTTGTTCACCGGATCGGTCCCTTCCATGGCTCTCGGCCCCGGAACATACACGGCCAAAGGGCCTGGCCCGCGAGCGGGCCATCCGCTACGTACCGCAATGAAGCCATTTGCACCAAGGAAGGTGAGGTCTTCCGCACTCGGACGCGGACGGGTGGCGGACGCCCGCCCCGAGCGCCCGCCACCCGCCTGTCACGCCGTCAACGACGCGTTCCCGTCAGGACGCGGCGACCGTCTTCGCGGTCTCGGCGGCCTGCGCGGATTTCTGGGAGTTGTCTTCGTCACTCACGGCGATACCGCGGCGCTTGGAGAGGTACACCGCGCCGACGATGATCAGCAGGGCGAGCGCCGCGGCACCGATACGGACCGCGGTGTTCTGGTCGGCGCCGAAGCTGAACTTCACGACCGCCGGGGCGATCAGCAGCGCCACCAGGTTCATCACCTTCAACAGCGGGTTGATCGCCGGTCCCGCGGTGTCCTTGAAGGGGTCGCCCACGGTGTCGCCGATGATCGTCGCCTCGTGCGCCTCGCTGCCCTTGCCGCCGAAGTGCCCGTCCTCGACGAGCTTCTTGGCGTTGTCCCAGGCGCCGCCGGAGTTCGACAGGAACACCGCCATCAGCGTGCCGGTGCCGATCGCGCCGGCGAGGAACGAGCCGAGCGCACCCACGCCGAGGGCGAAGCCGACCGCGATCGGGGTGAGCACGGCGAGCAGTCCGGGGGTGGCCAGTTCGCGCAGCGCGTCCTTGGTGCAGATGTCGACGACGCGTCCGTACTCGGGCTGTTCGGTGTAGTCCATGATCCCCGGGTGCTCGCGGAACTGCCGCCGCACCTCGAAGACGACCGCACCGGCCGACCGGGACACCGCGTTGATGGCCAGTCCGGAGAAGAGGAAGACCACCGAGGCGCCGAGGACCAGCCCGACCAGGTTGTTCGGCTGCGAGATGTCCAGGCTCAGCCCCATCCCGCTCGCCGCCTTGCCGACGGCCTGCTTCGCCGTCGCCAGGGCGTCGCGGTACGAACCGAACAGCGCGGCCGCGGCCAGCACCGCCGTCGCGATGGCGATGCCCTTGGTGATCGCCTTGGTGGTGTTGCCGACGGCGTCGAGGTCGGTGAGGACCTGCGCGCCGTCGCCGGTGACATCGCCGGACATCTCGGCGATGCCCTGCGCGTTGTCCGACACCGGCCCGAACGTGTCCATGGCGACGATGACGCCGACGGTGGTGAGCAGCCCCGTACCGGCCAGCGCCACGGCGAACAGCGCCAGCATGATCGAGGCGCCGCCGAGCAGGAACGCCCCGTAGACCGCGAGGCCGATGAGGACCGCCGAGTAGACCGCCGACTCCAGGCCGATCGAGATGCCGGAGAGCACGACGGTCGCGGGGCCGGTCAGCGAGGTCTTGCCGATGTCCTGGACGGGCCGCCGGCCGGTCTCGGTGAAGTAGCCGGTGAGCTGCTGGATCAGCGCGGCGAGCACGATGCCGATGGCGACGGCCACCAGCGCGAGGATCCGCGGGTCACCGGGCCGCCCCAGGATCTCCGGGTCGGTCACGCCCGCCAGCCCCTGGTACGTCGACGGCAGGTAGGTGAACGCCGCGGCCGCCACCAGGACCAGCGAGATCGTCGCGGAGATGAAGAAGCCGCGGTTGATGGCGGTCATCCCGCTGCGGTCCGCGCGCCGCGGCGCCACGACGAAGATGCCGATCATCGCGGTGACCACACCGATCGCGGGCACCAGCAGCGGGAAGGCGAGCCCGGCGTCGCCGAACGCCGCCATGCCCAGGATGAGCGCGGCGACCAGCGTCACCGCGTACGACTCGAAGAGGTCGGCGGCCATCCCGGCGCAGTCGCCGACGTTGTCGCCCACGTTGTCGGCGATGGTCGCGGCGTTGCGCGGGTCGTCCTCCGGGATGCCCTGCTCGACCTTGCCGACGAGGTCCGCGCCGACGTCCGCGGCCTTGGTGAAGATGCCGCCGCCGACCCGCATGAACATCGCGATCAGCGCGGCACCCAGGCCGAAGCCCTCCAGCACCTTGGGCGCGTCGACCGCGTAGACCAGCACCACGCAGGACGCACCGAGCAGGCCGAGGCCGACGGTGAACATGCCGACGACGCCGCCCGTACGGAAAGCGATCTTCATCGCCTTGTGCGAGACCGCCGTAAGATCCTTTTTCCCGGCCCCGTCGTTCTCGCCCGCGGCCGGAGTGGCTTCCCGGGCCGCGGCCGCCACGCGCACATTGCTGCGTACGGCGAGCCACATGCCGATATAGCCGGTGGCCGCCGAGAATCCGGCACCGATCAAGAAAAACGCACTGCGGCCCGCCCGCTGCGTCCAATTGTCCGCGGGCAACAGCATGAGCAGGAAGAAGACCACCACGGCGAATACGCCGAGGGTGCGCAACTGCCGGGCCAGGTACGCTTTCGCGCCTTCCTGCACCGCGGCGGCGATCTTCTTCATACTGTCGGTTCCCTCGCCGGCTGCGAGCACCTGACGTACCAGCACCGCGGCGACGACCAGTGCCGCCAGCGCGATGCCGGCGATCACCAGCACGATGCCGCGGTTGCCCGCCGTCAGCGATGGTCCGGCGAGAAGGGAGGGGGAGTTCAGCGACTGAGGGGTGTATGGCCCCGCCATTCGTCCTCCTTGACGTTTGGCACATGGGCGCGCGCAAGCACGCTCAGGCGAACTGAGCAAGATGTGGACGGATTGTAGGGAGCCGCACGGCATCAAAACAGTGCGCCGGAAACGCAATTCGGCCGCAGCCGGGAAGATCAAAAGGACCGCGCCCGCAGAATTAGCCCGGACGATGGAAAGCAGCTAATTAGCTGACCACTGAACGATGATCTCAGTTTCCTACTGATCGCCGCTGCTCAAAGCCGCCACTTGCGCCCCGGGAGACGATTACGTTCCCATCAGGGCGGCCGTAAGGAACGTTTCTCCGGACGGAGATACGGGCGTCGCCCCGTGCCGAATCCAGGCTGACGTAACGTCAGATTGAGGCTGGATCGGAACGGCGGGGCCGGGGCCGCTCCGGGGGGGTGCCAGGGCGTGCGCGGGGCCCGGCGGCGCGGGGCGGCGCACATACGGCTGAACGCACGGCGAGGGCCGCTCCGGGCCCTGACGGCGCACGGAACGGGGGTACGGCAAGTACGGCAGGGCACGGGCCGAGCCGCGCTCAAGGCCCTGGGTGGGCGTCGGAAGCTCCCGAAGCGCCCGGCGGACGGCCCGGCGGGAACGCTACGGGGTGGCCGTGGCCGCGGCGGTCGGCCAGCTCATCCGGATGAGACCGCCGGTGGCGCCCGAGGTGACCTCGACGTCGTCGACCAGCCCGCTGATGACCGCGAGGCCCATCTCGTCCTCGCCGTCCGCCTCGGAGCCGTCGTCGGACGTGTGCTCCCCGGGACCGCTCGGTACGTCGTCGCCGACCTCGATCGCGAAGTTCTTCTCGTCCTCGATCAGGGCGACATGGACGGGCGCGTCGATACCGTGCGCCAGATGGAGGCCGACGGCCCGGCTGCACGCCTCTCCGACGGCGAGCCGCACCTCGTCCAGCACGGCCTCGTCCACCCCGGCGCGCCTCGCCACCGCGGCCGCGACCAGACGCGCGGTCCGGACGTGCTCGGGCAGGGCACTGAAGCGGAGTTCGACGGTGGCCATGCCATCCCCCTCGGTTTGCGGACGTGCAACGCAGGGGGCCGGACGACTTCGCCCGGTACCCCCCACACTTCTTCCTCACCCGCGCCTGCGCGCGGGCACCGCGGAGCCGTCAGTCGGTCGCTGCGACGGCCTCGTCGACCGAGGTGTGAATCGGGAACACCTTGGTCAGTCCGGTGATACGGAAGATCTTGAGAATGCGCTCCTGGTTGCAGACCAGGCGCAGCGAGCCCTCGTGGGCACGCACACGCTTGAGCCCACCCACCAGGACGCCGAGCCCGGTGGAGTCCAGGAAGTCGACACGCTCCATGTCCACCACGAGGTGGTAGCTGCCGTCGTTCACAAGCTCGACCAGCTGCTCGCGCAGCTTGGGCGCGGTGTATACATCAATCTCGCCACCGACCTCGACGACCGTACGGTCGCCAACGGTCCGGGTCGACAGGGACAGGTCCACGGATCCTCCAGCACCTTGCTATCGAGCGGTCGCCCCCCTGGGGCCTCCCCACCGAAGGTAGGGGACGGATCGGCAGCCGCGATGGCATTCAATCACTTACCAGCAGGCGTGCACGACGCCCTTTCAGCATTGTCCGTCACACCGGTGACAGACTCGGTGCCGATGGCCTCCAACCGACTCCCGACGGATGCGGGCGCAAACCCGTCCCCCGGCATCATTCTCGACCGTCTCGCCAGGGGTGCGACCCGCGCTGCACGCATCACTCATACGGAGCACCTGCCCCCGCGTCCGGGCAGCCATGCCGACTGGCCGGAACGGATCAGGCCGGAAGTGGTCGCCGCCCTCCGGGACGCCGGGATCGACCGCCCCTGGACCCATCAGGCCGTCACCGCCGAGCACGCGCTGAACGGCACCTCCATCGTCATCGCGACCGGCACCGCCTCGGGCAAGTCGCTCGCCTATCTGACGCCGGTGCTGTCCACCCTCCTGGACGGCGCCCGCCCCGCCGCGACGGGGCGGCTGCCGCGCGAACGCGGGGCGCCGCCGGTGGGCGGGCGCGGCGCCACGGCGCTCTATCTCGCCCCCACGAAGGCGCTCGCGGCCGATCAGCGGCGCGCCGTACGGGAGCTGGCCGCCCCGCTCGGCGACGCGATCCGCCCGGCGGTCTACGACGGCGACACCCCCGTGGAGGAGCGCGAATGGGTGCGCCAGTACGCGAACTACGTGCTCACCAACCCGGACATGCTGCACCGCGGCATCCTCCCCGGGCACCCGCGCTGGGCCTCCTTCCTGCGCGCGCTGCGCCATGTCGTCATCGACGAGTGCCACACCTACCGCGGCGTGTTCGGCTCGCACGTCGCCCAGGTGATCCGGCGGCTGCGGCGGCTGTGCGCCCGCTACGGCTCCGATCCGGTCTTCCTGCTCGCGTCCGCGACCGCCGCCGAACCCGCCGAGGCCGCCGGCCGGCTCACCGGGCTGCCCGTGGTGGAGATCACGGACGACTCCTCGCCGCGCGGTGAGACGGTCTTCGCGCTGTGGGAGCCGCCGCTGACCGAACTCCACGGCGAACAGGGCGCCCCCGTCCGCCGTACCGCCACCGCCGAGACCGCCGACCTCCTCACCGATCTGGCGGTCCAGGGCGTCCGCACCGTCGCCTTCGTACGGTCCCGGCGGGGCGCCGAGCTGATCGCGCTGATCGCGCAGGAGCGGCTCGCCGAGGTGGACCGGACGCTGCCCGCCCGGATCGCGGCGTACCGCGGCGGATATCTGCCCGAGGAGCGGCGGGCCCTGGAGCGGGCGCTGCACGGCGGCGAGCTGCTCGGGCTCGCCGCCACCACCGCGCTGGAGCTGGGCGTGGACGTCTCCGGTCTGGACGCCGTGCTGATCGCGGGCTACCCCGGCACCCGCGCCTCCCTGTGGCAGCAGGCGGGCCGCGCCGGGCGGTCGGGGCAGGGGGCGCTGGCGGTGCTGGTGGCCCGCGACGATCCGCTGGACACCTATCTCGTCCACCATCCCGAGGCGCTGTTCGACCAGCCGGTCGAGTCGACGGTGCTGGACCCCGACAACCCGTACGTCCTCACCCCGCATCTGTGTGCCGCGGCGGCGGAGATCCCGCTCACCGAGGCGGATTTCGCGCTCTTCGGGCCCACGGCGGCCGGGCTGATGCCGCAGCTGGAGGCGGCGAACCTGCTGCGGCGGCGCGCCCGGGCCTGGCACTGGACGCGCCGCGAGCGGGCCTGCGATCTGACCGACATCCGCGGGCAGGGCGGCTCCCCGGTGCAGATCGTCGAGACCGGTACGGGGCGGCTGCTGGGCACGGTGGACGCGGCCGCGGCCCATACGACGGTCCACGACGGCGCCGTCCACCTCCACCAGGGCCGTACGTACGTGGTCGAGCACCTCGATCTGGCGGACGACGTCGCCCTCGTCTCGGAGGCCAACCCGCCGTACTCCACGACCGCCCGGGACACCACGGCCATCTCCGTCCTCGAAACGGAGACCGAAGTGCCCTGGGGTGCGGGCAGGTTGTGCTTCGGTTCGGTCGAGGTCACCAATCAGGTGGTCTCCTTCCTGCGGCGCAAGCTCATCACCGGTGAGGTCCTGGGCGAGAGCAAGCTGGACCTGCCGCCGCGGACGCTGCGGACCCGCGCGGTGTGGTGGACGGTGACCGAGGACCAGCTCGACGCCGCCCGCGTCAATCCCGAGCAGCTCGGGGGCGCGCTGCACGCCGCCGAGCACGCCTCGATCGGTCTGCTGCCGCTCTTCGCGACCTGTGACCGCTGGGACATCGGCGGTGTCTCCGTACCGCTGCATCCCGACACCCTCCTTCCCACGGTCTTCGTCTACGACGGCCATCCGGGCGGAGCCGGCTTCGCCGAACGCGCCTTCCACACGGCCGCCGACTGGCTCGCGGCCACCCGCGACGCCATCGCCGCCTGCGAATGCGAGGCCGGCTGCCCGTCCTGCATCCAGTCCCCCAAGTGCGGCAACGGCAACGAGCCGCTGCACAAGCGCGGGGCGATCCGCCTTCTGACGGAGCTGCTGCGCGGGGCGCCGGAGGGGGCGGGGAGGACGGACGGCGGCGGGTAGCCGACACGGAATCGAGGCGCTGCGGGGTGAGGGCGTTGCCTGGCCCGCGCAGCGGGAGCCGGCGCCGCGTCGGCCTTCGCCCGGCCGCCCTCGGGAGGGTCGGCCCCGCGTGGACCGTCGTCCGGCCGTCCCTCCGTCGGCGGCCCGGCCTCCGGCGGACCGGCCCGGGAGCGGACCCGGGCCGTGAAGGGGGCGTCCCCCGCCTCGGCCGACACATCGGCGACGGCGTCGTTCAGCGCACAGCGCACCAGCCGGGCACGTTGTGCCGCCGCCACCCGGCGGGCATCGGCGCAGGCCGCCGCCGGTCCCTGCGCGGCGCGGTCGGCCGCGGCCAGCGCCGCCAGGTCCGCGGCGCCGCCCGCCCGGTGCCGGGCCACGACGGCCTGGCCCAGGGCGAGCAGGGCGGCGAACACCGCGCACAGCGCCGCGACGGCGAAGACCGTCCAGACCGTTGCCGAGCCCCGGTCACCGCACCGTGTCCTCCGCAAGGGCCACCGCCTCTCCACCGACGCGGACGGTCAGGCGCCCGAGGCCCGGTAACTCCGCCGCGACCCGCACCCGCACCAGATCGCCTTCGCGGGACACCGCCACGCGCGCATCCGCCGGCGCCGCGCCGCGGGCCGCCCGGAGCACCGCACCGTGCGGCTCCGACCGCGCCGCGGCCCGCGCTCCGGCCCGCGCGGCGTCCACACACTCGATACGGGCGCAGGCCGCCATCAGCCCCCAGATGAGCGCCGCCACGACGGCCACCAGCACCGGCAGCACCAGCGCGGCCTCCGCCGTGACGAAACCCGCGTCCTTCCCCGGCGGGCGCCGGGCACGTGCCGACCGGTGCGGCACGTACAGGAAGGGCGGGGCGTCCCGGGAGCCTGCTCCCCCGGTACGCCACCTACGCTCCGCGCCCGCGGCGTACCGGAGTTGCGCGGTCTCCCCGGCTCCTGACCTGCCGTCGGCGTCCCGGGGCTCACCCCGCGCACCACCCGCCGCTCCGGCCTCGGCTCTCCCCGCCGCTCCGGCCGCGTTCCCGAGGGCCGTACGACCACGGGCGGTCGTTCCGAAGCCGGTGCCGCCGTCCGGTCCCGGCTCCCGAGCCCGCCGGGCCGCGCCCCTCGGCGTACCTGGCTCCGGGGCGGGGGCGCGGCCACCCGGCCCGGAGGCGTCGGCGGCCGGCCTGCGCGGCGGGCGTGTGCCGCTCCCCGCCTGGCCGGCGGCGTTCGCCCGGCTCCTCCATCCCCGTCCCCATCCCCGTTCACGTTCTCGCCGGGCCGCCCGGTGACGGCCCTGTGTGCGTCGTCCGGTCGCCGCCACTCGTGGCCCGTTCGCCGCGCGCCGCGGTCCCTTCGCGGTACGCCGCATTCCTGGCGCCGCGCGTCGCCGCGTACCCCGGCGCCCCTCAGAACTGGACATCGAGCGCCCTCTCGATCAACGACCGGAGCGCCGTCTGCACCGCCGCGCTGGTCACCACCTTGTAGAGCACCGCGGCCAGTGCGCACGCGGCCAAGGTCCCCACCGCGTACTCGGCCGTGGTCATCCCCCGGTCGCGGCACCCACGTACCGCCGCTCGCCACCGTCGGAACATCTCCGTTTCCTCCTTGCGTCCATGCCTTGTCGAAAGTCGAAAGAAGCCGGTCAAAGAACCAGTTGCGGAAAAGACCGCTTGCCGAAGAGCGCAATTGGTGAAGGGGGGGCAGGGGCGATCCGCGCGCCCCGGTATCGGCTCACCCCGCCGCAGGGCCCGGCTGCGCCCAGCCGCCGCCCCCCCCCGGGGGCCTCACCGGTGCCCCAGCAGGCCCCCGGCGAGTCCCATCAGCACCGGTGCCACCCCGAGCGTCAGGAACGCCGGGAGGAAGCACGCGGCCAGTGGCAACGTCACCAGGACGCCCGCCCGTCGGACCCGTGCGGCCGTGGACCGGGCCGCCTCCGACCGCAGTTCGGCGGCGAGCCGGGCGACCGTGTCCACGGTGGGCGCCCCGGATATCCCGGCGCGTGCCATGCACCGCGCCAGCCCCGCGGCGCCGGGCAGCTCCGCCAACCGCTCCCATACGACCGCCGGTTCACCGCCCAGCCGCAGCTCCGCCGCGACGCTGCGCAGCCGCTCCCCGACCGTGCCGTCCAGCGAACGGCCGACCGCCTCCGCCGCCTCCCGTGGACCCGCGCCCGCGGCGAGGCAGGCGGCCAGCAGGTCTCCCGCCGGGGCCAGTTCGGCCCGTACCGCGTGCCGGGTCGACCGGTCGGCGTCGGTGGCGCGTTGCCGCAGTTGCCAGCGGTGGGCGGCGTACCCGGCGACAACGCCCGCCACGGCTCCGGGCACCCCGTCGACGAGCAGGAGCACGAAGCACGCCACGCCCAACGGCACCGGCCACTCCCTGAGCCGCCCGGTCCCCGGCGCCCACCGGCGACCGCGCCGCGCGGGCCGCTGCCCGCCGGGGAGCCGGTGTCCCAGGCCGCCCGCCCGGCTGCGTACGATCCGCCTCCGGCGGGTGTGCCGGAGGCAGGCCCACCACCGCTCCCCGGCGAGGAGGGTGAGCGCCACCGCAACAACCATCCACACCCTGTGGACAACTTCCGCGCTCATACCGGCGCCCCTTCCGTACGCCGGGCCTGCGGCGCCACACCCGCCGGCGGCAGGCCGTACCGGGCTCCGGCCCTTCGCCCGGCGGACCGGTCGGCCGACGCCACGCTCCGCCGACCGCCTCCCCGGCGTTCCCCGACGGGCGGCAGCGCTCCGGTGACGATGCGGGCCGTCCAGGCGACACCGGCCCACTCGAGGAGCCCGCCGATGACCAGGCAGGCCCAGCCGAACGGGGTGTGCAGCAGGACCCGTAGGGGGTCGGCGCCGAGGGCCGTCCCCATCAGCAGTCCGCAGGCGGGCAGCAGTGCGAGCATCAGCGCCGTGGCGCGCGGACCCGCCAACTGGGCGTTCAGCTCGTCCCGTTGGTCCCGTCCGGCCCGGAGTGCCGCGGCGATGCGTTCCAGACCGGTGGCCAGTCCGGCGCCGCCCTCGACCGCGACCCGCCAGCAGGCCGCGACGCCGTTCAGCCCGTCGGCCCCCGGCAAGGCCGCGGCGGCCCGGAGCGCCCGGGGCACATCGCCTCCGTACCGGGCGGCGGCCAGGATCGCGGAGCCCGCACCGCCCAGGTCCGGCACCCCGGCGGCGAGGAGCGCGCGGTTCGGCTGGCGTCCGGCGCGCAGTTCGGTCGCGACCGTCGCGCAGAGCGTGATCACCGCCGCCGCGCGCCGGTCCCGCGCCCGCGCCGCCTGCCGCGCCGCCAGGACCCGGCGCACCACGAACACCGCCCCCAGGGAGGCGAGCACCGGCAACACCGATCCCCCCACCACCCCCAGCAACAGCCCGCCGGGCAGACACCACAACTCCCGCCCCGCACCCGGCCACGACAGGCGCGCCCCCGCCCAGGGCCCGCCGCTCCACCACGCGGCGTCCGCCTCCCGCAGGCGTACCGGGAGCGGCCACGCGCCCCCGAGCCGCCCACGGGTGGCCGTCGGCGACGCGCCCGTTCCGGCTTCCGCAGCCAACCACCGGGCCCTGCGCCGCCACTCCCGCCACCGGGCCACCGCCGGCCACCCGGCCGTGCAGGCCCACCACACCACCGCTGCCACCACCACGGAGGCGAGCGCCGCGTCCCCCGTCACCGGGCCACCTCCCACACCGGCGCGCCGTCCGCCGCACGCGCCTCCACCGGGCCCCCGAGCGGCCGGACACGCTGCCCGCCCCGTTCGCAGAGCCGCATCAACCGGCCCCAGCCGTCCGCCGCCACGAAGCCGTCCGGACTCCACACGGCGGCCGGTCTGGTCACCACGAAGCCGTCGCGGTCCCGCTCCAGGACGTGGATCTCGGCGATCCGCCGCCGCCCTTCCCGGTCCCGTACGAGGTGCAGCACCACCGACAACGCGGCCGCCAACTGGCTGTGGAGGGCGGCGCGGTCCAGCCCGGCGGTGGAGCCGAGCGCCTCCAGCCGGGCGGGGACATCGCAGGCGGCGTTGGCGTGGATCGTGCACGAGCCGCCCTCGTGGCCGGTGTTGAGGGCCGCCAGCAGGTCGGTCACCTCGGCGCCGCGCACCTCCCCGACGACCAGCCGGTCCGGCCGCATCCGCAGCGCCTGGCGGACGAGGTCCCGCAGCGTCACCCGGCCGACGCCCTCCTGATTGGCCGGGCGGGTCTCCAGCCGCACCACATGGGGGTGGACCGGCCGCAGCTCCGCGGAGTCCTCGGCCAGCACGATCCGCTCGGCCGGACCGACCAGCCCGAGCAGCGCGCACAGCAGTGTCGTCTTACCGCTGCCCGTGCCGCCGCTGACCAGGAAGGACACCCGGGCCGCCAGCAGCGCCCGCAGCAGCGCGTCACCGCCCGGCGGCACCGTACCGGCCGCCACCAGCTCGGCCAGACCGAAGACCCGCGGCCGCAGGACCCGGAGCGACAGGCAGGTGCCCGCCACCGCCACCGGGGGCAGCACCGCGTGCAGCCGGGTGCCGTCCGGCAGCCGGGCGTCCACCCAGGGCCGGGCGTCGTCGAGGCGCCGCCCGGCCACCGCCGCCAGCCGTTGGGCGAGCCGCCGCACCTCGGACGCGTCCCGGAAGCGCACCGGCGTCCGCTCCAATCCGCCGCCGCGGTCCACCCACACCTCGTCCGGGCCGGTGACCAGGACGTCCGTCACCTCGGGCGCGGCCAGCAGCGGCTCCAGCGGGCCGCTGCCCACCATCTCGGACCGCAGCGCCGCCACCACGCCCAGCACCTCGGCGTCCCCCAGGACCCGGCCCTCCTCGCGCAGGGCGAGCGCCACCCGTGCCGCCGTGGGCTCCGCCCCCGCCTCCGCGAGCCGCCGCCGTACCGCGTCCAGCAGTACGTCACTCATCTCCGTCCCTCCCCGCGTCCCGCAGCGGCCCCGGCGCCCCGCCCGCCTCCGGCAACGCCCGCTCCCAGAACGCGGCGCAGAAACGGGCGAGCGGTCCACGGGCACGCACCCCGGGCGGAACGCCCCTTGCCGTGCCGTCAACGGGCTCGGGATCCCATGGCAGTTCGCCCAGCAACGGCAGGTCCACAAGGGCGGCGATCTCCTCGTCGTCCAGCCCCGGCGCCGCACCGGGTACGCCCCGGACGACGACCCGCAGGTCCCGCGGCACCCCGGCCGTACCGGCCACCACCCGCCGGGCGGCGGCGACGGCGCGCAACTCCGCGGGCACCACCAACAGCCCCAGATCCACCTGGTCGAGCGCCTCCGCCACCGCCTCGTCGACCCGGCGCGGCAGGTCCACCACCACGACCCCGCCGCGTCGGCGGGCCGCCGACAGCACCGCCCGCATCGCCGCGGGCGCGATCGCCACCTCGGCGCCGCGGTCCCAGCTGAGCACCCGTAAGGAGTGCGCCCGGGGCAGCGAACCGGCCAACGCGCCGGAGGCGACCCGGCCGCGGGACTCGCGGAACGCCGGCCAGCGCAGCCCCTCCTCCCGCTCGCATCCGAGGAGTACGTCGAGACCGCCGCCCAGCGGATCGGCGTCCACCAGCATCGTGCGCAGGCCCTTGCGCGCCGCCGTCACCGCGAGGGCGCAGGCCAGGGTGGACGCCCCGGCGCCGCCGCGACCGCCGAGGACGCCGACGGTGAGCGCGGCGGGCCCGGGGCCCTCGACCGCGTCGGCGATCCGGTCGGCGAGCCACCGCTCCCCCTCGGGCAGCGTGATCACCCGCTCCGCGCCCAGGGCCACGGCCAGCCGCCAGACCTCGGCCCGATCCGCGTCCCGTGCGACGAGGACGACGCCGTCGCGGCGCCCCGCCCCGCGCAGCCGCGCCGCGCTCTCCTCCCCGATGACCACCAATGGCGCCTGCGGCCACGCCCCGCGCGAGGGCAGATCCGGCCGGGACTGCGGCACCACGCCCGCCGCGGCGCAGAGCCGCACGAGGTCGTCCAGCAACTGCTCATCCTCGGTGACGAGAAGCGGTCCCGGACGTTCCTCATCCGTTACGCCTGCCTCGCCGGCCATCCTGGATCCAGGCATGTTCCATCCCCCTTGTCGCATCGCGTACCGCTCTTCCGCGCTGTCGCGGACTTTTAGCGTGGGGCGATCGGGAAATCCGCGGGGATCTTGGTCAAAACCTGTGGACAACTCCGCGTTGTGAATATCCCCGTCACCTATCCCGGCGACCGTGCGCCCGCCTCGCGGCGGATTGGCGAGCATCCGCAGAGCATCCCGGTAGATACGAAGAGTGACCGGTGCGGCGCATCGACCGTGAGGGCGCGGCGGTGCGAAGGAGAGGGAGAAAACAGCGCCGCGTCCCGGCCGGATGCCGAGAAATGCATCCGGACATGCGACGACCCCCGCCGGGGGGGAGAGCGGGGGTCGTCTTCCTCGGCCGACTCGGGGGGGGGAGGAGCCGGACCGGGTTAGCACGGTCGCGAACGATCCGTGACTTCCATGGTGTACCCGAGAGCCTTCTCAAGCAAACCCACGCGCAGCCCTTACCCCCGAATGGAGGGAGCCTATGCTCGGCCTGTGGAAAACCCCTCCGTGCGCCACTCGATGCCCCGTACCGCCGCCTTCTTCGACCTCGACAAGACGGTCATTGCAAAGTCCAGCACGCTGACGTTCAGCAAGTCCTTCTACCGCGGTGGCCTGATCAATCGCCGGGCCGCGCTGCGTACCGCATATGCACAGTTCCTGTTCCTTGCGGGCGGCGCGGACCACGACCAGATGGAACGGCTGCGCGCCTATCTCTCCTCGCTGTGCCGCGGCTGGGACGTCGCGCAGGTCCGCGAGATCGTCGCCGAAACACTCCACGATCTGATCGACCCGATCATCTACGACGAGGCCGTCTCCCTGATCCAGGAGCACCATGCGGCCGGCCGTGACGTCGTGATCGTGTCCACCTCGGGCGCGGAGGTCGTCGAGCCGATCGGCGAACTGCTGGGCGCCGACCGGGTGGTGGCGACGCGGATGGCCGTCGGCGACGACGGCCGGTTCACCGGCGAGATCGACTACTACGCCTACGGGCCCACCAAGGCGGAGGCGGTGCGGGAGTTGGCCGCGACCGAGGGGTACGACCTCACGCGGTCGTTCGCGTACAGCGATTCGGCCACGGACATCCCCATGCTGGAGGCCGTCGGCCGGCCCTTCGCCGTCAACCCGGACCGGGCGCTGCGCCGGGAGGCGGCCGCCCGGGAGTGGCCGGTACTGTCGTTCAGCCGCCCGGTGCCGCTGACCCGGCCGCTGCCCGCACTCCCCTCCCGCCCGGTGCTCGTCCTGGCCGCGGCGGTGGGAGCGGCGGCGATCGGCGCGAGCCTGGTGCGGTACGCGGCGCGGCGGCGCCGGAGTTACGTGGCCTGAGCGACGGGGCGCCGAGGGCGGAAACCCCGAGACGCCCCCCTCCGGGCCCGGAAATTCCCCCGACGCCTTCGCCGCCGACCCCCGGAGATCTCCCGGAAAGGCGGAGCCGGGCCGGTGGAATCCCCCGGCGGCGGGGCATCGTATATCCGACGGACCGCCATCCGCTTTACCCGCATTGCCCGTTATTGAAGGCAAAAGTAAAGATCTGAGGTGAAGAGTTCCCCTTGTCCGGGGGCTGGGGTACAAAGGAATCACGGCCCGCGAGACCAAGGACGTCCGAGAGGATCACCTGAAACGCAGCAAGGCCCACGGACCGATGCATGAATGCCGCGCACCCACGCGACGCCGACCCGTCGAATACGGGCCAGCCGCACCAGGCGACGGACAGAGTTCTCCGGCCTGATGGGCAGAGAAAGTGCACGCATGGTCACGCGGCGGACGTGCCAGCGGCGGTACGTATCAGCACCACGTACCGCCGCAACTCCTGTCCGGGCCCGGCCCCGCGCCGGTAATCCCGGCACCGGAAAGACCGTCGGCGCACCTCAGGCGGCGCCGCGCTGCAGCGCCTCGCAGACCGCCGTGGACTCCCGCACGCCCAGTTCCACCGCGCGCCCGCAGTGCGCGATCCAGGCGGCCACCCCGTCGGGCGTACCGGAGACGTACCCCTCCAACGCGGCCACATAGGCGGCCCGCCCCTGTTCAGCGTGGCCGACCTCGGCCGGGCAGATGGACTTGGGGTCGAGGCCGCTGCCGATCAGCACGAGGCGCTCCGCGGCGCGCGCGACCAGGCCGTTGTGCGAGCCGAAGGGGCGCAGCGCCAGCAGTTCGCCGTGGACCACGGCGGCGGTCACCAGCGCGGGCGCCTCGCTCCCCGCGAGCAGCAGCCGCGCCAGGCCGTCCAGCCGTCCCGCGACCTCGTCCGCGCCGGGCAGTTCCAGTTCGATCAGCGGCTCGTCGACACCTTCCCCGGCCAGCCGCGGGCGCCCGACGGTCTCGTCCGCGCCGCCGCCACCGGCCGCCACCAGGTGCAGCCGCGCCAGCACCCGCAGCGGCGACTGCCGCCACACGCTGAGCAGTTGGCCCGCCTCGGCGGTGAGCCGCAGCGCCGCGCCGACCGTCGCCGGTTCACCGTCCGCGCTGAAGTCGGTGCGCCGCCGGACCTCCTCCAGCGCCCAGTCGGCCCCGGCCAGCGCGGCGGAGCCACGCGATCCGCGCAGCGCCGCCTCGGAGGTGACCTCCACACTGCGGCGGCGCATGATCCGGTGCCCGTAGAGCCGGTCCACGCCCTTGCGCACGGAGTCCACCGCGTCTTCGACGCCCGGGAGCGACGCGAGAGCCGACAGCGGATCGGCGCCCGCCTGCGGGGTTTTTGGGGCCGTACCCCGGGTGTCTGCAGCCATGGGTACGACCCTACGCACCAGGTGGCCACGCCCCCCGATGGAGTGGTGTTCTTCACGTGGACTTCTCACTGAGCGCGATAAACAGATTACTGTTGGTGAACATGAAGATCGCTTTCGTAGGAAAGGGCGGCAGCGGCAAGACCACCCTGTCCTCCCTGTTCATCCGCCATCTCGCGGCCGCCCGCGTCCCCGTGATCGCGGTGGATGCCGACATCAACCAGCATCTGGGAGCCGCCCTGGGCCTGGACGACGCGACCGCCGCCGCGCTGCCCGCGATGGGCGCCCATCTCCCGCTGATCAAGGAGTATCTGCGCGGCAGCAACCCGCGGATCTCCTCCGCCGAGACGATGATCAAGACGACGCCCCCCGGTGACGGCTCGCAACTGCTGCGCGTCGGCGGTGACAACCCCGTCTACGACGCCTGCGCCCGCACGGTGCCCCTCGACGACTCCTCGGTGCGGCTGATGGCCACCGGCCCGTTCACCGAGTCCGACCTGGGTGTCGCCTGCTACCACTCCAAGGTCGGCGCGGTCGAGCTGTGCCTGAACCACCTCGTGGACGGCCGCGAGGAGTACGTCGTCGTCGACATGACCGCCGGCTCGGACTCCTTCGCCTCCGGGATGTTCACCCGCTTCGACATGACCTTCCTGGTCGCCGAGCCGACCCGGAAGGGCATCGCCGTCTACCGCCAGTACAAGGAGTACGCGCGGGACTTCGACGTCAGCCTGAAGGTGGTGGGCAACAAGGTGCAGGGCCCCGACGACCTCGCGTTCCTGCGCGCGGAGGTGGGCGACGACCTGCTGGTGACGGTCGGCCACTCGGACTGGGTGCGCGCCATGGAGAAGGGCCGCCCCGCCCCCTTCACCGAGTTGGAGGACGTCAACCGCCGCGCTCTCAAGACCCTGCACGGCGCCGCCGACGCCACGTACGCACAGCGCGACTGGCAGCGCTACACCCGCCAGATGGTCCACTTCCACCTGCGGAACGCGGAGAGCTGGGGCAACGCGAAGACCGGTGCGGACCTCGCCGCGCAGGTCGACCCGGCATTCCTTCTCTCCGAGGGTGCGGCGACCCCGCAGCCGGTCTGATCCGCCGCCGGCGGTGGCAACCGCGTCACCGCCGGCCGCACCCATTTCCGCCCTTTTCCCGGCCCGGTCGTACGCGTACGGCGGTTTTACCGGAAGAAACTCTTCAGGGCCGGAACTCACCGAAACAGGCGCGGGAAAAGCAAGCGGGCGCCCCTTTCATTCACCCGTAAGAGCGAATACGTAGTTCACTTGCGCGAAAACACTTCTCTTGCGCTTTGCGTGACATTACGCTCCGCTTGCTGAACACGGAGAGTGGCCGAGCCCCGCCGGGCGGCGGACGGTTCGCTCGCTCTCCACCGGAGGCATTTCCCTGTCGGTGAGGCCCGGGCGTACGTCCTGGACGACGCCTGCGGGCGGTTCTGCACCGTACGCGCCGAAGCCGCTCCGATGCCGGTCTGACCTGCAAACTTTACAGGTCTACACCAATTTTTCCCGGCAACCCTTGTCAGGGCGTACCGCGGGCTGATGAGCTATGAGCCGGGACACACCGCACGCCCTGGGAATGGGAGATGTCGTGAGCAACGAGAGCAGTCTGGCCAATCTTCTCAAGGAGGAACGGCGGTTCGCACCCCCCGCCGAGCTGGCCGCGCACGCCAACGTCACGGCAGCGGCGTACGAGCAGGCGGCGTCGGACCGGCTGGCTTTCTGGGCGGAGCAGGCCAAGCGCCTGAGCTGGCAGACGCCGCCCACCCAGACGCTCGACTGGTCGAACGCACCCTTCGCGAAGTGGTTCGCCGACGGCAAGCTCAACGTCGCGTACAACTGCGTGGACCGGCACGTGGAGAACGGCCTGGGCGACCGCGTCGCGCTGCACTTCGAGGGCGAGCCCGGCGACAGCCGCGCGATCACCTACGCCGAGTTGCAGCGTGAGGTCTCCAAGGCGGCCAACGCCCTGACCGAGCTGGGCGTCGTGGCCGGCGACCGGGTCGCGCTGTACATGCCGATGATCCCGGAGACGGTCATCGCGATGCTGGCCTGCGCCCGCCTGGGTGCCCCGCACTCCGTCGTCTTCGGCGGATTCTCCGCGGACGCGCTGGCCACCCGTATCCAGGACGCCGACGCCCGCGTCGTGATCACCGCCGACGGCGGCTACCGCCGCGGCAAGCCGTCCGCCCTCAAGCCCGCCGTCGACGAGGCGCTGGCCAAGCCCGGCACGGAGAACGTCCGCCACGTCCTCGTCGTCCGCCGCACCGGCCAGGAGACCGCCTGGACCGAGGGGCGCGACCTGTGGTGGGACGAGACCGTCGACCGCCAGAGCGAGACGCACACGCCCGAGGCGTTCGACGCCGAGCACCCGCTCTTCATCCTCTACACCTCCGGCACCACCGGTAAGCCCAAGGGCATCCTGCACACCACCGGCGGCTACCTCACCCAGGTGGCCTACACCCACCACGCCGTCTTCGACCTCAAGCCGGAGACCGACGTCTTCTGGTGCACCGCCGACGTCGGCTGGGTGACGGGCCACTCGTACATCACCTACGGTCCGCTCGCCAACGGCGCGACGGAGGTGCTGTACGAGGGCACGCCGGACACCCCGCACCAGGGCCGCTGGTGGGAGATCGTCCAGAAGTACGGCGTCTCGATCCTCTACACCGCGCCCACCGCGATCCGCGCCTGCATGAAGTGGGGCGACGACATCCCCGCCAAGTTCGACCTGTCGTCGCTGCGCGTCCTGGGCTCGGTCGGTGAGCCGATCAACCCCGAGGCGTGGATGTGGTACCGCAAGCACATCGGCGCCGACCAGGCCCCGATCGTCGACACCTGGTGGCAGACCGAGACCGGCGGGATGATGCTCAGCCCGCTGCCGGGCGTCACCACCACCAAGCCCGGCTCGGCGCAGCGGCCGCTGCCCGGCATCTCCGCGACCGTCGTGGACGACGACGGCCACGAGGTGCCCGACGGCGCCGGCGGCTACCTCGTGCTGACCGAGCCGTGGCCGTCGATGCTCCGCACCATCTGGGGCGACGACCAGCGCTACCTCGACACGTACTGGTCGCGCTTCGAGGGCAAGTACTTCGCGGGCGACGGCGCCAAGAAGGACGAGGACGGCGACATCTGGCTGCTGGGCCGGGTCGACGACGTCATGCTCGTCTCGGGCCACAACATCTCCACCACCGAGGTGGAGTCGGCGCTGGTCTCGCACCCGAAGGTCGCCGAGGCCGCGGTGGTGGGCGCCACCGACCCGCAGACCACCCAGGCGATCTGCGCCTTCGTGATCCTGCGCGGTTCGGCGGACGCGGAGGACGAAGGGCTGGTGGAGGAGTTGCGGGCGCATGTCGCGCAGCAACTCGGGCCGATCGCCAAGCCGAAGCGGATCATGCCGGTCGCGGAGCTGCCCAAGACCCGCTCCGGCAAGATCATGCGCCGGCTGCTGCGGGACGTCGCCGAGAACCGCGACCTCGGTGATGTGAGCACGCTCACCGACTCCTCCGTCATGGACCTCATCCAGGCGAAGCTGCCCGGCGCGGCCAGCGACGACTGACCCCGGTGCGGCGAGGGCCGCACCCGGCCCGCAGGGGCACCGGCGAGACGGCCGGTGCCCCTGCGACGTTCCCACCCCTCCGACGGTGACCCGCAAGCCTCCCGATATATCCGTAAAGTGAGAAGCGCCCCGCGGCACCTTGCACCCGCCCGGTACAGTGGGAGCGGCGTCAAGAAAACGCCAAGATCTCAGGGTGCGCCGGGAAGTCTGGTCGGCAACTGCCACAGCCGTACTCAGCTGCCGAAATCCGGAGGTCAGCCCCCGTGAGCGCACCCCAGAATCGCCGTTCCCTCTTCCTCGGCCGTCTGCCGCTGCCGGAACGGAACTTCCTCACCAACGCGCTCCGCACCGAGACGGTCGGCGGTGTCCTCCTTCTCGTCGCCGCCATCGCCGCGCTGATCTGGGCAAACGCCTTCGGAGACAGCTACGAGGCGGTCCGCGGCTTCCATCTAGGCCCCGCCTCGCTCGGCCTCAACCTCTCCCTGGAGCACTGGGCGGCCAACGGCCTGCTCGCGATCTTCTTCTTCGTCGCCGGTATCGAGCTGAAACGCGAACTCGTCGCCGGTGAGCTGCGCGATCCCAAGGCCGCCGCGCTCCCGGTGATCGCCGCGCTCTGCGGTATGGCGATGCCCGCCATCGTCGACCTCGTGGTCAGCGGCATAGGCCACGGCTCGCTCGACGGCTGGGCGGTCCCCACCGCCACCGACATCGCCTTCGCGCTGGCCGTCCTCGCCGTCATCGGCACGTCCCTGCCGTCCGCGCTGCGCGCCTTCCTGCTCACCCTGGCCGTCGTCGACGACCTCTTCGCCATCCTGATCATCGCGGTCTTCTTCACCTCGCAGATCAACTTCCTGGCGCTCGGCCTCGCCGTCGTCGGCCTGGGCGTCTTCTACCTGCTGCTGCGCAAGGGCGTCCGCGGCTGGTACATCTACGTGCCGCTGGGCCTGGTCATCTGGGCGCTGATGGAGAACAGCGGCGTGCACGCCACCATCGCGGGCGTCGCGATGGGCCTGATGCTGCGCTGCGCCCCCCGCGAGGGCGAGACCCACTCCCCCGGCGAGCACATCGAGCACCTGGTCCGCCCGCTCTCCGCGGGCCTGGCCGTGCCGCTCTTCGCGCTCTTCTCCGCCGGGGTGGCCGTCTCGGGCGACGCCATCCGCGAGGTCTTCACCCGCCCCGAGACCCTCGGCGTGGTCCTCGGTCTCGTCGTCGGCAAGACCCTCGGCATCTTCGGCGGTACGTGGCTGACCGCCCGCTTCACCCGCGCCCGGCTCAACCCCGACCTCAAGTGGCCCGACCTCTTCGCCGTCGCCACCCTCGCCGGTATCGGCTTCACGGTCTCCCTGCTCATCGGCGAGCTGGCCTTCGGCGACAACCCGGCGCTCGCCGAGGAGATCAAGGCATCCGTCCTGCTCGGCTCGCTGATCGCCGCCGGCTGCGCCACCCTCCTGCTCAAACTCCGCAACAACAAGTACCGCGCCCTCCTCGCCGAGGAGGAGCGCGACGAGGACCAGGACGGCATCCCCGACGTCTACGAGGAGGGCGACCCGGCGTACCACCTGCGGATGGCCGCGATGCTGGAGGCGAAGGCCGCGGAACACCGGCGGCTTGCCGAAGTGGCCTCCGGCGCCGAGCCCGGGGACGATGGTCCGGCATGATCTGAGAGGCTTTGCCTACGCAGCAGACATAAGGGAGACGGCGATGAGTTCAGCCGACGACGGCGCAGACCGCAGCCTCGGCCAGATGGTGGCGACGGCCACCGCCGAGTTGTCCGCACTCGTGCACGACGAGATCGCACTGGCCAAGGCCGAGCTGCGACTGGACGCGAAGCGGGCGGGCATCGGCGGCGCCGCCTTCATCGTCGCCGGCGTGCTGATCCTCTTCGCCCTGCCGGTGCTGAGCTTCGCGGCGGCGTACGGCATCCACAACCTCGGCCTCGGACTGGCCTGGTCCTTCCTCATCGTCGGCGGCGCCTTCATCGTCATCGCGCTGCTGCTGGCCCTGATCGCACTGGCCAAGGTGAAGAAGATCAAGAAGCCGGAGAAGACGATCGCCTCCGCCAAGCAGACCGCGGCCGTCCTCCAGAACGCCAAGCCGCACCCCCGCCCGGAGCCCGCGGACCACCCGGTCCTGGAGTCCGTGACACGCACCTCGACATGACGGTCCCCGACAGCACCGCACCGGTCGTACGCCCCGACGGACCCTGGACCCACCGGGACGTCGCGGCGAACGGCGCCCGTTTCCACATCGCGGAGATGGGCGACGGCCCGCTGGTGCTGCTGCTGCACGGCTTCCCGCAGTTCTGGTGGGCCTGGCGGCACCAGCTGCCGGCGCTCGCCGAGGCGGGCTACCGGGCCGTCGCGATGGACCTGCGCGGCGTCGGCGGCAGCGACCGCACCCCGCGCGGCTACGACCCGGCCAACCTCGCCCTCGACGTCACCGGCGTCATCCGCTCCCTGGGTGAGCCGGACGCCGCGCTCGTCGGCCACGACCTGGGCGGCTACCTCGCCTGGACGGCGGCGGCGATGCGGCCGAAGCTGGTGCGCCGCCTCGCCGTCGCCTCGATGCCGCATCCGCGGCTGTGGCGCCGCGCGATGCTCGCCGACGCCCGGCAGAGCAGGCGCAGCGCCCACATCTGGAGCTTCCAGCGGCCCTGGCTGCCCGAGCGGGCGCTCGTCGCCGACGACGCCGCCCGGGTCGGCGAGATGCTCCACGACTGGTCGGGCCCGCAGCCCCCGGACGAGGAAACCGTCACCGTCTACCGGCGGGCCATGGGCATCCCCTCGACGGCCCACTGCTCCATCGAGCCGTACCGCTGGATGGTCCGCTCGCTGGCCCGCCCCGACGGCCTGCAGTTCAACCGCCGGATGAAGCTGCCGGTACGCGTCCCGACGCTGCATCTGCACGGCTCGCTCGACCCGGTGATGCGCACCCGCACCGCCGCGGGCTCCGGCGCGTACGTCGAGGCCCCGTACCGCTGGCGGCTCTTCGACGGGCTCGGCCACTTCCCCCACGAGGAGGACCCGGTGGCGTTCTCCACGGAGCTGGTCAACTGGCTCCAGGACCCCGAGCCGGACCGCTGACCGAGCCCGCCCCGCGCCCCGGAAGCGGCCCGGCGAACCGGGGACGAACACGGCGGTGACAGGTGGCCAAGTGCCCGGCGCATAGGCCGATTGGCGGGCCGCCCGGCGGTTACGGACCTCGGGCCACGGGCAGAGTCGAGGGTATGGGCTGGACGCACGACTACCGTGACGTGGCACGCAACCGCCGCAGCAGTGCCGCTGCCGTGGGTACGCGGGACAGGGGCACTCCCGACCTCCGGGCCGGCGGGCCCGCGGGTCCCCCGCACCCGGACTCCGCGCACCCGATGGGCATCCCCCGCATCCTGCGCCGCAGAGCGCGGTGGATGTCCGCCCGGCTGCGCCATCCCCGCGGCTGAAACACCGACGGCGGGCACCGCACGGAGCCCGTGCCGGTACCCGCCGCCTTCCGGGTGGTTCAGATCGCGCACCCCTGGGTGTCGACGGGCCGGGTGGCCTGCTGACCCTTGACGACGTCCTGGCGGACCTCGTCGGCGGTGAGCGCATAGCCGGTCTGCGCGTCGTCCAGGGACTTGGCGAACACCACGCCGTACACCTCGCCGCGCGGGGTGAGCAGCGGGCCGCCGGAGTTGCCCTGCCGCACCGTCGCGTACAGGGAGTACACATCGCGGGCGACGGTGCCCCGGTGGTAGATGTCCGGGCCGTTGGCCTGGATACGGCCGCGGATCCGGGCCGAGCGGACGTCGTAGCCGCCGTTCTCCGGGAAGCCCGCGACGATGGCGCTGTGGCCGCTCTGCGCGTCGGTGCCGGTGAACTTCAGCGCGGGCGCCCGCAGCGCCGGGACGTCGAGGACCGCGATGTCCCGCTCCCAGTCGTAGAGCACGACCTTGGCGTCGTACGTGGTGCCCTCGCCGCCCACCTGCACGGTCGGCTCGGAGACGCCGCCGACGACGTGGGCGTTGGTCATCACGCGGTGCGGCGCGAAGACGAAGCCGCTGCCCTCCAGGACCTTGCCGCAGCTGGGCGCCGTGCCGACGACCTTGACGATGCTCTGCCGGGCGCGCCCCGCGACGGGGCTGTGCGCCAGCTTCGGGTCGGGCGCCGGGACGGAGGTGATCGGCTCGTTGGAGAACGGCGTGAAGACCTGCGGGAAGCCGTTCTGCGCGAGCACCGAGGAGAAGTCCGTGAACCACGTCGTCGCCTGCTGCGGCATCACCCGCGAGACGCCCAGCAGCACCTTGGAGTTGCGGACCTCCTTGCCCAGCGTCGGCAGCGACGTACCGGCCAGCGCGGAACCGATCAGCCAGGCCACCAGCAGCATCGCCACGACGTTGACGAGCGCGCCGCCGGTGGCGTCCAGCGCCCGCGCCGGTGACCATGTGATGTGGCGGCGCAGCTTGTTGCCCAGATGGGTGGTGAGCGCCTGGCCGACCGAGGCGCAGATGATGACGATGGCGACGGCGGCGATGGCCGCGAAGGTGCCGGGGGTGGCGTCGTCGGTGACCTCGTTCCAGATGACGGGGAGTACGTAGACCGCGATCAGGCCACCGCCGAGGAAGCCGAGCACGGACAGGATGCCGACGACGAAGCCTTGCCGATAGCCGACGATCGCGAACCACACGGCGGCGACCAGCAACAGGATGTCCAGGACGTTCACGCCGGACACCGTCTCACGCGCTCCGGTCGAGCGGGACCTGCTTCGTGCGGTCCCACGGAATCTCCCACCCCGCGTAGTGCAGCAGGCGGTCGATGACCCCGGCGGTGAAACCCCAGACCAGGGCCGACTCGACCCGGAACGCCGGACCGGTGTGCCCTCGCGGATGGCGGGCCGTCACCCGGTGGGCCGGGTCCGTGAGATCCGCCACGGGAACCGTGAACACCCGGGCGGTCTCCGCCTGGTCGACCGCGCCGACCGGGCTGGGCTCGCGCCACCAGCCGAGCACCGGCGTCACCACGAAGCCGCTGACCGGGATGTAGAGCCGCGGCAGCACGCCGAAGACCTGCACGCCCGCCGGGTCGAGCCCGGTCTCCTCCTGCGCCTCCCGCAGCGCGGCCCGCACCGGACCGCTGCCCTCCGGGTCGCCGTCCTCCGGGTCGAGCGCGCCCCCGGGGAACGAGGGCTGCCCGGCGTGCGAGCGCAGCGTCCCGGCGCGCTCCATCAGCAGCAGCTCGGGCCCGCGGGCGCCCTGCCCGAAGAGGACCAGCACCGCGGACTGGCGGCCGCCGTTCTCGGGTGGCAGGAAGCGGCTGAGCTGGTGCGGTTCGACGGTCTGCGCCGCCCGGACGACCGGGTCCAGCCACTCCGGCAGCCCCTCGGTGCTCACCCGCGCCTGCGGGAGCCGCCCGGCGCCGGGGGCCTCGGGCACGGCGGGCGGCGCGCCGGTGGTGGCGGGCGGCGCGCCGGGCCCGGCCGTGGCCGCCGGGCCGTCGCCGGGCGGGGTCCGGCCGCTCTCCGGGGCCGCCGCGGGCCGCCCTTCCCCGGCCCGGTCGCCGGTCCGTTCGCCGTACTGCTCCCGTGCACTCGTCATACGCGCCCCCTCAAGGCCCTGGTTCGGTGTGCGGCGCCCGGAGGCGGGCCGCGCGGCCCGCCTTCGGGGCCGCCGGTGCGGCCCGTACCGCCGGTGCGGCGGTGGCCGGTGTCATGAGGCCGGGGCCCCCAGCGGGGGCGCGGGCCGGCCGGGGAATCCGGCGGGTGGGTTGAGCCGCTGCCCCGGCTGTCCGCCCAGCTCGTACTTGAGCAGCTTCTTCGCCTTCTCCGGGTCGGTCTCGCCCTCGCCGTACGACGGGCAGAGCGGGGCGATGCCGCAGGCGCCGCAGGCGGGCTTGCGGGAGTGGCAGACGCGGCGGCCGTGGAAGACGACGCGGTGCGACAGCATCGTCCACTCGCTCTTGGGGAAGAGCGCGGCGACGTCCGCCTCGACCTTCTCCGGGTCCTCCTGGGTGGTCCAGCCGAAGCGGCGCGCCAGCCGGCCGAAGTGGGTGTCGACGGTGATGCCGGGGACGCCGAACGCGTTGCCGAGGACGACATTGGCGGTCTTGCGGCCGACGCCGGGCAGCGTGACCAGGTCCTCCAGGCGGCCGGGCACCTCACCGCCGAAGCGGTCCCGCAGCGCCGCCGACAGGCCGAGCAGCGACCGTGCCTTGGCCCGGAAGAAGCCCGTCGGCCGGATCAGCTCCTCCAGCCGCTCCGGGTCCATCGCCGCCATGTCCTCCGGGGTGGGGCAGGCGGCGAAGAGCGCCGGGGTGGTCTGGTTGACCCGCAGGTCGGTGGTCTGCGCGGAGAGCACCGTCGCGACCAGCAGCTCGAAGGGGTTGGTGAAGTCCAGCTCCGGATGGGCGTACGGATACAGCTCCGCCAGCTCCCGGTTGATCCGCCGCGCCCGGCGCACCAGCGCGACCCGCGATTCGGGCTTACGGGCAGGGGCCTTGGCGGCGGCCGCCTTCTTCGCGGCGGCGGTCTTCTTGGCGGCGGTCTTCTTCGCCACGCCCGCCCCGGCGGCCGTCTTCTTGGCCGCCGCCTTCTTGGCCGCCGTCTTCTCGGCGGACGCACCTGCCGCGGCCTTCTTGGCGGCCGCCTTCTTGACCGCCGCCCGCGACGTGCCCGCCTCCGCGCCGTTCCGCCCGGCCGGGGGTGCGGTCGTTTCCGTCGTCTTCGCTGGGTGTTTCACGCCGCCCTCTTCCGTACCGACTCGTGCCGTGCCGACTTCCGTACCGGGTCCACCGCCGGGCGCCTCGCGAGAGGCGCGGCGCCGGGGGTCGGCGGCGTCCGCGCCGCCTGCCGCGCGTGCCTGGACGGGACCGGCGATTTGGTGCTTACGTTCACTTCCGGGGCGCCCACGGGCGGCCGTTCGCCCAGAGCGGAATCGCGTTCGGCGGTCACTCGCTCAGCCCCCCTCGTCCCGTGCTCTCACCGGCGTGTTGGACACTCGGCCAGACTACGACCACCCACCGACATCCGACTCGATCACCGGTTTTCACCACCCCGATCGGCCCCCTGGCGTAGGGCTCGGGCCATCGGTCCGGCAAACTTGTGATTGATCGCACTGTTTTGCATTCCGGCATGATGGGGACCACAGTCCCCCGGAGCATGTCGACAAGGAGAGATCTCGTGGACGACGTTCTGCGGCGCGCACCGCTCTTCGCGGCGCTCGACGATGAGCAGGCGGCGGAGCTGCGCGCCTCGATGGGAGAGGTCACGCTCGCTCGCGGCGACGCCCTGTTCCACGAAGGGGACCCCGGCGACCGCCTGTACGTGGTCACCGAGGGCAAGGTGAAGCTGCACCGCACCTCCCCCGACGGCCGCGAGAACATGCTCGCCGTCCTCGGCCCCGGCGAGCTGATCGGTGAGCTGTCGCTCTTCGACCCGGGCCCGCGTACCGCCACCGCCTCCGCCCTCACCGAGGTCAAGCTCCTCGGCCTGGGCCACGGCGACCTCCAGCCGTGGCTGAACGCCCGGCCCGAGGTGGCCACCGCCCTGCTGCGCGCCGTCGCCCGGCGCCTGCGCAAGACCAACGACCAGATGTCCGACCTGGTCTTCTCGGACGTCCCCGGCCGGGTCGCCCGCGCCCTGCTGGACCTGTCGCGCCGCTTCGGCGTGCAGTCCGAGGAGGGCATCCACGTGGTGCACGACCTGACGCAGGAGGAGCTGGCCCAGCTGGTGGGCGCCTCCCGCGAGACGGTCAACAAGGCCCTCGCCGACTTCGCGGGCCGCGGCTGGCTGCGTCTGGAGGCCCGTGCGGTGATCCTCCTCGACGTCGAGCGGCTGGCGAAGCGCTCCCGCTGACCCCCGGGCGCCGTCCCCGCGGCGGCGCCCCGCTCCCGGCCCGTACGGCGCCGCGGACCCGCGCGCCGCGCCCAGGGCTGCCCGGGGCCGGGAAAACCGCCTGAGCGGCCGTATATGGCGCCTGAGTGGGCATGTACGCGTCCAGCCTCGCGCGTCCGGCCGCCAAAACCGGTGGCCCGCCCGCCGGACGCGTCGTCATGCTGACGCCATGACCGACGCCACGGGCCCGGGGCTCGACCAGGACGGCCACTTCCTGCGGGAGGGCGCGCTCTCCCGGATCACCGAAGCGTTCGCCCCCGTGGCGGCGGCCGCGCGCGAGCGGAGCGCCGCGCGCTTCGGCGACCGGCTGCACAGTGCATACCTCTACGGCAGCATCCCGCGCGGCACCGCCGTCCCCGGGGTCTCCGACCTCGATCTGCTGCTCGCGCTCCACACCCCGCCCACCCCGGACGACCACGCCACGGCCGACGCGCTGGGCGCGGAACTCGACGCGGAGTTCCCGCAGATCGACGGCGCCGGGGTCCTGATCGAGGGCGTGCCACGGCTGCTGAGCGAGCGGGAGCGGTACGACCTGGGCTGGTTCGTGGCCTGCCTGTGCACCCCGCTCACCGGCCCCGACCTGGGCGAACAACTGCCCCGCTACCGTCCGACCCCGCTGCTGGCCCGGGAGACCAACGGGGACCTCTTCCGCGAACTGCCCGGGATGCGCGAGCGCGCCGCGGCGGCGCGTACGGAGGCGGAGCGGCAGCGGCTGATCCGCGGCATGAGCCGGCGTCTGGTGCGTACCGGCTTCACGCTGGTGATGCCGCGGTGGGGCGGCTGGACCAGCGATCTGACCGAGATGGCCGAGGTGTTCGGCCGCTACTACCCGGCGCGCGCCGAGCAGATGCGCGCCGCGGCCCGCGCCGCCCGCGCCCCGGCGGAGCACCCCGCGCTCCTCGATGAACTGCTGGCCGATCTCGCGCCCTGGCTGGCCGGCGAGTACCTGGCCGTCCACGGTCCGAAGGCGCCCCGCCCCTGAGCGGCCCGGCGCGCCCCCGGACGCCTCAGATCAGCCCGTGCTCCCCCAGGTACTCCAGCTGCGCCCGTACGGACAGTTCGGCGGCTGGCCACAGGGAGCGGTCGACATCGGCGTAGACCGCGGCGACGACCTCGGACGCCGTGCGGTGGCCGTTCTCCACCGCGGTCTCCACCTGGGCGAGCCGGTGGGCGCGGTGCGCCAGATAGAACTCCATCGCGCCCTGGGCGTCGTCGAGCACCGGGCCGTGCCCGGGGAGCACCGTCGTCACCCCGTCGTCGACGGTCAGCGAGCGCAGGCGGCGCAGCGAGTCCAGGTACTCGCCGAGGCGCCCGTCGGGGTGGGCGACCATCGTGGTGCCGCGGCCCAGGACGGTGTCGCCGGTCAGGACGGCGGCGTCGGCGGGCAGATGGAAGGAGAGCGAGTCGGCGGTGTGCCCCGGGGTGGGCACGACGCGCAGCTCCAGCCCGCCGGTGGTGATCACATCACCGGCGCCCAGCCCCTCGTCCCCCAGGCGCAGCGCCGGGTCCAGGGCGCGGACGGCCGTGCCGGTCAGCTCGGCGAAACGGGCGGCGCCCTCGGCGTGGTCGGGGTGCCCATGGGTGAGCAGGGTCAGCGCGACGCGCTTGCCGGCCTGCTCGGCGGCGTCGACGACGGCCCGCAGATGGCCCTCGTCGAGCGGCCCGGGGTCGACGACGACGGCCAGCGGGGAGTCCGGTTCGGCGAGGAGCCAGGTGTTGGTGCCGTCCAGGGTCATCGCCGACGGGTTGGGCGCCAGGACGCACCGGGCGCGGTCGGTGGCCGGCCCGGAGACCACCGCGCCCCGGGGCTGCCCGGGGAGCGTTGCCGCGTCGGTCATGCCCGGCCCCCTTCCGAAGCGTCGCCCGGAGCGTTCTCCCCCGGTGCGATGTGCTTGGTGAACTCCTCGTGCCCCGGCCAGCTCAGCTCGATCTCGCCGTCGCGCAGCCGCGCGCGGGCCAGCACCGGCGTCAGATCGCGCCGCCCGGCCGCCGCCAGGGCCGCAGCGGCGGACCCGTACGGCTCCAGGGCGCGCAGGGTGGCGAGGGTCGGCGGCATCATCAGCAGCTCGCCGCGGTCGTATCCGGCGACGGCATCGGCCGGGCGGGTCCACACGGTGCGGTCCGCCTCCGTGGAGGCGTTGCGGGTGCGCTGCCCCTCGGGGAGCGCGGCGACGAAGAACCACGTGTCGTAGCGGCGCGGTTCGAACTCGGGGGTGATCCAGCGCGCCCAGGCGCCGAGCAGGTCGGAGCGGAGCACCAGCCCGTGGCGGTCGAGGAAGTCGGCGAAGGAGAGTTCGTGGGCGACGAGGGCGGCGCGGTCGGCCTCCCAGGCGCCGCCGGTGGTGTCCGCGACGACGGTCGTCGCGGACGGGCCCGCGAGCAGCACCCCGGACTCCTCGAACGTCTCGCGCACCGCGGCGCAGACGACGGATTGCGCCGCGGCCTCGTCGACGCCCAGCCGCGCGGCCCACTCGGCGCGCGACGGCCCGGCCCAGGCGACCGGCCGCTCGTCGCGCGGGTCCACGGAGCCACCCGGATAGGCGTACGCGCCTCCGGCGAAGGCCATGGAGGCGCGTCTGCGCAGCATATGGACGGCGGGACCGCCGTCGCCGTCCCGCAGCAGCAGGACGGTCGCGGCGCGCCGGGGCTCGGCGGGGGTCAGCTCGCCGTTCACGAGCGCCCGGATGAGGCCCGGCCACTCCGGCGGGTACCACTGGCCATTGGTCGTCGACGACATGGCCGGATGCTATGCGCTCACGCGCGGATGTTCGAGGGGCTCTTTTCGGCGCCCCGGGTGCGCGTACGCCCGGCCGCGCCCGGATCCCGCCGGAGCGACCGGGCGTACGGACGACCGGACGTGCGGACTACTCCGCGATCTCGACCTGGATCTCGACCTCGACGGGCGCGTCGAGCGGCAGCACCGCCACGCCCACCGCGGACCGGGCGTGCACGCCCTTGTCGCCGAGGATCTCGCCGAGCAGCTCGCTGGCGCCGTTGATGACACCGGGCTGGCCGGTGAAGTCGGGTGCGGAGGCGACGAAGCCGACGACCTTCACGACGCGCTGGATCCGGTCCAGGTCGCCGATGACGGACTTCACGGCGGCGAGCGCGTTGAGCGCGCAGGTCGCGGCCAGTTCCTTGGCCGCCTCCGGGGCGACGCCGGCGCCGACCTTGCCGGTGGCGGGCAGGGCACCCTCCACCATGGGCAGCTGGCCGGAGGTGAAGACGTACTTCCCGGAGCGCACCGCGGGCTGGTAGGCGGCCAGCGGCGGCACCACCTCGGGGAGCTTCAGCCCCAGCTCCGCGATCCTCGCCTCGACGGCGCTCACGCCTTGGCCCGCTTCAGGTAGGCCACCAGCTGCTCGGGGTTGTTCGGGCCCGGAACGACCTGGACCAGCTCCCAGCCGTCCTCGCCCCAGGTGTCCAGAATCTGCTTCGTCGCGTGTACGAGAAGCGGCACGGTCGCATATTCCCACTTGGTCATGGGGCGAGCGTAATGCCTGCCGGGACGGCTCCGGACGCCGCCGCCCCCGCCGTCGCGGCGACGGTTGCTCCCCGCCGGGAAGCGCGGGTCAGACGGCCGGAGTACGCGGTTCCGGCCCGGCCTCCCAAGGGCTGCCCCGGACACCCCGGCGGCCCGCCCATGAATTCCACAGCCATGTCCGGACAGCGCCGGGAATGCCCGCCGGGAGCGCCCTTCCCGTGCCTGGTGGGCCATCCCGTAGGGGGCCGTCTCCGGGACGGATCCGGGGTCGTCCCGTGCGTAGCCGCGGCGGGGACTGGTTAGGCTCCTTGACGTGAGCAGGCTCCATGTCGTCAGCGGCAAGGGCGGCACCGGAAAGACCACGGTCGCCGCTGCCCTCGCCCTTGCCCTGGCCACCGAGGGACGCCGGACCCTCCTGGTCGAGGTCGAGGGCCGCCAGGGCATCGCCCAGGTCTTCGAGACCGAGGCGCTGCCGTACGAGGAACGCAAGATCGCCGTGGCGCCCGGCCCGGACGGCGCCGCGGCCGGTGACACCGCCCGCGGCGGGCGCCGCCCCGGCGAGGTGCACGCCCTCGCCATCGACGCCGAGCGCGCACTGCTGGACTACCTCCAGATGTTCTACAAGCTCGGCAGCGCCGGCCGGGCCCTGAAGAAGCTCGGCGCGATCGACTTCGCCACCACCATCGCCCCCGGCCTGCGGGACGTCCTGCTGACCGGCAAGGCGTGCGAGGCGGTGCGCCGCAAGGACAAGCAGGGCCGGTACGTCTACGACGCGGTGGTGATGGACGCCCCGCCCACCGGCCGCATCACCCGCTTCCTGAACGTCAACGACGAGGTGGCGGGCCTGGCCAAGATGGGCCCGATCCACCATCAGGCCCAGGCGGTCATGCGGGTCCTCAAGTCCCCCGAGACCGCGGTGCACATGGTCACGCTCCTGGAGGAGATGCCGGTCCAGGAGACCGCCGACGGCATCGCGGAGCTGCGCGCCGCCGGGCTCCCGGTCGGCGGCATCGTCATCAACATGACCCGTCCCGCCGTGTTCGGCACCGGCGATCTCGACATCGCCGCCCGCGGCGCCCGTGCGGGCGTGGCCAAGGCGCTGTCCCAGGCGGGGCTGGGCGGGGCACGCCGCGGCGGGCTGGCCGAGCGGCTGATCGACCCGCTGCTGGAGCAGGCCCGCGAGCACGCCGAGCGCGTCGATCTGGAGCGCGCCGAGCACGCCGAGCTGACCGCGCTCGGCCTGCCCACCTACGAGCTGGAGCTGCTTCCCGAGGGAGTGGATCTCGCCGGTCTCTACCGCCTGGCGAGGGAGCTGCGGAGACAGGGGCCCATATGACCGCCGACGACCCGACGCTGGACACCCCGGCCCCGTGGCTGGAGGTGGACGCGCTGCTCGACGACCCCGGCACCCGCATCGTGGTGTGCTGCGGCTCCGGTGGCGTCGGCAAGACCACCACGGCCGCCGCGCTGGGCGTGCGGGCAGCGGAGCGCGGGCGCCGGGCCGTCGTCCTGACCATCGACCCGGCCCGCCGGCTCGCCCAGTCCATGGGCATCTCCGAGCTGGACAACGTCCCCCGCCAGGTCAAGGGCGTCGACGGCGCGGCCGGCGGCGAGCTGCACGCGATGATGCTGGACATGAAGCGCACCTTCGACGAGATCGTCGAGGGCCATGCGGACGCCGACCGCGCCCGGGCCATCCTGGACAACCCCTTCTACCAGTCCCTGTCGGCCGGTTTCGCGGGCACGCAGGAGTACATGGCCATGGAGAAGCTCGGCCAGCTCCGCGCCCGGGACGAGTGGGATCTGATCATCGTCGACACCCCGCCCAGCCGCTCCGCGCTGGACTTCCTGGACGCGCCCAAGCGCCTCGGATCGTTCCTGGACGGCAAGTTCATCCGGGTGCTGATGGCCCCGGCGAAGGTCGGCGGCCGGGCCGGGATGAAGTTCCTCAACGTCGGCATGTCGATGATGACCGGCACCCTCAGCAAGCTGATGGGCGGTCAACTGCTACGTGACGTCCAGACGTTCGTCGCCGCCATGGACACGATGTTCGGCGGCTTCCGCACCCGCGCGGACGCCACCTACCGGCTGCTCCAGGCGCCCGGCACGGCATTCCTGGTGGTGGCGGCGCCGGAGCGGGATGCGCTGCGGGAGGCGGCGTACTTCGTCGAGCGGCTGGCCGCCGAGCGGATGCCGCTGGCCGGGCTGGTGCTGAACCGCGTGCACGGCAGCGGGGCGGCGAAGCTGAGCGCGGAGCGGGCGCTGGCCGCCGCCGAGACGCTGACCGACCGCGCCGCGGAGGAGGCCGACGCCTTCGCCGGGAGCGCCCCGGACGAGGCGGAAAATCTTGCGCCGGACGGCATTGTGGATCACGGCGACGGGAAGGCTGCTTCCGGTACCGCCGACGGCCCCTCTCCCGCCCCGGCGGCGCCGGCCGGTCACCCCCCGGTCTCCGCCGAGCAACTCGCCGCCGGTCTCCTGCGTCTGCACGCCGAGCGCATGCAGGTGCTCGACCGTGAACGCCGTACGCGGGATCGTTTCACCACTCTGCATCCGGAGGTTCCGGTCGCCGAGATCGCCGCGCTCCCCGGTGACGTCCACGACCTCGACGGTCTGCGTCTGATCGGCGCCCGCCTCGCCCTCGACCCCACCCACGCCGACGCATCCGACTGACACCGCTCCCCCGGTAAGCACTCCCCGGCTCGTCCCACCCGCCTTTCGTGCGCGTGGCATTGACGCCGTACGGGCACGACGGATACGGCAGACCTGCTGCCGGCACAGCGAACTCACGGCCCCGCTCGCGCGCTGACGCATCGCCGGTCCGGTGGCCGTGCGGACTCCGGGTCAGCTGACCGCCGCGTAGGTGTCGTACGTCTCGTCCTCGCACTCCACGGTCAGCATGCCGGTGGAGCGCTCGTACTCCGTGCGCGCCGTCTCCAGCAGGCGCCGCCATGACGTCACGGTCGGACGGCGGCGGAGCAGCGCGCGGCGTTCGCGCTCGGTCATGCCGCCCCAGACGCCGAACTCCACCCGGTTGTCCAGCGCATCGGCAAGGCATTCGGTGCGTACCGGACATCCGGTGCACACGGCCTTGGCGCGGTTCTGGGCCGCCCCCTGGACGAAGAGCTCGTCCGGATCGGTGGTGCGGCAGGCTGCTTGTGCGTTCCAGTCGGTTACCCAGCTCATGCTGGCGCCGTCCTCTCCCGAAATCGAGGCTCCCCCACGGCGGCAAGCGGCATATTCACCGTTGCCAGTTGAGGACGTTACGGAAGGCAGGCAGGGCGCAACACCCCCTTCGGGCCCAATCTTGAATGGTCCTAACGGACTATGCGTACGCGGCAGATCACCCAACGGAGTGAGCGAGCGGCATACGTCGCTTTTCTCGCATCGCAGGGCAGGTCGCCGGGGGCATACCGGAAATCCGGCGACACGAGCGGATGTTCGGGACGCGGCCCCACGCGCGGATGGACCGGAAGGGGGAGGACGGGCGCGCTGGGGCGGAAAGCTCCGCTGTGACAGATGTGAAACAGCGTAGGCGAACAGTTGCGCCCCTGTCCGGCGATTGAGAACGTAGGGTGCCCTCATGGGTAAGAAGCGCGACGGCAGGGGTCTGAGCAAGACCCAGCAGGCCGCGAAATTCCTGGGTGTCAGCGTGCTGGCCGGAGCCGTTCTCGCGGGTCTCGCCCTTCCCGCCGCCGGAGCACTGGGCCTCACGGCCAAGGGCACCGTCGAAGGGTTCGACGAGATCCCCGCGGACCTCAAGGCGCCACCGCTGAGCGAACGGACCATCATCCAGGACGCCAACGGCACCGAGATCGCCAAGATCTACTCCCGTGACCGCACGGTCGTGGATCTCAAGAACATGTCGCCGTACATCCAGAAGGCGATCGTCGCGATCGAGGACGCGCGCTTCTACGAGCACGGCGCGGTCGACATGAAGGGCATCCTGCGCGCGGTCAACAAGAACGCGCAGTCCGGCGGCGTCTCGCAGGGCGCCTCGACGCTGACGCAGCAGTACGTGAAGAACGTCTTCATCGAGGAAGCCGGGGACGACCCCACCAAGGTCGCGCAGGCCACGCAGCAGACCATCGGCCGCAAGATCAAGGAACTGAAGTATGCGATGCAGGTGGAGAAGGAGCTCGGCAAACGCAAGATCCTGCAGAACTACCTGAACATCACCTTCTTCGGGCAGCAGGCGTACGGCGTCGAGGCCGCCAGCCAGCGGTACTTCAGCAAGTCCGCCAAGGACCTCAGCCTCGGCGAGGCGGCCCTGCTCGCCGGCCTCGTCCAGTCCCCGACGCACTACGACCCGCTCAGCCACCGCGACGAGGCCACTCGCCGCCGTAACACCGTGCTCCAGCGGATGGCCGACCTGAAGGACATCACGCAGGCCGAGGCCGACGCGGCGGCGAAGGAGCCGATCAAGCTGGCCGTCAGCCGCCCCAAGAGCGGCTGCATCACCGCGACCGACGGCGCCGGCTTCTTCTGCGACTACGTCCGCAACGTCTTCCTCAACGACAAGACGTTCGGCAAGACCGCCAAGGCGCGCGCGAAGCGGTGGAACCAGGGCGGTCTGACCATCCGCACCACCCTGGACCCGCAGACCCAGAAGTCCGTCCAGGCGTCGATAGGCGGCCATGTCCACAGCGACGACCAGGTCGCCAGCGCCGCGACGATCGTGGAGCCCGGCACCGGCAAGATCCTCGGCATGGGCCAGTCCCGCCCCTACGGATTCGGCAAGAACGAGACGGTGCTGAACCTCTCCGTCAACCACGACATGGGCGGCGGCGCCGGCTACCAGCCCGGTTCGACGTTCAAGCCGCTGGTCGCCGCCGCCGCGCTGGACCAGGGCATGAGCCCGTACCAGGAGTACTCCTCGCCGTACCGGATGCAGTACCCGAGCCCGGTGCAGACCTGCAACGGCGAATGGCAGGGCCACGACTCGACGCAGAACGAGAACAAGTCGGAGGTCGGCCCGTACGCCATGAAGGAGGCGACCGCGAAGTCGGTCAACACCTACTTCGTGCAGATGATCAGCGACATGGGTATCTGCCCGGCGGTCAAGATGATCGACAAGCTCGGCATCCAGCGCGCCGACGGCAAGCCGATCCAGGAAGTGCCGTCGATGACCCTCGGCGTGCAGGAGATGTCGCCGCTGACCATGGCCGCGGCGTACGCCGCCTTCGCCAACAACGGCACCTACTGCACGCCCGTCGCCATCGCCTCGATCACCGACGCGGCCGGCAAGCCGATGGACGTCCCGCGGAGCGACTGCAAGCCGGCGATGTCCGAGAACACCGCCAAGACGATAAACGCCCTGCTCAAGGGCGTGGTCGAGGACGGTACGGGCAAGGAGGCCGGGCTCGGCGGCCGGGACAGCGCGGGTAAGACCGGCACCAGCGACAGCCGCTACGCCGCCTGGTTCGTGGGCTACACCCCGAACATGGCCGGTGCCGTCTGGGTCGGCGACCCGATGCACAAGCGGAAGATGTTCAACATCACCATCGGCGGCACCTTCCACGAGAAGGTCTACGGCGCCGACACCCCCGGCCCCATCTGGCGGGACGCGATGAACGGCGCCCTCGCCGGGCGTCCGGCGCCGGGTCTGCCGACCGTCCAGATCGACGACCCCGGCGACGACAAGGCGGCGGACGACGGCAAGGGCAAGCCCGGGAAGGGCAAGGGCAAGCCGGGGAAGCCGGGCAACCACGGCAACAAGCCGGGCGGCGGCTGGCACCTCCCCGGCGACATACTGGACCGCCTCAAGCACCACTGAGGCCACCCGCCGAGCACGCCGAAGGGGCGCCTTCCCAGCAGGGAGGGCGCCCCTTCGGCGTAGGCGGTCGGCGTCTCAGCCGGCCAGCAGCTTCTTGACGACCGCGGCGACCCGGCCGCCCTCGGCCCGGCCCGCCACCTTCGGGTTGACGATCTTCATGACGGCGCCCATGGCCTTCGGGCCCTCGACACCGGCGCCGGTGGCCTCGGCGACGGCGGCCGCCACCAGGCTCTCCAGCTCCTCGTCGGTCAGCTGCTTGGGCAGGTAGTCGGCGAGGATCTCGCCCTCGGCCCGCTCGCGCTCGGCCGACTCGGCCCGGCCGCCCTTGTCGAACGCCTCGGCGGCCTCGCGGCGCTTCTTCGCCTCCCGGCCGATGATCTTCTCGACCTCGGCGTCGGACAGCTCGCGCGCCTCGGTGCCCGCGACCTCCTCCTTGTGGATGGCGGTCAGCGTGAGACGGAGGGTGGCGGAGCGCAGCTCGTCGCGCGCCTTGATCGCGACGGTGAGGTCGTCCTGCAGTCTGGACTTGAGCGTGGTCATGCCGTCGAGTATGCCCGCCCCCACCGGCAACCGTCGCGCCTTTTCCCCGCCCGATGGCCCGCCGCCACCCCCGTGAACAGCCGGAACGCCCGGCCTTCACCCCTGCCGCCACGGCCTGGGCACTCTGCGACGATGGAACCATGCGCGCGCGATACGGAGTTCCCCTGTCCCTGACCGCAGTCGGCGCGGCCGGCCTGGCCTACGCCGCCGGCTTCGAGGTCCGCTCGTTCCGCCTGCGGCGCGTCACCGTGCCCGTACTGCCCCGGGGCATGCGGCCGTTGCGCGTCCTGCAGGTCTCCGACATCCACATGGTCGGCGGCCAGCGCAAGAAGCAGCGCTGGCTGCAGTCGCTCGCCGGGCTGCGCCCCGACTTCGTGATCAACACCGGGGACAACCTCTCCGACCCCGAGGGCGTCCCCGAGGCCCTCGACGCCCTCGGCCCCCTGATGGAGTTCCCCGGCGCCTACGTCTTCGGCTCCAACGACTACTACGGCCCCAAGCTGCGCAACCCGGCCCGCTACCTGTTCGAGAAGGTCCAGGGCCGCCACGGCCTCAACGGCAACGCCCCCGCCGTCGGCGTCGTCCACAACCCGTGGGAGGAGCTGCGCGACGCGTTCGACGCGGCCGGCTGGGTCGGCCTGTCCAACACCCGCGGCCGCCTCAAGCTGGAGGGTGTGGAGATCGCCCTGACCGGCCTGGACGATCCGCACATCAAGCGCGACCGCTACGCCGAGGTGGCCGGCGGCCCGGAATCCGGCGCCGACTTCTCCCTCGCCGTCGTCCACGCGCCGTACCTGCGCTCCCTGGACGCCTTCACCGCCGACGGCTACCCGCTGATCCTCGCCGGGCACACCCACGGCGGCCAGCTCTGCATCCCCTTCTACGGGGCGCTGGTCACCAACTGCGATCTCGACACCGAGCGCGTGAAGGGCCTGTCCACCCACACCACCGAGGGCCGGACCTCCTTCCTCCACGTCTCCGCAGGCTGCGGCACCAACCGCTACACCCCGGTCCGCTTCGCCTGCCCGCCCGAGGCCACCCTCCTCACCCTCACCGCCAAGGAGTGACCCGCCGCGGGGCGCCCGACGAACCCCAGGTGGGGCGCCCCGCACCGGTCCCCCGGAACCGGATTTCACCTCTGGGGATCAGTCCGCTAAAGTAGAGCTCGTTGCTTCGGGGTGTAGCGCAGCTTGGCAGCGCGCTTCGTTCGGGACGAAGAGGTCGTGGGTTCAAATCCCGCCACCCCGACTGAAGGAACACAGGTAAGAGGCGCCTACCGGATTCGGTAGGCGCCTCTCCTGCGTTTGGGGTGAGCAACTGCGCGACCGGGGCTTCTGCTTCACCGGGATTCGCCGGGGAGCAGTTCTGTGAGGTGACTCACATGGCGTTCTTTTCCGGGTGTGCCGTTCGTCTTCGGGGCGTTTTCTTCGCTGTCGGATGGCGGCGGTCGCGGTGAAGGGGCGGGGCGGCGATGCGGTGCGGGCCCGGCCCCGTCGGATGACGGGACCGGGCCCCACGCCGGGCCATCGGCGTGTGGTGGCGGGTCAGACGCGGTCCGCCGCGATCAGGACGTACTGGAACGAGCCGTCCTCGTAGGAGTTGATGAAGGCGTCCTCGATGCCGGTGACGAGGGAGGACGTGGCGCGGAGCTTCCAGTAGGGGAGGGTGGCGGGGGTGAGGTCGATGACGGCCTGGGGGACGAGGCGGTTGTCGGCCATGGCGCGGAGGTATTCGCGGCGGGAGTGGATGTTGCACTCGAAGTGCGCGTTGATCTGCGAGACCCACTTCGAGGGCTGGCCGTAGCGCGGGTTCCAGCAGCCGGTGATCGTGACGTAGCGGCCGCCGACGCCGAGGATGCGGGAGTGCTCGGCGAAGAGGTCGTGCAGGTCGACGTACATGCTCGACTCGTTGTTCCACGAGGCGGCGGCCCGGCCGGTCTCGAAGGGGGTGTCGAGCATGTTGCAGACGCGGGCGCGGACGTGGTCCTCGATGCCGAGTTCCCGGGCGCGGTTGTTGGCGAAGTCGGCCTGCTTGGCGGAGAGCGTGACGCCCTCGACGTTGCAGCCGAACCGCTGGTGGGCCATGACCATGGAGCCGCCGCGACCGCAGCCGGCGTCCACCAGGGTGTCACCGCCCTTGATCGCGCCGAGGTTCTCCAGAAGGACGTCGGCCTGGGCCGATTCCAGCCGGTGGAGTTCGGCGATCAGCTTCTTCTCGTAATCGCTGTCGGCGGCGTCGCCCAGCGCGGCGTGGTCGACAGCGCCGATTCCGTAGTGGTGGTGGTAAAGCCCGTCGACATCGCCGAGGCGCAGGTTCACGGGCCTGGCCTCCTGGTCCCAGTAGCGGGCGATGTCTCCCTGGTAGGGCGAGGCCGCGCCGGGGATGAACACAGAGGTGCCGGTGGTGAGCTCGGTGCTGGTCACAGAGAAATCCACTTCTTACCAGAAATCGGGCAGGCTGTATCGGTAGGTGTTGGTCTGGTGCCAGTAGTGGTTGCCGTCGACCCATACGGCGACCCCGCGCAGGAAGCGGAGCACGGTCGGTACGGGGCAGGCGGCGGCCAGGGCGGCGGCTTCGGATTCGAAGGCGTGCATGAGGTCGTTGTGGACCTCGACCGCCTTCAGATAGGCGTCCCGGTCCAAGACGCCCTCCCGCTCGGCGATCACCACGGGCAGATTGAGGTGACGGCCGGGGCTGTTGAGTTCCTTGGTGTACGAGTAGAGGTCGTTGACGATCGTGGTGGCGTTCCCGGCGAGCGCGATCACCCGCTGCATGGCGGGCAGCGCGTGCAGATCGGCCGGGAGTTCGTAGCCGCCGACGGTGTCGGTGATGGTGGGGCAGGGGCGGAAGTTGTTGAACTGACGCATCGCCAGGTACTCCCACACCTCCGGCACGTGGTCCTCCTGCGCCCAGGCTGCCTCGGCGAGATAGCCGAGGTGCAGGCGGGCCATGTCGTGCCGGTACCGGTCGGCCTGGGAGGCGCTGGACTGGCGGACGAAGTACTCCATGGCGGAGCGGTAGGCGCGCCGGGGGGCGTCCGACTGGAGCGAGGCGAGCCACGCCGGTTCGTACTCGCCGGTGGTGTGCAGCGGGTCGAGGGCGGTGTGGGCGAGGAGGAGGCGGCTGCCGAGGCCGATGGGCGAGCCGCCGTGGTCCTCGCAGTAGCAGTCGTCGACGGCGTTCTCGGCGACCATCAGCCGGGTGGCGATCATCAGGTGGTCGACGGTGGGCGCGTCCGGGTGGCAGGCGACCATGTAGCGGCCGACGGAGAACCCGTCGAACTGGTCCTCCCACTCCGGCGGGTACGCCTGGACCTCGTCGACCGCCCACCGCTTGATCCGTTCGCTGACCTCCGCCACCCGCGCCGGGTCGGGCTCCGGCACCGGGTGGTGGTAGAGCCCGGGGATCGGCGAGCCCGGGGCGGGCGTCCCCGAGGCGGCGGGCTCCTCCGGTGCGGCCGGCTCCTCCTTGCGCCGCGGCCGCAGGCTCGTGGTGCCGAGGCCGGTGGGACCGCGCAGGATCCTTTCGACAGCGGGCCGTTCCACCGCGGCGGCGCCCTCCCGCACGGCGCCGCCGGGCGCCGCCGGGCGGACGGTCCGGGCGAACGAGGGCGGGCCGGGCAGCGCGGACCGGGCGCCCGCGGCGGGGCGGGTCCCGGCGCGGGCCGCAGCGGCGGGAAGGCCCGGCTGCAGGGAAGAAGGCCCGGGATCGGACATCCGTAGCTCCTTGGTGAGATGAGGTGGGCTGCCCCGGATCCCGGGCGTGCTCGCCCGCCCGGGAAGATCCGGGCCGTCGTGGCCGATGCGGCCGCCGTCCGCCCGCGGGCCCGGGCGGATGCGGGCCCGGGCGGACGCGGCGGACACGCCCTAGCTGCGCCGGTGGGCGATCTGCACGTTCTCCAGCACACCGAGCGCGTCGGGGACGAGGATCGCGGCGGAGTAGTAGGTGGAGACCAGGTACGAGATGATCGCCTGCTCGTTGATGCCCATGAACCGGACGGACAGGCCCGGCTCGTACTCCTCCGGCAGGCCCGTCTGGTGGAGACCGATGACACCCTGGTTCTCCTCACCGGTGCGCATGGCGAGGATGGAGCTGGTGTTCTCCTTGGAGATGGGGATCTTGCTGCACGGCAGGATCGGAACGCCGCGCCAGGCCGGGACCTGCTGACCACCGAGGTCGACGTGGTCCGGGTAGAGGCCGCGGGCGTTGAACTCGCGCCCGATCGCGGCGATCGCCCGGGGGTGGGCGAAGAGGAACTTCGTGCCGCGGCGGCGGGAGAGCAGGTCGTCGAGGTCGTCCGGGGTGGGCAGACCGGAGTGGCTCTGGATCCGCTGCTTGAAGGCGGCGTTGTGCAGCAGCCCGAACTCGCGGTTGTTGACCAGCTCGTGCTCCTGGCGCTCGCGCAGCGCCTCGATGGTGAGCCGGAGCTGTTCCTCGGTCTGGTTCATCGGGCCGTTGTAGAGGTCGGCGACCCGGGTGTGGACCCGCAGGACCGTCTGCGCGACGGAGAGTTCGTACTCGCGGGGGTTCATCTCGTAGTCGACGAAGGTGCCCGGGAGTTCGGGCTCGCCGGTGTGGCCCGCCGACATCGCGATCTCGGCCTCGCCGTGCTTGTTCTGCCGCTGGTGGGGCAGGGAGCGGACCTGCTCGACGTGGTCCCGGAGCTTCGGCGCGGTGTCCATGACCGCGTCGAAGTCGGCGCGGGAGAGGGTGAGGAGGGTACCGGCGGTCTCCGCGGTGGCGGTGGTCTCCCAGGTGGCGTCGCCGTCCAGAAGCGCCTGCTCACCGAAGTGGCCGCCGTCGGCGATGATGTTGACCGGGACGTCGCTGCCGTACTTGCCCTCGGCGGCCTGGCTGATCCGGCCGTGGGCGACGAGGTGGATGCGCTCGGCGGGGGCGCCGCGCTCGACCAGCACCTCGCCGGCGCGGAAGTCGCGCTGGACGCAGCGGTCGGCGATGGCCTTCAGCACCTGGTCGTCGTCGAAGCCGCGCAGCACGGCCAGTTCGCCCAGCTCGCGGGGGATGACGCGGACGTCGGAGCCGTCCTGGACGAACTCGATGTAGCCGTCCCCGACGGTGTAGGTGAGTCGGCGGTTCACCCGGTAGGCGCCGCCCTTCGCCTCGACCCAGGGCAGCATCCGCAGCAGCCAGCGGGAGGTGATCTCCTGCATCTGCGGGGCGGACTTGGTCGTGGTGGCGAGATTGCGGGCAGCCGCAGTGCTCAGGCTGGACTGCTCGGAGGGGGCCGGCAGGGCCTCCTGGCCGGTCTCAACGGTCATCTGGCGAGCTCTCCTTCGCAGGGGGTGGCGGCGTGCGCGGGCCACCGAGAAAAGGTGGAAAGAGGATGGGGGCGCGGGGAAATTGCGGTAAGCGGACGGATTTCAGAATTCCGTCCGACTCCCGGGGACCAGTAAAGGCGCAGGACTCCCAGCTCACGCAAATAAGAGCGCCGGTGTTACCTCGATGCGGTGACGTTGGGCGACTTGAGGTTTGGCAGGCGAGTCACATGTTTTCGGACTTCCCGATAGGGAGCAGGTCAGTCCTGCAGAAAAACGCCCGGAGGAATCGCTCTTCTGCTATCCGGCGGAAGCGCTTTGATGACCTGTCGTATAACGACGGAGGCGCTCGGGCGTCACCTTGAGCGCGTCCCCACGGCGGCGCCCCCTCAGGGCGCCATCGGAGTTCTCCGTACGGAAAAGACGCTCGCCGGGCTGCGGTCGCCCGCGGGCCCTCTCCCCTCGGCGAAGTATCCCCCTGACACCGCGAACCGCGGCCGGTACGTTCCTCGCAGACGCCGACGAGACGAGGGAAGGCCCATGTCCGAGCACCAGTGGAACGCCGTCGAAAGCTACTTCGCCCCGCTGCTCGCCCCGCACGACGACGCCCTCGACGCGGCGGTGCGCGCCAGCGAAGCCGCCGGGCTGCCCCCGATCGCCGTCTCCCCCACCGAGGGCAAGCTGCTGCACCTCCTCGCGCAGACCCAGGGCGCACGCCGGATCCTGGAGCTGGGCACCCTCGGCGGCTACAGCACCATCTGGCTGGGGCGCGCGCTCCCCGCCGGCGGGCGGCTGATCTCCCTGGAGGCGGACGTGGCCCACGCCGAGGTGGCGCGCGCCAACCTCGACCGGGCGGGGCTGTCCGGGGTGGCCGAGGTGCGGGTGGGCCCGGCGCTCGACTCGCTGGCGGCGCTGGCGGGCGACGGCGCGGAGCCGTTCGACCTGGTCTTCATCGACGCGGACAAGCCCAACAACCCGCACTATCTGGAGTGGGCGCTGCGGCTCACCCGCCCCGGCTCCCTGATCATCTGCGACAACGTCGTCCGCGACGGCAAGGTCGCCAACCCGGCCAGCCCCGAGCCCGCGATCCGGGGCACCCGCCGCTGCCTGGAGATGATGGCCGAGCACCCGAGGCTGTCGGCGACCGCGATCCAGACGGTCGGCAGCAAGGGGTACGACGGCTTCGCGCTGGCCCGGGTCGTCGCGTAGGGGATTTCCCGGAGGGGCGCCCCTGGCCGGTCAGGCGGGACGGGTGGCCTTGAGGGAGTACATCAGCGGGATGCGCGGGCGGTCGGCGGGCAGGCGGTAGAAGCCGTCGGCGCCGCGTTCCAGTGCGCCGAAGCGCTGGAAGAGCGTCATGTCGTGCTCGTGGAGGAACTCGATGCGCAGCCCCGTCGCGGCGACCGCGCTGACCACGTCACCGATCGGGTGCTGCCATTCGACGGCACGGTTGTTGACCGTCGGGGCGCCGAAGTCCGTGTACGTACCGGACGCCTCCTCCACCCATGCCTCGCGGCTGAAGTAGTCGTGGGTGACGTGGGAGCCCGTGGAGTCGTCCAGCGCGTCGCACAGGGGGTGGAACTCGGCGAGGTAGAGGAAGCCGCCGGGGGCGACGAGGGAGGCGGCCGTCTCGGCCCAACGCTCCACCTCGGGAAGCCAGTTGAGGGCGCCGATGCCGGTGTAGACGATGTCGTAGGCGTCGTCGGGCACCGCCTCCGCCGCGTCGTACACATCGGCGGCGACGAACGAGGCGCGGTCGGTGCCGTAGCCGAGGTCGGCGGCGGTCTCGCGGGCGGCGTCGACGGCCGGCTCGGAGAAGTCCAGGCCGACGACGCGGGAGGCGCCGCGGTGCAGCCACGAGAGGGTGTCCTGCCCGAAGTGGCACTGGAGGTGCAGCAGGGAGCGGCCGGTGACCTCGCCGACCTCCGCCGCCTCGAAGGGGCGAATCGCGTCCCGGCTGCGCCGGAACCCCTCGTGGTCGTAGTAGTCGCTCTCCAGGTGGAGCGGGACCCGCTCGTCCCACCGTGCGCGGTTGGCCTCGCGCCAGTCGTCGGGGCCGGTGTGTGGTCGCATGCCTCGAAGCTATCCACCGGTGTGGACGGTCGCCACACCATTTGCGGGCGCCGGTGCGCCGGGAGCCGCCCCGGAAGGCCCGTGCGCCGTTTCCGGCGTATCGGGTTTGATGGGGAGCATGACTGATGCTGAGGCCATGCCCACCTGGGAGAAGCGATTCCGCGCACCGCGCGTCTCCCTGCCCGACTGGGCGGAGGACGCCCCCGACCGCTCGCTGTTCGTCTCCAACGCGACCGGCACCTTCGAGCTGTACGCCTGGGACCGGAAGACCGGTCACCAGCGTCAGGCCACGGACCGGCCGAACGGCACCACGGACGGCACGCTGTCGCCCGACGGCGAGTGGATCTGGTGGTTCTCGGACACCGACGGCGACGAATTCGGGGTGTGGCTGCGGCAGCCCTTCGGCGGCGGCGCGGACGAACCGGCCGCCCCCGGCCTCGCCCCCTCCTACCCCGCCGGGCTCGCCATCGGCCGGGACGGCTCCGCCGTCGTCGGCCGCTCCACGGACGAGGAGGGCTCGACGATCCATGTCGTCCGGCCCGGCCAGGAGCCGGTGGAGATCTACCGCCACCAGGAGTCGGCCGGGGTCGGTGACTACTCCCACGACGGTGCGCTGATCGCCATCGAGCACACCGAGCACGGTGACGCGATGCACTCGGCGATCCGCGTCGTCCGCCCGGACGGTTCGACCGTCGCCGAGCTGGACGACACCAAGGGCGGCACCGAGGAGCTGGGGCTGTCCGTGATGGGCTTCGCGCCGGTCGCCGGCGACACCCGGCTGCTCGTCGGCCACCAGCGGCGCGGCCGGTGGGAGCCGATGATCTGGGACCCGCTGACCGGCGTCGAGACCGCCCTCGACATCGACCTCCCCGGGGACGTCGGCGCCGACTGGTACCCGGACGGCTCGGCCCTGCTGATCGAGCACGAGTACCAGGCCCGCAGCGAGCTGTGGCGCCACGGCCTCGGCGCGGACGGGGCCGGGCTGACGCCGGTGGACACCCCGGCGGGCACGGTCTCGGGCGCCACGGCGCGGCCCGACGGCACCGTGGAGTACCTCTGGTCGTCCGCCGCCCGGCCGCCGGAGGTCCGCTCCACCGGCGGTGCGGTCGTCCTCGACCCGCCTGGCATGAAGGCCCCGGCCTCGGTCGAGGTCACCGACGCCTGGGTGGAGGGGCCGGGCGGCCGGATCCACGCCCTGGTCCAGCGGCCCGCGGGCGACGGCCCGTTCCCCACCGTCTTCGACATCCACGGCGGCCCCACCTGGCACGACAGCGACGCCTTCGCCTCCGCGCCCGCCGCCTGGGTGGACCACGGCTTCGCGGTCGTCCGCGTCAACTACCGCGGCTCGACGGGCTACGGCCGCGCCTGGACGGACGCCCTCAAGCACCGCGTCGGGCTGATCGAGCTGGAGGACATCGCCGCGGTCCGCGAATGGGCCGTCTCCTCCGGCCTCGCGGACCCGGAGCGGCTGGTCCTCTCCGGCGGCTCGTGGGGCGGCTACCTCACCCTGCTCGGCCTGGGCACCCAGCCGGACGCCTGGGCCCTCGGCCTCGCCGCCGTCCCGGTCGCGGACTACGTCACGGCGTACCACGACGAGATGGAGGCGCTGAAGGCGATGGACCGCACGCTCCTCGGCGGCACCCCGGAGGAGGTCCCGGAGCGCTTCGAGGCGTCGTCCCCGCTCACCTACGTGGACGCGGTGCGGGCCCCGGTCTACCTCTCCGCGGGCGTCAACGACCCGCGCTGCCCGATCCGGCAGGTGGAGAACTACGTCGAGCGGCTGGCGCAGCGCGCCCACCCGCACGAGGTCTACCGCTACGACGCGGGCCACGGCTCCCTCGTCGTCGAGGAGCGCATCAAGCAGGTCCGCCTGGAGCTGGACTTCGCGCTGCGGTACCTGAAGGAGAAGGAGAGCTGAGCCGACGCGCGGAGGGGGAGCCGCTAACGAGCCGGAACGCCTTCCGGCTCCCCCTCCGCCTCGGCGGATCCGATGCCCAACGCCGCGTCCCGCGCCACCTCCGCCTCTCGCCGGAAGAGGCGGAACCACATGAAGACGACGAACCCGGCGAAGACGAACCATTCGAGGGTGTAGCCGAGGTTCTGGAACGCCTTGAGGTCGAGTCCGCTGCCCTCCGCGGCGGCCGGCGGTACGGCCTTCAGCGGCGCGGAGGTCTCGCCGAGCGTGATCCAGGCGTCGTAGACCGGGTACGGCACGATGTTGACCAGCGAGGCGGCGCTGATCATCCCGAGCTGCCCCGCGGGCAGACCGCCACTGGCCTGCACACCGCTGGTGCCGATGTTCTCGGACGCCTGGAGGGCGCCGGTGACGGTGACCTCACCGGTCGGCGGTGCGGGCACCTTGGCGGTGTCGGCGGGGTTGTCCGCGTCACCGGGCAGCCAGCCGCGGACGACCGGCAGCGCCTTGCCGCCGTCGGTGCGCAGCGGCGTCAGGACGTAGAAGCCCGGGCGGCTGCTCGCCTTGCGGTCGAGGGTGCGGTCCGGGACCAGCAGCTGGTGCCGGGCGTCGTACGTGCCGCGGGCGCGGGCCTGGCGGCCGGAGGTGACCTGGTCGACGGGGAGAAGGCTGTCGAGCGGCCGGGCGGCGGCCGCCTCGGCGGCGGCGGTCCGGTCCGCCTGCTGGCGATGCGAGTCGGCGCGGTCCTCGAAGCGGCCGAGCTGCCAGCTGCCCATGAGGATGCAGAAGGGGATCGCCAGTACGGCGAAGACGTTGATTCCCCACCACCGCGGGGTCAGCAGGAACCGGTACACACCGTCAACGGTACGGGGCCCGCGCCGGGCGCCCGCACCGCCCCCTCGCCGGGCGCCGCCGCCCCGCCGGGCCCACGGGAGCCGGTCCCCACGGCGACCGGCTATTTCCCGTTGAGCACGCCGGTCCGGTAGACGGTTCCGGCGCAGGCGTCGGTGAGGGTGGCGTCGGCGGCGATGGGGTCGCCGGCCTCCGGGGTGTGGTTGAGCACGATGCTGCCGGACGCGGCGCCACCGCCGCCCGAGCTGCCACCGCTCCCTCCGCCGGTGTCGCCGCCCTGGCCGCCGCTGTCCTGCCCGTTGTCGTCGGCCGGGGCGTCCGACGGGCTGGACGGGGAGGCCGACGGCGAGGGCCCGGAGCCGTTGCAGCCGCCGGACGCCGGAATCCAGGCGAACTTGATCTCGTACGCCTGACCCGGCTTGAGAACGAGCTGGTCAGGGGCGATGGCAGGGTCGGGCAGACGGGTGGCCTCGTCGCCGCTGGTGTGGTCGACGACATGGATGCGGGAGGTGTCGGCGGCGCCCTGCGCCACGACGTCCACGGTCCCCGCGCCGTCGATGGAGCAGGGCGTGGCGGAGGTGTTGACGACGCGGAAGGCGCCGTAGACGCGGCCCGCGGAGTCGGCCGGGGCGACATTGCCGGTGCCCTTGCCGAGCTGGTCGCGCCCGCAGGTCGGGGAGGCGACGTCCGTCGTCTCGTACGGGTCCGGGCTGCCCGTGCCGTGGCCGTCCCCGGCGCGGTGGGGCTCGGCCGTGGTGCCGTGGTCGCCGGCGGGACGGCCGGGGCCGCCGTCCGCCGCGCCGCCGCCGGAGGGCTGCCGTCCGCGGGTGGTGGTGCCGCTGTCCGGGGCGCCGTCGGTGGCGCCGGTCTGCTGGTTCCCCGCGGCGTTGGCCGACCGGTCGCCGGGGGCGTCGTCGAGGTGGACGACCTGCACCATCGCCGGGATGGAGGTGCCGCCGAGCAGCAGGGCCGCAGCCGCACCGACCACGGCGTGCCGACGGCGCCGCCGCCGGGCGGGGACCGCGTGCCGGATCTGCTCCAGGGCGTCCGGCGCCGGTTCGAGGTCGCCGACGGAGGACTGCAGCAGCCGCCGCAACGCCTCCTCGTCGCCGAATCCGCCGGAGTCGGGGCCGAGGTCGGGGCCCGCGACGCCGCCCGGCTCGCCGTCCCGGGCGTCCTGGGCCCAGCCGGGAGCGGCGTGGCCGCCGTCCGCACTTCCGGAATTCACGAAATCTCCGGCACCGTCCGGGCCGCCGGGATCACCCGCCCCGGAGTGCGCACGGGCCGGGTCGACGGGGTTGCCGTTCATGCCGGTGCCTCCATCGCGACGCGGAGCGCCGCGATACCGCGTGAGCCGTACGCCTTGACCGAGCCGAGCGATATCCCCAGCGTCTCGGCGACCTGCGCCTCGGTCATGTCGGCGAAGTAGCGCAGCACCAGCACCTCGCGCTGGCGGCGCTGGAGCCCGCGCATCGCCCGGATCAGCTCGTCGCGCTCCAGCAGGTCGTACGCGCCCTCCTCGGCGCTGGCCATGTCCGGCATCGGCTTGGAGAGCAGCTTGAGGCCGATGATGCGGCGGCGCAGCGCGGAGCGGGAGAGGTTGACGACGGTCTGCCGCAGATAGGCGAGCGTCTTCTCCGGTTCGCGGACGCGGTTGCGGGCGGAGTGGACGCGGATGAACGCCTCCTGGACGACGTCCTCGCAGGAGGCGGTGTCGTCGAGGAGCAGCGCGGCGAGACCGAGCAGGGAGCGGTAGTGGGCGCGGTAGGTCTCGGTGAGGTGGTCGACGCTGGTGCCGGTGGCCGCCGAGTCGTCGGAGTCACCGCGCTGGTCGGCGTCGCCGCGCGGGGCGGGGAGCTTGCCGGGCCGCGTGGTGGGCCAGGGCGCGATCACCGGCATGCCCCCGGCACCACGGGCGTGCGGCGGACGCACTGCCGCGCCCGCTGCGCCCGCCGGGGCGATCGTGAATGCGAGAACCTCTGCCACGCTTGTTGGACACGCATCTCCCCGTCAGGGTTGTACGCGCACGCCACCGTCTCCGGTGTCGCGTTGTATGCCCTCATTGCGCCCCAGCTCTTCCTCGGTGCCCCAGTTGTCCCGACGCGTCCACTCCGGCCTCCCCTGCGCCGGGACCGCCGCCGGTACGCCGCGACCGCCCCTGACACCGTGCACCCCGGGAGCCTCGCCCGCCCACGACGCCCCGCGGGGCAGGACCCAAGACGCTCCGCCCCCGACCGCCGGTTCCCGGATGATTCCGAGCCTCCCGACCGGATGCGCCGAGAGGCCCCTGACCAGGCACGGGACGCCGGAATCCCTGACCTGGTCACAGAATCTTCACACGTTTCACAAGTATGTCGCAGGGGGTCGACACCGCGACACCCGAATCCCGGAACACCTTCTCGCCGCCCGGTCGGTGGCGTTCCGAAACCGCCCGGCGCCACCGCTCCGTGCCCGGCCAAAAAAGCGGGCGGCCCGCCCCCGCGTCACGCGCGGGAGCGGACCGCCCGGTCCGTGCCGGTGGGTCAGCGCCCGGTGCCGCCGTAGACCACGGCCTCGTCGCTGTCCGTGTCGAGACCGAAGGCGGTGTGCACCGCGCGCACCGCCTCGTTCACGTCGTCGGCGCGGGTGACCACCGAGATACGGATCTCGGAGGTCGAGATCAGCTCGATGTTCACCCCGGCGTTCGACAGCGCCTCGAAGAACGTCGCGGTGACGCCCGGGTTGGTCTTCATGCCCGCGCCGACCAGGGAGATCTTGGCGATCTGGTCGTCGTAGCGGAGCGAGTCGAAGCCGACCGCCGCGCGGGTCTTCTCCAGGGCGGCGACGGCCTTGCGGCCCTCCGCCTTCGGCAGCGTGAAGGAGATGTCCGTCAGTCCGGTCGAGGCGGCCGAGACGTTCTGGACGACCATGTCGATGTTGACCTCGGAGTCCGCGATGGCGCGGAAGATACGCGCGGCCTCGCCCGGCTTGTCCGGCACACCGACGACCGTGACCTTCGCCTCGGAGGTGTCATGTGCGACGCCCGAGATGATTGCCTGCTCCATCGGCTGGTCCCCTTGTGGTTCGTTGCTGACCCACGTGCCCTTGAGCCCCGAGAAGGAGGAGCGGACGTGGATCGGGATGTTGTATCGGCGTGCGTACTCGACGCAGCGGTGCAGCAGCACCTTGGAACCGGAGCTGGCCAGCTCCAGCATGTCCTCGAAGGAGATCCAATCGATCTTCCGGGCCTTCTTGACGACCCGCGGGTCGGCGGTGAAGACGCCGTCGACGTCGGTGTAGATCTCGCAGACATCGGCGTTCAGCGCGGCGGCCAGCGCGACGGCGGTGGTGTCCGAGCCGCCGCGGCCGAGCGTCGTGATGTCCTTCTTGTCCTGCGAGACACCCTGGAACCCGGCGACGATGGCGATGTTGCCCTCGTCGACGGAGGTCTTGATACGGCCGGGCGTGACATCGATGATCCGTGCCTTGTTGTGCACGGAGTCGGTGATCACACCGGCCTGGCTGCCGGTGAAGGACTGCGCTTCATGACCGAGGTTTTTGATCGCCATCGCCAGCAGCGCCATGGAGATTCGCTCTCCGGCGGTCAGCAGCATGTCGAACTCGCGCCCCGATGGAATCGGGGACACTTCCTGAGCGAGATCGATCAGCTCGTCCGTCGTGTCGCCCATCGCCGAAACCACCACGACAACCTGGTTGCCGTTCTTCTTGGCCTCGACGACTCGCTTGGCAACGCGCTTGATGCCCTCGGCATCCGCAACGGATGAGCCGCCGTACTTCTGCACGACAAGGCCCACGTGCGCTCCTCGCAACTGTCTCTTCGGGAGTTTCCTCCCGGACCCCCGGAAATGGGGGTACTGCGGTCGACTCAGTTTAACGAGCAGGCGGAAACCGCCTCGCCGATACCGCATGGTGAGACACAACGCTCAACCATCGATCACCTTCGTACGCCGATGATCACCGTGTCCCGCGGCGGCTCCGCGCGGCGCCCCGTCGCGCCCGCTCGGCCAGCACATGCCCGCTCCGGCACGGAGCACACGGGAACGTAAGCCAGGTCACACACCGCCACGGCCTCGGCGCACACGGTTTCCGCCACCCGGGAGACGCCCCGCGCCCCCCTCCGGCACCGCCCCGCACACCGGCCACGGCCCGCGCGCTCACCCGTATTCAGGCCGAGCGGGCCGCGCGCGCCGCGCAGGCGAAGCCCAAGCGGACGCGGCGGGCCGGGACGAGGGCCCGAAGCGGCGCGGCAGCAACCACGGCGCCACCGCCCGAGCCATGCGCCCCCGCCCCCGCGCAGCCGCCGTCCAGCAGACCTTCGAGGTATTCGACCAGTGACCACCGCCGCAGAGACCACCACCGCCCAGGCGCATTCCCAGACCAACACTCTCGTCGCCAAGCTCTGGAACTACTGCAACGTCCTGCGCGACAACGGCCTGTCCACCATCGAATACGTCGAGCAGCTCTCCTATCTCCTCTTCCTGAAGATGGCGGACGAGCTTTCGGACGACCCCTTCAGCCCCAAGCGCATCGTCCCCAAGGACTACGACTGGCAGTCGCTGGTCTCCAAGAAGGGCGTGGCCCTCGAAGTCCATTACCGCAACGTCCTTCAGGAACTCGCCGCCAGGCCCGGCACCCCCCTCGGCACCATCTTCGCCAAGGCCCGGAATCGCATCACCGAACCCGCCCTCCTCGAAAAGCTGGTTCGCCGACCTGATCGGCGAGGTGGACTGGACGATCGACGGCATGGACCTCAAGGGCGACGCCTACGAAGGTCTGCTGGCCAGGGAGGCGGAGGACACCAAGACCGGGGCCGGGCAGTACTTCACCCCGCGCCCGCTGATCGATGCCATCGTCGACGCCGTCCAGCCGCGCCCCGACGACACCATCGCCGACCCGGCCTGCGGCACCGGCGGCTTCCTCATCGCTGCCCACAGCTACATCCGCAAGCACCACATGCGGGATCTGTCCCATGAGCAGCGGATCTCGCTCAGCGAGGGCAAGGGGATGATCTTCGGCAACGAGCTGGTCACAGGCACTGCCCGGCTCGACGCCATGAACATGCTGCTGCACGGCGGCGACAGCGACGGCCCCAGCCTCATCGACGTCGGCGACGCGCTCGCCGAGAAGCCAAGGCAGCACGCGTCCCTGGTGCTCGCCAATCCGCCCTTCGGCCGCAAGTCCGCGATCACCGTCATCGGCACCGACGGCACGGCGGAAAAGGAGGAGATCTCCTACGCCCGCGACGACTTCCGCGCCACCACCACCAACAAGCAGCTGAACTTCCTCCAGCACATCATGTCGCTGCTGGCCATCGACGGCCGTGCCGCGGTCGTCCTCCCCGACAACGTGCTCTTCGAGGGCGGCGCCGGCGAGAAGATCCGTGCCCGGCTCCTCCAGGACTTCGATCTCCACACGATGTTGCGCCTGCCCACTGGCATCTTCTACGCGGGCGGCGTCAAGGCGAACGTTCTGTTCTTCGACAAGAAGACCCCGCGCGCGGACGGCAAGCCGCACACCAGCAAGCTGTGGGTCTACGACCTCCGCACCGGCCTGCACTTCCCCCTCAAGCAGCGCCAATTGCGCCGCGCCGACCTGGAGGAGTTCGTCCAGGCGTACAAGCCGGGCAAGCCGCTCGACGAGCGCGTGGAGTCCGAGCGTTTCAAGGCGTTCGACTACGACGCGCTGATCGCCCGCGACAAGATCAACCTCGACATCAGCTGGATGAAGGACCCAGCCCTTGAGGACGCCGACAGCCTACTGCCGCCCGAGGTCATCGCCCAGGAGATCGTCCAGGACCTCCAGGCCGCGCTCGACGACTTCAAGGCGATTGCCCTGGCCCTGGGCGGCGAGGCGACGGAGGGGCCTGCCGCCGAGCCAACGCCCTGACCGCTGGCGATCGGTCCGGCGGTCGGCTCAGACCTCAGCCGCGAACGCCACGAAGTGCGCCCACTCCTCCGAGGCGAAGCTGAGCATCGGGCCGCTTTTGTCCTTGGAGTCCCGGACGTGGATGGTGTCGGCTCGGGCGGCGACCTCTATGCAGTCGCCGCCCTCGCTTCCGCTGTAGCTGGAGTTGCGCCAAGTCAGCTCGCGGTTCATTGCAGCTCTCCCAGCATCTTCTCCAGCCGCTCACGGAGTCCTCGGGGGTGAGAGCCTGTGAACGCAGAATCCCATAGCGCAGGTTCAGCTCAGATGCTCGAACTGGCGGCGCATCACTTCGGGGCCGCCGATCTCCCGCTCCAGCGTGACCTGTTCCAACACCACGCTGATGTCTGGCAACGGTGTGCGATGGAGCATCTGCTGTCGATCCAACCTGGCAGCGACCCGTCGTTCGACCTCATCGTCGTCAAGCGCGGGCCGACGGTTCCGGAGTACCTCGCGCGCATACTCGCCCGTCTGGAACAGCCCCGGAATCACATGGTTCTCGTACATCCCGAGCTGAGCGACCTGCTCCTCGTACGTCCGGTACTCCTCGAACCAGTCCGGATACCTCTGCCGCACAATGTGCTTCGCGGCCTCCCGGCACAGCCCGCCCGCGTCGCAGACCTCCTCGGCCGTATCGATAAGTGCCGACGGCGGCGCCCGCCTCCCCTGCGCCACCGAGCAGATCAAGTCGACCCCGTACCCGGCCTCATCGGCCAGTTGCTCCCGGCCCCCCGCCCGAGTGGGTGTCGCTCGGGCGGGGGGCCTGCGCCGCACCGGCGTGCACGTCGACGCAGGGAGGACTTCCGGACAACTTTGAGTCACATAACCGTCCTGCCACTTACCCATCCGGGTATCCCCCTACAAGTCTTGATCACCCGGCCCACGGGGGCGCATCACAGGACAGGGAGGGTCGGATGGCGATCGCGCGGCCGCAGACGCGCCAGTTCGAGTCGTTCGCGACCAACATGGAATACGCGTGCCAACTGATCACCGCAGGTCAGAGCTCGCGCGGGCTCCAGCCAGGCGCGCTGGACATAGGGGACCTCTACCGCGCGGCGTGGGTTCAGGCGGTCAGCGCCGTGGACCACTGGCTGCATGAGGAGCTCTTCCGGCGGGTGGCCGAGCTCGCCGCCGACCCCGGCGCCCGGCTGCCCGTACAGCTCCAGAAATACCAGCTCCCGCTGTCCATCATCGAAGAGGTACGGGCGGGGCAGGTCACGCTCGCGGACGCCGTTCTTGAGCGCGTAAGGAGCGAATGGGCCACCAAGCCGCTGCACAACCCCAAGGAGATCGCCCGGGCGTACCGGCTGGTCACCGACGACAACCTGTGGAGCAAAACCGCTGCTCAGCTCAACGAGTGGTTCCAGTACCGCACCCACTACGACGCCGACGCACTCAAGGAGAAATTCTCGGCAGTTGTCACCCGCCGTAACAAGTTCGCACACGAGTCGGATCTGGAGGAGGGCCACCTGAGAGGCGTCGTCCGATAACGGATGCCGACGCGACCGACGCTGTGGACTGGATCGAGCGGATTACCCTCGCCATCGCGACTGTGCTGGACTGAGACATCACGTAGCACCGCATCGAGGGGGAGCGCTGAACGCCGTATGAAAGACCTCCAGGTACGTCATCTGAAGACGACGCTGACGGATCAGTTCGAGGAACTGATCGATATGACGGACCGCGCGGCCCAGGTGGCCGCGGACAAGGAGGGCACCTTCCTGACCCGGGCGCTCGCGGCGCTCGCGGTGCATGAGGTGACCGGCTGGGAGCGCAAGCAGGCGGCGGAGTGTGTCATCGACGGCTTCGACGACGAGGGCATCGACGCCATCGCCGTCGACACCGAGGCTCCGCACGTGTGGATCATCCAGTCGAAGTGGAGCGGCACCGGAAACGCCACGTTCGACCAGAACGCCTGGTTTGTTCTCGCCAGTGGCCTCAAGAAACTCATCAAGGGGGAGTACCAGCGGTTCAACAGCCGTCTCCAGGCGATGGCGGCCGAGCTCGACGAGGCCCTCAACAACCCCAAGGTGCAGGTCACGGTCGTCTTCGCACTGGCCGCCGGTCAGGGGCTGTCACCGAACATCCGGCAGCGCTGCGCCGACCTGAAGGCCGAGTACAACGAGGACCAGGAGTTCCTGCGGTTCGAGACGCTGCTGCTGGCCGACTTCACCCGGACGATCCGGGCCGGCATCGATGAACCCAACGTCGAGCTCAGCGCCCGCATGTCCGACTTCCGCCCCCACGAAGGCCCCTTCATCGCCTACCACGGCACCGTCGCCGCGGACCAGGTCGCCACCTGGTACGCCGACCATCGGCACCGTCTGTTCAAGCGCAACATCCGGCACCCCCTCGGTCTAACCAAGATCAACGGGGAGATGGTCAACAGCGTCGTCCACAACCCCGAGCTCTTCTGGTACCTCCACAACGGCATCACGGTGCTCTGCGACGAGCTTGAGATCGGCCCGCGCGGCGATCTCAAGCTCCAGGGGGCCAGCGTGGTCAACGGGGCGCAGACCGTCGCTTCGCTCCATGAGGCCCATGAGCGCTCCCCGGAGGCCGTTGCCAAAGCCCGTATCAGCGTGCGGGTCATCCCGCTGAAGGAGACGCCGCACGGCTTCGCCAAAGAGGTCACCATCGCCACCAACACCCAGAACAGCGTGGTGCAGCAGGATTTCAGGGCACTCGACAAGATCCAGAAGAGGCTTCGTTACGACTTCGACGTCACCTTGGGCAAGACCTACGTCATCAAGCGCGGTGAGCTACCCCCGGAGCGCGCGGACGGATGCCACATGAACGAGGCCGCTGTGGCTCTGGCGTGCACGCACAAGGACGCACGGATGTCCTTCCGCGCCAACGCCGAAAGGGGTCGTCGCCTGTGGGACAACGACACCTATCCGCAAATCTTCCGGACCCCGGACGCCCGCAAGGTCTGGCGGGCGGTCCAGCTGGTGCGCGAGGTGCGGAAGGCGCTCGGTGAGACGCAGAACGAACGGGAAGGGCGCGCCGCGCTGCTGGCGGAACAGGGGCCCCTGCTGATCGCACACCTCGTCTTCCAGACTCAGCGCGGCTGGCACTCACTCGACGACGCTGAATGGGACCAGCTGCTCAAGCGAGGCCAGGAGATCACCGACGCCACGCTGCGCTGGGCCGTGCATGCCGTCGACTTCACCAACGGCGCCAACAGTCAGATCAGCGCGATCTTCCGCTCCGATGTCCGCTATCAGGCAGCGACCCAGGCGACGCTGGAAGCGATGCGCGGCGGCCACTCCGCACCCCCGCTGGCGCCGGAATACCGCACTGCGGAACGTGAATCCCGTGCCCGCCAGACCAAGGCGGTCACGGTGATCCTTGAGGCGGGGGCGATCGAAGAGGGGGCCGGACTAGAGTTCCGCCCGGTCACCGGCCCGGAGCGGGCGGCGCTGATCGAATGGGTCGCGGAGGAGCCCCGCCGGGGTCGCGCCACCTGGGTGAGGCATCCGAGCAAACCGCTCCTGTGGGAGTGGGACGGTCAGCGGTACGCGCCGAGCAAACTGGTGCAGGAGATGTTCGCGCAGGCCCACAAGAAGGTACCGAAGGCCGTGCAGGGCACGCGCCGCTGGTTCGTCCCCGAGGAAGGGTCGCTGGTGGAAATCGCCGACCGCCTGCGCGCCGAGGCAGAGTCCTGACGGACCCGTGGGCCGGGACACCTGCACGCGTGCAGGTGTCCCGGCCCACGGGCGCCATACGAGGGTCCAGTGGTCTCGGGCGTCGCTTCGCGGACCCGGTTCACTTCCGGGTGGAGGACCGCAGCCCCAGCGGCCCGGCGATCTCCGCCGCCATGACCTTGCCCGCCTCCTCGGCGAGCCGGTCCTCGTCGCCGCCGGCACCGCTGTCGGTGTCCAGCCCGTCGAGCGCGTCCAGCGGCTGGTCGAGGCGGACGTGCGCGACCAGCGACTGGAGGGCGCGCAGCGACGCCGACGCGGTCGGACCCCAGTTGGTGAGGTAGGAGAACTGCCACCACCACAGCGCCTCGCTGACCCGGCCCGCCCGGTAGTGCGCGAGCCCGTGCCGCAGATCGGTGACGATGTCGGCGAGGTCGTCGGAGATCCGGCAGGCCACCGGCTCGCTGCGCGGCACGTACGGGTCGAAGACCTCGGAGTACACGTCGACCGGGTCCAGAAGGCGGGCGAACTGCTCACGCAGCGCGTCGGCGTCCGGCTCCGGTCCGCTGTCCGGTTCGTAGCGCTCGTCCGGGACGATGTCCTCGTGGGCGCCGAGGCGTCCGCCGGTGAGCAGCAGCTGGGAGATCTCCAGCAGCAGGAACGGCACCGCGCTGTCCGGCTCGTCACCCTTGGCGACCTCGGTCACCGCGACGATGAAGCTCTCGATCGAGTCGGAGATCGATACGGCGAAGTCATCGGGATTCTGCGTCGCGTTGTGCAGCGTGGCATCAGACATCGAGAAGTCTCCTCCCTTCGAAGGCCCGCCCGAGCGTGACCTCGTCGGCATACTCCAGGTCTCCTCCGACCGGCAGTCCGCTCGCCAGTCGCGTCACCTTCAGCCCCATGGGCTTGATCATGCGCGCCAGATACGTGGCGGTGGCCTCGCCCTCCAGATTCGGGTCGGTGGCCAGGATCAGCTCGGTGACGGTGCCGTCGGCGAGCCTGGCCAGCAACTCCCGGATCCGCAGATCGTCCGGCCCCACGCCCTCGATCGGGCTGATCGCCCCGCCGAGCACGTGGTACCGGCCGCGGAACTCCCGCGTCCGCTCGATCGCCACGACGTCCTTGGGCTCCTCGACGACGCAGATGACCGCCGGGTCGCGGCGCGGGTCCAGGCAGACCCGGCACTGCTCCTCCTGTGCGACGTTGCCGCACACACTGCAGAACCGGACCTTCGCCTTGACCTCCATCAGCGCGTTCGCGAGCCGTCGGACGTCGGTCGGCTCGGCCTGCAGGACATGGAAGGCGATCCGCTGCGCGCTCTTGGGACCGACGCCGGGCAGCCTGCCCAGCTCGTCGATCAGATCCTGAACCACGCCTTCGTACACGGAACGTCTTCTTTCTCTTCTGCCCTGCTCAGTACGCTAGTTGGCCACCGCCGGAATGGGGAGACCGCGGCCGGCCCCGGGCCTCAGAAGGGCAGGCCGGGGATGCCGCCGCCCAGGCCCTGCGCCAGCGGGCCGAGCTTGCTCTGCTGAAGCTGCTGGGCGCTGGCGTTCGCGTCCCGGACGGCCGCGAGCACCAGGTCGGCGAGGGTCTCGGCGGTCTCCTCCGCGGAGTCGACATCGACCGCCTTCGGGTCGATGACCAGGCTCTTCAGCTCACCGGAGCCGGTCACCGTCGCCTTGACGAGGCCGCCGCCCGCCGAACCCTCGACGGGCGTCTCCGCCAGCTCCTGCTGGGCGGCCGCAAGGTCCTGCTGCATCTTCTGGGCCTGCTGGAGCAGCTGCTGCATATTGGGCTGACCACCGGGGATCACGACGTGACTCCTGCCATACGACAACGATTGGTGCGGTAGCCCGAGCCTACGTGCTTCCCGGGACGGGCGCCTTACGCCGTACGGACGAGCCGCCACACATACGCCCGGCCTGTTCCGCTCCCCTCATTCTCCCCCTGCGGGGTGAACGGAACGGAGCCGTCCGACCACCCGCGGCGGTACGGGCGGCGGCCTGCGCACCGGAGCCTGCGCGGAGCGGCCCGGCGGCGCCCCGAAGCCTCACGGGGCCCCGGGCGCCCCGCCGTCTCACTCGTTGTTGAACTCCTCCACGACCGTCGCGCCCAGCTCCCGCACGATGAGGTCGTGGCCGCTCAGGGCGGAGTCGACGAGGTCGGGGTCGTCCTCCTCCGGCATGTCGTACTCGACGGAGACCGGCGGCGGCTCGGGCGAGACCTCGGGCTCCGCGGAGCGGCCGCCCGGACCGCCGGACGACGGCGACGACACGGCCTCCCGCGCCATCCGGGCACCCTGGCCGCCACCGGAGGCGCCGCCCCCGGCCGCCGGACCGCCCTGCGCGGGCGCGGGCGACGGCGGGCCGGACTGCGCGGGGCCGCCGTACCCGCCGCTCTGACCTGCGCCGTTACCGCCGCCCTGGCCGCCGAAGCCGCCCCCGCCGCTGCCGCCGCGGGCACCACCGGTCGGCGGGTTGGTACCGCCCGACGGGTCGACGATGGCCTCGACCCGCCACTGCACATGGAACGTCTCGGCGAGCACGTCCTTGAGCACGTCCTCGCTACCGCCGTTGGCGAAGCTGTCGCGCGCCCCGGCGTTGGGGAAGCCGATCTGGAGGGTGGTCCCGTCGAAGCCGGAGACCTGGGCGTTCTGGCTCAGCAGGATCCAGGTGAAGCGCCGGCGGCCCTTGACCGCGTCCAGGATCTGCGGCCACATCTGCCGCACCTGCGCCGCGCCCTGCCCGCCCCCGGCCGGGGCCTGCGGTGCGGGCGCCGCCGCGGCGGGCTGCTGCGGCGCCGCTGCGGGCTGCTGCGGAGCCGCTGCGGGCGCCGGGGCGGACGGACGCGCCCCCTGCCCCGGAGCCGCGGCCGACGGCCAGCCGCCGGGCCGCCGCGCGGCCTCGCCCTGACCTGCGCCACCGCTCCCGGGCCAGGCACCGGGCCGCGCGGGAGCGGGGGCCTCGCCCGCCGCGGCGGGCGCACCGGCCGCCGGGCCGCCACCCGTACCGCCGGGCCAGGCACCGGGACGCGGCTGCTCCCCGGCCTGCTCGGCCGCGTGCGAACCGCTCCGCGGCGCCGCGCCCTCCGCGGGCGCGGCGGCCGGGGGCTGAGCCGCCACGGGCGGAGCCGCAGCGGGCTGGGGCGCCGTGGGAGCGGCCGGAGCGCCGGTCGCCCCGCGCACCGCCGCCCGCGCCGCCGCCGGACCCGCGGGGCCCGCGGGCGGACCCACCGGATGCGCCTCCGGCCCGGGCACGTACCCGGCGGCGGGGCCGCCGCCCTCGATCACCGGCGCACCGCCGCCCGCGAAGGCGGCCCCGCCGCCCCCGGCGAGCCCGGCCGCGCCGGCACCGCGCTCCAGCCGGTCCAGCCGGCTCTGCACGGATCGCTCGTCGTCGTACGCCGCGGGGAGCAGCACCCGGGCGCAGATCAGCTCCAGCTGGAGACGGGGCGAGGTGGCGCCGCGCATCTCTGTCAGCCCGGTGTTGACCAGATCGGCGGCGCGGCTCAGCTCCGCGGCGCCGAACACGGACGCCTGCGCGGTCATCCGCTCCACGACATCGGCGGGCGCATCGATCAGCCCCTTCTCCCCCGCATCCGGCACCGCGGCGAGAATGACCAGGTCACGCAGGCGTTCCAGCAGATCGGCGACGAATCGGCGCGGGTCGTTGCCACCCTCGATGACCCGGTCGACGACCTCGAAGGCCGCGGCGCCGTCCCCGGCCGCGAACGCCTCGACGATCGCGTCCAGCAGCGATCCGTCCGTGTACCCGAGCAGCGCCGTCGCCATGGCATACGTCACACCGTCGTCACCGGCACCGGCGAGCAGCTGGTCCATGACGGACATCGAGTCACGCACCGAACCGGCACCGGCGCGCACCACCAGCGGCAGCACCCCGTCCTCGACGGGCGCCGACTCCCGCTCGCACACCTCGGAGAGGTAGTCCCGCAGCGTCCCGGGCGGCACCAGACGGAAGGGGTAGTGGTGCGTACGCGAGCGGATCGTCCCGATGACCTTCTCGGGCTCCGTCGTCGCGAAGATGAACTTCAGATGCTCCGGCGGCTCCTCGACCACCTTCAGCAGGGCGTTGAACCCCGCCGAGGTGACCATGTGCGCCTCGTCGATGATGTAGATCTTGTACCGGCTGGAAGCGGGCCCGAAGAACGCCTTTTCCCGCAGGTCACGGGCGTCGTCCACACCACCGTGGGAGGCCGCGTCGATCTCGATCACATCGATCGAACCCCGGCCGTTGCGCGCCAGGTCCACACAGGACTGGCAGGTGCCGCACGGGGTGGGGGTGGGGCCTTCCGCACAGTTCAGACAGCGCGCCAGGATGCGCGCACTGGTCGTCTTGCCGCACCCGCGCGGGCCGCTGAACAGATACGCGTGGTTGACGCGGTTGTTCCGCAGGGCCTGCTGGAGCGGATCGGTCACGTGCTCTTGCCCGATGACCTCGGCGAAGGTCTCGGGTCGGTAGCGGCGGTACAGCGCGAGGGACGACACGCATACGACGATATCGGCCCCCACCGACAACCGGGCCGCCCGCAAACGCAAACGCCCCTCACGCACCCGCCAGAGCCGACCTACCCTTGCTGCCTTCCGGCCCTGGGGGAGTTCAGTCAGATAGCGCCACGTGAGGGGCTGCGCACCACAGTAGCCGATCCCCACCCCCGAACACGACCCGCCCCCACCTGCGACTCCCTCCCACCCCCACCCGGAACCCCGCTCTCCGGATCATGGTCGCGAGCACCCCTCAACGTCTTGTATTGTTTGCGGCGGAGGATTCGCCTAGTGGCCTAGGGCGCACGCTTGGAAAGCGTGTTGGGGGCAACCCCTCACGAGTTCGAATCTCGTATCCTCCGCCAGTGCCTCACCGGGCACTAACGTTGAAGGGCCCCACCGTTTGCGGTGGGGCCCTTCAACGTTGGTGGTCTCAGTTCTGGTCTCAGTTGCGCGGGGCGGACAGCCGCGGATCTCCACGGTCAGACTTCCGCTGCTCTCTGTCGACGATCAGGTGAGTCGTGATCGTCGACCGCTCGAGGTCAAGATCCTTCTGGGCGACCAACATGAGGCTCCACGGCAACGTGCGGGCCCCACCCAGCCCGGGCCGCCCCTTGGGACCGGCCAGCAGGTAGGTCGATCACGGCCTCATTGTCAGACGACCAAAATAGGATCCCAGCGGAGACTCCGCGGCTTCCAGCCCGCCACCCGGACACGAGCAAGGACACCCCCGACTGATGGCAGTGACCCAGCAGGAGATCGAGAACCGGTTGTGGGACGCCGCCGACGAACTGCGCGTGGCAATGCCCGAAGCTCAGTACTCCTCGGTCGTCTTCCCGCTGATGTTCTGGAAGTACCTGTCGGATACCTGGGAGCACACCCACCAGACCTTCCTCCGGGAGAACGAGGACCTCAACCTCTCGGCCGAGGAGGCCGACGAGGTCGAGTACAGCAACTACCAGACGTTCAAGATCCCGCTCATCTTCCCTGGCACCGTCGCCGAGAGCCGCGCCTCTTGGTCATCCATCCTCGCCACCGTCGCCCAGCACGGCCTCGGCCAGCGGGTTCGCGCTTCCCTCCAAGCCATCGAGTCGGCCAACCCTGACAAGTTCTCCCGTCTGTTCGGGTCCATGACCTGGACCTCCGAAGCGGTGCTGCCAGGGGAGGTACTGGCATCAGTCATGCGGGCGATGGACCGCACTCCCAAGATGCACGAGGGCAACATGTCCCACGACGTGCTCGGTGGAGCGTACGAGTACCTGCTCAAGCGCTTCTCTGACGGGTCAGGCACCCGCGCTGGCCAGTTCTTCACCCCGCGCGAGGTAGTCGAGCTGATCATCGAGCTGCTGGCCCCCAAGAACCACGATTCGGTGTACGACCCGACCTGTGGGTCAGGCGGCATGCTCATTGCCGCCGCGAGCCTCCTGAAGTCCCACGGCGGGCGGGGGTACACACTGAGCCTGAACGGACAGGAGGCAGTAACGGACACCGCAGGTGTGGCCCGCATGAACCTCTTCATGCACAACCTGACCGATTTCAAGGTCGAGGTCGGCGACACCCTGAGGGATCCGCGCTTCAAGAAGCCGGACGGGTCCGTGAGGCAATTCGACGTGATCGTCGCCAATCCGCCCTACAGCCTGAAGTGGAAGCCCTGGACCAACGACCCGCGCGCCATCGGAGGGGTCGCCCCGCGGTCGTCGGCGGACTGGGCCTTCGTGCAACACATGATCGCCAGCATGGACCCGAAGAAGGGCCGTGCCGGTGTCGTCCTGCCGCACGGCGTCCTCTTCCGAGTTGGGCAGGAAGCAGCTATCCGTCGGCGAGTCCTGGGCGACGACCTCTTGGAAGCCGTAATCGGGCTGCCATCGAACCTCTTTTACAGCACGACGATTCCAACCTGCATCCTCGTATTCCGCGCCCCTGGCACCAAGACCCCGGAGCGGCAGAGCGGCGTGCTGTTTATCGACGCCTCCGCGCGGTTCACTAAAGCCAAGAATCGCAACCTTCTCACTGACGCAGACATCGCCGACGTCGTGACGGCCTACCGCTCAGGCTCCGACGGTGGCGGAGAGGCCGGCCTCGCGGCGCGCTTTGTCCCCACTACGGAGATCGTGGCGAACGGGTACGACCTCAACATCGGCCGCTACATCAAGCAGGCCGCCGCCGAGCAGGAGGACCTCGGCACCCTCATCGACGCTTACAACATCGCCCGCACTGAGCGCCAGAAGACCGAGCAGCACATGCTCGAGGTCCTCTCTGCCGCCGGAATCGAGGGCTTCGATGAGTGACTGGCAGCAAATCAGCCTCGGCGACCTTGAGACTCCCGCGCGCCGCAAGGTAGCCGTTCCGCCGCAGGGATCGAAGGCTTCGGAGAGTGACGGATATCCACTTCGTCCGCTCGGAGAATTGATGCGCCTCGACATCCAGCGCACACCGATGAAGCCTGGAACTACCTACCGCCTAGCCGGGGTCCTGAATGCAGGAAAGGGGGTTATCGCTAAGGGTGAGCTCGACGGTGGAGATACAGAGTACGCGGCGATGAACGTGCTGCGCGCCGACCAAGTCGTAATGCGAAAACTGACTGCGTGGGAAGGGCCAATCACGGTAGTACCTGCCGAGTGCGACGGATTCGTCGTCAGCAACGAATTCCCGACGTTCACGCTCGGCCCAGAACTGATGCCCAACTGGATGAGACACGTCTGCGGCTCACCGCGACTGTGGGCAGAGATGAAGAACCGAGTGAGCGGGACGGTTCAACGGCGCAAGCGTCTCACCCCAGAGCAACTCTTGCAGATCCAACTCCCGATCCCCCCTCGCAAGGTACAAGCGCGGATCGTCGACGTGCTTGATGCCGTGGATGACCAGGTCACCGCGCTCGACATGGAGGCGGATGCGCTTCGAGATGTTCTTCGCCGCCTTCGCGCCGACTCGATGACCGATAGTTCAGCTGATGAAGTCCGCGCGAACGAGGCATTCAGCATCACGATGGGACGCCAGCGCTCACCGCAACGCGCCACTGGCCCGCACATGACTTCCTACCTACGGTCTGCCAACGTCGGCTACGGAACCCTCGACCTCTCCGACGTACTTGAGATGGACTTCAACCCGAGCGAGCGGGAAACCTTCGGGCTCCGGTACGGGGACGTCCTCGTCTCCGAGGGGAGCGCGAGCGAGACCGCAGTGGGAATGCCAGCCATGTGGCGGGACGAGATCCCAGCTCCGGTCTGCTTCCAGAACACCCTGCTTCGCTATCGCGCCATCCGGGGCGTCAGTATTTCTGCGTTCGTCAAGCACTGGTGCCTGTGGGCGTACGAGTCCGGGCAATTCCGAGACGTAGCTGGCGGAACCAACATCAAGCACATCGGCTCCAGGCGAGCGGCACAGATGCTGGTGCGCCTACCGAACGTCACGGACCAGGAACGTATCGCAGCAGAGCTCGACTCGCTAAGCGAAGTCGTCGCGGCGACCCGCGCAGAGGCCGCACGACTCCGTGAAGTCCGGGCTGGACTGCTGTCGGGGCTACTGGACCGCACCATCCAGATTTAGTCTGCCTACCTGGGGGGCTGAGCCGTGGCAAAGGGCATACGAGAGCGCGAGTTCCAGAACTCGATGATTCAGTGGTCCCTCCCGATGGGATGGGACTTCAAAGCGGGCAGGTCACTGCCGCGTGAGACGACACAAACGGTGCTCGCCAGCCAGTTGCGGGACGCCATTGCACGGCTCAACCCTGAGGTAATCGACGGGTACGACGTGGACGCCGTGGTCGAGGAGATCATCGCCATGGTCAACGCCGTAGACGGCGGGCTGGTGCGAGCCAACGAGCAGGTACTGGAACTGCTGTGCGGGCACAAGGAGTTCCGGGGCGCCGACGGCGTGTGGCACGCCTTGAAGGTCATCGATTTCGAGAACCCGACCACCAACACCCTGGTCGTGTCGGACGAGGTGACCATAACCATCCCCGGCAAGACTCCCCGCCGGTTCGACCTCGTCTACTGGGCCAACGGCCTGCCCCTCGTTGTCGTGGAGGTGAAGTCACCTACCGCTAAGTCAGGGTGGGCCGACGCCGCACGCGAGATCAACGACGTGTACGCCACCGAATATCCGTGGTTCTTCACCCCCAATGTCTTTGCTGTCGCCTCCGACGGACTGAAGCTGCGGTTCGGTGCCGCTGGTGCGCCCCTGAACTTGTGGCAGCCGTTCCGATCCACTGACGACGACGAGAACCTGTCCGGGCAGGCCGACGTGCAGCGCTCCGTCGAGCTGCTGCTCAACCCGGCCACGGTCCTGGACATGCTCGCCAACTTCACCCTCTTCGACACCTCTGGAGGCGGGGCGGACAAGAAGTACCTGCCCCGCTACCCACAGATGGAGGCCGCCCATCTGATCCACAGGCGGGTCCTGGCCGACGGCAAGAAAGGTCTGGTCTGGCACCACCAAGGCAGCGGGAAGACACTGCTGATGGTGTTCGCTGCTTCGCTGCTGCTGGCTGACACCCGCACCGAGTCGCCCACGATCATCTTGCTCTCGGACCGAACCCAGCTCGTGCGGCAAACCTCCGGGGTGTTCACCTCCGCGATGGGAGACGCCTACTTCCACCAGCCCGTAACCAGCAAGGAATTGCGTTCCCTGCTGGCTGACGATGTGCGCGGCGTCATCTCCACGACCGTCCACAAGTTCGCCGGCGCCGGCAAGAACTTGTCGACCCGCCGCAACATCATCGTGCTGGTCGATGAGGCACACCGCACGCAGTCATCCGAGGAAGAGTCCCTGGCGGGGCAGATGCGCGCAGCGTTGCCGCGCGCGAAGTTCTTCGGGATGACCGGCACACCCGTCAGGAGCCTCGCCACCAACACCTTCACTCTCTTCGGCGAGGAGAGTGACCCGAACAGGGTGCTGCATCGATATTCGGTGTCCCGGTCCCTGCAGGACGAGGCAACCGTTCCAGTCATGCTGGACCCGCATCCGGTCACCTTCGAGATGAACGACCAGGCCCTACAGGCCGAGTTCGACCAGTTCGCCGACGAATTCGACCTCGACGCCCCCGACCGGGAAACCTTGTCCCGCAAGTTCGGGCGCCTCACCTCGGTGTTTACCAGCCCCGAACGCATCCACACGGTCTGCCAAGACATCGTGGACCACTACCTGGCCGGCACCTATCGCAACGGCCTCAAGGCGCAGGTCGTCGCCTACAACCGTGAACTGGCCGTGGCGTACACGGACAAGATCAACGAACTGCTGGCCGGCTACGAGGCAGCGCAAGTACTCGCCGAGGTCGGCAAGCACGATCGGATCACCGCAGAGGTGAATATCCACGTCTCGGACGCCAAGACCGAGGAAGCGGCCATGCGGCCTTATCGGCTCTCCGAGGTCGACGAGGAGGACCAGAAGCGGCGGTTCCTCACTCCCGATGACCCACTGTGCTTCCTGGTCGTGACGGCCAAGCTGATGACTGGGTTCGATGCCCCCAACGAGGGCGTCCTCTACCTGGACAAGCCAATGAAGGCTCACAACCTGTTCCAGACGATCACTCGCCCGAACCGCACCTGGGTGTCTCCGACCGGATTCGTGAAAACCACCGGCGTGGTCGTGGACTACATCAGCCTGGCAGAAGAGGTCCAGCGTGCCGTCGTCGACCCCACCTCGGAGGGGTCCGCCGGCAAGGGCGGTGGGTTCGTCGCCGACCTGACCGACCTGGTCGCCGAGTTCCGCACCACCTTCGCCCGCATCGAAGACCTCCTCGCAGACGTGGACGGCCTCGACCTCACGGCCCACGGATACGAGTCCGTACGTGCCATCAACGGCTTCCTGGACGCCAACCCTGACGCCGCCGAGGTCTTCAGCAAGAACTACCGGCTTCTGGCCCGCCTGTACCCACTCATCAACACGGACAAGCGAGTCGCCAAGTACCAGGACGGGTTCGGGCTCTTCGGATCTGCGTACACGACCCTGTTCAAGAAGTCTTCCGACGAGGAGAGGAAGGAGCGGCTGGGCGAACTGGGGCCGATGGTCCTGGAGATAATCAATGCCCACGTCCACTCCTTCTCGGTGGCCGCCTCCCAGGAAGAAGCTCTCGTCCTGGATGCCCAGGGCATCACGATCCTCAAGGAGCTGCTGGCCCTCGTCCGCCCCAAGTCCGGCAAGGACGACAGCGAGGTCAAGAGGCCGCCGTCTGCGGCGGAGATCCTGGACCAGATCAAGGCCGCCCTCGAGAAGGGCGTCGAACCAGGGTCCGCGAAGTACACCGCCTTGGCAGAGCGGATCAGGCAGCTGCGGGACCGAATCATCCAGAACGCACAGGATGCTCTGGAGTTCCTGGCCGACGCCCTCCGGGTCGCCCGTGCCATCGTGAACGCCGAGAAGCACCCCGACGAAGCCGTCGTGCTGGATGACGACCATGTAGGTGTCCTGTCGCGGATCATCCACGACCACGCACCGTCCGGCCTCACCGTCACGGAGCAGAACCTGGCCGAGGAGATCGACCAGGTGGTCAAGCGCACCCTTGCCCAGTCATGGGACAACGCTGAGGCCCGCAACCGCGGTGTCCGCCGAGGCACCGCCGTGGTGTTCCGCCGGTACATGTTGAAGCCGGTGGGGGAGCCGTATGGCTCCACTGTCGCCTACATCGAGGCCCACTATCTCGTCGACTGAGGTACACACCGAGGCCCGGCAACCTGTGGCGGTTGCCGGGCCTCGTCGTGCGCGGGCCCGATGTACTCCCTGGCATCATCGGGCCGGCACTCCTCTGATTCGCCGTGGTGGGTGGCAATCCGGGGCACTACCAGTCGCGGGTTCTCATGCGGGACGTACGGGAGCCTCCGGGGGCGGCGGCTCCGCGGCCCGGTGGCCGTCAGCATCGTCGCCGGCTCACTGATCACCGCGTGGCTGCTCGTCTTCCTGATACGTGGGCACCGTTCCGGACGCCGCAAGGAGATATCTGACATGACGTCGGCCACTGGGGAGAAGACCGTCCTGACGCGCCTCGCCGTTCTCGCCCTGCGGCGCGGGACGGCGCGGCGCGGGCGGGCCTGGGCCGGTCTGCTCCTCGGCCCCGCCGATGTCACCGTGCTGGCGGTGCTGGTCACCGCGGGCGGGACGGTCTCATGGGGTCTGTGACGCCCGGCGGCACCACAGCAGGGCGGCGGCGGTCAGCATCGCGGGCCACAGCAGATATGCGCCCGTCAGGGCGAGCAGGACGCAGATGAGCAGGAGGGAGACCACCGCGGCGGCCGTGCCCCAGCGGGTGTGGGGGCGGAGGATGCGGGCGCCGGCGGCCGAGCCGAGGGCGTAGACGGCGCCCAGGCAGGCGGTGGTGGTCAGTACCAGGGGCTGTACGGGGGTTCCGGTGAGGGTGGCGGCGGTGAAGACGGTGGCGGCGATCGCGGCGACCACGGTCAGGCTGCGGCGCGGGACGCCGCCCGGTTCGGCGCCGGTGCCCAGGGTGCGGGGCAGGGCGCCGTCGCGGGCCAGGGCGGCGCCGAGTTTGGCGGTGCCGGCGATGTAGGCGTTCATGGTGCCGAGGGTGGTGAGGATCGCGATCACCCCGGCGAGGACCCCGCCCAGCGGGCCGAAGCCCAGCTCCAGCAGGGCGGCCAGGGAGGTCGCCGAGGTTCCGGCGGCGGTGTCGAGGGCCAGCACGGTGACGGTCGCCAGGGCGAGGTAGAGGACGCCGATGGTGAGCAGCGCGGCGGCGGTCGCGCGTTTGATGTCGCGGCGCGGGTGGGCGAACTCCGCCGACAGGTGGGTGACCGTCTCCCAGCCCGTGAACGACCAGACGAGGAGCGCCGCGGCGGGGCCGATCGCCGACCAGCCGTGCGGGGCGAAGGGGTGCAGCCGCGCCGGGTCCGCGTGCGGGAGCGCCACCAGGATGCCGAGGACGAGCAGCAGGGCCAGCGAGCCGGAGAGGAGGAGTTGGACGCGTCCGGAGACCCGTACGCCGAAGGCGTTGGCCAGGAAGCCCGCGACGAGCAGGGCCGCGGCGTAGCCGGTGGTCGCCGCGGGGCCGCCGCCGGTGCTGCGTTCCAGGTAGGACGCGCCGAAGAGGGCCAGTGCGGGGATGCCGACCGGGGCGCCGAGGTAGAACCACCAGCCGACGACGGTGGCGGCGCGGTTCCCGAACGCCCGCCGTACGTAGGTCGACACGCCGCCCGGGTCGGGCTGCCGGGCGGCCAGTGCGGCGAAGGTCGCGGCGAGCGGCACCGACAGCACGACGAGCGCCGCCCAGGCCAGCAGCGACGCGGGGCCGGCCGCCTGTGCGGTCAGTCCGGGGAGGGCGAGGACGCCGGTGCCCAGCACCGCCCCGACGTAGAGGGCGGTGCCCTGCGGGAGGTTGAGCCGCCCGGTGGTGGCCGGGCCTTCGGCCGGAGCGGGGGCCGCGGGGTGCGGTGAGCGGTGCGGTCGGCCCGGATGCGCGGGGCGATTCCGGGGTGGGGTGGCGGGCGCCATTTCGTCCTCCTTCGCGTCGGCTTCACGCTAGGGCGCGCGCCCGCTGCTCCCACAGGGGAAGTTGAAGGAGTTCGGCGGCCGTCACCTGGGAAATTTCCGTATTCTTGGCCGATGGCTGAAGAGGTGAAAGCGGCGCTCGACGCGACCGATTGGCGGATCCTGGAGGAATTGCAGGCCAATGCCCGCATCACCTTCAGTGAGCTGGGACGACGGGTCTCCCTGACGCCTCCGGCGGTCACCGAGCGGGTCCGGCGGCTGGAGCAGTCCGGGATCATCGAGGGGTACCGGACGCGGGTCAATCTGTCCGGGCTCGGACTGCCGATCCTGGCCATCGTCAACATCGTGTTTCCGGGCAGCAATTACCAGGAATACCTCCGCGTTTTCCGCGACTGCCCGGAGATCGTGGAGTGCCACCACGTGACCGGCAGCGACTGCTTCGTCGCCAAGGTGGCGGCCCGTTCGATGGGCCATCTCGAAGAGGTCACCGCGCGCATCACGAAGATCGGCTCGCTGTCGACGACGATCGTCTACTCGACGAATGTGAGCGACCGGGTGATCACGCGCGAGATGGCCGAGCCCGGCCACCGCGCCCGGCCGCCCGTGAACGTCAACGGGAGCGGGGACGGTGGCCGGGCCCGGCCCGGGGAGATCACCTAGGGGAACGGCCCGGTCCCGGGCCCGTGGTCACTCGTGGGCGCTGATCTCGCCGCCGGCGGTGAGGACGATGGAGACACCGTTGGCGTCGACGCCGGCGGCGTGGCCGTTCGCCTCCAGGGTGGCGTCCACCGATCCCTCGTGGCCGATGATCTCGGCGCGGAAGTGGAGTTCGCCGAGCTTGGTGACCTTGGCCTGCCAGCCGCCCGCGAGGGTGAAGGTGCCCGGTCCGGTCTGTGCGCCGCCCTCCCAGGAGTGGACCTCGCCGCCCATCGTGAGCAGGACGTACATGCCGTTGAGGTCGGCCGCGGCGTCGGAGTCCTTCGTCTCCAGCGTGGCCAGGGTCTCGCCGTCGTGGACGATCTCGGCGCGGTAGTTCTGGTTGCCGAGGTCGTGGATTTCGGCCTTGCTGCCGTCCACCAGGGTCACGGTCTTGTCCGGGGAGCCCGACTCGCCCGTGGCGGACGTACCGCCCGACTGCGTGGCCTCGGCACCGGACCTGGTCTCGGCCGCGTTGCCGGACTTGGCGCCGGCGGCGGAGCCCGTCCCGCCGGTCTCGGCGGCGGCCGTGTGACCTGCGGGCTTCGTGGCGGCGGCGTCCGCGCCGGAGCAGGCGGTCAGGGTGAGTCCGGCGGCCGCGGTCAGGGCGGCGAGGGCGATGCGCAGGGTGCGGCGGCGCGGGGTGCGGGCGGCGGTGCGGGCGTTCATGCGGGGTCCCCCAGGGGCGGTCGGTGTCGTGCTCTCCTCGGTACGTCACCGACTCTGCCGGGGGCCGCTACCGTCCGGCTGCCCCGCTGCTAACACCTGACTAACCGGCGGATCCCCTACGGGTCGTCGCGTACCGGGCACCGCGTTCGCGGGCCCCCTAGGGGATCTCGGGGGCCGTCATCTGCCGGGTACTGGCGAAGCGTTGGCGGTAGTGGGTCGGGGTGGTGCCCAGGTGGCGGGCGAAGGCGCGGCGGAGGGATTCGTCGGTGCCCAAGCCGCTGTGGCGGGCGGCGGCGGTGACGCTGTGGCCGTCGAGGAGGAGTTGCCGGGCGCGGTCGAGGCGGACGCGTTCGACCCAGCGGGCCGGGGTGGTGCCCAGTTCGGCGCGGAAGCGGCGGGTCAGCTGGCGGGGGCTGACGGCCGCGGCGGCGGCCAGCGCCGGGAGACTGTGGTCGGCGGCCGGGTCGGCGAGGACGGACTCCAGGACCGGGCGGAGCAGGTCGCCGCGGACGGGCGGGGTGTCGAGCGCCGCGGAGAACTGCGACTGGCCGCCCGGCCGGTGCAGGAAGACCACCATCTCCCGGGCGATCTCGCGGGCCACCTCCGCACCGTGGTCGTCCTCCACCAGCGCGAGGGTCAGGTCGATGCCCGCGCTGATGCCCGCCGAGGTGACGTACCGGCCGTCGCGGAGGTGGAGCGCGTCCGGCTCGACGCGTACCCGCGGGTGGCGGCGGGCGAGGGCGGCGGCGTGCCGCCAGTGGGTGGTGGCGCGACGGCCGTCCAGCAGGCCCAGATCGGCGAGGACGAAGGCGCCGGTGCAGACGGAGGCGATGCGGGCCGCCCCGGGGGTGAGCGCGCGGACGGTCGCCAGGAGGGCCTCGTCGGGCGGCTCCTCGGCGAGGCGGTCGCCGCCGGCGACCAGCACCGTGTGGACCGGCCCGGCCTCCTGTGCCCGGACGGTGCCGGTCAGCGCCGGTCCGGCGGCGGTGGTGACCGGCCCGCCGCCGGGTGCGACCAGCACCAGCTCGTACGGGCATCCGAAGCGGCCCGCCTGGTGCAGTACCTCCGACGGGCCACTGACGTCGAGGAGGGTCACCCCGTCGAAGACGACGAACGCCACCCGCAGCGGTGTGGCCGCGCCCCGGCGGCATGTCCGAATCCGTGGTTCATCCGGCCGTGAGGACATGGCGCCAGCGTAGGGGCCGGGGCGAATCTGGGGGCAAGCGGAAGAGAGGACGTGCGTACCCATGAGTGCATCGATCGCAGGAGTACGGATTCCGGACAGTGCGCTGGCGCGGGAGGCCACCGAGCTGGTGCGGGAGGCGGCGGCGCCGCTGGTCTTCGACCATTCGCGGCGGGTCTTCCTGTGGGGCACGCTGCGCGGCCGGGAGCAGGGGCTGACGGTCGACCCGGAGCTGCTGTACGTCGGGGCGATGTTCCACGATCTGGGGCTGACCGAGCGCTACCGCCGGACGGACCAGCGGTTCGAGATCGACGGCGCCGACGAGGCCCGCCGCTTCCTGCACGCCCACGGCATCACGGGCGAGCCGGCCGACCGGGTGTGGACGGCCATCGCACTGCACACCACCCCCGAGATCCCGCTCCACATGGCGCCGGAGATCGCGCTGGTCACCCGGGGTGTGGAGCTGGACGTCCTGGGCATCGGCTACCACGCGGTCTCGGACGAGGAGCGGGCCGCGGTGGTCGCGGCGCACCCCCGGCCGGACTTCAAGAACGGCATCCTCGCCGCGTTCACGGAGGGCATCAAGGACCGGCCGGAGACGACGTTCGGCAATGTGAAGGCGGATGTGCTGGCGCATTACGTGCCCGGGTTCGTGCGGGGGGACTTCGTCGAGGTGATCAAGAACTCCGACTGGCCGGAGTGAGGCCGCGCCGCCCGGCGCCCCCGGGCCGGGTGAGGGCCTGCCCGGCCTTCCCGGGCCGGGTCAGGCTCAGTCCGGGGCGGGGCGCCGTTCAGCTCCCCCCGTTGATCTCCGCCCGCGCCACCGCGCACTCCGCCACTTCCCACCTGTCGAGGATCTTCCCGTAGGTGCCGTCCTCGATGAGCCGGTTCAGGGAGGCGCGGACGGCGGCGCGGAGGGCCGGTTGGTTCTTGGCGACGGCGATGCCGAAGGGGCGCGGGGCGATCTGTCCGCCGGTGATGACGAGGGGCGGCTTCACCCGGGCGGCCGGAGCGCACGGGAACGGGCCCCACCGCGATCGGTGGGGCCCGTCAGCTGCCGTGCTGCCCTCGGGGCCGGGGTGCAGGTCAGCCGAAGCCGGGGGTGTGCGGGTTCTGCGGCCCGCCCTCGTGGGGAGGCTCGGCCCGGTCCGCGACCTCCGGGGTGTCCTGGCTGTGGTCGGCGTCCGCGGGCGGCATGGCCCAGACGCGGCGGGGCGCGGTGGGCGGGTCGGCCGGAGGCGCCGCCGGTCCGTCGTCGGACGGTACGGACCGGTCGCCCCACCACAGGGCATCGGCGGACGGCGGCGTGCCGTTCGCGGGCAGGGCGGCATCGGCTTCCTGGGTGTGCCCGGTCAGCGCCGCGTCATTGGGCGGCGGCGCGTATCCACCGTCCGGGGTCTGCTCCGGCGGCAGTCCGTAACCGCGCCGGGGATCGTGGTCCGCGGGGCGGGGCTCAACGGGCCGGTCGGGGTCTTCGTACGGGGCCGCGGCCTCGGGGACGTCGAACGGGGACGGCTGCGGGGCCGGACCGTTGCCGTCGCCGGGGGTGGCATCGGGCGCGGAGTACGGGGGGACGGGTTGCCCGTCGGGGGTGTGCCCGTCGGCTGCGTCGTATCCGCCGTCTGCGTCCTCGCCGGCCAGGGGTCCGCCGGTGAATCGTCCTTCGTGGGTCTCCTGGCCCTGGTAACCGTCCTCGGGACGGCTGTTGAACGGGCTCGCGGGGGCGGCGGGGGCTTCCTCGGGACGGTGCCCCGGGCCCCAGCCCTCCTCGGCGGATGCGCGCGGTGCCTCGTCGGCCGGGGCAGAGGCGGAAGCACTCGGGTTGTCCGGGGCCTGCTCCCCGCCCATGGTGGTGCCGTGGTGGCCGGGGGGCTCCGCGGCGGGGTCCGTGAACGGCGGCCGGGCCTCGGGGGACGGGCAGCGGTCAGGGTTCAGCCGCTGCCTGATCTTTTCGGCGTCCTCGGCCCGTCCGGCGGCCCTGGTGGAGTGGACGATGCGGTCGACGAACACCGTGCGCTCCGGCGTGCCTTCCTTCAGACCGAGTGCGTCGAGCATCTCGGCGAAATGGTCCGCCACATCACGCTCCGGCGCCACATCGGGAGCGCTGTAGGGTCCCGGACCACCCGACGCGAATCCGGTGTGCCGAAACTCCTCGTCCACATCCTCCGGAGCGGCGAAGTTCCTGTCGAAGCGGAACGATGGCTGCTCCGCCTCCGGCATGGGCATCCTGCCGACGTATTCCCCGTCTTCCTCGTCGTCGGCTGCCACCTGATCCACTCCGTTCACGGCGGCGAGGTAGGAAGCGCGGTCCGGGTATCCGGCGACGACGTGCCGGAACGGTTCGGGGATCTCGGTGTCGTTCGCGGCGGCCGACAGCTGGGCGAGCGGGCCGATCATGTTGACCGCGTCCTTGACCCGTTCGTCGTGGCGGGCCAGCCACCACACGACGGCACTGCCGGGCGTCTTGAGCACCTCGTCGCCCAGGTAGGAGCGCCGGCTGCGTTCGAAGTGCCGGTGGCGTTCCCAGTCGTCCTGGTCCTTGCGGAGCTGGGACAGCTTCTCCAGCCTGACGCGGTCGTCCTCGTCCAGCATCAGGCTGATGCCGTCCGCGACAACGGTGACCAGGTCCGAGGAGTCCGTGCGCTGGCAGCCGATCTCGCCCTGCAGCCGGTGGGGGGCGGTCTCCCAATGCTCGGGGTCCTCCTGGCCGACGACCGCCTGGGCCCGGGACAGCACGGTGGACACGGCGAGGTCCGCGAGGCCCGGCTGCACCGGGCCCGCGCCGCTGCGGAGCGGACGCCACCACACGGTGGCGGAGAACACGAAGGTGTAGTCCGGACGCGCGCTGGCCAGCCGGATGCGATCCACCCGCTTTTCGTTGAAGGGGGGTTCGGGCGGCGCCATGAGTCCGGTCGTGAAGGGTGACGGCGCGGGCTCCACCACGGGTGACGGGTCGGGGCGGTACGGGTCGGTCTCCCGCTCCTGCTCGGCGGTCTGGTGCACCACCAGCAGGGACAGGGCCGCCACCAGCGCCAGCGCCGGGAAGACGGTCACCCAGACGGGCCAGCCGAGCTGGAGTCCGAGCAGGACGGGCACGGAGCCGCCGAGCAGGACGAGGAGGAGGGGAACGGTCTTGCTTCGGAACGTCATCGGGGTTCTCCCTAGGGGGCGCCGGGGCGATCGGTCGTGAAGTCCAGGCCCTGCGCGGCGTCGATCTTCTGCCGGATCCCGGCGGCGGTCTTCTGCCGGGCTGCGCGGTCGCGCGGCGTCGGCGCGTCCGCGGCCCAGTCGCAGGTCATGACGTAGAGGTGGTTCAGGACGCCCGGGTCGCCGTCGGCCGCGCGTATCAGGGCGTTCGGCGCGCGGTCCCAGTCCGGCGGCCGTTCGTGCACCGCCGTGAAGAGCGCGAGCGCCAACGGCTTCCAGACCGCCGGGGACTCGGCCCGGGCTAGCACCGCCTGCCAGGCGTCGTGGAGGGGCTGCCGGTACGGGCAGAAGCCGAGCCGGGTGGGGTCGAGCAGTTCGAGGAGGAGCCGGAACTTCCGCTCTTCCGCTCCCCGTCTCACGGTCAGCAGCCGGTGGACGAGGCGGGCGTGGAGGCGGCGGCTGCCGCACGCCAGGTCCAGGAGTCCCTCCCATCCCTCCTCGGCCTCCGCACCGGGGCGGAGCGCCAGATGGTGCAGACGCACCAGTGCCTGGTCGGGGTGAGTGGCGGCGAGGACCTGCCGGCAGACGCCGGCCAGGACCCGGGCGAGGCCGAGGCTGAGGTGGGGCCCCGTCACCCAGTCGTAGATCCGGGCGCGGATACGGCCGGCGTGCCGTGGGTGGGCGAGACCCTGTTCGAGGAGGGCGGCGGCCTCGGTCTCCAGACGGCGAGGAGCGTCGGCGGTCCATTCCTCGGCCACGGAATAGAGGTCCCAGGGGCGGTCGACGGCGAGGCACTGCTCGGCGAACCGCACCGCCAGGCGCTCCCGGTCGCTTCCGGTGAGCCCCGGGAGGCGGGCCGCCTTCGCAATCCACTCCCGCAACACCTTCCGGAGATCGGGGTAGTTGGCCCAGAAGTGCAGGCGAACGGCCCCGTCATAAGCCAGCTCCGCGAAACGGACCCGACCGTCCTCCCGCCGCCGGACCCCCAAGGCTTTCAGCCGCTCGCCGAGCCCGGGCCGGGCGAGCAGCGGAGTTCCGTCGTCCTGGTGGCCAAGACCGTGGAGGAGTTGGGCCGCGCCGCGGTGCACCGCGTCGGCGGTGGCCTCGCTGAACATGGCGGCGGACAGCAACAGCGCCCGTTCCGGCACCTGTTCAAGCTTCTGAACCTGTTTCGTCACCTCTTCAGGCCGCTCGTTGAACGCTTTGAGCGCCTCGGCGCACCAGACGGGGAAGCTGCCTGCCTGGCCGGCCCAGTCACGGGCCCGACGCACCATGTCCGCGAAGTCGAAGATCTCCTGCATCGACGACTCGTGGAGCAGATGCTTCAGCTTCGGCACCGACGACTCGGGGAGCCAACGCCTCAGCTCCGGTGCCTCCAGGCTCCTCCGCTCGACGTGGATGCCGTTCTGCCGGAGGTGCAGTGCGAGTGCCCGCAGCCCGTCAGGGCGGCCCAGCTCGACGGTCAGCCATGCCAGCTCCGAGCGCAGGTGGTGCCTGAGCCCGGTCGGCAGCACCACGGCCATCCATGCGCCGTTGTCCGCCACTTTCTTCTGATGGATGACCAGCTGTTCCCGGGCTTCCCGGTAAGCGTCGTCGGAGGTCGCGGAGAGGTCGAGCAGGAAGCGGTCGCCTGCGGCGACCTCCGCACCCCCCTCGTCCCCCTCCGGCCTGGCGGGCAGTTCCTCGAACGGACTGTCCGGGGTGCCCAGCCGGTGGAGCAGCATGGTGGCAGCCGTCCGCAGCCCGATACCCTCCGGGCCGGTCAGCAGGACGGTGCTTCCCGGTTTCTTCAACCGGTCGGCGGCCTCCCCGAAGTTGACCGGTTGGACGAACCGTCGGCTCAGCCAGGCGCGGTGCTCCCGGGCGACCGTCAGCGGGTCCTTGGGAGCGCCCGCGGGCCGGAACGGGCCGCCGCCGGCCGAACCGAAAAATACGCGTGATTGTGCTGGTCACCCTCGCCTGTGTTGACCGGCCCCTGTGACTCGCCGATCCAGGTGGCGCTGCCCTCGTCGGTCACCTGTCGCTGTCCTCGGATGCGCAGCGGTTGTCGTGGTGGGTGCCGATGGCTCCGACGGGGCCGAAGTGGCCTCCGGTGATGAGCGTTCCGCCGGACACCTCGCCCTCGATACGGGTCCCGTTGTTCTGGTCACCGGCGATGTGGGTGGTGTGCTGATCACCCGCGACGTGGGTGCCGCCGACCGGCCCGGCGACATCGCCTGCGACATAGTTCGCGCCGTCCCCGGAGAGTTGCGGGGCGTGCTGGGTGCCGCTTCCCGTGTGAACGGGACCGGTCGATTCACCGATGTAGGTGCCGCGGAAGTCACGGCCCACGCCGCCGATGCCGATGTTCCGGCCTTCCACCCGGTTCCCCCCGCCCGCCTCAGCGGCGCTCCGCGTCGTCTCCTCGCCCCCGTGCCGGTCGGCCTCGGCGAGATGGGGGACCAGCTCGGCGATGTCGTCGCCGATGCGCTGGAGGCCGGCGGTGTGGTCGCGGTGGTACAGCCGGCGGTACTGGCAGTCCGCGAGCCAGGCGAGGTTCTTCGGCAGCTGGGAGCGCTGCAGCCGGAGCGTGTCCCCGACCAGTACCGGGATGACCTGCGCCGATCCGGCCGCCTCCACGAGTTCCCGGCGCGTCCAGTCCGCGGGCACGTCCAGTGCCCGCCTGCCGTCCTTGGCCTGCACGGTCAGCCAGTCCGGCCCGATCACCGCCAGCAGGACGTGGCAGCGGCGCGCGGCGGCGACCAGCCCCTTCCGGAAGTCCTGGCCCGCCTCGATGGACTTGCTGGCACGGAAGATCTGATCGGTGCCGAAGCGCCCCGAGAGATAGACATCCAGCGTGGTGGCGGTGGCCTCTTCGTCCTTGGTGCGGTAGTTGATGAAAACCTCGTGCATGGCGGTGTTCTCTTTTCCTCTTCGGTTCTCTGCGGGTTCGGTCCGCCGGGGGCGGCGGACCGGGTCGGCGGCGGATCGGGGAAAGATCCGGGTTCGGTGGGGCGCCGCGTCTCCGGGCGCGGCGACATGGGCCGCTGTCGGGGGCCGGGTTCCGGGCACAGGGCCAGGGGCGGGATCGTCGGGGTCGCCGTCCGGTCGCGGGGCGCGCCTCTCCCCTACGGGCAGGCGTCATCGCCCTCGCGCGGCGGAGGGAACAGGCGGGGAGTGCCGCCGGGCGACGGGAGGCCGGGCGGGGCGGCCGTCAGGGCCGGGTGAGGGTGAGCGCTCTGGACAGCGCGGGTTGCAGCTCGCGTACGGCGCGGAGGGTACGGAACCGTGCCAGCTCCCTGGCGAGGTTGCGGACGTCCGCGGTCACGGTGGCGGAGCGCGCGGTCACCGTCAGATCGAGCAGGTCGGCCGCGATCTCGCAGGCGCGCTCCACCTCGCCGGCCGCGGCGTGCGCCCGCGCGTGGCGGAGGCCGTACCGGGTACGGGTGCGCAGGGCGTGGGCCGGGATGCGCAGGCACTCCTGGTCGAAGACCTCGGCGGCCTCGCGTGGTCGTCCCAGGTCGAAGAGGCACCAGCCGGTGACCATGGCGGCGGGGTCGGTGAGGTGCGAGGTGCCGATCACCGGGTCGCCGCCGGTACGGGCGGGCTCCGCGGCGAGCAGCGCACGAGCCCGGTCGAGGCTGCGCAGACAGGCACGCTCATCTCCGGCGAGCGCATGGCCCTGCGCCTCCCGCTGGGCGGCCAGCCCTCGGATGCGGGACGGCAGCCGCTCGGACTGCGCCCGGCCGGCGAGCGCGACGGTCTGCGCCGCGTCGTGGTCGTAGAAGGCCACCAGCGCCTGCCGGACCAGGGCGTACGACGACAGGTTCCGGTCGCCGCCGGCCTCCGCCAGGTCGACGGCCTTGGCGGTCCAGTCGAGTGCGGCGCGGTTGTCGCCGCTCTCCTGCGCCATCCAGCCCGTGTAGGTGGCGAAGTGCGCGGCGAGGACGAGGAGTTCGGCACCGTCGGACGAGCTTTGGGCGACCGCGAGCCGGGCGAGGGTGGCGGTCTGCGTCCCGAGCAGGTCGAGCAGGGTGCCCGGGTCCGCGCTCTGCCCCAGGCGGCGCATCTGTTCCAGCTGCGCCCGGAACGGATCGGCGAGCGAGACGCCCGCGGGTCGGCCGGTACCGGCGCCGGCACCGGTGGGGAGGTTGTAGCCGATCAGTGAGGCCGCACCGGCGGTGAGCAGACCGCGTCGGCCGAGGGGCCGGTCGGGCAGCGGTAACGCGTCGGTGAGGTCGGGCGGTTCCTCCTCGGCCAGCTCCTGCAGCCGTCCGGCGGCCTGGAACAGGGCGTCGCAGCGGCGGGCCAGCGCCACGGAGGGGCGCTTCTCCCCGCGCTCGATGCGGCTGAGGTGGCTGCGGCTGTAGTTGGTCTCCTGCGCCAGGTCGTGCAGCGTGCGTCCGGCCTGCTCCCGCAGGCGGCGCAGTTCGCCCCCGAAGGTTGGGTTCATGGGCATGCCAAGTCCTCTCGTCGCGGCGCACGCGTCGGCAGTTCCGGGTGGGGTCGGAGCGCGATTTCCGCTCCACCACGAGCTTGGCACGCGGAGAGAGCCCCGCACGGCAATCCGGACGTGTTGTCCGTTGCCTCTTTCCGGTGACCGGACGCGAAACGGCGAGCCGGGCCGGGCCCGCGCGGCGGCCACGGCCCACGGCCGGAAACCGCGGGGACCGTTGCGTGCGCTCTTGCCGCGCTTGCGGTACGCACGTACCAGGGAAGAGCGAACACCCGCTCGGATAGCCGGAGTTGGCGCGATCCCTGCGTCCTGAGGAGCCGCGCCCCGATGCCGATCCGGCGCCGCACGGAAATGCGGGGCGCCCGCCCCCACCGGCCGGACGCCCCGCATCCCCGCCCCCTCACCCCTGAACCCCCACCACCTCCCCCAACGCCACGTTCAGCTCCAGCACGTTCACCCGGGGCTCGCCCATGAAGCCGAGGGTGCGGCCCGTGGTGTGGGCGGCCACCAGGCGGGTGACCTCGGCCACCGGGAGGTGGTTGCGGGACGCTACGCGGTGGATCTGGAGGTGGGCGTAGGCCGGGGAGATGTCGGGGTCGAGGCCGGAGGCGGAGGAGGTCACCGCGTCGGCGGGGATGTCGGAGGGCTTGGGGGTGTAGCCGGGGACGGTGTTGTCGGTGAGGACGGCGGATCTGGCGGCCTTGATTGCCTTGATGAGGTCGGGGTTGTCGCCGGACAGGTTGGTGGCGCCGGAGACCTGGAGGCGGTACCGGGTGTTGAGGGTGTTCTCGCCGAGGCCGTCGGACGGGCGGGGCTGGAACCAGCGCAGGTCGGGGGCGGGGGCCGACTCGCCCTTCGTCAGCGGCAGGGCGTAGCGCTGGCCGATGAGGGAGGAGCCGACGACCTTGCCGTCGCTGCGGAGTGGGGAGCCGTTCGCCTGGTGCGGGAAGAGGCCCTGGGCGAGGCCGGTGACGGCGAGGGGGTAGAGGACGCCGCACAGGACGGTCAGGGCGAGGAGGGCGCGGAGTGCGGCGCCGGTGAGGCGGGCGGTGTTGGCCAGGGAAGTGTTCATGGTGGGCGTCACCCGATGCCGGGGATGAGGGTCAGGAGCAGGTCGATGAGCTTGATGCCGAGGAACGGCGTGATCAGGCCGCCGAGTCCGTAGAGGGTGAGGTTGCGGCGGAGCATGCGGTCCGCGCTCATCGGGCGGTAGCGGACGCCCTTCAGGGCGAGCGGGACCAGCGCGACGATCACCAGGGCGTTGAAGATGACGGCCGACAGGATCGCGGACTGCGGGGACGTCAGGCCCATGATGTTGAGCTTGTTCAGGCCCGGGTACACCACCGCGAACATCGCGGGGATGATCGCGAAATATTTGGCGACGTCGTTGGCGATGGAGAAGGTCGTCAGGGCGCCGCGGGTGATCAGCAACTGCTTGCCGATCTCTACGATTTCGATGAGTTTGGTGGGGTCGGAGTCGAGGTCGACCATGTTGCCGGCCTCTTTGGCGGCGGAGGTGCCGGTGTTCATGGCGACGCCGACGTCGGCCTGGGCGAGGGCGGGGGCGTCGTTGGTGCCGTCGCCGGTCATCGCGACGAGTTTGCCGCCGGCCTGTTCCCGTTTGATGAGGGCCATCTTGTCCTCGGGGGTGGCCTCGGCGAGGAAGTCGTCGACGCCCGCCTCCGCCGCGATGGCCTTGGCGGTCAGCGGGTTGTCGCCGGTGATCATGATGGTTTTGATGCCCATCCGGCGCAGCTCGTCGAAGCGTTCGCGCATGCCGTCCTTGACGACGTCCTTGAGGTGGATGACGCCCAGGACGCGGGCGCCGTCCGCGTCGTCGACCGCGACGGGCAGCGGGGTGCCGCCCGCCTCGGCGATGGCGGTGGCGATCCGGTCGACGTCGTCGGCGACGGTGCCGCCGCGCTCGGTCACCCAGGCGGTGACGGAGGCGGTGGCGCCCTTGCGGACCTTACGGGCGGGTCCCGCGGCGCCGTCCGCGGGGAGGTCGACGCCGGACATCCGGGTCTGGGCGGTGAACTCGATCCACTCGGCGCCGGTCAGCCGGTCCTGCTGCCGGGCGGCGAGGCCGTACTTCTCCTCGGCGAGGTCGAGGACGGAGCGGCCCTCGGGGGTCTCGTCGGCGAGGGAGGAGAGCTGGGCGGCGTCGGCGAGTGCGGTGGCGGTGACGCCGGGGACGGGGACGAACTCGGCGGCGCGGCGGTTGCCGTAGGTGATGGTGCCGGTCTTGTCGAGGAGGAGGGTGGAGACGTCGCCCGCCGCCTCGACCGCGCGGCCGGACATCGCCAGGACGTTGCGCTGGACGAGCCGGTCCATCCCGGCGATGCCGATGGCGGAGAGCAGGGCGCCGATGGTGGTGGGGATCAGACAGACCAGCAGCGCGGTCAGCACGATCATCGACTGTTCGGCGCCCGCGTACACCGCGAACGGCTGGAGGGTGACGACGGCCAGCAGGAAGACGATGGTCAGGGACGCCAGCAGGATGTTGAGGGCGATCTCGTTGGGGGTCTTCTGCCGGGCGGCGCCCTCGACGAGGTTGATCATCCGGTCGATGAAGGTCTCGCCGGGCTTGGTGGTGATCTTGATGACGACGCGGTCGGAGAGGACCTTGGTGCCGCCGGTGACGGCCGAGCGGTCGCCGCCCGACTCCCGGATGACCGGCGCCGATTCGCCGGTGATGGCGGACTCGTCGACGCTGGCGACGCCCTCGACGACATCGCCGTCGCCGGGTATGACGTCCCCGGCCTCGCAGACCACCAGATCGCCGATGCGCAGCTCGGTGCCGGGGACCTGCTCCTCGGTGGTGCCGGTCAGGCGGCGGGCGACGGTGTCGGTCTTGGCCTTGCGCAGGGTGTCGGCCTGCGCTTTGCCGCGGCCCTCGGCGACCGCCTCGGCGAGGTTGGCGAAGAGGGTGGTCAGCCAGAGCCATGCGGTGATCGCCCAGCCGAACCACTCGCCGGGGTGAAGCAAGGCCAGCACGGTGGTGAGCACCGAGCCGATCAGCACCACGAACATCACCGGGGAGGCGACCATCACCCGCGGGTCGAGCTTGCGGAACGCGTCGGGCAGCGAGCGGACCAGCTGTTTCGGGTCGAAGAGCCCGCCGCCTACGCGGCCGCCTTCGGGGTGTTCGGGGGCGGGCGCGTCCTGCTGCGGCGCCCGTTCCTGGGTGGCGGTGGACATCGCATCGTCCTCGTGCTTCTCGGAAGGGGTGGGCGCCGGGGCGCCGATGGAGCGCTGCGTACCGGCGGTCATGACGCCAGGCCCTCGGCGAGCGGGCCCAGGGCCAGGGCGGGGAAGTAGGTGAGACCGGCGACGATCATGATCGTGCCGACCAGCAGGCCGGAGAAGAGCGGCTTCTCCGTGCGCAGGGTCCCCGCGGTCTTCGGTACGGGCTGCTGCTCGGCGAGCGAACCGGCGAGCGCCAGCACGAAGACCATCGGGACGAAGCGGCCCAGCAGCATCGCGAGGCCGATGGTGGTGTTGAACCACGGGGTGTCGGCGTTGAGTCCGGCGAAGGCGCTGCCGTTGTTGTTGGCGCCGGAGGTGTACGCGTAGAGGAGTTCGGAGAAGCCGTGCGCGCCGGGGTTGAGCATCGAGTGCGGCGGGGTGGGCAGCACCAGCGACACCGCGGTGAAGCCGAGCACCAGCGCCGGGGTGACGAGGATGTAGCAGGCGGCGAGCTTGATCTCGCGGGTGCCGATCTTCTTGCCGAGGAACTCCGGTGTCCGGCCGACCATCAGCCCGGCGAGGAACACCGCGATGACCGCCATGATCAGCATCCCGTAGAGGCCGGAGCCGACGCCGCCGGGCGCGATCTCGCCGAGCTGCATGCCCAGCATCGTCAGGCCGCCGCCGAGCCCGGTGTACGAGGAGTGGAAGCTGTCCACGGCGCCGGTGGAGGTGAGGGTGGTGGCGGCCGCGAAGATCGACGAACCGGCGATCCCGAAGCGGGTCTCCTTGCCCTCCAGCGCGCCGCCGGCCAGCTCGAACGCCCGGCCGTGGCCGCCGAATTCGGCCGCCCACATCAGGAGCGTGAAGCCGATCCAGATGACGGCCATGGTGCCGAGGATCGCGTAGCCCTGCTTGAGGGAGCCGGTCAGCCGGCCGAAGGTGCGGGTCAGCGCGAACGGGATCACCAGGATCAGGAAGACCTCGAAGAGGTTGGTGAATCCGTTGGGGTTCTCGAAGGGGTGGGCGGAGTTGGCGTTGAAGTAGCCGCCGCCGTTGGTGCCCAGCTCCTTGATGACCTCCTGGGAGGCGACCGCGCCGCCGCGCCACTGCTGCGAGCCGCCCAGGAACTGGCCGACCTCGTGGACGCCAGAGAAGTTCTGGATCGCGCCGCATGCGACGAGGACCAGCGCGCCGACCACGGAGATCGGCAGCAGTATCCGGACAACGCCGCGGACCAGGTCGGCCCAGAAGTTGCCCAGCTCGCCGGTACGGGACCGGGCGAAGCCGCGGACCAGCGCGACGGCGACGGCGATGCCGACGGCCGCCGAGACGAAGTTCTGCACCGCGAGCCCGGCGGTCTGCACGACATGGCCCATGGCCTGTTCACCGGCGTACGACTGCCAGTTGGTGTTGGCGACGAACGAGGCGGCGGTGTTGAACGCCTGGTCCGGGTCGATCGCGGCGAAGCCGAGGGAGCCGGGCAGGCTGCCCTGGAGCCGCTGGAGCAGGTAGAGGAAGAGAAGACTGACCGCGGAGAAGGCGAGGACGCCGCGGAGGTAGGCGGGCCAGCGCATCTCGGTGTGCGGGTCGGCGCCGATGGCCCGGTAGATCCACTTCTCGACGCGCAGATGCTTGTCGGAGGAGTAGACGCGGGCCATGTGGTCGCCGAGCGGGCGGTAGGCGAGGCCGAGCGCCGCTATGAGGGCGCCCAGTTGGAGCACCGCGGCGACGGCGGGGCTCAGGGCGCCGGAGGCGGCAGCGAGGGAGTTCACCGTCAGAACCTCTCCGGCTTGATGAGGGCGAGGACGAGATAGCCGAGCAGGGCGACGGCCACGAGCAGCCCGATCACGTTCTCGATGCTCCGGTCGCTCACAGCTTCGCCACCCCCTTGGCGATGACGGCCACCAGCGCGAAGACCGCGAGCGTGGTGGCGACGAAGGCCACGTCGGCCATCGTGAACTCCTGGGAGGAAGGGACAAGAGGGACGACCGGGCGCATGCACCCGGCCGTGTGGACCTCTCGACGAAACCTCTTTTCGGCCACCCGCCGTAGCCCGTTGACGGGTCCCTTACGGCGCCGGGCCCGCTCTTGACGCGTCCCGTACGCCACCTTCGGCCACGGGTGGCGTACGGGCGCTCCGGGGCGCGGTACGAGCCCCGGAGCGCGCTCCCCGCGAATGCGGCACGCGCTGGGTCCGCCCACCTGTTTCCGCAGCTCAGGCCGGTGCGTCGGCTCCCGGCCGAGGTGTCGCCCCGCGACCTGCGCGGCGGCTCACAACCGGAGCCGCAGGCGGCAGATGACGGCGTCCGTGTCGCGGCGGACGGCGTGGGCGACGACGGCGCCCCGCTGGTTCTGGAGCAGCCGATGGCGGAGACGGTCCGGTTCGGCCTCCGCGATGAGCACCGTGATGCGCGCCCCGGGGTCGGCGGCGGCCGGGGCGCGTATGGACTCCGTCAAGGGGTGATCCGGACCCGTCAGCGCCGTGTCAACGGGCCGTCCGGAGGGGGGTGGCGGGCCTAGCCTCGGCGGCATGGGACGACGTAGTACCCGCTCCGCCGTGCGGCCGGCGGCCGTCGCCGTACGGTCCCCGGAGCGCACCGCGACCGACGAGGACTGGCCCGCCGCGCTGCGCGACGCCGTGGTGAGCGGGGTGCTGCTGCTGACGGCGCTGGTCGCCGTGGACGCCGTCGCCGGGAGCCTCGACGCGCTCCGCTGCGGGCTGTGGGCGGCGCTGGCGGTGGCGCTGTTCGGGCTGTTGCTGCCGCCGCGGATCAGCGCGGGTCAGGGCTGGCTGGCGGCCCGCGGTCCGCTGCGGCGGCGGCTGGTGCGCACCGACCGGCTGGTGTCGGTGCGCTGGTCGGAAGGGGTCGCGCAGCGGCTGGTGCTGCGCGACGACGCGGGGCGGCGGCTGGTCCTCGACCCGCGGGTGCTGCTCGCCAACCCGGCGCTGTGGCACCTCTTCGCGACCGGCGCCCGCACCGCGCAGGCATCCGGTGTGCTGCTGTGCGGCGCGACGGCGCTGCGGCAGCTGACCGAGCGCGCCGAGGGGCAGACCGCGTGGACGCTGCTCAGGGGGAACGGTCCGGCGTAGGCGCGCCGTCCCCCGCCCCGGGGCCGTCGCCCGGTCCGCCCGCACGCGGTACGCGGCGGATGCCGTGCCCGGTGGCGGGCACCCCGCGGCGGACCGCGCCCGCGCCCCGGACGGCGGGCCGGGCGTGCGCCGAGGAGGTCAGCTGCCAGGGCACGGACGTGACCATCACGCCGGGCGTGAACAGCAGCCGGCTCTTGAGCCACAGCGCCGTCTGGTTGTGCAGCAGGTTCTCCCACCAGCGGCCCACCACGTACTCGGGGATGAAGACGCCGACCACGTCCCGGGGGCTGGTGCGGCGGACGTGGCGGACGTACTCCACGACCGGGCCGGTGATCTCCCGGTACGGCGAGTCGACGACGGTCAGCGGGATGTCCGTGTCGAGCCGCGCCCACTGCTCCTCCAGGCGGGCGGTGGCGGTGCGGTCCGCGTCGACGGTGAGCGCCTGGAGCCGGTCGGGGTGGAAGGCGCGGGCGTAGGCGAGGGCGCGCAGCGTCGGCTTGTGGACGTCGGCGACGAGGACGAGCGCCAGCACCCGGGGCGGCGGGGTGAGGTCGGCGCGCGGGTCGGTGACGGTCAGCTCCGCGGCGACCGTGTCGTAGTGGCGGCGGATCGCCCGCATCAGCAGCCACAGCACCACCGCCGCGAGGACGGCGAGCCAGGCGCCCTGGAGGAACTTCGTCGCCAGCACGATGACCAGCACCAGGCCGGTGACGAGCGCCCCGGCGGCGTTGACCACCCGCGCCAGCTGACGGCGGCGGCGCAGCGCCGGGTCCGGGTCGGTGCGCAGCGCCCGGTTCCAGTGCCGGACCATGCCGGTCTGGGAGAGCGTGAAGGAGGTGAACACCCCGAGGATGTAGAGGTGGATGAGGCTGGTGACGTTCGCCTTGAAGCCGAACAGCAGCGCTCCGGCGACGACCGCCAGCACGAGGATGCCGTTGGAGTACACCAGCCGGTCGCCGCGGCTGTGCAGCTGGCTCGGCAGATAGCGGTCCTGCGCCAGGATCGAGGCGAGCAGCGGGAAGCCGTTGAAGGCGGTGTTGGCGGCGAGGATCAGGACCAGCGCGGTGGCCGCCTGCACGACGAAGAAACCGACGGAGGACGAGCCGCCGAAGACCGACGAGGCGAGCTGGGCGATGACGGTCCGCTGGGTGTACCCGGCGCAGTGGGCGAGGCCGATCAACCGGCAGGGATCCTGCACGATGTGGACCTTGGCGACGATCGCCAAGGTGGTGACCCCGACGAACATCGTGACGGCGATGGCGCCCATCGCCGCCAGCGTGGCCGCCGCGTTCCGCGGCTTGGGCCGCCGGAACGCCGGGACGCCGTTGGAGATCGCCTCGACGCCGGTCAGCGCGGTACAGCCGGACGAGAAGGCGCGCAGCACCAGCATGGTGAGGGCGAGGCCGGTCAGCTGCGCCGAGCCCGGGGTGGGTTCGACGCCGTAGCGGGCGCTCTCGGCGACCGGCGCGTCCCCCATCAGATACCGGAGCAGGCCCGTCCCCACCATGATCAGGACGGCGCCGACGAAGAGGTAGGTGGGGGCGGCGAAGGCGCGGCCGGACTCGCGGACGCCGCGCAGGTTCATCGCGGTCAGCAGCGCCACGAAGCAGAGCGCCAGCAGCACCCGGTGCCCGGCGAGCGCGGGCAGCGCGGAGATGACGTTGTCGACCCCGGAGGCGACCGACACCGCCACCGTCATCACGTAGTCGACCAACAGCGCTGCGGCCACCACCAGCCCCGCCGACGGCCCCAGGTTGGTGGAGACCACCTCGTACGAGCCGCCGCCGCTCGGATAGGCGTGGACGACCTGCCGGTACGAGAGGACGACCACGGTCATCAGGGCGACGACGGCGGCGGCGAGCCACGGCGTGACGTAGAGGTAGGCGAGGCCGCCGAGGGTGAGGACGAGCAGGATCTCCTGGGTGGCGTACGCGACCGACGACAGCGGGTCGGAGGCGAAGACCGGCAGCGCGAGCCGCTTGGGCAACAGCGTCTCGCCCAACTCCTCACTCCGCCGGGCCCGGCCGAGGAGCAGGCGCTTGAACAGTCCGGTCACGGTGGCCACGGGGCGAGCGTAGGCAGCGGCGGGCCGTCGGCCGTGGCGGCGCGGGCGGGGCGACGGCGGATGGAGCAGCGGGGACGCCCGGCGGCCGGGCGCGGCGCGGGCCCGTTCGCCGCGCGCCGCCCGTCGTCAGGCCCGTGACCGCAGGTGCTCCGGGCGCACCGGGGCGAGGCGGGGCCCGTAGCGGGACCACAGGGCGCGTTGGGTGGCGAGGGTGAGGGTGCCGGCGACCAGCATCCCGGCGAGGTTGATGCCGAGCTGGGCGAAGGAGGCGCCCACCTCGCCCCAGTGGCCGAGAGCGAGGGCGACGGCGATGTTCCCGGCCGCCGGGACGGTGGTGACGGAGATGAAGACGCCGATCAGGGAGGACGACTTCCCGGCCGTCATCGACAGGATTCCGGCGGCCCCGGCGAGCACCGCCACGATGAACGACCAGTGGTCGGGGTGGACGATGAAGCCGGTCAGCGGCCGGGCGCCGAGCATGTCCGGGGTGATCCAGCCCAGCAGGCGGCTGACCGCCGCACAGGCCAGGGTGATCGCGATGGCCACGCCGAAGCCGACGGCGAGCGTCCGCACCGCGACCCCCGCCTGCCGGACGTCGCGGCGCAGCACCGCGAAGCAGAGCGCCGCGAGCGGCCCGAACTCCGGCCCCAGGACCATCGCGCCGACGATCAGGATCGGCTGGTCCAGCAGCGCGCCGATCGCCGCGATCTGCGTGGCCAGGGTGAGGAAGGCGAGGAACGCCCAGGTCAGACGGGACTCGGCGGCGGTGCGGGCGGTGAGTTCGGCCCAGACGACGGCGTCGTCCGGATCGCCCGGCGCGGCCGCCTCGGCGCGGTCGGCGGCTGCCGACAGGGACAGGTCGAGCGGTTCGACGGTCAGCGCGCCGGACTCCTCCAGACCGAGGTCCCGCAGCTCCGCGAGGACGTCGTTGGCGCCCTCCCGCGCCACGTCGAACTCCAGGTAGTCGCCGGGCGGCACACAGGCGGCGCCCGGCAGCCGGACGAGATGGGTGGCGGCCGGAGCGGCGGTGACGATCCGCACCACCTCGTCGGCACGGTCGGCCGGGGAGATCACTCGTACGTGCAGCACGGCGGTCATTGTGCCCTCCGGGAGCGGATGCCCCGCCCCGGTCCCGTTCCCGACCGGCTGCCAGCACTCGTTCGATCCGTGGGAGGAGGGCACACTGAGGTGATCGGTCCGTTCGACGTACGGAGTGTTCCCATGGCCGTGCCACGACCGGAGCCGCCGGCGCCGTTGAACGGTGTCGTCGCGGTCGTGATCGACGAGAACGGCCTGGTCACGCACTGGACGCGGTCCGCCGCGCAGCTGCTGGGCCATGAGCCGGACGCGGTGCTCGGCACGCCTGCCCGCGCGCTGGTCGGGCCGCGCTCCGCGTCGCCCGTCCCCCGTACGGGCGAACCGTCCGGCGCCCCCGGCGGCCGCGTCCTCCCGCTGCGCCACCGCGACGGGTACACCGTCCCCGTATGGGTGCGGCTGCTGCCGCTGGCCGGCGCCGGGGTGCTCGCCCTGGGGCTGCCCGCCGAGGCGCTCACCGAATGGAGCGACGAGACGGCGGTGGGCCGGGCGCTGCTCGCCCAGGACGTGTGGCAGCTCACCGTGCACGGCCCCGACCTGCGGATCCGGCAGGCCAGCCCGGCGGTCGGCCGGGCCGGGCGGCTGACCGCCGACGGCCACGACCCGCTGTGCACGATGCCCGGCCTGGAGGGCGGCCGCACCGGTGAGGAGCTGCTGCGGTACGTGATGGACAGCGGCGAGCCGGTGGTGGACGCCTCGGGCGTGCTGCGCGCCGAGACGCCGGGGAGCCAGGACCTGGTCTACTCGCTGACCGCAGCGCCCCTGCGCGATCTGTGGGGCCACCCGAACGGCGCACTGACCTCGCTCGTCGACGTCACCGAGCGGTACCGCTCCGCGCGCCGCCTCGACCTCGTCTACCGGGCGACGCGCTCCATCAGCGGCAGCCTGGAGGTGGAGCGCACCGCACAGGACCTGGTGGATCTGCTGGTGCCGTCGATGGGCGACCTGGCGGCGGTGGAGATCGCGGAGGCGACGCTGCGCGGGGGCGAGCCGCCGCGCAGCGTGGAGGGCGTGCACGGCGACTTCCGGCGGCTGGCCGTCAAGCACGCCCACGGCCCCTGGCCCAAGGAGCTGATCCAGGCGGGCGAGATGCTGCCGGACATCCCCAACGGCCCCGGCTTCCGCGATCTGGAGCGCGGCAAGGTCCTGGTCGTCAACGAACCGGACGCCTACGCCGCGATCCTCGGCAACGGCCCGGCCGTGGCGCGGTTGGTCCCGGAGGACCTGACCGCGTCCATCGGCGCGGCGCTGGTCGCGCGGGGCCTGGTGCTCGGCTACGTCCAGGTCTACCGGGTCCGGCAGGGCGCCCCGTTCGACGGGCAGGACGCCAAACTCCTCCAGGAGATCGTCAGCCGCGTCGCGCTCGGCATGGACAACGCCCGCCGCTACACCCGCGAGCACCGCATGTCGGTGATGCTCCAGAACAGCCTGCTGCCGCCGGTCTCCCGCTCCACCGCGGCGGCGGAGACCGCGGGCATCTACCTGTCGGCGGAGGGCGACGCCGGCGTGGGCGGCGACTGGTTCGACGCGGTACCGCTGTCGTCACTGCGCACCGCGCTGGTCGTCGGCGACGTCATCGGCCACGGCCTGCCCGCGACCGCCACCATGGCGCGGCTGCGCACCGCCGTACAGACCCTCTCCGACCTCGATCTGGGCCCGGACGAGCTGCTGACCCGGCTGGACGACCTGGTCCACCGGATGGCGGAGGAGGCCGAGAACCCGGACACGATGGGCGCGTCCTGTCTGTACGCGGTGTACGACCCGGTGGACCGCCGGTGCCAGGTGGCGAGCGCCGGCCATCTGATGCCGGCAGTGGTGCATCCGGACGGCACCGCCCGGTTCATCGACGTCGCACCGGGGCCCGGACTGGGCGTCGGCGGGATGCCGTTCGAGGTGACGGAGGTGGAGATCCCGCCCGGCAGCGTGCTGGCGCTCTACACCAACGGGCTGATCGAGGCGGAGCGCCGGGGCACCTCCGACTCGTTCGAGGACGCGGAGGCGGCGGTGCTGCGGCGGCTGGCCGAGGCCGCGGGCCCCGGACGCTCGCTCGACACCATCGGCGAGGAACTGGTCGCCCCGGTCCGCTCGGCGCCGCACCGCCCCGACGACATCACGGTCCTCCTCGCCCGCACCCGCGCGATCCCCGCGACCTCCCTGGCCGCCTGGCAGTTCCCCGCCCGCCCCACCGCGGTGGCCCTCGCCCGCGAACTGGCCACCGGGCAACTACAGGAATGGGGCCTGGACGCCCTGGCCTTCAGCACCGAACTGGTCATCAGCGAACTGGTCACCAACGCCCTGCGCTACGCCCGCGGCCCGATCGGCGTCCGCCTCGTCCGCGACCAGGTCCTGGTCTGCGAGGTCACCGACTCCTCCAACAGCCAACCCCGCCTCCGCCAGGCCCGCGACACCGACGAGGGCGGCCGCGGCCTCTTCCTCGTCGCCCAACTCACCACCCGCTGGGGCAGCCGCTACGGCCCGACGGGCAAGACGGTGTGGACGGAGCAGGCCATTGAGGGGGTGGAGGGGTGAGGCTTCGCTCTGCCTTCAGCGGCGGCTGTCAGGTCTTTCGGCGTGCGCTCACGAGCAGGGCGTCCGCGGTGCGCGGCCCGGCGGTGTGCGAAGGCAGCACGTCGGCACCGATGTCGGTGAACCCGGCCTCGTCCAGGACTTTCGTCCAGACCTGTTCTTGAAGGACCCACCGCGGCATCGTCGCCGCGTTCCCGTCCGGGGTCTTCGCGGGGATGTCGGCGGAGACGGCGTCCGGTTCCGCGGGAGCGCCCGTCATGTAGTGGGCGAGGGTGGCGAACACGAGTCGGCCGCCGGGCCGCAGGGCGGTGGCCGCGGCGGGCAACAGTGCGCGCGGGTCGGTGAAGCAGACCGCGCCGAAGACGCTGTAGAGCACGTCGTACGTTCCGCCGGCCGCGCGCAGGTGCGGTACGACGTCGGAGAGAACGAGGCGCAGGCGGGGTGCGAGGTGGCCGAAGAGGCCGGTGGCCATGGCATGCTGCGCCGGCGAGGCGTCGATCGCGTCGACGCGGGCCGGATCCTGGTGAGTGGCGAGGTGGGCGGCGTGGCGGGCGGCCCCCGCTCCGAGGTCCCCGACGGTCCGGCCGGAGAGGTTGCCGAGAGCTTCGGCACCGGGTCCGGACTGCTGGTCCCAGGACCAGCGAAAGGCCGGTGGGACGCCACGGTCATGGTCGGTGCGGGCGCGGCCGTAGTGGTGCCATAGATCTGCGGTGGTCACCCCGCCATCCTGGCGAGCCCGGTCCGGTGGCGGGCGGGTTCCGGTGAATCTCACCCGGACGCCGGGGCCGGCCGGCTCCCGGCCGGCCCCAGGCTTCGGTCAGTGCGAATCGTTGCCGGGGTGGCAGGGGCCGCACTTCGCCGCATCCGCCCACAGCGGCAGGTCGACCTCCCAGCCGTCGGCCGCGATCAGGTGCGCGGTCTTCATCACGGAGCCGTCGTTCTTGAACTCAGCCTTGGGCACGTGGTGCAGGAAGTGCCCATGATTGAAGCGGTCGCACAGATCGGCGTAGGCCACGGTGTCGAGGATGATGGTGTGGACGCCGATGTCGACGAACGCGCTGGGCGCGAGCCCCAGGGACTCACCGCGGTGCGCCATTGCGGTCAGCAGGTAGGCGTACCCCTGGCCGAGGACACGGGCCGCCATGATCGAGTCGTACGGATGGTCCCGCATGAGCAGCGCGACCTGCTTGTCCCAGAGGATGACGGGAACGACCTCACGGGCGCGGCGGACCGATCCGGCAGTAGGCGCGGGCGCGGCGGCGGATGTCATGAGTACCTCCGATGGCTGGCCCCGCTGTCCGGGGCGGGCACATCCACCAGACCGCACCAGACACCTTCCCAAGGATCAACTTCCCTACAGTGCAACGCATTTGCACGCCATGAAAGATGCCTCGACGGCGGCGGGCGGGCTCCGTACCGTTGAGGCCCGGTGGTGCGGCGCGTGGGGGAGGGGCCGGTGCCCGTGGACCCGCTCTGGAACAGCAGGAAGGCCCGCGAACTTGCCGCCCGGGTCGCCCCGGTGCGCTCATCCGCCTGGGCCGTGAACACCGCGCCTGGACGCTCGCCGTACTCGGCGCTCGGCTCGGCTGCTCACCCGCCACCGTCTCCCGTCTGGAACGGCGCAGCAGGGTCATCGACCTCGATCTGATACACCGGGCCGCTCGCGAAGTCGGTGTTCCGCGACACGTCTTGGTGAGTTCCTTGGCGCCACCCCTTGGTACGAACCCGGCGGCAACTAGAGTGACGGCCAGCCCGCTCGCCGAGGAGGAGCCGATGCGCCGCCGAACGCTGCTCACCGCCACGGCAGCCGCCGGCCCGACGGCCCTGCTGCTCGGCGTGGACCACGCCCTGGCCGCCACGCCCGCCCCGACCGGCGCCGGGCACCTCGACAGCCGCCTGAGGCTCGCGCGCGAGCTGTACGACAAGGGGGCGCACGCGAAGCTTCTCGTCGAGCTGCCCGGCCTCATCGCGGACGGACACGCCGCCGCTTCCTCCCGCAAGGAACTCGACCAGGCCCGGCTCTCCTCCGTCTACAGCCTGGCCACCGCCGTGCTGAGCAAGCTCGGGTCGTACGAGCAGGCCCGGATCACCGCCGACCGCGCCCGGACCTGGGCCGAGGTGTCCGGCTCCCCACTCGCGACGGCCGCCGCCGTCCGGGAACTGGCGATCGTCCTGCGCCACCAGAGCCGCGGCGAGGAAGCCCAGCACCTCATGGCCTCAGCCGCCTCCACCGTGGAAGCCACCGGTCTGCGAACCGAAGCGTCCGCGTCCGCATACGCGCAGATGCTGTGCACCCTGGCCTACACCGCCGCCCGCAGCGGACAACGCCACGAGGCCCTGGCCATGATCGGGGAAGCCCGCAGCGCCGCCCGCCGACTACCCCAACAGGCACCTGCCGGACGCCTCTTCCCCCTCACCCCCGCAGCCGTCAGCCTCTACACGGTCGGCGTCCACTGGGCGCTCGGAGACGCCGGCGCCGCGCTGGAAGCCGGACGCGGCCTGCGCCCGGACCAGTTCCCCACCGCCGAGCGCAAGGCCAGGCTGGGCACCGACATGGCGCGGGCGTGGTGGGCATGGGGACGGCCCGAGGAGACCACGTCCGCCCTGCTCGACGCCTACCGCGCCAGCCCCGGCGAAGTACGAGACCGACCAAAGATCCGGGGCATCATCACCGAACTCTCCCGGCGTCACCCGCACACCACCGGTATCCGCGAGCTGAGCACCGCCATCAGCAGGCCGAAAGGGGCCTAAGGCTGCCACGTGACGTCCGCCCGGGATCGCACGGACTTCGGGCCGAGGGCACTACATCCGAGGCCAAGACACCAGAAGATGCAGGTTCTTTCGGCGCGCGGACAACGCCTCCGCCCGTGGCGTAGCGTGACCAGTCGTGACGCACCGGCGCGGGTGGGTTGTGCGCGGCGGCGCGCGGAGCCGTACATGAGGCAAGGCGCGGTACGCGGGACAGGCGGTGGAACCGGGTGGATCAGTACCAGGGTGTGGGTGAGGCGGACGAGGGCCCGAGGCCGGAGGACGAGCCGGGTACGGGTTTGGTCGTCGCGTTCGGACGGCAGCTGAAACTCCTCCGGCTGGCGGCGGGCCTGGAACGCCCGGAGCTGGGCGCGCGGTTGGGGTAATCGGCCTCGACGATCGCCTCGTACGAGCAGGGCAGACGGATCCCGCCACCGACCGTCATCGACCAGGCGGACGAGGTGCTGGGCGCCGGGGGCGTGCTGAAAGCCCTGAAGGAGGAGGTGGCGCGGGCGCAGTATCCGGCGTTCTTCCGAGGGGCGGCGAGGTTGGAGGCAGCGGCAGCCGCTCTGAGCGTCTACGCCGTCTACGCGGTACCGGGCCTGTTGCAGACCCAGGAGTATGCGCGGGCGGTCTTCCGTATGCAGCGCCCTTTGCTGGACGAAGAAGTCATCGAACAGCACTTGTCGGCCCGCTTGGCGCGGCAGTACATCTATGACCGGCGGCCCGCGCCGCTGCTGAGCTTCGTCATCGAGGAGTTCGTGCTTCGAAGGCCCCTCGGTGGACGGGAGGCGTGGTTGGGGCAGCTGGAGCAGATCCTGCTCATCGGTCAGAAGCGAAACGTCGAGATCCAGGTGATGCCGACGGATCGGGAGGACCACGGCGCTCTGGGCGGGCCGTTCAGCCTGATCGACACTGCGCAGGGCCAACGCATCGCCTATGCCGAAGTCCAGGACGAAAGCCGTCTTTACACGACTCGATCAACGGTCCGGGTGCTCGAATCCCGCTATGGGATCATCCGGTCCCAGGCACTCACTCCGCGTGAGTCGTCAGCGTTCATCGAGAAACTGCTGGGAGAGAGATGACCGTTCAGCCCACCGAGCCGCGCATCCCGGAGACGGCCTGGTTCAAGAGCAGCTACAGCACGGGCAATGGCGGTGAGTGCATCGAGGTCGCGACCGCTGACGGTGCCGTGCACGTCCGGGACTCGAAGAACCCGGCAGGACCGAACATAACGGTGTCACCCAAGGCGTGGACCGGCCTGGTCGCCCTGGCGGTTGCCGACGGGTCCTGACCGTCCCCGCATGCTGTGGAGCCCTGCCGTCTGACGAGGCGGCAGGGCTCCGGCGTATCGTCGCCCGCCCTTGGCTCACGCCCGAAGCACACCTCACTCGTTCGGATGTCGCGGGCCGTGCGTGGAGGCAGTTGGATGGTTACCGTCCGTGATCGACAAGGTGGGAGGGCCATCGCCATGACTGACGAGATCCGCACCGACATCCCGCATTCCGCGCGGATCTGGAACTACTGGATGGGCGGTCACGACAATTACGCCATCGACCGCGAGGTCGGCGATGCCTCCCTGGAGATCGACCCCGACATCGGAGAGGTGGCGAGCGAGGGCCGCAGATTCCTGATCCGCGCCGTCCGCCATCTGGCCGGCGAGGCCGGCATCCGGCAGTTCCTCGATATCGGCACGGGGCTGCCCACCATGCAGAACACCCACGAGGTGGCTCAGGGCATCGCCCCCGATGCCCGCGTGGTCTACGTCGACAACGACCCCTTGGTGCTGGCCCAAGGGCGGGCCCTGCTGGCCGGCACGACCGACGAGACCGACGAGGGTGTCACCACCTACGTGGAGGCCGACTTCAACACCCCTGAGCACCTCCTTGAGGAGGCCGGAAACATCCTCAACTTCACCCAGCCGGTCGGCGTGATGTTCATGGGCGTGCTCGGGCATGCCCAGACGTACGACGACCTGCTGCGCATCGTGAGGACGGTGCTGGCTGCGGTGCCGTCGGGCAGCCATCTGGTCTACTGGGATGGCACCACCGATGGCCCGAACTACGTACGGATGTGTGAGGAGTACGCCAAGTCTGGTGGTGTGCCCTATATCCCGCGCACACAGGACCAACTGCGAGCCGTCTTCGACGGTCTCGACATGCTTGAGCCGGGTTTCGGGAAAATCACGCACTGGCGCCGACCGGAATCTGAGCTGGCCGGGGTGCGCGATCTAGCCGCCTTCGGCGGGGTCGCGCGCAAACCCTGACGGCCCCCTCACCCCACCACCCCTCCCCCGAAGCACTCCTGCGCCCGCTCCCCCAGCAGCTCGATGAAGTCCGCGACCGCGGGCGTCGGTGTGCGGGCGGTGACGCGGGTGAGGCCCACGGTGCGGTGCGCTGCGGGTTCGTCCATCGGGAGGTCGACGAGGCCGGGGACGGCCACCGGGGACGGGGGGAGGACCGCGACGCCCAGGCCCGCGGCGACGAAGCCGCGGATGGTGGCGATCTCGGCGCCCTCGAAGGCCACCCGGGGCGTGAAACCGGCGTCCGCGCAGAGGCCGTTGACGAGGCGGCGCAGGCCGTAGCCGGAGGTGGCCATGACGAAGTCCTCGTCGGCGGCGTCGGTGAGGCGGACCCGTTCGCGCGTGGCCAGGTGGTGCCCGGCGGGGACGACGAGGCGGAGCGGTTCGCGGGCGACGGGGACGGTGGTGATGCCCGCCTCGTCGGGCAGCGGCGAGGTCAGGCAGAGGTCGACCTCCCCGGCGCGCAGCCGTGCCAGCAGCCCTTCGGCGTTGTCCTGCACCAGCTGGAACCGGGCCTGCGGATGGCGCTCGCGGAACCAGCTGACCAGCAGCGGTACGGGGGCGGTGCCGAGTGCGGGCAGGAAGCCGAGGGCGACGGTGCCGGGGACGCCGGTGGCGAGCCGCAGTTCCTCGCAGCCGGTGGCGATCTCCTCCAGGCCCCGCTGGACGCGGGCGAGGAACGCCCGGCCGTGCCGGGTCAGCCGGAGCCCGCGCCCCTCGCGGTCGAAGAGCGGGGTGCCGACCGCCGCCTCCAGCCGGGCGATGCCGCGGCTGACCGTCGACTGCGGGGCGTCCAACTCGTCGGCGGCGGCCGAGAGATGTTCCAGCCGGGCGACGGCCACGAACCGCACGAGGTCCGGGCAGACCGCCGCCAGCGGCCCGGCCGCCCGCAGGTCGCCCGGTCCCCGTACGCCACCGGGGCCCGGCCCCGTGCGCCGTCGCCCCCGCGCCGTTCCGTCCCCGTCACCCCGCTCGCTCATCTGTTCCATCTCCGGAACATATCTCCCCGATCCATGCATTGGACGCATCATTTGCCCCGTGCCTACCGTCGCCGGGTGACCGACGCAGCCGCGATACCCGCCGCCCACCTCCGAGGCACCCCCGGCTTCCGGCGCGCCACCGGTGCGCTCTTCGCGGCCGGGCTGACCACGTTCATGACGCTCTACTGCGTCCAGGCGCTGCTGCCCGCGCTCTCCTACGACCTGCATCTGAGCCCCGCCGCGTCCTCGCTGACCGTCTCCGTCTCGACCGCGTCGATGGCGCTCGCCGTGGTGCCGCTGACGGCCGTCTCCGACGCCTGGAGCCGGACCGGCATGATGACGCTCGCGCTGAGCTGCGCCGCGCTCCTCGGTATCGGCGCCGCCTTCGCGCCCAACTTCCCGGCGCTGCTGGTGATCCGCGTCCTCCAGGGCCTCTCCCTGGCCGGGCTCCAGGCCACCGCGATGTCGTACCTGGCCGAGGAGGTGGACCGCGCCTCGCTGGGGCAGGCGATGGGGCTGTACGTCGCGGGCAACGGCATCGGCGGGATGGCGGGGCGGCTCGTCGCCGACGGGGTGCTGGAGGTGACCGGCAGCTGGCGGTGGGCGATCGGCGCGGTCGGGGTGGTCGCGGCGGTCTGCGCGGTGCTGTTCCGGCTGACCATCCCGGCGTCGGTCCGCTTCGTCCGCCGGGAGCCGCGTCCGCGTGCGCTGGCCGCGGGGATCGGCCGGGCGCTGCCGGACAGCGGGCTGCTGCGGCTGTACCTCATCGGCTTCGTCGCGATGGCCGCGTTCGTCACCGTCTACAACTACCTGGGCTTCCGGCTGATCGCGGCGCCGTTCCACCTCTCCCAGACCGCCGCCGGGCTGCTCTTCGTGGCGTACGCGGCCGGGTCGTTCTCGTCGGCGGCGGCGGGCCGGCTCGTCGACCGGTTCGGCCGTCCGCGGGTGCTGATCCCGGCGCTGCTGACCACCGTCGCGGGGCTGGTGGTGATGCTCGTCCCGCACCTGGGCGCGGTCGTGCCGGGGCTGGTGGTCTTCACCGTCGGGTTCTTCGCCGCGCATTCGGTGGCCAGCGGCTGGGTCGGCGGCCGGGCCACCGCCCTGGGCGCCCAGGGCGCCGCGGTCTACCTCTTCTTCTACTACATGGGCAGCGCCGTCGGCGGCACGGTCGGCGGCGTCGCCTACTCCGCCGCCGCCTGGCCGGGCGTCACGCTCTACTGCCTCGGCCTGATCGCACTGGCCCTGATCAGCGCCGTCACGCTGCGGCGGCTGCGCCCCGTCGCCCGGCCGGAGCCCGCCGGGGAGCGGGCGGCGCCCGGGGCGGCCGCGACGGCGGAACCGGAGCGGGAACGGGGCGTCTGAGCGGCCGCCCGCCTCACCTCCGGCTCACCGGGTGGACGGTGCCCGTCGCGTCGCACCGTACGGTCCACACCGTCTCGTACCCCTCCTCGTGCACCCGGACGTCCACGTCGGGGGCGCGTCCGGCGCCGGGGATCGAGGCGTTGGCCACGGTGCAGATGATCTGCTGGAGGCCGAGGCCGCCGCCGGTGATGCTCGACACCGGCAGCGGGAGGTGGAGGTCGACTCCGCCGCGGGCGGCCCGGGCGGTGCTGCGGCGGAGGTCCGGGGGCACCTCGGTGGTCAGCCCGCGGGCCTGCTCGTCCCCGTCGGGGCCCTTGAGGAGCAGGTCGAGGGCCTGTTGCGGGGTGGCGGGCGCGGCCACCTCGCGGACCGTGGCGCGCAGCCCGTAGGGGCTGGCGAAGTAGAGGCGGGCATGGCGGGCGGGCGCGGCCGCCGGCAGGCCGGAGGCCGGGGCGCCGACCGGATCCGGACCGGCCGAGCCGACCCCGCACCCCGCCGCGCAGACCGCCAGCAGCACGGCGCCGCATACGCCCCGGCGCCTCACCACGCCTCCTCGGACGCGCGCCGGACCGGCAGCGTCACCGTGAACACCGCACCGCCACCGGGGAGGTTGGCAGCTGTCAGGGTCCCTCCGTGAAGATGGACGTTCTCCGCGGCGATGGCGAGCCCGAGCCCACTGCCCTCGGAACGGCTGCGCGCCGCGTCCGCCTTGTAGAAGCGGTCGAAGACATGCGGCAGCACGTCCTCGGGGATGCCGGGGCCGCGGTCGGCGACCTCGATCACCACCTCCTCGGGTGCGCAGACCGCCCGGACGGTGACGGGCGCCGCGCCGTGCCGCAGCGCGTTGCCGATGAGGTTGGCGAGGACGACGTCGAGGCGGCGCGGGTCGGCCCGCAGCCGCGGATCGCCCTCGGGCAGCTCGGTGACCACCTCCTCCGGCTCCCGCCAGCCGCGCAACTGGAGGGTCTTGTGGACGACGGTGCGCAGGCTCACGTCGTCCGGGTGCAGCACCGCCGAACCCGCGTCGAAGCGGGAGATCTCCATCAGGTCCTCCACCATGACGGCCAGTTTGCGGGTTTCGCCGCTGACGAGGAGGACCGCGTCGGCGGTGTCCGCGGGGAGCGCGCCGGAGTGGGCGTCCTCGTCGAGGGCATCGGTGACGGCGGCCATCGCGGCGAGCGGGGTGCGCAGTTCGTGCGAGACATCGGCGGCGAACCGGCCGGCTTTGGCCTCCATCCGCCGCAGCTCGGCGTCGTCCCGCTCCAACGTGGCGGCCATGGTGTTGAACGTGCCGGTCAGCGCGGCGAGTTCGTCCTTGCCGACGACGTCGAGGCGGGTGTCGAGCGCCCCCGACGTGATCCGCTCCGCCGCGGACCGCAGCCGCCGCACCGGGCGCAGCACCCCGCGCGCCGCGAACAGCGCGGGGACGACGGCGAGGGCGAGCGCGGGGACCGCACCGGCCCAGGCGGCGGTGATCAGCGTGGTGATGTCGGCCCGTTCGCCGTCGAGCGGCAGCGCCGCGTAGACGACCAGACCGGACGGCTTGCCCGCGCCCGGGCCCTGGTCCTCGTACCGCACCGGCATCCCGATCAGCAGCCGCGGCGTCCCGGAGGACGCCACCCGCTCGGCGAAGGCGGTGTCGCCGCTCCGGGTGGCGGCGCGCAGGGCGGGGCCGATGCCGTGGGCGGTGCCGAGGAGCGGGCCGCCGTCGCGGGAGACGGCGGTGCGGCGGCCGTCGCCCGTGGCGTGGTCGAGCTGGCCGGCGAAGGTGCGCAGGTCGCCGTCGGTGGGGTCGGGCGGCAGGTTGGGGACGAGCGCGTCGACCTGCCGCCGCAGTTCCCCGACGGCGGTGTCGCGGGTGCGGTCCAGGATCGCGCTGCGGGCCTGCCGGAAGGTGAGCGTGGCGGTCAGCAGCGCGCTGAGCGCGGCGACGAGGACGAACGCGACGACCAGCCGGGGGCGCAGGCCACGGGGGAGGGCGGGGCTCATGCGGGCAGCGGCCCGAAGCGGTAGCCGAAGCCGCGGACGGTCTGGACGTACACCGGGTGGCGCGGATCCTCCTCGATCTTGGCGCGCAGCCGCATCACACAGGCGTCGACGAGGCGGGCGTCCCCGTAGAAGCTGTGCTCCCAGACGTCTTCCAGCAGTTGCTGACGGCCGAAGGTCCGCCCCGGGGAGGCGCTGAGGAAGAGCAGCAGCTTCAGCTCGGACGGGGCGAGCGGCAGCTCCGCGCCGTTCTTCCGGGCGAGGATCGCCCCCCGGTCGATCTCCAGGTCGCCGAAGGTGACGAGCCCCCGGGACGGCCCGCCGTCCGGGGCGAGCGCGAGGCGGCGCAGCACCGCCCGCATCCGGGCCTCGATGACGGCGGCGCTCGCGGGTTTGACGACGTAGTCGTCGGCGCCCGCCTCCAGCCCCACGACCACGTCGATGTCGTCGCCGCGCGCGGAGAGGATCACGATCGGCACCTGGCTGACCTCACGGATCCGGCCGCACACCGCCAGGCCGCTCATCCCGGGCAGCATCAGATCGAGCAGCACCAGCTCGGGCCGGAACGCGGCCAGCGCCTCCAGCCCGTCCTCCCCGGTGCCGACCGCCTCGGTCTCGTGCCCGTTACGGGTCAGCCCCAGCACGACCCCGCGGCGTACGGCCCGGTCGTCCTCGATCAGCAGGACTCGGGTCATGGGCGGGCTCCTTCCAGGGGGCGGACGGTACGCATGTGGTCGCGGTGAGCGGACATCTGGGCAGTATCGGGGAGGGGCGGGGCGGGAGTCGGCCGGGGCGCGCGGTGCGCCGTGGTCGGCCCGGGCACGCCGTTCACCGCAGCTGGTCGAGGTCGACGGTGCCCGCGCCGAGTGCGGGGGCCGGCAACGCCGCCCACAGCGCGATCCCGGCGACGGCCAGCGCCGCCACCAGGAGCGGACCGCGCCGCCCGCGCGCCCAGCCGGTGCCGAACCGGACCGGGTCCTCGATCAGCCGCCGCGTCACCACGGCAGCGGCCACCGACACCCCGATGGCCACGGCGAGGGCCGCCGGATGCCCGAGTCCGTCCAGCCGCGGCAACAACAGCAGGTACACCGGCCAGTGCCACAGATACAGGCCGTAGGAGATCTCGCCCAGGCGGCGCGGCAGGGCGCTGCCCGCGATCCGCGCCGCCCGGGTGTCCGCCGCCCGCGCCAGGAGCACGATCAACGCCGCGGCGGCCAACGAGTGCACGAAGAGGCCGCCCCGGAAGAGCAGCGGTTCGTTCTCCCCCTGGGTCATCACCCACGCGGCCATCAGCCCGCCCGCCAGGACGAGGCACACCGGGTCGGCCACCCGGCGCGGCACCCGTTGTACGAGCCCGCGCACCGGGGCGGTGGCGGCGAGGGCCCCGAGGAGCAGGGCGGCGGCGCGGGTGTCGGTGCCCTCGTAGGCGCGGGTGGTGTCCACCGCGGCGCCGAGCGGCACGGTCACGGCGAGGGAGACCAGCGCCCCCGCCCCGGCGAGCAGCGCCACGGTCCGCTCGGCGTACCGGCCCCGGGCCACGCAGGCCACCACCAGCGGCCAGACCAGGTAGAACTGCCACTCCACGCCGATGCTCCACAGGTGGGCGAAGACCCGGGTGTCGGCGCCGTTCCAGTAGCCGATCCGCTCGGCGATGTAGTGCCAGTTGACGGCCTGGGCGCCGGCCCACGGCGCATCGTCCAGCGCGAACCGCAGCTGGGCGGGGGTGCCCCAGGCCCAGGTCGCCGCCAAGGCCACCACCGTCACGCAGACCAGCGCGGGCAGCAGCCGGCGGGCGCGGCGTCCCCAGAACGTGACCGGGGCGATCCGCCCGCCCCGCGCCACCCGCCCGAGCAGCAGCCCAGTTATCAGGAAGCCTGACAGAACAAAAAACAGGTCGACGCCGAGGAATCCCCCGCTCACCACCCCACCGTGGAAGAGCAGCACCGCCACGACCGCGAAGCCGCGCAGCCCGTCGAGCGAGGCGAGGTGGGGACGGCGCCCCGACGCATCTCGCGGCGGGGTCTCCGCCGCCGCGAGATACGGCCGACGCTCCACCGTGGCGGGCTGCGGTCGAGGCTCCGCCGCGGCGGGCCCGGTGGGCTGCGCTTCCACGACCCTCAACGGCGGCCTCGGCCCCGTCCCCCGCGCCCGCCGTCGCGCGGGCGCGGGCGGCCGCCCCGGCATCTTCGTCGACGGTCGCCCCGGCCCGCCCGCCGGCGGCCGTTCCTCCCCGGCCGTCACCGGTCGCACTTGAGGGTGGCGTACCGGTCGTTGCCGGTCCACGAGCCGCGTGCCCAGGTGTCCAGCGGCGCGGGCTCGAACCCCTCCGACTCGCCCAGCTCCGTGGTGAGCCAGTCGGCGAACGCGGCGGCGCCCTGCTGGCAGTTGTGGATCCCGTCGGCCGCACGCTGCGCCTTCTTCGCCTCGGGGTCGGTGCCCCACAGCTTCGCGGCGTCGAGGTACCGGGCCGCGCCCCCGCTGTTCCGGGCGGCCTGCTCGGCCGCCGGTGAGGCGGTACGCATCTGCGGCGCATGCTCCTTGTAGAACCCGTCGGTCCTGATGGGCGGCGTCGACACGAACACCGTCCGCGCCCCCGCGTCCCTGGCCTTCGCGATGAGCTTCGCGTACGCGGCGCGCTGCTCCTCCCGGGTGCCCCAGTCGTACGTGGTGACCTGATAGACGACGACGGTGGGGCGGAAGGACGTGAGGTTCTTGTCCAGCGCCTTCCAGGTGTCGGCGGCGATCATCTTCGTGATCCGGTCACCGCCCGCGACGACCGTCCCGCCGCCGTCGGACGACGCGTCCTTGAAGTCCACCCCTCCGGCGGCCAGCGCCGCCCCCAGCGCCGGACTCTCGGCGGCGGCGATGGAGTCACCCATCCACAGCACCTTCTTGCCGGTCTTCTCCGGCGCACCCGCCGTGGTCCCCCGCCCGGCCGGCCGGGCCCCGGCCTCCGGGCCGCCTCCGCAGGCGGCCAGCCCGAGCCCGAGCGCCGCGAGTGCCCCCGCGGCCACGGCACGGCGGACGGGCCGCCGGAACACGCTCCTGTGGTTACTGTTCATACGAGCCAGCACAACAGGCCGAAAGCGACATTCCGCCCGCCGTCATTGTTTGCTCATACGGCGGGCAAGGAACGGTCACCGCTCCTGCTACCCCCGCGCCCCCGCCGCCCGCCGCGCCGCCAGCCCCGCCAACGCCTCCGGGGCGCCCGCCTGGCCCCGGACTCCGGGGAAGGCGTTGATGTCGACGACGACCGGGGAGCCGTCGCCCGCGTCCAGAAGGTCGACGCCGTAGACGTCGAGGGCGAAGACCTCGCCGACGCGGTGCGTCAACTCCACCCACCCGGCAGGGAGTTGGTCGAGTTCGACGGTGGTGGTGGCGCCCCGGCCGCCCGGGGCCAGTTCGGAGCGGCGGACGGCGGCGAAGAGCCGGCCGTCGATCGCCCACAGCTTGTGGTCCCAGCCGGCGTTCGGGGTGAACTCCTGGACGACGACGGGCTCATCGGGCCAGTCCGCGGCGAGCCGTCGCAGGTCGGCGGCGGTGTCGGCGCGGGCGACGAGGTCGCCGCGGCGGCTGCGGCGGCTCTTGACGACCAGGGGGACGGACGGGTCTCCGGCCGCCGCCAGCGGCCCGAGCCGGTCCAGCGTCCGGGTCGCCGCGAACGGCAGCCCCGCCGCCCTCGCCCGCTCCGCCATCTCCGTACGGTCCTGGCACAAGGCGGTCGCCGCGGCGGAGTTGACCACCGCCGCGCCGCCTTCCTCCAGCCGCGCGGCGAGCGCCAACGCGCGGGGCGTGTGCGCCTTGAGGAGATAGACATCGGCCTCCGGGACCTCGTCCCTTTCCGGGGCTTCCGCCCCGCCATTCCCCCTCGGCGACCCTGGCCACGCAGCATCCGCCCCCGGAACGCCCACGGGTACGGGCGCGGCCCCCGCATCCGGGTCGTACGCCGCCACCGTGCCCCGCCCGGCCCACAGCGCCGAGGCCGCCGCCAACAGCGGATGCCCGGGCTTGTCCGTCAGCAGACAGACCCTCACCGCACCCCTCCCGCGTCCCATCCCCATTCCCCCCCCCGACCTCTCCCGAACCCATCCCGACCTGATCCCTGCCGAACCCGGCCGCGGCACCGCACGCCGGGCACCGCACACCGCGCACCGGGCGCACCCCTCCGTCCGCACGCCCCGCGACGTCCGCACGCCCGTGCGCCACTTCCACGACGACCGGCACCACCCGGCAGTTCCACCCCCGCCGCCCCCACCCCCCTGGATACCGTGCCCCCACCCACCCGTCAGGAGCCCCCATGACCAGCAAGCCCAGCAGGAACGGCTCGCCCCACGGCGCGGCAACCGGCGCCGCGAAACCCCAGGGCGCGACCTCCGGAACCCCCCGCCCCGCCTCCTTCGACGAGCTCGACCGGAAGATCGTCGCGGCGCTCATCGACAACGCCCGGACCAGCTTCGCGGAGATCGGTACGGCCATCGGACTCTCCGCCACCGCGGTCAAGCGGCGGGTCGACCGGCTCCGGGACGCCGAGGTGATCACCGGGTTCACCGCGACCGTACGGCCCTCCGCGCTGGGGTGGCGGACCGAGGCGTACGTCGAGGTGTACTGCGACAGCGCGGCGCCGCCCCGGCGGCTGGCCGAGGTGGTGCGCAACCACCCGGAGATCGCCGCCGCGATGACCGTCACCGGCGCCGCCGACGCGCTGCTGCACGTCCGGGCCACCGATGTCGCGCACTTCGAGGAGGTGCTGGAGCGGATCCGCGACGAACCCTTCATCCGGAAGACGATCAGCTATCTCGTGCTGTCCCATCTGCTGCCGGACTCCGCGGAGGCTGGCGCCCGGCGGGCGGCCCCCGACGACCCGCCGGCCGACGCAACGATCCTTCCCTGAGGGGTCCGATCACGCAACGATGCTGCGTGATCGCGCAGCATGTTCGGCTTGTCCCGCGTATCGGGCGCTCCCTACCGTGGAGACGTATCCGGCAGCCCCGCGGTCGCCCGCCGCGGGCCGACCGGTCGTGCCCCGTAAGAAGCGGAGGTTCAGCCGTGCCGACGAGTCATGCGCCCGCCCCGAAGAGCCACGAGCCCGCACCGCCCACCGCACCCGCCGGGACGGCCGTGGCGACGCCCCCCGGCAGCCCCACCGGCCCCCTCGCCCCCACCACCGCGGACGCCGCCCTGCGCGCCACCCTCGACGCGCTCCCCGCACCCCGCCGCACCGCCCGGCCGCGCCGCTTCCTGATGTGCCCGCCGGACCACTTCGACGTCCGCTACGCGATCAACCCCTGGATGAGCGGCGACACGCCCGTCGACACCGTGCGCGCCGCCCGGCAGTGGCAGACGCTGGCCGCCGCCTACCGGGCGCACGGCCACACCGTCGAGACGGTGACGCCCGAACCGGACCTGCCCGACATGGTCTTCGCCGCCAACGCGGCCCTCTGCCTGCACGGCAAGGTCTTCGGCTCGTCGTTCCACGCCCCGGAGCGCCGCCCGGAGTCCGCCGCGTACGAGAAGTGGTTCGCGGCGGACGGGCAGGCGGTGCGCCGCCCGGAGTCGTCCTGCGAGGGCGAGGGCGATCTGGTGCCGGTCGGCGGGCTGATCCTGGCCGGTACGGGCTTCCGCACCAGCCGGGCGGCGCACGCCGAGATCCAGGAGTTCTTCGGCGTCCCCACGGTCGCTCTACAGCTGACCGACCCGTACTTCTACCACCTCGACACCGCGCTCTTCGCCCTCGACGACGAGAACGTCGCCTACCTCCCGGAGGCGTTCTCGGCGGGCAGCCGGCAGGTGCTGGAGCGGCTGTTCCCGCGGGCGGTGCGCGCCTCCCGCGACGACGCGATGGCGTTCGGCCTCAACTCCGTCTCCGACGGCCGTCATGTCTTCGTCGCCCCGCAGGCCACCGGGCTCATCGACCGGCTGGCCCAGGAGGGCTATGTCCCCGTCCCCGTCGACCTCTCCGAGTTCCACAAGGCCGGCGGCGGCATCAAGTGCTGCACCCAGGAGATCCGCTGATGACCGCTCCCGCACAGACCGGCCCCGCCGCCGGTGCCGCCCCCTCGTCCGCGTCCGTCATCGCCGCCGAGACGCCCGTCCTCGCGCACAACTACCACCCGCTGCCGGTGGTCGTGGCGCGCGCCGAGGACGTCTGGGTCGAGGACGTCGAGGGCCGCCGCTACCTCGACATGCTGGCCGGCTACTCCGCCCTCAACTTCGGCCACCGCCACCCGGCGCTGACCGCCGCCGCCCACCGCCAGCTCGACGCGCTGACGCTGACCTCGCGCGCCTTCCACCACGACCGGCTCGCGGGCTTCGCCGCCGGGCTCGCCGGCCTCACCGGCCTGGACATGGTCCTGCCGATGAACACCGGCGCCGAGGCGGTGGAGAGCGGCATCAAACTGGCCCGCAAATGGGCGTACGAGGTCAAGGGCGTCCCGGCCGACCGGGCGACGATCGTGGTGGCCGCGGACAACTTCCACGGCCGCACCACCACGATCGTCAGCTTCTCCACCGACCCGGTCGCCCGCGAGGGCTTCGGCCCGTTCACCCCGGGCTTCCGCATCGTCCCGTACAACGACCTGGCCGCCCTCGAAGCGGCGATCGACGAGACCACCGCCGCGGTGCTGATCGAGCCGATCCAGGGCGAGGCCGGCGTCCTGATCCCCGACGACGGCTACCTCACCGGCGTCCGCGAGGCGACCCGTCGCGCCGGCTGCCTCTTCATCGCCGACGAGATCCAGTCCGGCCTCGGCCGCACCGGCCGCACCCTCGCCGTCGACCACGAGAACGTCGTCCCGGACGTCCTGCTGCTCGGCAAGGCGCTCGGCGGCGGCATCGTCCCGGTCTCCGCCGTCGTCGCCCGGCGCGACGTGATGGAGGTGCTGCGCCCCGGCGAACACGGCTCGACGTTCGGCGGCAACCCGCTGGCCGCCGCGGTCGGTTCGGCCGTCGTCGACCTGCTGGCCACCGGCGAGTACCAGCGCCGCGCCGCGGAACTGGGCGAGGTGCTGCGCGAGGGCCTGTCCGCGCTGGTCGGCCGCGGCGTCGTCGCTTTCCGCTCCCGCGGCCTGTGGGCGGGCGTCGACATCGACCCGTCCCTCGGCACCGGCCGCCACATCAGCGAACTCCTCATGGCCGAAGGCATCCTCGTCAAGGACACCCACGGCTCCACCATCCGCCTCGCCCCACCCCTGACCATCACCCGCGAGGACCTGGAGTCGGCACTCGGCTCACTGGCGAAGGTCCTCGGCTAGCCCCGCTTCGTACGAATGGACGCGGCCCGGCGGGTGAACTCCGCCGGGCCGGGCTGTTGCGACGGCCCCGCATCCTGCCGGAGGCTTTCAGACGCCCCCGGCAGCGCTCGGTGGTGAGGGTGCCCCGGCGCTCAGGCCGCGTGGGCGGTGAAGACAACGGTCGAGTGACCGCTGTCGAGCGCGATGTTGAGCGAGGCGTCCAGGGCGTCGGCGAGCCGTGCCAGGAGCGGCAGGGTGGGGACCGTGCCACCGAGTTCGAGCTTCGAGATCTGCGGCTGCGTCATCCTCGCCCGTTCGGCGAGTTCGCTCTGCGAGATGCCCAGTTCCGTCCGGCGGTCGTACACGGCCTGTCCCAGGTCGAAGGCGAGGCGGATCTCCCTGCGCATCGCCTCGGTCTCGGACGCCTCGGCGCCGCCCTCGGCCGTCCTGCGATCACGCGCGAGCTTCCATCGGGCGTGGTTCATCGTCCCTCTCCCCTCGACATCTCACGGGTGAACTCGTCATGCGCGGTGTGCCCCTCTGCCGCACAGCGCTCCCGCGCCTGCTGGGCCCGCTTCACCTCTGCGTCTTCCCGCATACGGGTCTTACGGAAAACCGTCAGGAAGACGATGCGCCGCCTCGGCGCCAGCCAATAGGTCATCCGGACGGCGTCGCCGTCGTGCCCGAGGTGAAACCGGAGCTCCCGTAATCCGTCACCCAAATGGCGGGAGTACGGCTCGCCCAGGGTCGTCGGGGCGGCCAGGAGGCGTTCGGCAACGTGCTCGGCATGCAGGTAATCCCGGTCGGACAAGGTGTCCAGCCAGTGTCGGACCTCGGGTTCGAGCTCGATTTCCCAGGCATCAGCCATATAGCGAAGTATATATCTATCGGTCGCGCCCGAGCAGAGACGGAATTCCGACGCCGTCCGCCACACCCCCTCCCACGTCAAAGTCAGGTAATGCCGCCCACCGGTACCGCTCTGCCGCAGGTAAAGGGCCCGGTCGGGGGCTATGGTCGGCTGGAGGACCAGTAAGGCGAGGGGGAAGCCGTCGATGGCGCGGGACGAGGCCGTGATCGGCTGCATCGGGGTGCTGCTCATCGGCACCCGGGGCGAGGCCGGGCCCGGTGAGGTCCAGGTGCGGGTCAGGGGCGGGTCCGAGACGTTTCTGGCCTGGTCGGCGGAGCCGCTGGCGACCGGCACGGAGGTGCTGGTGATCGCCTCGCGCGGCACCCGGCAGGTGGATGTCCTCGCCTGGTCCGATCCGTTGGACGCGCTGAACGGTTAGGGAGCCTCCGTTCGCGTGCGCCCCGCGCCGCGGACCGCCCCCGGGCCGATGGCGCCGGTTGAGGAGACGAGAGATGTTCGGTTACCGCGTACCGGCCCCGGATGAGGCCATGTTGATCTCGGGCGGCCGTCGGGGGCACGGCGACGCCCCGTTCCGCGTGGTGATCGGCCACGGCAAATTCGTGCTGCCGGTCTTCCGCAAGACCCGGTTCCTGACGCTTGCGATGTGCGAGTCGGAGGTCGCCGAGACCTGCGTGACGAAGCAGGGCATCGCGCTGACCGTGCGCGCCGTGATCGCGTTCAAGGTCGGCAACGACACCGAGTCGATCGTCAACGCCGGGCAGCGCTTCCTGTCCGACCAGGACCAGATGTCCGTCCTGACCGGCCGGATCTTCGCCGGTCATCTGCGGTCCATCATCGGCTCGATGACCGTCGAGGAGATCGTCACCGAGCGACAGAAACTCGCCACCGAGGTGCTGGAGACCTCGAAGACGGAGATGGCGAAGATCGGCCTGATCGTCGACTCGTTGCAGATCCAGTCGATCGACGACGGCGAGACCGGCTACATCGAGGCGATGTCCGCGCCGCACAAGGCCGCCATCCAGCGGCAGGCGCAGATCGCGCAGGCCAAGGCCACCCAGGCGTCGGCCGAGGCGCAGCAGGAGGCGGCGCGGAACCAGGCCGAGTACTCACGGCAGACCGCGGTGGTCCAGGCGCAGTACAACGCCGAGGTCGACCGGGCGCAGGCGCAGGCCGCGCAGGCGGGTCCGCTGGCCGAGGCGCACGCCCAGCAGGAGGTGCTGGCCGCCCGTACGGAGCTGGCCGAGCGGGCCGCGTCGCTGCGCCAGCAGGAGCTGGTCGCGGAGGTCGTCAAGCCGGCCGAGGCGGAGGCGGAGCGGATCCGGCTGCTGGCGCTGGCCGACGCGGAGCGGATGAAGATCCAGGCGGAGGCGGCGGCGTCGTACGACCGGGTGGCGCTGGACCGGATGCTGATCGACCAGCTGCCGCAGATCGTCAAGGAGGCGTCGGCGGGCCTGTCCGGCGCCAACGTCAACGTCCTCAACGGCGCGGACGGCCTCGGCGAGATCGCCGCCGGTCTGGTCGGCCAGGGCCTGACCATCCTCGACTCGGTCCGCCGCAACCTGGGCGCGTCCGACGCCACCGGGGAGTCGGCCGGGGACGCCGGGCCCCGTACGGGTTCCTCGTCCGACCCGCGCCGCCCGGAGGACGACGGCCGGATCGGTATCGAGTAGCCCCCGGGCGCCGCCGAAAAACCGCCGAAAAACCGCCGAGAAGCCATCGAGTACCCACCGAGTAGTCACTGACCAGCCACTGACCAGCCCTGTTCGGCCCCGTACGGCGCTTCCCGTACGGGGCCGAGCCGTGTGCGGGACCCGTACGGGAAGAGCCGTACGGGAACGGGCTCGCGCGCCGCCGGCCCCCTACGGGACCACGCCCGCACCGGCCACCAGTCCCCTACGGGCCCCGCCAGGCCCGCCCCTCACCCCTCCTTCGCCTCCCGCTCCCGTACATGCTCCGTGAGCCGGTTCAGCACCTCCGCCGTGATCGCCACGTCGTGCGGGTCGAAGCCGTCGAGGGCCTGGTGGAGGGTGTGTTGGCGGGCGCCCTGGAGGCGGCCCAGGACCGTGCGGCCGTGCTGGGTGATGGCGACCAGACGGGCCCGCCGGTCGAGCGGGTCCGGGGTGCGGGCGACGAGCTCCTCCGCCGCCAACCGGCCGATCTGACGGGTGACATGGGACGGCTCGACCATCAGATGGTCCGCCAGATCGCCGACCCGGCTCACGCCCCCGACGCCCTCCAGCGCCATCAGCAGCCACAGGTCCGACCGGCGGGCCGAGACCCCGGCCCGCTCGGCGAGGCGTTCGTGCGCCTGGGAGCGGGTGAGCAGGTAGGACAGCATGACCAGCGCACGTTGCAGTGCGACGACAGGGTCCTGGTCCGGTGCGGGATCCGACATGCAGGAACCCTAGCGGTCCCCCGCCAACCGCCCCTTACCGCACAGGAATCGGCCACCTCCGAAGCGGCCGGAATGCACCCTTACGCCCCTGGCGCGGGCGCGTTAGCGTGAGCCTCGATAGTTGCTTTAGTCAGGTAACAGTCGGGGCGCGGGCACCACCGCGACCGGCCGGACGGCCCCCCGCGCCGGCCGGTCGCCGCCCGCGCACCGATGGCGTCACCCGCACCGTTCACCGCGGCGCCCCGTGCCCGAACGTGGAAGGACCCGCCATGACGACCGCACCCCACACCGACCCCGCGACGACCTCGGCCCCCCTCGCCGTCCCCGCCACCCGCGCACCCGGCTGCCCCTTCGACCCGGCGCCCGCCGTCGACCGCGCCCGCCAGGAGGCGCCGGTCACCCGGGCCACCCTGTGGGACGGCTCGCCCGTCTGGCTGGTCACCCGCCACCAGGACGTCCGCGACGTCCTGGGCGACCCGCGCTTCAGCGCGGACGCCAAGCGCCCCGGGTTCCCCTTCCTCACCGCCGGCACCCGGGTGCTCGCCGAGGACACCTCGTTCAGCTTCATCCGCAAGGACGACCCGGAGCACGCCCGGCTGCGCCGGATGCTGACCGCCGACTTCATGATCAAGAAGGTGGAGGCGATGCGGCCGCAGGTCCAGGAGATCACCGACGGCCTCCTGGACCGGATGACCGACGGCCGCACCTCCGCCGACCTCGTCGCGGAGTTCGCCCTGCCGCTGCCGTCCCTGGTGATCTGCCTACTGCTCGGCGTCCCGTACGAGGACCACACGTTCTTCCAGGACCGCAGCCGCGTCCTGCTCACCCTCCGCTCCAGCGCCGACGAGGTCCGCACCTCGCAGCACGAACTCCTCGACTACCTGGCGCGGTTGGCGGCGAAGAAACGCAAGGAGCCGGACGACGGGATCATCAGCCGCCTCGTCGCCCGCGGTGAACTCACCGACGAGGCCGTCGCCGGGATGGGCCGGCTGCTGCTCATCGCCGGTCACGAGACCACCGCGAACATGACCGCCCTCGGCACCCTCGCACTGCTGCGCAACCCGTCCCAGCTGGCGCTGCTGCGCGGTGACCCCTCGCTGATCAAGGGCGCGGTCGAGGAGCTGCTCCGCTATCTGACGATCATCCACAACGGCGTACCGCGCACCGCCACCGAGGACGTCACGGTCGGCGGGACCACCATCCGGGCGGGCGAGGGCGTGCTCTGCACCCTGAACGCCGCCAACCGCGACGAGGCCGTCTTCCCCGGCGGCGACACCCTCGACGTGACCCGCGACGCCCGCCGCCACGTCGCGTTCGGCTTCGGCATCCACCAGTGTCTGGGCCAGCCGCTGGCCCGGATCGAGATGCAGATCGCCCTGGAGACGCTGCTGCGCCGGCTGCCGGACCTGCACCTCGCGATCCCCTTCGAGGAGGTCCCGTTCCGCCACGACATGGGCATCTACGGCGTCCACGCCCTCCCGGTCGGCTGGTGACCGGGACACCCCCCGCGCCGATTCCTTCATCCGTCCCGGCCGGGCGGCCCGCCGCCCGGCCCCACCCGAGGAGCAACGTCATGCGAGTCACCGTCGACCAGGACAAGTGCTGCGGCGCCGGCAGCTGTGTGCTGTCCGCACCGGACGTCTTCGACCAGCGCGACGAGGACGGCATCGTGGTCCTCCTCGACGCCCGGCCGCGCGCCGAGCTGCACGAGGCGGTCCGCGAGGCCGCCGCGGTCTGCCCCGCGGCCGCCATCGCCCTGGAGGAGGCCACCGAACGCGTCTGACCTGGCGGGGGGGGGGGGGGGGGACCCCCCCCCCCCCCCCCCCCCAGGGGAAGGCAAAGGCCCCGTAGCACAACGGTGTTTTCCCCCTTCCTTAGGGGGGGGTTCGCTGGTAACGAGGCTCCCAAGGAGTTTACA
>NZ_JBVHWT010000001.1:348970-379124 GCF_055564055.1 Streptomyces sp. NPDC029159
TCTTCCCTTCGTCCCCCTTCCCCGTGGGGGATCCCACCGACCTCTTCGACCGGGGGGGGGGGGGCGGGGCACCCCCCCCCCCCCCCCCGCGTCCGAGAGGAGTCCGATGACCCTGCGGCACGCCGTGCTCGCCGCGCTGCTGGACGGGGAGTGCAGCGGCTACGAACTTGCCAAGGAGTTCGACACCCGCGTCGCCAACTTCTGGTACGCCCGCCCGCAGCAGCTCTACACCGAACTGTCCGGGCTGGAGCGGGACGGCCTGGTCACCGGCCGTCAGGTGGTGCAGGAGATGCGCCCGAACAAGCGGCTGTTCACGGTCACCGAGGCGGGCATCGGCGAGCTGCACCGGTTCGCCGCCGCCACCGTCCGGCCGTCCTTCCTCCGCGACGACCTGCTGGTCAAGGTGCAGGCCGTGGACCGGCTGCCGGCCGCCCCGGTGATCGCCCAGCTCACCGAGCGGGCCCGGATCGCCGCCGGGCGCACCGAGATCTTCGACCGGGTCCTGGAACGGCTCCGCGGCGACCTCGACGAGGCCACCTTCCTCCTCCGGGGCACCCGCATCGGCCCGTATCTGACCTGTCTGCGCGGCCTCGCCTTCGAACGCGAGACCCGCGCCTGGTGCGAACGGATCGCGGCGGTGCTGCGCAACCGGGAGACGGCGGCGCACCCGGCGACGTGACGGCGGCGGGGGCTCCCCGCACCCGGGTCGGGCGCCCCACCGCACGGCCCGGGCGTCCTCCTCCGCCCGGCCGGGGCCCCCATCGCACGCCCCAGACGCCCCCACCCCCTGGCCGGGCCGCCGCCCTCCGCGCCGAGCCCCGCCACCGTACGGCTGTCGGGCCCCCGCACTCCTTCGTGTGATGCGCCCCGGGGGTGCGCATCCCCCGTACGGCGTGGGCAGTTCCTCCCGGCACGCGCCCCGCCGCGGGGTGCGTCCGTTCCCCCGGAAGGAAACGCCCATGCGCCTTCGCCACACCGTGGCCGCCGCTCTCGGTGCCCTCGCGCTCGCCGTCGCCCTGCCCGCCTCCGCCGCCCAGGCGGCGACCGGCTCGTTCACGTACCTCGTCGACGCCCAGGACGGCGCCGTACACGAAGGGACCCTGGCAGATCCGCCGAGCGGGGTCTGCATGACGCTGCCCGAGGTCGCGCAGGACTGGGTGGCGCCCGCGCACACCCCGCGCAACGACACCGACGACTTCGTGACGGCGTTCACCGGCGCGGGCTGCGACGGCGACTCCGTCACCCTCCGCCCGGACGGCGGCCACGCCACCGACCGGCTGAAGCTCCGCTCGGTGCTCTTCCACCGCCGGTAGGAGGGATCCGCTACGGCCGCGTCTGCGCGTCGTCCCCGGTCCGCGCCCCGTCGGTCTCCCCGTCCGCACCGGGCCGGGCCGGCTCCAGCGACCAGGAGGCGAGCAGCCGCAGCGACTGTGCGGACGGGGAGCCGGGCTCCGCGTGGTAGGCGATCAGTTGCTGGTCGGGGTCGGCGGGCAGGCTCAGGGTCTCGTACGCGAGGGTCAGGCGGCCGACCACCGGGTGGCGCAGCACCTTCGTGCCGAAGCCCTTGTCCTGGACGTCGTGCGCGGCCCACTGCCGCCGGAAGTCGTCGCTCTTGAGGGAGAGCTCGCCGATCAGCGAGGCGAGCGCCGGATCGTCCGGGTTGCGCCCGGCGTCCCGCCGCAGATAGCCGACGACGTCGGACGCCTTGGCCTCCCAGTTCTCGTACAGCGCGGCGTGCCGCGGGTCCAGGAAGACCTGCCAGGCGAGGTTGCGCTCCTTGCGCGGCAGCGCGGGGAAGTCGCCGAGCAGCGCGCAGGCCAGACCGTTCCAGGCGATGATGTCGAGCCGCCGCCCGATGACGTACGCGGGCACCGCCTCCATCGTGTCCAGCAGCTGCTGGAAGGCGGGCCGCACCCGCTGCGGGCGGACGGCGGCGCGGGCCCGGCGCGGCGCCGGACGGGCGAGGTGGGCGAGGTGGTCACGCTCCGCGCCGGTCAGCCGCAGCGTGTCACCGATCGCGTCCAGCACCGCCGCGGAGACGTTGCCGACGCGGCCCTGCTCCAGCCGGATGTAGTACGCGACGCTGACCCCGGCCAGCTGCGCCAGCTCCTCCCGCCGCAGCCCGGGCACCCGCCGTCTGCCGTACTCGGGCAGCCCGACGTCCCCCGGCCGCAGCCGGGCCCGCCGCGAGCGCAGGAACTCGCTCAATTCGGTGCGCTGGTCCATATCTGAAGTATGCGTACGGACCACCGGCCCGGGAAAAGCACCCGGGCCCGCTGGGTGTCCCTCCCGGTGGTAGGAACGCCGGTCATACGTTGCGGAGGGCACTGGTTACGCCCCGGCCGCTCTTGCATCCTCGGGAGCATGACCCACACCTCTGTCGCCGCGTACGCCGCGCCCGCACCGAAGGCACCGCTGGAGCGGACCACCATCCCGCGCCGGGAGCTGGGTGCCCACGACATCCTGATCGACATCAAGTTCGCCGGTATCTGCCACTCCGACATCCACACCGCCCGCGCCGAATGGGGCGAGGGCGGCCACTTCCCGGTCGTCCCCGGCCACGAGATCGCCGGTGTCGTCGCCGCGACCGGCTCCGCCGTCACCCACTACGCCGTCGGCGACCGCGTCGGCGTCGGCTGCTTCGTCGACTCCTGCCGCGAGTGCGAGAACTGCCGCGCCGGTGACGAGCAGTACTGCACCGGTGACCTGGGCTGGGTCGGCACGTACAACGCCGTCGGGCGGGACGGCGAGCCGACCCAGGGCGGCTACTCCACCCACATCGTGGTGGACGAGAACTACGTCCTGCGCATCCCGGAGAGCATCCCGCTGGACGCCGCGGCGCCGCTGCTGTGCGCCGGGATCACGCTCTACTCGCCGCTGTCCCACTGGAAGGCGGGCCCCGGCAAGAAGGTCGCCGTGATCGGTCTCGGCGGTCTCGGTCACATGGGCGTCAAGATCGCCCACGCGATGGGCGCCGAGGTGACGGTGCTCAGCCAGTCGCTGCGCAAGAAGGACGACGGTCTGCGCTTCGGTGCCGACGACTACCGCGCGACCTCGGACCCGGCCACCTTCAAGGAGCTGGCCGGCACCTTCGACCTGATCGTCAACACGGTCTCCGCCGACCTCGACCTCAACGCCTACCTCGCGCTGCTGCGCACCGGCGGCACCCTCGTCCAGCTGGGCGCCCCGGAGAAGCCGCTGTCCCTCTCCCCGTTCGCGCTGCTCAACGCGCGCCGGTCGCTCGCCGGTTCGCTGATCGGCGGCATCCGCGAGACGCAGGAGATGCTGGACTTCTGCGCCGAGCACGCCATCGCCGCCGACATCGAGGTGATCAGCGCCGACCGCATCAACGAGGCGTACGACCGCGTCCTCGCCAGCGATGTGCGCTACCGCTTCGTGATCGACACGTCGACGATCTGATGCGCCAGGGCGTACGGAGACGGCGGGCCGCGCCGCCTCCGTACGCCCTCGGACACCTCCGCCCGGGGCGGCCCCACCAGGCCGCCCCGGGCGCTCCCGTATCCGCGGGGTTCCTGCCCGCCGACCGCCACATCGAAACGACAGTCATTTTCATATAGCCTCGGGGCGTCCATCCACCCCACCCACCGGAGGCTCCTCCCATGGCCGTCCCCAAGCGCAAGCTCTCCCGCAGCAACACCCGCCACCGCCGCGCCCAGTGGAAGGCGGCCACGCCCCAGCTGGTCCCGGTGACCGTCGACGGCACCGTTCACCAGGTCCCGCAGCGTCTGGCGCCGGCCTACCGGCGGGGACTGATCAAGCCGGAGGGGTGAGCGGGGACCCGGCCCGGGGCCGGGAGCGGGCAGCGCGCACCCCGGCGCCCGGCGAGGCGGCGCGCGCCCCGGCGGCGCCCGGCTCCGGGGCCTTGGGCCCGCCCGCCCCGCCTCCCGGAAAAAAATTCTCTCCACACCGGCAACCCCCACCCCCGCCGCACGTCGTGAGGGGTGAGGGCGCCACCGGGCGCCGCCCAACGACTCGACCGTGGAGCAGTACCCGTGAACCTCTTCCGCACCGCCCCCACGCAGTCCGCCACCCCCGCCACCCGCGGCCGGATACGCGGCGCCGCCGCCGCCGGGCTGCTGGCCGCCTGCGCGCTCACCGCCCTCGCCACGGCCGGTCCCGCGGCCGCCGACGAGTCCGGCCCGGCGACCTCCCGCCCGGAGCCCAGCGTCACCACGCCGTCCGCCCACCGGCCGAGCGCCGAGCCCACCTACCCGGGGCGCGACGCGACGGAGCCGCCGTCGTCGCGGCCGTCCGCGGAGCCCACCTTCCCCGGTCGCGGCGCGTCCGGCACGCCGTCCGCGGGGCCCGCCGGCGACGGGTCCGCACCGCGCCCCGTGCCGAGCGTGACCCACCCCGGGGACACGCGCCGCGGCGCCGACCCGGCCCCCGCCACCGGCCGGGACGCGTCCGGCAAGGACGAACTGGCCCACACCGGCGCCTCCGAGACCACCACGCTGCTGATGGGCGCGGGCGCCGCCGCCCTGCTCGCGGCCGGTGGTGGCACCCTGTACGCGGTCCGCCGCAACCGCGCCTGACGCCCCCTCCCCGGCACCAGGAACCGATGGAAACGCTCATATTCCCGCTCGCCCCGGCAGGGTTCGCCCTGCCGGGGCCGCGGCGCGTCCGGTGGCAGTGGCTGCGTGGCGCGGTCCGCACGGCAGCCCGTACCGCGACGCGCACCGCCCGGTCCGCGCACACCGCGGCGCCCGCCGCCACGCCGGGCGCCGCCACCCCCTCCGCGTTCGGCACGGGCATGCCGGAGCGGCCGTCGATCGGTGAGCTGTACCACGCGCACCGGCTCGCGATGGTGCGTCTCGCGGTGCTGCTGGTCGACGACCGGGCGACCGCCGAGGACGTCGTCCAGGACGCGTTCACCGCGCTCTGCCGCCGCCACGGCGAACGCCTCGACGAGGTCGACAACGCCCTCGCCTATCTGCGCACCGCCGTCGTCAACTCCGCCCGCTCGGTCCTGCGCCGCCGCCGCAGCGCCCGCAACTACACCCCGCCGTACGAGGCCGACGCCCCCTCCGCCGAGGAACGCATCGTCCTCGACGAGGAGCACCGCGAGGTCCTGGCGGCGCTCGGCAGACTCACCGCCCGGCGCCGCGAGGTCCTCGTCCTGCGGTACTGGGGCGACCTGTCCGAGGCGGAGATCGCCCGCACCCTCGGCATCAGCCGGGGCGCGGTGAAGTCCCTCGCCAGCCGCGCCCTGAAAGCGCTGGAGAAAATCCTGGAGGAGCGGTCATGAGCACCGGCGACGACCACCGGACCGCCCGCCCCTCCCCCGGCGGCCCCCCGCGCCCCGTCGAGGAGCGGCTGCGCGCCGCCCTCGCCGCCCGCGCCGCCACCGTCGAACCCCGCGATCTGCGCCCGGCGGCCGTGCCCCGGGCGGCCCGCCGCACGTCGTGGCTGCGCGGCGCCCGCTGGAGACGGTTCGCGCTGCCGCTGGCCGCCGCGGCGGCCGCCGCGGCCATCGGCTACGCGGTGTTCGCCCCCGACACCACGCCACCACGCCCCATGCCCGCCACCACACCCGACCCGCTGCCGACCCCCACCCACGACAGCCGCCCGACCCCGTCCCCGACGGCCCCGGGCAGCCACGAGCCCCCCGGCCCGACCCGTACGGTGCGACCGAGCGGCCACCCCGCGTCCCCCCGCGACCTGCCGACGGACGCCACGGCGCACCGGACCCCGAGCTCCGAGGGCCGGGCCCCGCGCACCGGCGGCCCCTCCGGACCACCGTCGGCCACGCCCACGTCCCACCCCTCGGAGTCCCCGGGGCAGCGCCCCTAGGGAAGCGCTACGAGGGTGCGCACCCCGGTGGCGGGCCGCCGAGGGGCGGCGGACGCCCCGCCCCCACCCCGGCGCACGCCCCCGCGCGCGGGCCTCAAGGGCCCCGCACCGGGCCCGGAGTGGCCGATACCCGTGGCGCGGCTGGGCCCGCGGCCGCTCGCCCGGTAGGCTTTCCGTGTGATCTTCAAGCGCATCGGAAATGGGCGTCCGTACCCCGACCACGGCCGGGAGAGCACCCGCCAGTGGGCGGATGTCGCCCCGCGCCCGGTACGCCTCGACCAGTTGGTGACGACCAAACAGCAGCTGGACCTGGAAACTCTCCTCGCCGAGGACTCCACGTTCTACGGCGACCTCTTCGCGCACGTCGTGAAGTGGCAGGGCGATCTCTACCTGGAGGACGGCCTGCACCGCGCCGTCCGCGCCGCGCTCCAGCAGCGCCAGGTGCTGCACGCCCGCGTCCTCGAACTGGACTGACGCCCGCCGCCCGGTCCGTTCCGCCGTACGAACGGATCGGTTGCCCCTTTCGGGTCGGCTCACCCGCCCTGCGTTGATCATCTAGTAGGCACGCGTCCCGGGCGGCACTACGCTCGACTCATGAGCATGCTGACGCCACCGGGCATGGGCGGTAAGAAGTACCGCGTGACGGGCGACAGGTATCCCCGGATGCGCCGCCCCCGCCACCGCCGCCGGATCGTCCTCACCGCCGCCGCGGGCGTCTGCGCCCTCGGCCTGGCGGGCTGGGGCACCCTCCAGCTCATCGACGTCTTCGGTGGCGGCTCGGGCAAGGCCCAGGCCGCCGAGAAGAGCGCGGACGCCAAGCAGAAGTGCGACACCAGCGCGCCCGCCGCGCCCGCCACGGCCAAGCCGCCCGCGCCGTCCGCCATCACCGTCAACGTCCTCAACGCCACCCCGCGCGGCGGGCTCGCCAAGCAGACCGCCGACGAGCTGAAGAAGCGCGGCTTCGACATCGGCGAGGTGGGCAACGCCCCCACCGCCTACGACAAGAAGGTCAAGAACAACGGCGTGCTGCTCGGCCCGTCCGGCGCCGAGGGCGCGCTGAAGGTCCTCGCCACCCAGCTCGCCGGGGCCCGCCAGGAGACCGACGGCCGCAAGGACCACTCCGTCGACCTGATCATCGGCGACACCTTCAAGGACCTGACGAAGGCGAAGGACGCCGAGAAGGCCCTGCACGCCCTCGCCCACCCGCCGCGCCCCAAGCCCCACTGCTGACCGTCCGTAGGCGTGCCGCGGGCCCCCGCCGGAAACCGGCAGGGGCCCGAAGTGTTCCGGTGGGCGCCGCGGGGCGCCCCGGGTGGTCTCAGCCGGCGGTGCCGTACATCCGGTCGCCCGCGTCGCCCAGGCCCGGCACGATGTACCGGTCGGCGTTGAGCTGCTCGTCGACGGCGGCGGTGACGACCGTCACCGGCGCACCGGCCAGCTCCCGCTCCATGACCGCGACGCCCTCGGGCGCGGCCAGCAGGCAGATCGCGGTGACGTCGTCCGCACCGCGGTTGATCAGCTCACGGATCGCCGCGACCAGCGTGCCGCCGGTGGCGAGCATCGGGTCGACGACGTAGACCTGCCGGCCGGAGAGGTCGTCCGGCATCCGCGTGGCGTAGGTGTGCGCCTCGTAGGTCTCCTCGTTCCGGACCATGCCCATGAAACCGACCTCGGCGGTGGGCAGCAGCCGCACCATGCCGTCCAGCATGCCGAGACCGGCGCGCAGGATCGGGACGACCATCGGCCGCGGGTGCGACAGCCGGACGCCGGTGGTCGTCGTCACCGGGGTCTCGATGTCGACCTGCTCGGTCCGGACATCGCGGGTCGCCTCGTACGCGAGCAGGGTGACCAACTCGTCGGCGAGCCGCCGGAATGTGGGGGAATCGGTGCGCTTGTCGCGCAGTGTGGTGAGTTTGTGCGCCACCAGCGGGTGGTCGACGACGTGGATCCGCATCCCTCGACAGTAACCGAGAGTGCGGGCGAAGGCGTCAGCCCGGGCCCCCGGCACGGGCCCGGTCGGCCCTCCGGCGCACCGGCACGACGGCCTCCGGGCGCGGCGGAGCGGGCCGCGGACACCCGCCCGAGGTGGTGTGCCGCGTGTCCGGCTCCCCGCACCCCGACGGGCCCGGCGCCGCGCCCGGCCCGGAGAGCGCCGCGGCGCGCCGCCGGCGCCGCGACCGGTTCCCGCGCGAACTCCACGCGGCCAGGGCGCCGCGCGAGCGGGTCCGGCCGCGCCGCGCCCGGGCGGCCCGGCAGCGGCAGACTCCACGGATGCGCACATTCCGCTGGTGAACGGCGCGGACGCGTCCGGGGACCGGCGCCCGGCGGGCAGGCCCGGCCCGGCGCCGTCCACGCCCGGAACATCCCGCTTTCCGACGCCGCCGCTCCGGCACGCGGGCGACTTCTCCGGCAACCACCCCACGACGCAGCGCCGAAGACCCCCCGCGGACGCGTTGTTTCTGCCACGATTCCGACGGGGGCGGGACCAGCGGCGCACCCGCGTCGCCCCGCCCGGCCGGCAGCCCAAGACAGTGGGAGAGTCACGGTGTATTTCGCCGCACTGCTCGCGCGCACCGAAGACGGGTGGGAAGCGAGCGACACGGAGCTCGACAATGTGGAGACCCTGACCGATCTGGCCGATCTGGCCCGAGAGGCAGCGGTGGACGACGACACGGTGGTCGCGTACATCGAGCAGGAGGGCGTCTGGTTCGGCGTCATCCGCATCGACGGCGAGGACGACCCGCGCGTCTTCGTCTCGCACGCCGCCGCCGCCGCGCGAAGTTCGTACGGCGCCCTGCTCACCGACGAACTGCTCGGTTCCGACGACGACGCCGACGACGAGCTCGACAGCCTCGACCTCGACGGCACCGAGGACGGCGAACCGGACCCCGAACCGGACGACGCCGACCTGCACACCCCCGACAGCGACACCCCACCGCCCGGCCCCCTCGGCGACGTCGAACTCCTGACGGACCTGGGCGTAGGCCCCGAGGACCTCCTCGTCCTCGACACCGACGCCCTCTCCCAGATCGCCGACGCACTGGGCTGCACGGATGTACTGGAGGCGGTGCGCTGAGGGCGGCGGTCGGCGGCCCGGTGGGGGCGGCGGGTTCGGCATACGGGGCCTCGAACCGTTTCGCTCGGGGTGCGCTGGGCCTCGAACCGTTCCGCGCGGGGTGCGCGGGGGCTCGGGCAAATGGGCGCGCGGGGCCCCCGGCCGTGGGTACGCCGGATACGCCTGGACCGCGCAGGGGCCTGGCGCACCGGACCCCGCCCCGCCCCACGGCCATGTCCCCGACACTGGAGGCATGACCGCGTCACCCCCCGCACCCCCGCCCGCCGCCGCGCCCGATCCGCTGCGGGATCCCTGGACCGCGCCGATGCGGCGGGCGCTGGCGGAAGCCGCGCTCGCCCCGGCGACCGGCGACGTCCCCGTCGGCGCCGTCGTCCTCGCCGCCGACGGCACGGTCCTGGGCACCGGCCACAACGCCCGCGAGGCGACCGGCGACCCGACGGCGCACGCCGAGGTCCTCGCCCTCCGCACCGCCGCCGAAGCGCTGGCCACGGGCGCCGGCCCCGCCGACCGCCGCCCCGGCGACTGGCGACTGACCGGCTGCACCCTCGTCGTCACGCTGGAACCCTGCACGATGTGCGCCGGCGCGATCGTCCTCTCCCGCGTCGACCGCGTCGTCTACGGCGCGTACGACGCGAAGGCAGGCGCCGTCGGCTCCCTCTGGGACGTGGTCCGCGACCGCCGGATCAACCACCGCCCCGAGGTCATCACCGGCGTCCTGGAACCCGACTGCGCCGCCGCCCTCACCGCCTTCTTCCGCTCCCGCTGACCACCTCCGACATCCGATTTCGGATCCAGACCCCCCTTGGGCTAGGATCTCTCTCGGTAGCGTGTCCGAGCGGCCGAAGGAGCGCGCCTCGAAAGCGCGTGAGGGGGCAACTCCTCCGTGGGTTCAAATCCCACCGCTACCGCTCGAAGAGAACCGCCTCTGACCTGCGAAAACGGGTCAGGGGCGGTTCTTCTTTGCCGTTCTGTGCAACACATTCCCCCTCGCACGCTGGAGGACATGGCCTCCATACGAGTACGTCAGACCAAGGACCGCGAGGTGTTCCGGGTCCTCTGGAGAGCAAACGGCAAGCGCGACGCCAAGCAGGAAGGCGAGGATTTCGAGGACGAGAAGTCGGCAGAGAAGTTCCGCGACCTTGTCACCGCCTACGGACAGCAATGGCCTCCGGGCTGGGTCAAGGGAGTTGGGTTCGCCGCCCCCGAGCAGGAGGCCATCCCCGACAAGGAGATGTTCGGCCCGTTCGCCCATCGCTACATCGACCTGCTCACGGATGTTTCGGACCAGACGCGGGGCAACTACCGGAAGTTCGTCAACAACCACATGTTGCCCTGGTTCCAAGAGCTGACGGTCCGTGGCGAGCGTGAGACGACCCTCGGTCGCGACCACATCAGCCGCTGGATCAACGACTTGGCCACGGGCCGGCGCGGGCCTCACCACGCACCGGGCGTGAAGAGGCGCAAGTACGCACCCAAGACGATCAGGAACTACCACGGGCTCCTCTTCGGGATCCTGCAAGCGGCCGCGGACGCGGAGCCGCAGCTCCGGACGTCGAACCCCTGCGTCCATACGCAGCTCCCCGGAAACAACCACATCGCCGACGAGCCGCGGTGGAGTGGAGCATGGCGGGCATGGAACTCGCTGCCTGAGCACCGCCTTCGGCAACCTCGGCCCTTCGCCGCGTCGCCGAGGCGGAAGGGGGAGGCGGGCACTGGGACCGCCCGCCTCCCCGCGCCGCTCAGCCTGACACATCTCGGCTACACCACGGCGCGCCGGACGCGTTTCACAATCGTTCTCAACTGGACGACCGCCCGCTCCCGCACAACAACGTTGGCACAGCCGAACGATGCGCCCCTCCCCCTCCGAGGGAGGACCCGCCGGAGGCATTCTTCTCCGATGGAACCTTCGATTTATTCTATGCACCTAATTCCCTGAAACAGATTCCGGAATATCCCGATGGGACTTTTCCGGGCGCCTTCCTTATGGTTTATCCATGAGCGCAACTCCGGAAAGCAGAATGACCGCGGGAGAGATACGTCGGCGAGTCCGCGCAAATCAGGCTCTCCAGGCCCGGACTCAGGAATTGGCTGCCGCTGAGGTCGTGTCCAAACGGCGGGCCTCGAAGGCGGCAGCGGCGGCGAAGGAGGCTGCGGACCTGGCGGCGAAGGAAGCGGTGGCGGCCGTGCTCCGGCTGTTCGACAACGACGTCGAGGTCGTCGCGGGGCTGCTCGACGTACCCCCGGACGAGCTGGAGAGGGAGGCGAAGCCGGTTTCCGCGGCCAGGGCGAAGGAAGTGGTCGCGGAACTTCGTGATCGAGCAGGGCGTCCTCGCACCCGTCGCCCCCGGGGGCCTCGCTCGTCGGAGGCGCCGACCCGTGAGCTGGCGTCCGGCCATGAGGAGATCTCCTCGCCGCCCCACGGCCGCGTCGATGCCGCGTGACGACGGATGACTCCTTCGAGCCCGGGCTGTTCCCGACGAGCAGCACCCGCCCGGCGCCTGCTGAGCAGCTCGCGCTGATCGGGGAGCCCTCGCCGGTGCGTGTCCCCGCGGCCGAGTGGGCCGCGTGGCTGGCGGACGAGGGAGTTCGGACCCGGTACTGGGTGAAGGTGTTCTGGGCGGCGTCGTTGCCCGGCCGAACTCGCCGAGGCACGGTGCCGGGGCACCTGTACGGCTACCAGCTGGCACACGGCGTCATCCCACGGCTGGGCTGGGGCAACGACAACCCGACCGTGTGCCACACCTGCGACAACCACTCCTGCCAGCAACCCGCCCACCTCCGGCTCGGCACTCCGGCGGAGAACCGGGCGGAGTGGCCGGCCCGGCGCCGCGATCCTCACGGTCCACTCGCCGACCTCCGGGGTCCAGCCGGTCGTTCACGCGCCATCGGCGCGGCCATCCGGGCCGGCCGGGCGAACGACGAATCCGAAGCCGAGATCATGCGGCGCATCACGACCGCGGCGACGGCCGGGCGCCCGCTGAGCCTGTGGTGAGCGAAACCGCCTACGCCGTCGGCCTGTTCTCGTTCCCGACTTATACAGAGATCTCGGTGTCCGCGGCCTCGGAGGCGAAGCGTTCCCCGGCCTTGAGCATCTGCTTCTTCACGTGGTTGTACGTGTCCGTCTCGCTCACGTCGGTGTCCTTTCGCTTCCCGGCCCGCACCGATCGGCAGGGGCTACCGATGGACAACGAGTGCTGCGGGCGCTCAGTAGCGAAGTGGTCAAGTCCGATCAGTGTGGTGATCAGCTCGTGGGCCCGCGGCCTCTGTCGGACGGCGGGGGCCGCCGCGATTTCCCTCCCGGACGTGCGGTGCCTCCGCGTCCTCACTGAAGCCGAGGCACCCGGCCCCGACCGGGCCAGCCATCGTCGCACCGCGGTGACCGATAAGGGTGAACCTCACCGGGCCCGACAGCACCATCGCTCCCGATATTTCCGGGAGCGGCCCGCCCAAGGCGCGGGAACGCGCTTTCCTCGGCCCTGCATCCAGTCCCCTTCGAGTGGCACACCGGGATGACGCCCACGTCCGTGCAGGGGCCGACCATGACCGTGTGGTGCCAGCATCTGACCGGTCCTGACGATGGCAACCGCAACGGCGCCGAGAACGGGCAGGCACACACTGGCGTTCACGAGCCATGCCGGCCGGTCCGGATCCTCGCCGGGAGAACCGCTCTCCGGGCGTCGAGCATCAGCACGTAAAAGTGCTGTACAAACTCATGCCGAAGGAACCTGGAAGCCCGGGGGGAGTCGGCCGGGGCTGCAACGACAGGAGCACGAACTCGACCGCTGCATGATCCTTGCCAACGCCCCGCGACCTCGGCGATCCCGAGAAGGCCGGCTTTGGCACGCATCTGGGTCACACCTCGCGCCAGGGTTTTCGGTGGGGTACGGGCGAGGGGGAAACGCAACCGGGAGCCCCCGGTGTCTCGTCACGCGCCTTCACTACTGCACAGTGACACCAAGACAACCACTTGACTTTAGTCATGGTGGTTCATTCCCGGTGGCCAGGTAATGACCTACCAGTACTCTTCACACCGTATTTGCCAACGCGAAGCGCTGGCAGCATGTATTTGGAGGCACCCTCATGCCCCCCCGACCCGCGATGGCGCGTCAGGCCAATCAGCAACTGAGATCACTTATCCGAGAGGCCTCGCTATCCAACTCCGCCCTTGCCCGCCAGGTGAATTTCCTGGGACAGGAACAGGGGCTGGACCTGCGGTACGACAAAACATCCGTGAGTCGATGGATGAGAGGCCAGCAGCCACGTGGGCGCGTACCGGCCATCATCGCCGAGGCGCTGAGCAGCAGACTCGGCCGCATGGTCTCGACCGCGGAGATCGGCATGGCCAGCGGCAACAGCGTGACCTGCGGAGTCGGGCTCCACTTCGCGACCGACGTGGAGGACGCACTGGCTCAGGTCTGTGAACTGTGGCAGATGGACGCCGAATCGGCTGAGGCCCTGTCCGGCGCGACCATGGGCGCTCCGGCGTTAGTCGAATCCACCCGGGACTGGTTGATCAGCAGCGTGGACACGGAGGTCGCGCGCAACCGACGTCGGGGGCTGCGCAGCGGGGCGACCGAGGTCGATCTGGTGCGGACCCTCAATCAAGCACTCGCGGAACTCGATCACCGGATCGGTGGCGGCCATGTGCGCCCTGTCGTGGTGTCGTGCCTGCATGGTGTGATGTCGGGGCTGATCACGGGAAGCTACGACGAATCCACCGGGCGTCAGCTGTTCGCCGTCGCCGCCCGGCTCACGGAACTCGCCGGATACACCGCGATGGACACGGGCCGCCTCGGTCTGGCACAGCGGTACTACATCCAGGCGCTGCGGCTCGCGCATGCGGCGGGCGACCGGTGCCACGGCGGTTACATCCTGGCAGCGGGGCTGAGCCGTCTCGCCCTCGATGCGGGCTGCGCACGGGAGGCTGTACAGCTTGTGAGGGCCGCACGGGAAGGGGCGCGAGAACAGGCGCCGCTCACCGTGCAGGCACTGTTCCATGTGGCCGAGGCCCGCGGATACGCCCTGCTCGGCGACTCACGGAGGTGCGGGAAGCTCTGCGACAAGGCCATGGAAGCGATGATCCGCGCCGATCCCGGTGACATCCCTGAGTGGATGGCACACTTCGACCGGGCCTGCTTGGCCTACGAACTGGCGCACTGCCACCACGATCTGGGGCAGTTCCGCCAGGCTGCTCGCCGTGCCACCGAGGCACTCGCACGGCTTCCGCGAACGCGGGTGCGTCGCCGGGCGATCACTCTTCTCCTGCTCGCGTCGGCGCTGGTGCAGGCCGGTGATGTCGAGGAAGCGTGCCGCGCAGCGGAGGAAGCAGTGAACCTTCTGGGCAGCTTGCGGTCTACGCTCGTCACACGGCACCTGGAACTGTTCCGAGCGAAGCTCTCCCCCTACAAAGACACCAAGCCGGCCTGCGATTTCGATGCCGTGGTGCAGGAGGGCGAGCTCCGCATTCCCCTGCAGCGCACGTCTGCCGACTGACGGGTCACGCAATGGCGCCGACGACCAGGCGGCTCCCTCCGGGAGGTACGGAGCCTGTGCTGCCTGGCCGTCGGCTGCCGGGGCTTCCCGGTAGCCGGCGGCCGGGAGGGCCGGGAGCGCTTCACCCTGCCCTGGTCATGACGGGGCAAGCATTCCGGCGTGTTCGACCGGGAAGCGAGGTACCGATGCCCAGACGGTGCAGCCCTCATCGGCATCGGTCCGGCGGCCCCACTGGGTGCAGGACTCGGCGATCAGCTCCAGGCCGCGGCCACGCTCCCGCCCTTGGCCGAGGCGGCGAGCGCGGGGAATCCACAGGCTTCCGCCGTCGTCCTGAACCTCTACGTGGAAGTGGTCCGTGGGCCTGCGCATCCGGCAGATGATGCGCAGGCTCTCGGAGTGCTGGATTGCGTTGGTGACCAGTTCGGACAGGACAAGCAGGAAGCGGTAGCGGGTATCTCCGTCATAGACTTGCTGCCCGTCGAGCCAAGCGCGGGCCAGAATGCGACAGACCGGCACCGCACGTTCCAATGGCGGAAGGACGAATGTTGTCTGCTCCTTGGAGCGCCAGCAGTCGGGCGGGATCACCATGGCCTGGTCGTCGGGCCAGGTATTGACCTGTCGGGTCGTCAGTTCGATGTGGGCCTCTTGCGTGCGCTGCATCGAGACTACCCCTTTCCTAGGTTCCTTTCGGGCCCCCGATGTCAATCGGGGAATTCCCCGAAGACTGTCACACGAAGGAATTCCCCGTTGCTTTTCAAAATTGATTGAAGCAGCCGGGAAGGGGCCCCGGAAGGCGCATTGCGAGGCGCTTTAAGGGGGCACGGAGTATGGGGAGTGAAATACTATCAACGCAAGAAAACGTCACGAAATCCGTAGGTGACGATACGAAGAGGCCCGCTCACGCACCGAGGCCGCGGTAGCAAATGAGCGGGCGACGGCCGACGAAAGGGCGAAAAATAGAATGGCCTTCCGTGTTCGCGGCGGAGAATCTTCGGCATCCGGTAACTCGGGCCGAGGCGCATTCGATGGCCCTGCCGAGGTGTCGTACCGCGTAACGGACTTGACGTCCTTGCGTACGATCGATGCCGGTGTCGTGCCCCCGGACCGAGTCCGCAGACTGCACCCGAGGGGTACCCTTAACGAGGATCACGCACCGTCGGTGTGCACAGCCCCCCCGGCGGAAAGGGAACGCCATCCATCGGGGCTTTCACAACTCACGCGGAGTCAGAAGCTCCACCACCGCGCCTCCCGCGACCGCAGATCCGAAGTGCACCGAGCGAGATGGATTCCATGCGGAGTGGCGTCGGGGGTTGAAACAGTGCCGCGTTCGGCGGGCAACTTCCAAATGCCCGCCGAACGCGGAGTGACGCGTGAAACGGCGCTATGTGGCATTCAGTTCCATCCCGAGCTGGTCCGCGACGCCGGCAGCGAGCTCGGCCAGCGTGGGATGCTGCCACACGAAATTCCGTGAGAGGGAGAGAGCGAAGGAACGCTCAATGCGGGCGCGCAGCTCCAGGGCCAGGAGGGAGTCGAATCCCAGCGACTTCAGCGGTGTCTGGGGGTCGACGGAGCCGTCTCCCAGGCGGAGGACGGCGCGGACATGGTCCGCCAGGCAGTCCTCAAGGGCGGCTCTGCGGGGAAGGCCGGCAGGCAGGGCGCGGATGAGGTCGCGCAGCTCTTCGGAGCCGTCGGAAACAACGGACCGCTTCGTGGGCTGCTCGCCCGAGACCGTGCTGAAGAAGGGGAGATGCCGCCCCGCAGGCGGAATCCAGGTGTCCGGCGGGCCGGGGAGCACCCCGGTCTGCACACGCCGCTGGCACAGCAGGCTGTGAAGTACGGCCATGCCTTGTTCGGTAGGAATGGTGTGGTAGCCGCGTTGGCGGAAGTCGGTGGCGACGCCTGTCTCACCCCAGGGGCCCCAGTTGACTGCGAGGGTGGGCAGTCCCTGGGCGGAGCGCCAGGCCGCGAAGCTGTCGAGCCAGGAGTTCGCTGCGGCATAGGCGCCCTGGCCGCGGTTGCCCAGCAGCGAGGCCATCGACGAGAACACAGCGAACCAGTCCAGCAGGCACCCTTCGGCGGCGTGGTGCAGCTGCCAGGCTCCGACGGCCTTCGGCGTCCAGACCCGCTCCAGCTGCTCGTCGGCGACATTGGCGAGGGCCGCGTCGTCCAGGACCATGGCACAGTGCACGATCCCGTACAGCCCGGCTCCGTCGGCCACCGCGGTGGCCACCAAATGCTCCGCGGTACCCGGTTCAGCAATGTCTCCCAGGACCACCGACACCTTGGCGGAGCTCTCGCGCAGGCCCTCGATCAGGCGTGCGGCTTCACGGGAAGGAGCGGTGCGCCCGTTGAGGACGATATGGCCGGCACCGTGCTCGGCGAGCCACCGTGCGGTGGCCAGTCCCAGGCCACGCAGTCCGCCTGTCACGATGTATGCCCCGCCCTTACGTACCGGCAGATCCATCTCGGGCAGCACCGCGGAAGCCTGGCCAACGGTGGGCACGGACAGCACCAGCTTGCCGATGTGGTCCGCGGCGGCCATGGTGCGGAAGGCCCTGGTGGCCTCCGCCAGCGGATACTCCGTGCATTGCAGCGGTTTGAGCCGTCCCTCTCGGAACTCGTCGAGCACCTCCCGCCACACCGCGGTGAACACGTCGGGGTGGTGGCGGCTCAACTCGATCAGGTCGACGGTGCGCAGCGTGACGTTGTGGCGCAGCGGGAGCATGCCCAGCGGAGCGTCGGAGAGGATGTCCCGCACCCCGAGCTCCACGAAACGACCGAAAGGACGCAGCGTCTCCAGTCCGGTACGGATGGCCGCACCGGACAGTGAGTTGAGTACGACGTCAACTCCGTCTCCGGTCACTTCGCGGACACGTTCGCCGAAATCCAGGGACCGGGAGTTCATGACATGCCGGATTCCCATGGCGCGCAGGTGGTGTCGTTTGTCGCTGCTGCCGGCAGTGGCCAGCACCTCCGCGCCCAGCGACCGGGCCACCGCCATCGCCGCCAGTCCGGTGCCTCCGGTGGCCGAATGGATCAGCACCCGCTCCCCGGCAGCGAGCCGGGCGACGTGACGCAGGGCGTACCACGCCGTCATGAAGGCGACGGGCAGTCCTGCCGCGGTGACGAGTCCGAGACCGGCGGGGATCGGTGCCACCATGTCGGCCGGGACGGTCAGGAACGACCCGAAGGCACCGCCCCGCAGATCGATGGCGAGCACTTCGTCCCCGACGTGCAGCTGCTGCACCTCCGCGCCCACCGCGCTGACCACACCGGAGCATTCGAATCCGATGCGGTAGCGGATGTCGTGGTCGCCCGGGAGCAGGCCCATCGTCGTCAGCACGTCCCGGAAGTTCAGGCCGGCCGCAGTGATCCGCACCTCGACCTCGCCGGGCTGGGGTGGACGCCGCCGGACAGCGGCGTATTCGAGGCTCGCCAGATCGCCCAATCGGCCCGCGCGCAGCCGGAACCCGTCCACGCCATGCCGCACAGTGCAGGAAGTGGACGGACGGTCCGGTGCAGCAGCCGCAGCGTGCCGCAGCCGGGCCACCCATCGGCCGCCGGTGCGCAGCGCGACCTCGTCGTCGTCCGTGTCCGCCAGCAACTCCTGGGCCACGTCGGCGGGATCGATGTTGTTCGGGTCGGCATCCACCAGTACGGGACGCAGTTCGGGGTGCTCCAGGGCGGCCACCCGTACCAGCCCCCGCAGGGAGCCCTGGCCGAGGTCGGCGGTGTCCCCCGGGATCACGTTCCGGGCGCCCTGCGTGATGACGCACAGCCGCGGCGAAGCCGAGGTCATGGTGATGGCCTGCACGGTGGCGAGCAGTCTGCGGGTGCGTCGCAAGGACTGCTCGGTCGACTCCTCACGACGTGGTCGGCCGCACACCAGGACCACCGCACGCGGCGGTTCGACTCCGGCGGCCAGCCGCTCGCCCACCGATCCGCGAAGGGCGTCGAGGGACGTGTCGTCCAGCGGCGGATCCCAGACGTTGGTACGGGCACAGCGGGAGCGCAGCGCGGCGGCCAGGATGCCGGCCGACCCGTCCCCCTCCCCCACGACAAGCCAGCTCCCCGGCGTGCTGCCGCCTTCCGAAGTGGTACGGGGGGCGGACTGCCAGCCGATCTCCAGCAGCCAGTCGTCGGCCTCCGGCACATCGCGGACGGGACGCCGGGCGAAGCGCAGACCGTTGGCCGCGACGACCACCGTGCCATTGGCGTCCAGGAGACGGACATTGGCCACGACGGCGTCCGGCTCGTTCTGGCTGATGTGGGCATGGCAGTACGCGGCCTGTGCGGGATCGCCCAGGACACGCACTGCTTGCACCGCCACCGGAAGCACAGGGGCCTGGTCGTCCTCGTGCATCAAAGGTGCCACGGCGAGCTGGGCGCAGACATCGAGGAGGGCAGGGTGGACCGGCAGGCCCGGCACGAGGTCGCCCGACCCGGACGGGAGTGACACCTTGGCGATGTAACTGTCGCTGTGACGCACCGAGTGCATCTCGGTAATTCCCTTGAAGGCCGGACCGTGCTCCAAGCCCCGCCGGCGCAAGCTCCGGTAGAGATCAGCCGGGTCCAGTCGCAGCGGATGGCGCACCCGGAGCGCGTCAAGGGACCGGGACCGGCCTTCCTCTCGTACGGTCAGCCGGTGCAGCATCGCGTCGGCCTGCCGCTCCCACTCGCCGTCCTGACCCCGCGTAAGAATCTCGCAGTGCGCCCTGTCAGGAGAGGCCATCGTCACGACGGTGCTGACTTCCGTGTGGCGGTCCAGTCGCAGCAGTTGCTCGAAGTGGATGTCGGTGACCTCTACCTCGTGCGGGGCCGCTCCAAAGACCTCACAGGCCGCCGCCAGAGCGATGCTGCAATGGCCCGCTCCGGGCATGACCGGGGCGCCGTGCACACGGTGGTCGGCGAGCCAGGGCATTGCCTCCGTACCTGCGTCAGCACGCCAGCAGTGCCGCGAGGGCGTGCCGGGCAGTTCGGTGTGGTGCCCGGGCAAGCCAGCGTCCGCGAGCTCGGAAGGGGCCACGTTCCGGGATCCCTCGGCCCAGTGGTGACGACGGTCGAAGGTGAGGGTGGGAGCGTCGACGAGTTTCCCACCGCCGTAGAGGTGACGCCAGTTCACCGGGACGCCCGCGCAGTGCAGTGCGGCGAGCTGGGAGCGCAGGGTGGTCGGCTCGTCCTCCTCACGGCGCAGTGTGGGCAGGACGACGGAGGAGGGGACAAGACCGGACAGGCTCCGCTCGACGGCATGGGTGACGACGGGGTGCGGAGAGAGCTCGACGTAGATTTGATGCCGGTCGGCCGCCGCAGCAGCCACCGCTTCGGCGAACCGGACCGGGCGGCGCAGGTTCGCGCACCAGTAGTCGGCGTCGAAGACGGGGGTGGCACCGGGGCCCACGACAGTCGAGTAGAACGGCACCTCGGGAGGCCGCGGCGTGAGCCCGGCCAGCGCTGAGTGCAGGGTCGGCAGGATCGGGTCGACCAACTGGCAGTGGGAGGCGACGTCCACGGAGATCGGGAAGACCGGGATCCTGCGGGCCTCCCAGGCAGCGGCCAGTCGGCTCACCTCAGCGATATGGCCGGCCACCACAGTGGAATCGGGCGACGACAGGACGGCGACAGATACGGTCTCGGCCGTGCTGTCGGCGATTTCCTGGCGCACCGCGTCGGCGCTGAGTCCAACGCTCACCATGCCACCCTGTCCGGCGATACGGCTCAGCAGGCCGGACCGCCGGCAGATCACGCGGACCCCGTCGGCGAGCGGCAGAGCGCCGGACACCACCGCCGCCGCGACCTCGCCCATGGAGTGGCCGATGACCGCGGCGGGTTCGATCCCGTACGCGCGCCACGTGGCTGCGAGCGCGATCTGCAACGCGAACAGCACCGGCTGCACAGTGGCGCAGCCCTTGATGGATCTGCCGCGCCGGATCACGTCGACTACCGAGACCTTGATGCGCGCCCGGATGAGATCGCCGACCTCGGCCAGCGCTTCACGGAAGGCCGGTTCGGTCTTCAGCAGCCCCTGACCCATGCCGGGCCACTGGGAACCGTGGCCAGAGAAGACCCATACCGGGTGCCGCTCGACTCCCCCACCCACCGGGCTGGTCACCGCAGCGGCGGGTTTCTGCCCGTCAGCGAAGGCCCGGAGTGAGCCCATGAGTTCGTGGCGCCCGGACGCCACCACGGCGAGCCGCCCACGCCCGGCGCAGCGCCGCAACGCCAGGGTGTGTGCGAGGTCCCGAAGCGGCACCAGCGCACCGTCACCAGTCATCCAGTCCGCGAGTCGGCCGGCCGCGGCGGGCAGCGCGTCCGGAGACCCGGCCGGGACGAGGAAGACGTCGGGCGCCGTTGATACCGGCTTCTCGGAGCGCCGCGGGGACCGCGGTTCCGGGGCCTGTTCGAGCAGCGCGTGTGCATTGGTACCCGAGAATCCGAAGGAGGATACGGCAGCCAGCCGGACCGGCGTCCCGAGGGGCCAGGCGGTCAGCTCGGTGGGGACGAAGAAACGGGTGTTGTCCGCGGACACGGCCGGGTTCCAGCGCTGAAAGTGCAGGTTCGCCGGAATGGCACCGCGCTGCAAGCACAGCACAGTTTTGATCAGCCCGGTGATTCCGGCGGCCGGCTCCAGATGCCCGATGTTGGTCTTCACCGACGTCAGGGCGCAGCGGCCGGGGCCGTCGCCGTAGACGTCGGCAAGACCGGCGAACTCGATCGGGTCGCCCACCGGGGTACCCGTGCCGTGGGTCTCCACCATCCCCACGTCCCGCGGATCGATGCCGGAGCTTTCGAGTGCTCCCCGGTAGAGGGCACGTTGGGCATCCACCGATGGCGCCGCAAGGCCGTCGGAGGCACCGTCCTGGTTGGTCGACGAGCCGCGCAGCACCGCAAGTACCCGGTCGCCGTCCCGTAGGGCGTCGTCGAGACGCTTGAGCACCACCACGCCGCAGCCCTCGCCCCGAACGAACCCGTCGGCCCCGGCATCGAAGGTGCGGCAGCGCCCGCTCGCGGACAGCATGCCCATCCTGGCGAAGGAGCGGGTGATGCGCGGCTGGAACGTCAGGGTGACCCCGCCGGCCAGTGCCAGATCGCACTCTCCGGCGCACAGTGCCTGGCGCGCCAAGTGCACGGCCACCAACGAGGAGGAGCAGGCGGTGTCCAGGGCCACACTCGGACCGTGCAGTCCCAGCAGGTATGAGACCCGGCCTGCCGCCACGCAGTGACCATTGGTCAGGATCGACCCTTCGAGTTCCTGGTCGGTCCCGGTCAGATGGTCCATGTAGTCGCCGTAGCTGATCCCGGTGAAGACGGCAGTGGGGCTGCCCTGCATCCGCTCCGGTGGGAGACCTGCGTGCTCCAGGGCCTCCCAGGTGACCTCCAGCAGCAGGCGGTGCTGAGGATCCAGCACGTCTGCCTCCCGCCCTGCAACGCCGAAGAAAGCGGCGTCGAAGTCTGTCACTTCACGCAGATACCCGCCCGGCAGGAACACCGGTGTCCTGGTGGCACCCCGACCGGGCGAACCGCTCGGGGAGAGACGCCGACGCTCCGGGGGCAGTTCGCCGACCGCGTCGTGGGCCTCGGCCAGCAGCCGCCACAGTGCCGCGGGTGAATGGGTGTCTCCGGGAAGCCGGCACCCCATGCCGATCACGGCGATGCGCCCGGTCTCCCGGGGAATCAGCCGCGCGGCTGCCTGGGTAGGTGTGTGGTCGTTCATCGGGTCTCCGTACGTAGGCGTGGTCCGCCCGGGTCACACAGCCTGTGTGCTGCCGAGGAGGATGGCGTTCTTGACCCCGCCGACCTGGTAGTTGAAGGTCAACGCGTAGTCGAAGTCGAGCGGTCGGGTCCGCACCCCGGGGACGGGGTCGAAGGTGAGCCCGTCGGCGGGCTGCTCGCAGTTGGCGGTCGGGCACACCTGCCCCCGCTCCAGCATCATCAGCGTCAGCGCGACGCCCACACAGCCGGCCGGAGCGCCGTTGTGTCCGAAGCAGCCCTCCTGGGATGTCAACAGCGGGCGCTCCCCGTCCCCGTACAGTTCTCGGACGGCGGCGGTCTCGAAGGCTGTGACGACGACATTGCCGTCGCTGCCGCCATGGATGTACGGCACGTTGCCCAGGTCCCACCGGTCGCCGAGACAGCGGTGGACAGCGGCGACCAGTTCGCTCCCGGTCTCGTCGCATGCCAGCGGGTTGGCCAGTCCGTCCCGGGCCAAGGCATTGGACAGCACCTGGCCGTAGATGTGCGCGCCGCGGCGGACGGCGTGGTCCCAGCTCTCAACGATCAAAGTCGCCGACCCCTCCCCGTGATTGATGGAGCTCGCCCGCCGGTCGTAGGGACGCATGAGGGAGAGGAAGGACGGCACCAGCTCTGGCATCCCGGGCGTCCGCAGGGTGTCGTAGGTCTGCTGTGCCCCGTGCAGAAGTCGCTGGATGTTCTGGATGAGCTGCTTGTCGAAGACGTCGACACCGGTCACGATGGCCATCTCGATCTCGCCCCGGTTGATCATCTGGCGGGCGTTGCCGATCTGTACCGCGGAGGACGCGCAACCGCAGGAGACGGTGTAGACGGGACCGTTGGAGCGGAGTAGCGCGGATTGGACCAGTGCGACGTCGGAGGGGGTCACCGCTTGTTGGGCGGCGACGAACAGTTCCATCGCTTCCGATGTACTGGTTGTCGCGGGATCGGCTCGCAGCACCGACAGATAGCTGCCGACGTTGGCGTCCACGCCGCCGCGCCCGACCAGAACCGCGGCTTCGCTCAGGTCTCCGTCCCGGAAGTTCAGATCGGCGTCCTCGCAGGCATGCGCCAGCGATACCAGACCGTAGCGGTGTGCCGGCGTGTAGTGCCGGGAGAAGAACGGCGGAAGGTCCGGGAAGTGATCGTCGAACATCTCCTGCGGCAGGTCGACGGAGCCGTAGTACACCTCGTCGTGTTGAATGCAGGACCGGCCGTTCGCGGCGACGTTCCAGATGTCATCGGCCGTGAATACCGGCGTCTCCTGCCCGGGAAGACAGAACCCGACGCCTGTCACCACGGCTCGGCGGCCGATGTCGTAGTCCTCGGGGTATACGAGTTCGTGTTTCAAAACAGGACTCCATTCCTCGCGAGGATCGCCATTTTCCCGCTCCTGCGCGAAGTTCTTCCTTGTGTTGTGCGGCACCTACTCGGCGATGGACGTGCGGTAGTGCCAGCGGTACATGGGAACCGGGTTGCCGTTCAGATCTGCGTATTCGCCGTAGAATTCGAAACGCTCATAACCGTTTCCACGCACGAGCCGGATCGGGTCCCTGGACTCGTCACGCAAGTTCCGCGGCAGAGCATCTCCTTCGTGCTCTTCGACAAGAATGACGATGCGTTTGCGTGCCATGGTGCACTCCGGTGTTCAGTCGCAGGTTTTTCTGGCCGGAGCCGGGTTTCCGGCCGGCGGGGGCTCGGAGCTGCTGCGCGGGGAGTTTGTGCGGAAGGCACTGCAGGGCGGCAGTCACCGGAGGGAGAACGGCCCATCCTGCCGTGATCCGGCGGGCAAAACCGTAGGGCTGACCGTCATCGCCGGCGGCGAAACGATAGCCGCCAACTCGTAACGCATCTCCCGATAAGACCAGCACGGAAAAGCGGATCAGCATGGCGCCCCTCGCTCAATGGTGGGGCCGATCAGCCGGTGCCGGAAGCCGGCACCGGCTGATGGATCCAAACCCCTCCCCAGGGACGCCCATTCCGGCACCACGGTCCGTCCCGGAAGCCGGCACGAGGCCGAGCCAACGAGTAGGCCGGATGCCGTTCCCCGGAGAGGATGGGCGGCCCACCGGTTGGATGTGCCCAGTTATCCATGCACCCTGAGCCGGTTACAACAGCCGACAGGAGAGGTCACTCTTTTGGAGCAGCGTGAAAAACAGTGAACTCACACCAACTTGCGTGCCAACATTGATCGATGCTTCTATTCGTCCGCGACGGACGAGGTCCTGACCTTCCCACTTCTTCCACCCCATGGCGAAACAGGGAAGCGCGACACACGAATTTTCTCGGCATTCCCCTACAGGGAGAACAGCCGTAGCGGTAACGCCAGATCGCCGTCCGTCACCCCACGACATCACGTCACTGCGAAGCGAGAGTTGCATGCGATCGCTACGCACGTACGAGTAAATCGCGCCAACACGATTGATAATCGCCATATCAGGCAAGGGCTGATCGGAAAATGAAAAGTGTTTTCTCGCACCGGACTCTGCCCGCGGCCCGCGGCCGCACGATGTCACTCGCCGAGTACGGAGAACGGCGATGGGCGGTCGCGATGGACGGACTGGACCCCAAGACCATGTTTCCTTACGAGGCCGGATGGCGGCTCCGCATCCTTCCCGGCGTCGGGCACGTTCCCGTGGGCAAGATGACCCGCCAGGTCGTCGATCGCGCGCTGCATTGCTGGATCGCCGACGAGTGCGGGCTGTCGACGGTGAAGAACAGCCTCGCCGTGCTGGTCCGTGTCCTTGAACAAGCCGTGAAGGACGGGTTGCTCGACGCCAACCCGGCCCGGGTGACCGGATGGCAGCAGGAGTACCAGCGTGCCCAGCTCGAACGCGCCACGCCACGGTCGCTGGCGCTGCCCGACCCGGCGGCGCTCGACCGTCTGGCTGCCAGGCTCGTCCAGTCTTCCTGGGGCGGCTACGAAGGCTGGGGGCACATCGTGCGTTTCGCCGCGTGGACGGGTACCCGCTTCAGCGAAGTGTCCGGACTGCGCGCCCAGGACATCGATCCGGGCACCTGGACATGGCATGTGAGACACCACACGGTGTTCACCGCGGACGGCCCGGTGGACGGCCGGTGCCCGGCTCGGAACCGGCGATCCGTACCGCTGCGACCTGCGGCACGGGCGCTGGTTGCGGGACGGCTGGAGGCGGCACGACATACCCCGCAGGCACGGCTGTTCACCGGTCCTTCTCAAAGCCGTTTCTCCACCGCTGTGCTGCGGAGGGCGACCAACTGGGAGAGCGTCGTGGTCGAGTTGGGGCATGAATTCCTTCTCCGCCACGACGTACGGCGTACCGGGCTGACGTGGATGGCGGACGCCAGGCTGCCGATGCACGTGTTGTGCGACATCGCCGAGTGTCTTTCGCCGGATGCCGTCCGGCCCTATCTGCCCCCGGGCGGGCGTCCGCCCCGAGAACCGGTGACGAGGCGCCCGGGCCAGGGTCCGGCCCCCGCCTCCAGGGGGCGGGGGCCGGATGGTGGAGGGGGCACGCCCTCCTCTCAGGTGCCGGTACCGGACCGTGCCATCAGGTCCGTACGGTCAATCCACCGTCGCACACCGGAGGAATGAAACCGGCGCCCCGGCGACGGCCTTCTCCTCACACGTAGGTGAACCCGCCGGGGACGGTGGCGCTGCCGCCTGAGGTCGTCACCACGACCGGGACGTTGCCGGCAGCGGTACCGGCCGGGGTGAAACCGAACAGGATCGTGCCGCTGGGGTCGGTGCCCAGAACGGTCGCCGGGGTGCCCCCGAAGGTAACACTCGCGTTCTGCAGGCCGGAGCCGACAATGACGAACGGGGTGTTGCCCGCCACCGGACCGGTGGCAGGGATGATCGCGGTGGCGACGGGGATGCCAGGCGGGGCCGGCGTCACGTAGGTGTAGGCCACCGGGTTGGAGGTACCCGCGGCGTTGCTCGCGGTCACCTGCACGACACCGGCGGCGTGCGCCGGAGCCAGCACCGTGACGGTCAGCCCGATGGGGTCCTGACCGACGATGGTGGCCGGCGTGCTCCCGAAGAGAACGCTGTTGGTGCCGGCGAGGCCCAGTCCGAGCAGGGTCACCGAGTTGCCGCCCGCGACCGGCCCCGAGTTCGGGAGCACGGCGAGCAGGACGGGCCCGAACTGCGGCTGGGCGAACGGAATCAGTTGGCTTGCGGATGTGGACATGGAAGTCCTCCTGCTGTCTGTGGGGTGTCGCCCGGCTCCGCTCGTGACACACACGATTCACGAGCCGAGAGTCCGAGCACTGGCAGCAGTCGCCCGTACCGGAGGAGAACACCGACGGCGCACGCAGTCGGCTCACACTCGCGAGGTGCAAGGGGCCGTCGCGCTGTCGGACTTCCTTCGCAGCCCTGCGCGCGGGGGCTGGTGGACGGACCGACCACTGAAGCCCGAGGGGGATGGACGGCCCACCAGCCAGGCGTCTTCAGTAACCCAGAAGGGTTGTCGCGGTTCAACGCCCTTGACATCACGCCACCCGTTCGGCCCAGCGCACTTCGCGGTCCCCTCACCACGGTCATCGACAGGGCCGGTTGAGAGCCGAGGGAGAGCGCGGGCCCAAGGTCGGTTCCTGCGCCCGCTCGTGGCCGGGGACAGGAAGGGTGCCCCGAGGGGGCGAAGCGTTTGTGAAGTCGGATTCCCGGGACTGTCACTTTTCCGAGTGCAACGGTGATCTGTGCCGTCGGCCCGCCGGTGTACACATCGGACTGCTCCGAACGGTTGATTGATGCATACCGGGCTTGCCGGATTAGTACCTCGTTTGGGTTACTGGTCAGCGATCTGGACCGGCAGGCCGCCCATCCGTGTGCCGGGGAACAGCGTCGGCCGGCGTCGTGGTCACTCTCCAGAAGCGCCGGGTCCGCGCACCCACGTCGAGTACAGGAGAGAAGTGTGCATTCCTCGCAGAAGAAAGCCGCCATCGCTGAGGACTCCGCTTTGCAGGCGGGACCACTCCCGCCGTGGCTGGGAGCCGTAACGGTGGGAGACGGAGAGCTGTCCGCTGATCCCGCGGCCGCCGTCGCCGTTCCAGTGGGGAACGGCCCGGTGTGCGTGGTGATCAGCCCTGACGGAAGCCGGGCCTATGTCACTGATTTCGGCTCCGGCGCGGTGTCCGTGATCAGCACGGCCACCAAGTCGGTGACCGCCACGATCCCGGTCTCCGGAGGGCCGTGGGGCGCCGTTGTCTCTCCGGACGGGCGGCACCTGTACGTCGCGAACCACGGTGGCAACTCCATCAGCGTGATCGACACCACCACCAATAGGGTGATCAACACGATGACGGGGACAGTCAACCCGGTGCACCTGGCCGTCACACCCGACGGAAGCCGGCTTTTCGTGGCCTGCCAGGCCCTCAATCAGGTCGTCGTGCTGGACACCGGCAGCGGTAGGCTCATCGCCGGGATTCCCGTCGGTACCGGGCCGAGGAACATGGCGATGAGCCCGGACGGCGTACGGGCCTACGTCAGTGAAGAAGGCTCCAACACGATCAGCGTCATCGACGTCGCGACCAACAGCGTTGTCGCTCACATCACCGGGTTCCTCTTTCCTCGCGTGCCCGCCCTCACACCCGACGGACTACGCCTGTTCGTACCGAACTTCGGCGGCAACACGGTCGATGTGCTGGACACCGCAAGCCAGGCAGTTGTCGCGTCCATCCCCGGTTTCTCGTTGCCCTTCGCGGCCGCCGTCACCAGGGACGGGAAGGTGGCCTACGTCTCCAGCAACGGGGACGGCACCGTGAAGGCCATCGACACCGGCACCTACGACATCATCGCCACGTACGGTGGACTGAACGTGCCGTACTGGGTCGCGGTCACCCCTGACGAACAGAACGTCTACGTGGCCAACAACGGCAACAGCACGGTCAGCGTGCTGCCCGGGCCACGGGGCATCTTTCCGCAGCGGGGCCCCACGAGTGGAGGCACGCGGGTGACCATCATCGGCAGCCACCTGAGCAACACCACCGCTGTCCACTTCGGTGATCGCCTGGCCACCGACGTGGTAGTCGTCAGCGACAGCGAGATCACTGCTGTCACCCCCGGCGGGCATGGTGTCGTCAACGTCACGGTGACCACGCCCGGGGGCACCAGCAACCCCATCCCCTTCTACTACATCGAGCCTCCCCGTCTGGTGGCGCTCGCCCCCGCCTCCGGCCCCGCCACCGGCGGCACCACGGTGACCATCACCGGCGCCAACCTGGCCACCACGCAGCAGGTGACCTTCGGCACCACCTCCGTCCCGCCGGTGATCATCTCCGACAGCCGGATCACCGCCACTGCTCCGCCCGGAGCGGTCGGCACCGTCCCCGTCGTCATCACGACCATCGGAGGCATCGCCAGCAACGCCACCTACACGTACATTGCGGCGGCCGGTATCACCGGCCGCGACATCGCCCACCAGTCCGACACGGACCGCCGCGGGTAGGGCCCCTCCGACGCCGCACGTGTCGGAGCAGGCCCCGTGACTCATCGTGTCGAGGACGGTCCGATAGCGCCGAACCCGTTTTGCACGGACCACGTGTCCGCCCCGCGGTTCGCCGCTCACCTCGACGAGGCGCGGCGCAAGGGCGCGGGCGACCGGCTCCGCTCGCGGCGACGCAGGCAGGCGGGGAGGCAGGCAGGGGAAGGCAACCTTCTCGGGCCGGAGTACGCCGTCTCCCTGCCGCCGCGGCGGTGCCATGCGGGACAGACCGAGGAAGCGACGCACGGCCTCCTACGTGCCACGGCAGAACCCACGACCACCGCTCCTGCTGTCTCGGCGTCTGGAGCGGTGGCCATGGAGTCGGGGCCGACATGATCGGCTGATGCGTGCGCGGACAGAGCGAAGAGGCGGCCCGTCACGCGGTGGGTACGGCTCACCCACGGCTGCGGTCCGCGCGTACGCGCCGCCCGGCGGCAGGGGAACTCAGCCACCGGGCGGCAGGGGAACTCAAATGCTGGGGGGAGGCACTCGGGTATATGTCAGGGCCACGCTGGTTCCGCCGGCGGTGCTGACGGTGACACCGACAGGTCCTGGGGCTCCGGAGGGAGCCACGGCGGTGAGCTGCGTGTCCGAGATCACGGTGAACGCGGCGGGCACCGTGTCGAACTGCACCGATGTGGTTCCGGTGAGTCCACTACCGGTCAGGGTGACGGTGTTGCCACCGGATACAGGCCCCTGCGCCGGGCTCAGCGCCGCCAGTACGGGCACCGCGAGGTATGCGTAGGAAATCCCTCCGCTCGTCCCTACAGGAGTGGTGACGGTCACCTGCACGACACCCGCCTCAGAAGCCGGCGCGACGGCCGTGATCTGGGTGTCGGAGACGACAGTGAAAGAGGCTGCCGCAGAGCCGAAGAGCACCGCCGTCGCGTTCAGCAGATGGCTTCCCGTCAACGTCACGCTGTTTCCGCCGCTCAGAGGTCCTGATCCAGGATTGATGCCACTGAGTACGGGGGCAGCGACGTAGAAGTATGTGGCTCCCGGGGAACTCGTGCCACCGGGGCTGGTGACAGTGACCTGGACCGGCCCGGCTGTCCCGGCGGGGGCGACAGCGGTGATCTGTGCCGCGGAGACAACCGTGAAGCTGGCGGCCGCCGTGGAGCCGAAGGTGACCGCGGTCGCTCCGGAGAAGCTGCTGCCGGTCAGGGTCACCGTGTTACCACCGGAAAGCGGCCCCTGGTTCGGGGTCACGCTGCTCACCACAGGCACGGATGTGTACGTGTAGGCCAGACCGTTGCTCGTCCCGCCAGGGGTAGTGACAGTGACCTGAACGGTCCCCGAACCCGCAGGAGCCACAGCCGTGATCTGCGTGTCAGAGACGACCGTGAAGGAAGACACGACTGTCGCCCCGAAGCGCACAGCCGAAGCCCCGGTGAACCCCGACCCGGTCAGCGTCACCGAATTCCCACCCGCCGCGGGCCCCGAAGACGGCACCACGGAACTCAACACCGGTGCAGAAACCGACGTGTACGTGTAGGCCAGACCGTTGCTCGTCCCGCCAGGGGTAGTGACAGTGACCTGAACGGTCCCCGAACCCGCAGGAGCCACAGCCGTGATCTGC
>NZ_JBVHWT010000001.1:379222-584851 GCF_055564055.1 Streptomyces sp. NPDC029159
ACCCGGTCAGCGTCACCGAATTCCCACCCGCCGCGGGCCCCGAAGACGGCACCACGGAACTCAACACCGGTGCAGAAACCGACGTGTACGTGTAGGTGACGAACTCCGAACTCGTGCCTGCCGGCGTGGTGACAGTGACCTGAACCGACCCCGTCCCCGCGGGAGCGGTGGCGGTGATCTGCGTTGCGGAGTTGACCGCGAAGGATGTCGCCCTGTTCGCCCCGAAACGCACACTGGTGGCTCCGGTGAAGCCCGTGCCGGTCACAGTCACACTGGTCCCTCCCGCGGCGGAGCCCGAACCCGGCGAGAGGGAGACGACCGTGGGCACGGACGCGGTCGTGTGAATAGACGTGGTCAACGGATGTTTGGATACGCTCACGTGATCGACTCTTTCTGAAGGTACGCCGATGGGGCGCCAGGCCAGAAGCGACAAGAGGTGACCCGGGGGGTGGAATCGCGCGGGGGCCTGCCGGGCGGAGGGGATCTGTCCCGGCAGGCCACCCGCGCGCCTGGCTCTGAGGGAAGAAGCCAGGTTCAGCGGCCCGAACCGTCAGATACCGGGCCCTGCGGTGTACGTGAAGGCTCCGGTATCGGTTACGGAGCCACCGGCCGTGGTCACGACCACGTCGGCGGCGCCAGCGGTACCGGGCGGAGTGACGGCCGAAATCGTGGTGTCACTGATGACGCTGAAGGGCGCGAGAGCACCACCGAAGGAGACCGACTGCGTGGTGGTCAGGTTGGTGCCCGTGATGGTCACCGCGGTCCCACCGGAGGTCGGTCCGGCCGTGGGAGCCAGAGTGGTGACTGTGGGGGCGTCGACGTAGGTGTACGACAGTCCGTTGTTGGTACCGCCCGCGGTGGTCACCCTGACGCCGACCGGCCCAGCCGCTGTCCCGGCCGGCACGGTGACGGTGAGCTGACTGTCGTTGACGACGGTCGGTGTCGCCGAGACCGTCCCGAAGGTCACCGCGGTGGCGGTGGAGAGACCGGTGCCGTTGATGGTGACGGTGTTGCCGCCCGCGGTGACACCAGAGATCGGGCTGAGGCTCGACTTGAACGGCGCGCCCACGTAGAAGAAGGACAGCGGATTGCTGGTCCCGCCGGGGGTGGTCACCGTCACGTCGACCGTACCCGTCCCCGAGGGGGAGATCACAGTGACCGAGGTGGCCGTGTTGGCCGTGATCGTAGCCAGCTTCGAACCGAAGTGGACGGCAGTGGCACCGGCGAGGTTCGTGCCGGTGATGGTGACGACCGTCCCACCTCCGGTGGACCCACTGTTGGGGGAGATAGGCATGGGATGCCTCCTTCGCTTGATGTGTGGATGAGTGGAGGGCTCGCCGAGACACGGTGGACCGTGGTGCGCCTCGTAGGCGCAGCGAGCCGGTTGTCCTCCGTCTGTGCCGTCAGCCCGTACAGCCCGGAACGCTCCCCGCGGGGGCGCAGTTGTCCGGCGTGTTGCGGCTGACGTCGCTGGCCAGCAGACTCACCGCACCGGAATTCCGGTAGATGCCCCCGCCGGAGGCAGTGGCCTTGTTGTCGGTGACGCTGCTGGCAGTCAGAGAGACCGTGCCGTTGTCGACGTAGATGCCGCCGCCGGCCACGGCGCTGTTGTCGGTGACCGAGCTGGATAGCAGGGTCAGCCCACCGCCCCGGTTGGAGATGCCTCCGCCCGGCTGGGAAGCCGGAGCCATACCGCCTCGGACGCTGATCGCGGTGAGCGTGAGCTGACCGCTGGTTCCGGGAACGTTCGCATCGCCCTGGACTTCGAGGACCCGGAATGCCGGGGCCGACGGGTCACGGACGATGGCCGTTCCCAGTCCCAGCATGGTGATCGGCGTGGTGATGGGCGGCAGCCCGACCGGGCCGTCCGACGCGCTGCCGTGAGCACTGGTGAGCGAGTACGTGCAGAACGGGGGCAGGAGCAAAGTGTCCCCGCCTGCTGCGTTCGCCGCGTTGATGGCTGCCACCAGTGAGCGCTCGCTGCACAGCACAGGACTCTGGGCATGTGCGGTGGCCGGGGCTGTGATCAGGCCCGCGGCCAGAGCGCAGAGGACGACCGCGGAGCGAAGAGAACGACGGGCGGTTGGCATGATGCTCCCAGAGGGTCACGTGAGCCGTTGCTCCCACCCGCGCCAAGAAGCAGCACGGGTGGTGACGCACGTCCTCTGCCGAGGGATCTCATGAGGCATCACCGTCGGACCGGCGCAGGGTCGGGGACTCCAAACCGGGCAACGACAGAACCACCGTCACTTGCTCCCCCGGAGAAGATGGGCGGCTCACCGGATTGGACGTACCCAGTAACCCACCAGGGGGAAAGCACGGGCAACGTCACCGAGGACATGTCACCCGATTGGCAGGGCGCGTTGTCTGCTCAACGCACACCCCGCCCTTCTCTCGTCCGGTCTCGTCTCCACGCCTGAGGCTCGCACGTCCCGGTCGGCCAGGAGCTCGGTTCCCCGGGTAGTTGTCCGGAGCAGCCGAAACCGGTGCCACACGGCAGCCGAGTTCAGTGACGCCGAGGGTGGCAACGCCAACGTCAACACCCCAAGTGCGGCGGCCGCCCGCCAAAGTTGCCGATCAGCAAGCACTCGGCCGAGCTGGTGCGGCAGGCGATCGACGGCCGCAAGGACGGACCCGCGCTGCACATCGGCGGGCGGCCGATCAGCCGCGAACAGGCAACGCGTACTGCGCGCTCGGCGGACGCTGGAAGCATCCACGCGTTCCCGCTCTCCGGGAAGCGGCGCAGGCTCGCGGACTTCCGGCAGGACGTACGACGGCCGCGCAGTGCCACGTTCGACGGGCGGGGCCGGCATCCGGTTCACGCAGCGCTGCTGCCCTCGCCGAAGAACACCACTGGCGCGCACGCCAACCAGCAGCAGCCCAAGGTTGGAACACGGCACCGCCCCGCGTCGCGCAGGTCGGCGCTGCGCAACTGGCGCCGGTGTACCGTGCGCTGCGCAAGTCGTTCGAGGACGGCAAGAACGAACCCGGCGCCGCCGACTTCTACTACGGCGAATGCGAAATGCGCCGCAACGACCGCGCCGTACTCCGGCCGGGGAACGCCGTCTGCTGTTCGGCTACTGGCTCCTGTCCGGCTACGGCCTGCGCGCCTCCCGCGCCTTCAGCTGGCTCCACGCCACCATGGCCCTCTCCGTACTGCTCTTGATGGCCTTCGGACTCCCCGACCACGACCCGAACCCCGCCACCACCGGCGCCTATATCGAAATGGCCACCCGAATCTTCGAACCCGCCCTCCTCGGCTTCGGCCTCCTCGCCATCCGCAACCGCATCAAACGCTGACCAACATCACTCTCCGCAATCAGCACCGGATCACGAGAGCAGCCACCACCTTCTACGGAGCAGCGTGCACTTTCGCAAAGATGCGAGGTGCGAGAGCCCCAATCTTCGACACCGGCCAGTCGTCGGCGGGGTGTGTTGCATATGCAGCACGGGACGTCGTTGAGCGACACCGAACGCCACCCAACGACATCGAAACACCCCCTCTCACCTGGCCTTTCAGAAAAACCGCAGGTGAGAAGCGTCATGTTGACGGGTTCAAATCCCACCGCTACCGCTCATAAACACCCCTCTGATCTGCGGAAACGCGGTCAGGGGGGTGTTTTGCGCGTTGCATATACAACACATGTGTTGCACAGGAGCACCGACGGAGTCACTTCCGTCGTCAACTCCCCTATGGACAAGGGGTCCTGAAGCAACAACCTTCGGTGGGGCTGCCACCCACGGGGCACCCCTCCAGGCTGCGAATCTCAGAGTCCAGAACGGTGGAGAACCCAACCACTTCGCGTCGCAGCCGTCTCATCTGCGGCTCGGCACCACGACGGAGAACCGGTCGCCAGCATGTTTGCCGAGCACGCGCCGGACCTTGCACCGCCGGAGAAGGCGGCGACCAGCTTTGAACAAGGGGCTGGGACCGTCGCAGATCAGATGGTGTTTGCTGCCCGCTCTCCGCCGGTCACCCGGCGACGGACCGGTGCCGACGCTCGCCTTTTCGTGTGGGAGCCGTCCACGCACGCGCGTGACCAGCAGAGTTCGCCAGCCGCGCTCGGCTCGCGGGCAGGACTTGGTGCAGCCGATCGAAGATTCGTGCCTTCCGCCGCCGGTCCAGGCGCCACCAACAGGCTGCTCCCGATCCGAACCCCGGCTCCAGATATAGAAGTTGCCAAGCTATGTAGTTGTAGGGGACGAGCAAGATGCCCTGGCGCCAGAGCCGCTCGGCTACGGCCGTTGCCTCGGAGACCGCTCCGGCCACGGCCGGCAAGGGCTCGGTCAGCACCCCCTCCCCGTAGTCCACAATCCACGATCGAGTACTCAAACCCTCACAAACAGCTGAATCTCCTCACGGTAACTCCCCGCCAGGCCATATCGACAAGATCGCGTTACGAGCGCTTACGAGGAAGCGGACAGCGAGGGTAGTGGGATACCCCAATACATGAGTGACCAGAGTGCTGTATGAGGTTAGCAAGATTCGCACTCTTCGCACCCAGAGCACATGATCTTCGATATACTCAATTTTGCAGCCAGCCCCCACTCGAATGAGCATTAAACTCACCAGGCCAAGGGGAACTGAATGACTCAACTAGAAAAAATGCGATGGGTCCTTTTCTATGTTTTCGTGACCCTATTCGTATTGATTGTCGGCTCTACAATCTGGGTCATTTTCTTCTCGGTGAATGGATGGAGCCCCCAGGACAAGGAATTCATCACAAAGGTCTTCGTAGGGGAAGTGGGAATTTCGATCGTCGCCTTGTTTTACGGCCTCTTCAACTTGAAGAATATGCAAAATCGAGAAGTTCTCACAGGAGGTGACACAGGGATTGAAAGTGGCGCCACCGATACATTTTACGTGAAGACACACCCACGAAGTCAGCACCCGAACTTCTTTTCCGAGGTAGAGGAGTTGATTCCAAAATCCAAAAACATCACATTGATTGCAGTGGGCTTGAACCTACTCTGGGAGAAGCACATCGTGGACATGTTGATTCGGCGCGCACAGGAGGGCACTTGCAACGTAACAGTATGCATGGGGAACACCGCGAGCCCACACGTAGAAGACAGGTTCATCGAAGAGGAAATGGAGTGGAACCGGCCACAAGTAGGCAAGCCAGGGGTCGACAGGAATATCAGAGCACTAGTCGAGCGGCTGCACGCCTCAGGCAACCCTAGGAAATTCAAATTTGTACTTTTCGAGCACTACCCGACGTTCGCCACTTTAATTTTCGATAATGATTTATTCATTTACCCCTACGGCTATCAGTCCCTCGGGAATGTGAGTCCGATCTTCCATGTCAGGAATGACGGAAGCGACCAAGCTAACTTCTTTCTAGAGAATGCGCGGAAGATCGTGTCTAATTCCATTCCTGCAAACGATCTTGCCTCAGTAAGGAAGAATCGTCGTTTCCGCTCAGATGATTGGATTCTCGCAGCCGTCTACATTATTCCGTCGCAAGACAGCCCCATTTACCAGTTCGGGTCTTCCGTTCTTGGCTACGATATTTACGACGCGCAACCAATTCCAGCTCCGCAGAATCTAAAATTTGCCCGCGATTGTGTGGGAGAGTCCGCCGATTACGGGTTCCACGCAACGCTAGCCGATGCTCTCTACTACTCCTCGGAGAAGCAGATTGAGCGGGTTAGGGCAGAAGTCAGATTTCTGTCGCAAGAGTTCAAGCCGTTCCATTTGGATGGACTTGAGCCTGTAGTCAGTCCGCATGACAGCCGGGCGGTCGTCATTCGAGCTCAGGACTCCAGCGGAACCGTTGAGTCTATTCATCACGAGCTGGTGTCGCGTGTCTATAGGAGTGCTGTCTCTTCAACCTACCTGGCAGGGCAGACCACTAAGGCACTCCCCAGTGGGGACCATCGAGCCCAGATGATGCTGGAGCGCTACGGGTCACCTTTCATCTTGGATAAATTCATGCTTCATTTCACTGTGTGCGGCTCATGCCCGGAAGGGACCACTTCCGGAATTGCCGATTCCATCCAGCAACAGATGGATGGAATCCTTCGAGAAAAAATTTACGTCGATCAGATCGCCTTGGTCATCAAGCGCCCTGGTCAAAACAAATGGACTATTGAAGAGGCATTTCCCCTTTGCGGTCCTCATTAGTCTTAATCGAACGACATTCTGAAATGGACCTCAGTGGGCTGGCGTCACGCTCCCAAGGCGGCGTGCCGCACAGCTCTGTTTTCCCGAGGTCGAGGGCAGGTCGGAAGGCGTCGTCAGCCCACGCCCACGAAGGGTGGCCGTGTGGCGTTGAGGGTGATCGGATTTCCCTGTTTTGGCGACGAGTTGGGCCTCTGGTACGGCAGGACGATCGGTCCGCATGCCGTCCGTGGCTTGCCCCTTTTCGGCACCCGACACCCCATGGGAGCCGCCACCCTCATGAGCACACCCACGCCTCCCTCGCCCAGGGCACCGGACTGAGAGTACTGCGCACATGGCACAGACCCCGTCACCGACCCCGTCGGCTGCCCCGGCCTCATCGTCCCGGGCCGCACCGCGTGCCCTCGCCCCCTTTGCCGATGCCGACCGCGACGCCTACCCAGCCAGCCTGCCCCCGGCACTGGCATCGACCACCGCGGCACCACCTTCGCCGAGTCCCTTCTCGATGCCCTACGCTCCCCCACCACAGACACCGCTCTCCTCGGCGAGGTCCGGTTCGGCTCGGCGACCTTCCAGAGCTTCGCCTGGTTCGAATCGGCGACCTTCAAGAGACACGCATGGTTCGAACCAGCGGCTTTTCAAGGCAACGTCACCTTCGGATCGGCGACTTTCCTATACGACGCCATGTTCGTAGAGGCGGTCTTCAAGAAGTCGATCACTCTCGGGCCGGCGGTGTGCGCCGGGAGTGTGGACCTGTCCGGGGCGGTATTCGACAGCGCAGTAACACTCTCACTCGCCGCGCGCCACCTGGTGTGTCGGCGGACGCGCTGGTCGTCGACGGCGGAGATACGTCTGCGCTACGCCACGGTGGACTTCACCCACGCGGTCCCGGAGTCCCCCCTCACCATCGCTGCGCAGGCCGGCCCCTTCACAGGCCCCAACGGGGAGCAGGTGGCAGAACAAGCTCTCACCGACGCCCCCGCCCCGCCCGACCCCACCGTTCAAATAGCATCGCTCCGCGGCGTGGACGCCGCCCACCTAGTCCTCGCCGACGTCGACCTCTCGGAATGCCTGCTCACCAGGACCGTCCACCTGGGCCAGCTACGGCTGGAAGGCAACTGCCCCTTCGCCGCCGTCCCGCCCGGCACACGCTGGCAGCGCTGGCGCCCCGTCCGGTTCGCTCCGCGCCGCACCCTCGCCGAAGAACACCACTAGCGCGCAAACCAACCAACAGCAGCCCCAGGCTGGAACACGGCAGCATCCGGTGGCACACACGTCGGCCCGGCGCAGCTGGCACCCGTGTACCGGGCGCTACGCAAGTCGTTCGAGGACGGGAAGAACGAACCCGGCGCCGCGGACTTCTACTACGGCGAATGCGAGATGCGGCGCAACGACCGCACCGGCGCACCGGTCGGCGAACGCCGTCTGCTGTTCGGGTACTGGCTGCTTTCCGCTATGGCCTGCGCGCCTCCCGCGCCTTCAGCTGGCTCCTTGTCGCCATGGCGCTCTCCGTACTGCTGCTGATGGGCTTCGGGCTGCCCGACCACGACCCGGACCCCACCCCGCCACCACCGGCACCGTGCACGGCACCAAGATCACCCTCAACACCAACACCCCCGACCCCGCCCTGCACCTCAGCTACCACCAACGCCTCAGCTGGGAACGCGCCGAGAGAGCCACCCGCGTAGCCGTGAACTCCGTGGTCTTCCGCTCCAGCGGCCAGAACCTCACCACCACCGGCGCCTACATCGAAATGACCACCCGCATCCTCGAACCCGTCCTCCTCGGCTTCGGCCTCCTCGCCATCCGCAAACGCATCAAACGCTGACTACCATCACTCTCCGCAATCACCACCGGAGTCCGAGAGCAGCCACCACCTACAGCGCAACGCACAATCGCTCTTGGCTGGACGACGATCAGGACATGGACGGTCACAGCCAGAGGCGCTCGGTTCCCGGCGGCCTGCGGACAGAGGAGCTGGCCCCAGGGGACCTCACGCCGAGGACGAGGTCAGTCGGGCAAGAGCAGACACACTGGCCTGCCGCCACAGGCCGCGGCAGGGAATTCCACGGCATGACACCGCTCGGCGTGCTCCTCATCGGCCTGCTCAGTGGGCGCACAGGCGCCCGCGCGGGGCTGGTGGCGGGGCGGCGCGGCGACGGTGGTGGCGGTGCTCGCCGTTCTTGGGGTGCCGGCGGTAATGGGCCGCCGGCACCCCAAGCGGTGAGAGGAAGGCCCTCAGTACAGTTTGGTGCAGTACCAAGGGGTCGGATACGCGTAGTCCATGTGCCCACACACGCGGACGTTGTCACGCCCGGCTCCCATGGCAGTCCATGTCCTTCCGAGCCCCGGAGGGGTGTAGTCATCCGTAAAGGCGCTGTACGTGTACGGCGGATACTGTGCCTCCGGCGGGAACCCGTCCAGGTTCGTGGTCCAACTGCTCCCTCCGCCGTGTTGCACCATGCGGCCCCAGTGGGCATTGCACGAGGGCGAGAAGCGGAGCTCCCAGATGTTGTCGAAGGCGACGAGCTGCTCGACGGTGATCGCGTCGGCCGCGCAGCCCAACGCCTGCGGGTCCTTCCCCGTGCAGCCCCCGTCGAAGCACCTCGCGGCCTGCGAGGACGCGGGCGTGGCTGCCTCGGCTGTTCCGGCCGCGCCGAACATCATCTGTGACGCCGCGAGGGCAGCGACAGCGAGTCCGCCGCTCAAGGCTCGCCGCTTCGTAGTGCGTCCCAGGCGCGAGATCCAGGAAAACATCATTCCGTCAATTCCTCCATGGCAGTTCCGACGTGACCCGAGGAGTATGACTCGGCTCACACACCGGACAGGAGGGCTTACTGATGCGTATTCAGCTCTGATTGATAGCCCAAGGGCCATGAGTTGCCTACCATTAGGTGTTTTCAACCTCCGGTGCATCGGTCACGGGCCTCTTGCCGGGCCCCACGTCAGAGGGCTGTACTGGTAGCTGCTGGCGTGCGGGCCACGACGGGGACGCCCCAGTCATCTACGGTCCCTGGGGCTCGGACCTGCAAGTTCGCCCCCGTTTCAACCCTCCATCTCTACCCCCCGGCACCACCAGCGCAGCCAGGGGCCCGGATCACGCAGCACACCAATAACCCGACAATCACTCTCCGCGATCGTCGCCGGCGCGCAAGAGGGCCATCGCCACATGCCAAGCAAACGTGTACCTCCGTGGTGAATCTCACCAAAGAGACCCGACTCTTCTACGCCTTCGGCAAGTGCAAGGACGAAAACCTTCAGGCGGAGGTGGCTCCCGGCGTCGAATTCAACGAATTCGAGAACCCGGTGAGCTCCTGGCGCTGACGGGAGTTGCTGCCCTCGTGAGTGTAAGGGGCCCGGTCCAGGCTTGGGTTCTCACCTCGATCTTTCGTGACGGTCCGTCGGATTCTCTGGCGGGCCGTTTCGGCCGTCCGGACTGATCGGGGGCAGGGAGGGGGCCCGGCTGTCGCGTCGAGTGGGCACCGGGTTCCACGGCTCCGGTCGGGTGGTGCTGCTCGTTGAAGCGGGAAATTGCTGGTCAGCCGGGGTTCGCCTGGGTTACGAGCCGTTGCAGGGCGTCGGTGATCTCGCTGGCCCAGGGCCAATGCTTCGCGAGACGGAGGATGCGGCGCCACCAGGTGGTGACGGACCGTCGAGCCCCGGACACCGCGGCGGTTCCATGGCCGCACGCTAGAGGAACCACGGCTCCGAACACCACAGCCGGGCCCCTCACCCGCTGGTCTGACTTAGGCACCGTGGCACCGGTGTACCGGACCAAGGGGACGGCTACCGCCGCTACGACGCCGCCGGCACAGCAGTGCGGCGCCGGTGACCGGACCGCTCCCGGCCCCCGGCGCCGCGGGCTGACCGCTGGTCAGGTCTTGTATCGGGCGGCGGCGAAGTTGAGGTGGTTCGTTGTCGCCCCGCCGACAAGGAGGATCCTGTTCGAGGGCTGGATGACGACGGCGCGACCGCCGTCTCCCAGCCCCGCGAAGTCGGTGCGGACGGCACCGCCGACGCCGAAGGTGGTGTCCGGGCTCCCGTTCGTGTTGAGCCGGTACACACCGAAGTCGCCCGCCACGGGGTCGGCGAAGCTCGCCAGGCCGGTGGTCTCGCCGATGAAACCTCCGGCGACGATCTTTCCGTCGCTCTGGATGGCCAGACCGCGTACCCCGTCCGCCAGCGCTGTGGGGTTGATCTGCGTCTTCCCCGCGGTGCCGAAAGCCGTGTCGAGGGTGCCGTCGGGGTTGTAGCGCGCCCAGCCGGCCTTCACGTCCCCGCTGATCCCGACGGGGTCCGTGGAATCGGTGTCCCCACCGAGCACGAACTTGCCGTCGCTCTGCGTGACGATCGCGAACGCCAGGTCGTTGAGGCCGTTGAAGTCCGTGCGCACCAGCCCGGCGGAGCCGAACGTGGTGTCCAGGCTCCCGTCGGCGTTGAACCGCGCGAGGAGGAAGTCGTCCTGGGTGACCGTGTTGGAGTCGAACCCGGCGACCATGAACTGGCCCGTGCTCAGCAGGGCCAGCGCGAAGAGGTGACCGGCGTTGCCGATCGAGACGGCCTCCTTTCCCGCCCCGCCCGCGAAGGTGGTGTCCAAGCTCCCGTCGGGGTTGAGCCGGATCAGTCCGGCGTTGGCACCGGCGGCGCCGACGCCGAGGATCTTGCCGTCGGGCTGGATGACCATCCCGCGGATGGCGTCCCCGGTGGGGCCGCTGATGTCGTAGACGGCCACGCCGCCCGCGCCGAACGTGGCGTCGAGCGTCCCGTCGGGATTGAACCGGACCACTGCGACGTTCCCGCTCGGCTCGGATCCCTCGAAGCCGCCCACCACGATCTTTCCGTCGGTCTGGATGGCGACCGCGCGGGCGACGTCCTCCTCGGCGCTGAGGGAGAGGTCCACCTTTCCACCGGTTCCGAAGGTGGTGTCGAGGCTGCCGTCATGGTTGAGCCTTGCCACACCGAAGTCCCCGGTGCTGACGTCACCGACCCGGCCCGCCAACACCAACATGCCACCGCTCTGGACCGCCACCGCGTTGGCGATGGAGGTCGTACCGAAATCGACGACGGCCTTTCCCCTGGTCCCGAACGACGGGTCCAAATCACCGGCAGTCACAGTTCACCTCGCAACGCATCGTGGATATGAGTCTCACGACAGAACCTCCCTTTGCTCCCGCATGTCCGGCTGTGCTCGCACGCCTGCCGACCGCGCACCACCGCATTCCCGCCTCATACGCGCCTTTCCGCACCTGGATGCGCGCGACGGCAGGCGCCGTCTGCTGTGTGGAAAGAAAGAGCCGCGGTGGATCCGGACCGGCTCACCCGCTTCGCCCGGGTCTCGTCACCGTCCTGTCCGGCCTGCCTGAGGACGAACGCGCCGGGCGGGCGGCAGGTGCCCCTGGTATGCCCTGTCCGCTGGGCCCCAACCACGCGTTTCCTGCCCACGTCATCCACGAATCACCTGGGCACCACCCGCACACGGGATGACCATGCGTCAGGCGTGGTCAGGGCCGTGGGCTGCTTCGCAGCGCGGTGCACGCCGACACCTCTTTCGACGGAGCGACACCCCGCCATGGACACGAGCGGGCGTCCACGCGACGGCCCCACCCGGTACGCCGCGAAGAGGATCGCGACGGCCGGCATATGCCTCGCAGAGGCTCGCCCCTCCCCGTTCCCGGCTCATAGCGACGTCCTGACCAAACTCAGCCGATCCTCCGCCTTGGGCCACTTACTCCGATCGCGGCCATTTATCCGCTTGTTTCGGCATCAATCCCCGCTTCTCGCTTGAAGTGCAGTACAGAGTTTCGGACATTTGAGCGATAGGGCGATTGATCGTGCTCGGGTGGAGTTCGTACTTTATGGCGCGCTCAGGGGGCGTTCCGGCAACAGCGCCGAAACGACCGTTCAGGGCGTACTTCTACACGCGCTCGAACAATGACCAGGTCGGCCTGAAGATGCACAAGGTCAACGTCAAGGCCCACGCTGACTACTACCGGCAGGAGGGGCGGCGGGACCGCCCGCCCCTCCTGCCTCGTCGTGCCAGGTTGATTACTGGCGAGAGTGCTCCAGGGGGCAGGGAATGGACGGCGCAGCGACGGCGGATCCGATGCTGGCAGTAACCGGTCTTCGGTACGAGGTCGCTGACCGGGTGCTGCTTGACGGAGTGGACCTGAAGGTGCCTGCAGGGCAGTCGGCGGCGGTGGTGGGGCCGAGCGGAAGCGGCAAAAGCACACTGCTCGGCTGTCTCCTGGGGCTGATCCGGCCGTCGGCGGGATCCGTGCAGGTGGCCGGTGGCGACATCGTCAAGATGCGTCGGCGGGCGTTGGAACGGCACCGCAGCAGGCATATGGGAGTGGTCTTCCAGTTCGGGGAGTTGCTGCCCGAACTGACCCCGGTGGAGAACGTCGCGTTGGCGGCTCTGCTGGGCGGGAGCAAGGCCCAGCGGGCGTACCAGCGCGCCGAGGAACTGCTCGATGAACTCTCCGTCCCCTACTGCGGAGTGCCCACCGGTCGGCTTTCCGGTGGCGAGCGGCAGCGCACCGCCGTGGCGCGGGCTTTGATCAACGACCCCGCCGTACTACTGGCCGACGAACCGACCGGGGCACTCGACGCCGCAACCCGCGACAGCGTGTCAGAGGTGTTGTTCGAGGTGACCCGACGGCACGGCTGTGCACTGGTCGTCGTCACACATGACGCCGAGGTGGCTGACCGGGCGGACCGTTGCTGGGAACTCAAGAACGCCACGCTCGTGCAGCGCGCCCCGGGAGTCCGGTCATGAGGGAGCGCTCACTGTCCGGGCAGCTTCTGCGCATGGGCTGGGCCTCGGGGCTGCGGGCCGGCGGCAGTCACATCAGGGCGGTGGCCCTGCTGCTGGCCACCGCCGTGCTGACACTGGGCCTGACGTCGGTGATCGCGGTGCATGCGACTTACGAAGGCATCGAACTCCGCTCGGCGAACCGGGCGTTGCAGTTCAAGGATGCCTTTCCTGACCGCCCCCCGGTGGCCTTGGGCAAGAACGACTTCGACGAGATCGATGGCCGGCAATTCAGCCTGGTCTACCTGCGTCCGCCGGCCAAGGACATGCCACTTCCCCCAGGCATTGATCGATGGCCGGCTCCGGGCGAAGCGCTGCTTTCTCCAAGCCTCGTGCAGGCTCTTAAGTCTGAAGGAGCCGTCGGCCGATACGGCACGTTGGCGGGCACCATTCGCGAGGAAGGGCTGGCCAGTCCGGGCGAAAGGTACGGCTATGTCAACCCCACCGACCGGCAGTTGGACAAGAAGGCGGCACTCGCCGTCGTCGGGTTCGGTGGGGAGAAGGGACTGCGGACCGGCGATCCGCTGTTCGTTGCCGACGAAGGGAAGTTCCTGACGGCCCTCTATCTGATCCTGTTGCCGGCCGGAGCTCTCGCCGTGGTCGCTGCCCGTATGGGATCGGCGGGACGTGACAAGCGCACGGCGCTGGTCAGCGCGCTGGGCGGCGGCGCACGCCATCGAGTCCTGCTCAATGTCGGGGAGTCCGCGGCCCCGATACTCGCGGGTGCAGCCCTGGGGATGCTCCCCGGGCTGTGCGTGATGGCCGCCGGAAACCTCCGGCTTCCCTGGATCAACTACTGGGTTTCGGCAGCTGACCTGCAACGCTGGTGGTGGGCGGTTCCTGTGGTGGGATGCGCTGCCGCAGCGGTGCTGCTCCTGCTCGTGTGCGCGTTGCACCGCACGGGGCGGCGCCGAAGGACACGTGCCACACGGCTTGCCGCCCACCAGGGGAACATGGTGCGTTGGGCTGCGCTCGCCTGCCCGCTGCTGGTGGTCGGCACCGTCTGGGGGCCGGCTCAGCTCGACCCTGCCCAGTACGCCGATCTCAGAATGAAGCTGTACAACACCGGCGTGGTGGCCGCCATGGCGACCTTGCCGTGCGCAGTCGCGGTCGGTGCCGCCGCTCTCGGTACTCGGCTGGCCCGCTCAACGCGGCGCACCGGCCTCGCGGGCGCCCTCATCGCCGGCCGACACGCGTCCGCGCACCCAGGAGTGGTCTCTCGCCTGGTCGCCGGGGTCGGCATCGCGCTGGTGCTGGTGAGCCAGGTGCAGTTGAAGAACTCCCAGTTCGGCGAAAGTGCGCGGGCCGCGCAAGCCACGGTGACCAGGGTCGGAACCAGCATGCTGCTCATGCGCATCGACCCCGGCGGCGTGACACGGCAGCAGTTGGCCCCGGTTCTCCAGCGCTTCCCGCAGGGCACGGAGATGATCGCGCTGTATCCGCCGACGGGCTCGGATCCAGGGGCCGCGGTCCGGCTCCAGGGCTCGTGTCCGGCGCTGCAGGCCGTGCACCTCACCTGCTCGCGGGAGCCCACTTCCACCGCTGTGCGTGGTGCCGACCCGCGGATCGCCGAAGCCGTCCTCTGGGCCAGCCCTGGCGGTGAGCGCATAGCGGCACAGCAAGGGCCTGTGCTGCCGACCGGTACGGACAGTGCTCCCCGGACCGTCGTGCTGGCCTCATCCGACGGCAGGAACCTTCCCGAGGCGCAGCTCAACCAGCTCTTGAGGGACGCCCTGCCCTTGGCCGCCGTCACCGTCGAATCACCTGGTGGCTCGTGGCTGGTCGGTGCCAACAACCAAGTGGCCCATGGCCGCTGGGTCATCTTCTTCGGCCTCCCCGGTGTGCTGATCGTCGCCCTGGGCATCGTCCTCGCCAACCTCGCCGAATTCCTGCGCTTCAGCCACTTGGTCGCGCCCCTGAGCGTGCTCACCGGTGAACGCAAGATCTATTACTCCACGGCGCTGTGGACTCTGCTGGTCCCGATGCTCGCGACGATCGTCACCAGCGTCCTCGTCGCCTCCTGGCTGGCCATGCCTCAGGTGAGCGCGGCCAATGGGGTGGAGCTGTCCAGCGGGATGCTCGCCGCGACGGCGGGAGCCCTTGCCACGCTCGCCGTACTGACGTGGTGGTGGGGCTCCCGCGCAGCGCAGCGCCAGTCGTCGCAGTGGCGTCCGCATGGCGAGTGAGCAGCAAGTCCTGCGCGGAGCCCCGGACGACGGCGGAGCCGGTGCAGAGCAGGGCGGCACGGAAGTCCCGGGCCGCCAACCTGAGCCTGGGCAGCGACGAGCGCCACACCAGCGCGTGCGCCACCCGGCCGGAGAAGCGGGTCATCGACGCGCTGCGCAGCGCCGGCGTCGCCGGTGCCTTCGCCGTGCTCCGCCAGGCATATCCCCGTAAGAGCGTCGCCGGGCTCGAGGCGCTCCTGAAGCGCACCGGCAGCGACAGCACCACCACGCCGAGGATCCAGCTCGATGCCGCGGCGCTGCGGCGCCGGCCGAAGCCCGATCCCGGTGAGCACGGCAAGCACCACCCCACGCACCCTTCGAGGGGACTCCTGTGACGTACGACAGCAGCACCTACGGCGATTACTACGTGGCGGAGTACGACGCGCTGTACCGGGAGGTGGTGCCGCCCGTCGAGCAGATCCGGATGCTGGCCGACCTCGCGGGCGACGGGCCCGCCGTGGAAATGGGCTCCGGCACCGGCCGGCTGGCGCTGCCCCTGGCCGAGCACGTCCCGGTGATCGCGGTGGACTCGTCCGCCGCGATGACCGACCTGCTCGCGAAGAAGTGCGAGGGGCTGCCCCTCACGCCGGTGCTGGCCGACGCCGCGCGCTATGTGAGCGATCAGCCCGTCGACCTGGTCTTCACCTGCTTCAACACCTTCTTCGTCCTCTCCGACGAGCACACCCAGCGCGCGTTCCTGCACAACGCGGCGCGCATGCTCACCGAGCGGGGCACCCTCCTGATCGAGACGTTCATCCCGCGTCCCGGCCGGCGGCTCCCGGACGGCCCGCACCCCGGGACCTTCCCCGAACACGACACGATCGTCACGCTCAAGAGCCAGAGCGTCGGCCAGGTCGTCCTGTTCGTCGCCGAGAACCACGGCGAGGACCAGGAGCTGAGGTTCAGCGAGGTGGTGATGCGCGACGGTGAACCGCTGCGGATCCTGCCCGGTCAGATGCGGTACTGGTGGCCCGAGCAGATCGACCTCCTGGCCGGCGACGCGGGCCTGGTACTGCGGGAACGCTGGGCCGACTGGAACCGCACCCCGTACGACGCGACCGCCAGCGCGAAGCACATCTCCCTGTACCAGCTCACCGGCAAGGACCGGTAGAAGCACCCACGCAGGCCGCCGAACCTCCCGCTCACGGGCGGAGGTTCGGCGGCCGCCGCATGTCCGGCAGAGCTAAGGATTCTTACGTGCCTTTGTCATGGCTCTGCCGTTGCTGTGCAACGGGCCGGGCAACGTCGTCCCCGCATCCGAGAGAAGGAGACGGCATGTCCTCCACACGTTCCGTGCGGCGGGCGGGGCTGGCCGTGGGCGCGATGGCGCTGCTGGCCTCGTGCACGCCGGCGGTGAAGGCCGACGCCCCCGCGGGGGAGGGCACGACGCTCACCGCCGCGCGCCACGGCGACCGGCCGGCGTGGTGCCCGGAGGTGAAAGGGCACACCGTCGACTGCGGCTCCGTGGCACGCCCGCTGGTGACGGGGAAGCCGCGCCTGGGCACGATCAAGGTGAGCTACGCCGTCGTGCGCCACACCGCTCCCGGCGCCGCCGAGGGCACCGTGGCCGTCAACCCCGGCGGCCCCGGCGAGACCGCGATCGACCGGGCCCCCGTCTTCGCGGCCGGACTGGGCGGGATGCTCCGCGACCACGATCTGCTGCTGGTCGACCCGCGGGGCACCGGGCGCTCGCAGCGGCTGCCGTGCGGGGTCACGGACGCCGAGTACCGGCTCGGCACCCGGCAGCAGCAGCGCGACGCGGTCGCCCGCTGCGCCCGCACCCTCGGCCCGCGTGCCGAGGGCTACACCTCGGCGGCCACCGCCGACGACATCGACGTGACCCGCGCCCGGCTGGGCGTGGCGAAGCTGTCCCTCTACGGCATCTCGTACGGCACCTATCTGATGCCGGTGTACGCCGCCCGCCACCCCGACCGGGTGCGGTCCATGGTGCTGTCCGGCGCCTACCCCCTCGCCTTCGACCCGCTGGTCCGCCCCAGTGCCCAGGCGGTCTCCCTGTCCCTGCGCCGCATATGCGACCGCGCCCCGAAGGCGGCGTGCGACGGCGACCGGGCCGTCAAGGAGCTCGCGACGGTGGCCCGGAAGCTGCGCGACAAGCCGCTGCACCTGCCCGTCACCGCCGGAGGCACCACGTACCCCCTGCGGTTCACCGAGGGCCAACTGGGCAATCTGCTCTTCGAGTCGGCCAGCCGCGAAGCGGGCGCGGCCCCCTCCGAGCCGTCCCTGCTCGGCCGCCTGCCGCACGCCCTCCACCGCTTCGTCGCGGGCGACACCGCCCCGCTGCGCCGTCTGGTCCGGGAGGAAGCCTCCTCGGCGAGTGCCGAGGACCAGGCCCCGTACACCGCCGTGGTCTGCAACGACTACCGCAGGTCCTGGTCGGTGGACGCGCCGCCGGCCGTACGGAAGGAGGAGTACCGGCGGGCGCTCGACTCCGCCGCACCCGGCGCCTTCGGCGCGTTCGGCGCCAAGGGGTTCAACGAGTCGCCGACGGACGGTGGGGACGTGTGCCTCTCCTGGCCGCGCAAGGGCACCGCACGCCCCCAGCCGACCCGTCCCGACCTGCCCGACGTCCCGGTTCTGGTGCTCGCCGGCGACCTCGACGCCAACACCCCCGTCGCCAACAGCCGCCTGGCCGCCCGCCAGTTCCGCCACAGCACGTTCCTGTCCGTCCCCAACACCGGGCATGTGGCCGAGCTGGAGCCGAGCGGCTGCGTCACCGGCATCTCCACCCGGTTCCTGCGCACCGGCAGCCCCGGCGACACCTCCTGTCTGCGCGCCCTCCCGCCCCTCACCGTCACCCCGGTCCGCGGCTGACCGGCAGACGATCATGACCACGTCCCCCGCCTGTGAAAATGGGGCCATGACGGAGACGCCCGAGCACCGCGCCACGGTCCTGATAGCCGAGGACGACCCGGGCGTGCGCAGCACACTCGACCAGCTGCTGCGCTTCGAGGGCTACGACGTGCTCCTGGCACCCGACGGGCTCCACGCACTCGACCTCCTCACCCGGCACCGCCCGGACCTCGCGGTGGTGGACGTGGTCATGCCCGGCATGGACGGCCTCGCCCTGTGCCGCACGCTCCGCCGCCGCGGCGACCGGCTGCCCGTCCTGGTCCTCACCACCCGCCACCAGATCGGCGACCGCGTCGCCGGTCTGGACGCGGGCGCCGACGACTACCTGGCCAAGCCGTTCGCCACCGAGGAACTGCTCGCCCGTATCCGCGCGTTGCTGCGCCGCGCCACGCCGCCCGAGGCCGCCGCCCTCCTGGCCGTCGCCGACCTCACCCTGGACCCGGCCACCCGCCGGGCCCACCGCGGCACCGACCTCCTGGACCTGACCAAGACCGAGTTCGACGTCCTGGAACTGCTGATGCGCAACGAAGGCGTCGTCCTCACCCGCGCCCAGGTCTACGAACGCATCTGGGGCTACGACTTCGACACCACGTCCCGCTCCCTGGACGTCTACATCGGCTATCTGCGCCGCAAGACCGAGGCACACGGCGCGCCGCGGCTGATCCACACCGTGCGCAACGTCGGCTTCGTCATCCGTCCGTCATGATGCTCCGCACCAAGATCGCCGCGGTGGTCTTCGCCGCCGCGGCGCTCGCCATCGCCTTCATCGCCGTCGTCTCCTACCGCAACGTCGGCGGCCTGCTCTCCGACGAGCTGGACCGCAGCCTCGACGACCGCACCGAGACGGTCATCGCCGCCCTCGACGCCTCCCGTACCCCGCCCGCGCGCCCGGACATGACCGAGCAGGTCGTGCCCGCCCGCGGCCCCGTGCGGCTGCTCTCCCCCGGCCACCCGCCGCTGCCCGTCTCCGCCGCCGCCCGCCAGGTGGCCCGCACGGGCAAGGGCGCGAGCCGCGAGGACGTCACCGTCGGCGGCACCGAGTACGGCGTCCTCACCCGGCCGCTGCCCGGCGGCCGGGCGGTCATGGTCGGCCAGAGCTACGAGCGCGTCGACCGCATCGACCAGGCGTTCCTCTGGCGCATCTCCTGGACCACCGTGTGTGCCTCCGGCGTGTCCGCCCTGGTCAGCTGGCTCGCCCTGCGCCGCGTCCTACGCCCCGTGCGCCGTCTGGCCCATGTCACCGGCCGCATCACCAGCGCCCAGGACCTCTCCACCCCGCTGCCGCCCGCCGGCTCCGACGAGGTCGGCCAGCTGACCCGCAGCTTCGAGGCCATGCTCACCGCGCTGCGCCGCTCCCGCGCCCAGCAGCAGCAGCTCGTCCAGGACGCCAGCCACGAACTGCGCACCCCGCTCACCTCGGTCCGCACCGGCGTCGAGCTGCTGCAACGTGCCCGCGGCAGGCTCGCCCCCGAGGACGAGGAGCAGCTCCTCACCACCCTCGTCACCGAGGCCACCGCCCTCGACGATCTGGTCCGCGAACTCGTCGAGCTGGCCACCGACCGCTACACCGCCGAGGACCCCGCCGTCGTCGACCTCGCGGCCGCCGCCGAGGACAGCGCCCATCGCCACCGCCAGCTCACCGGCCGCACCATCACCCTCACCGTCACCCGCCCCCTCCCGGTGTTCGCCCGCCCCCGCGCCCTCCAGCGCTGCATCGACAACCTCCTGAGCAACGCCGTGAAATTCAGCCCCGACGCCACCCCCGTCACCGTCCACATCGACGGCACCCGGCTCTCCGTCCGCGACCAGGGCCCCGGCATCGCCCCCGCCGAACAGCACGCCGTCTTCCACCGCTTCCACCGCGGCCCCCACACCCAGACCACCCCCGGCTCGGGCCTCGGCCTCGCCATCGTCCACGACCTCATCACCACCGACCACGGCACCGTCTTCGCCACCACGGCCCCCGAGGGCGGGGCGGAGGTCGGATTCGAGCTGCCGGTGCATGGGGGTGGGGAGCGCGGGGGGAGGAAGGGGCAGCGGGGGTAGTGCTGGGGGAGGCACGTTCAGGTGCGTCCGGCCTGCGCCGTCACGGCCTCTCGTCGGAAGCTGATGGTGCGGTGCCCGTCTGGGGAAACCTGGTGAGCAGAACGGTGAGGCCGCCCAGGAGCCCGATGGCGCCCGCCACCCCATACGCCGCGTGGAAACCTGACAGCTGATCGGCTGGATGTGTGGCGCCGCCGCTGACGCCGGTCGACACAGCGACCAAGAGCGCCAGACCGACGCTGTTCTCCCAGGAGGCGTCCGGTGCGAACAGCGCCACCACGGCCGGGATGTCGCCCTCCGCGACGCGCTGGAGAGATGCGGTCGCCACCGTGCGGTCGTCGACGCGCCTTTGGCGACACAAGGCGAGACCCTCGGCATTCCCCTTGTTCCTGTTGGTCGCCGGCCAAGGGCCGTCGCCCGGCAGGCAACGTCACCCCGAGGCGACCGCGCGGTAGCGGGGAGCGAACTCTTCCTCGACGAACCGTTCGATGGTGGTGGGGGTGGAGGTGCGGGCGGTGCGCGGCTGTTGCATCCGGGCGTGGCGGGAGTTGAGGGCCTGACCGACCTCGGCCATCATGTCCGCGACGTTGGCGGACACGCCGCTTCGGCGGAGTTGGGCGTGGAAGGCGGCGAGGCTGATCTGCTCGTAGGCGAGGTCGGCCGTGCCGATGGCCTTCGCGATCACTTCCGTGGCTTCTCCCATGCTCACGTCGCGTTCGCCCTGGAGTTCCAGGACCTGCGTACCGCGCCAGGTCCCGGTGGCGAGTTCCTCCGCGGCCCGGACGCCGATGTCACGGGTGGTGACGAAGGGGAGCGGGAGGCCGGGATCGAAGGGGGCACTGATGCGGTGGAGGTTTCTGACGGTGTCGATGTGGTCCAGCAGGTTCTCCATGAAGTAGCCGGCGCGCAGCCACAGCGTCTCCACCCCAGGGGCGGCCGAGAGGGCCTGCTCAAAGCGGTGGAGCCCCGTGACCGGACCGGTGCCCTCGGCATGTTGGGCTCCCCAGCTGCTCAGCCCGACGACACGGGTCACACCGGACGCGGTGACCGCCTTGGTCAAGGAGGCCGTCACCTGGTCCTGGAAGGCGCCGAAGTCGGGGTGCTCGGGGAGGTAGTTGGGCTGGATCACCGCGTAGACGCCGTCCGCGCCGCGGAACGCATCGGTCAGTGCGGCGGTATCGGTCTGGTCGGCCTCCCACACCTCGGCGCCCCGCTCCGCGAGGTCGGCGAGTCGCCGGGCGGAGCGGCCGACGGCTCGGACGGGGTGTCCGTGCGCAAGCAGGTGCGCGGCGGCGGCCCGTCCGGTACGGCCGCCGGCGCCGGTGATGACGAACATCGGCTGGTCTCTTTCTCTCGGGTTCTTCGTCCGGGCCAGAAGGCCGCCGTCCGCGACCGTGCGGCGCCCTGACACCGGGGGCCCGGGGGCGGGCTGAGCGCCGCACGGTCCCGGCACTCGGGGGAACGGTAGTCACGCCGCTCGCCGGCGAGGTAGGAGTCGCCCACCCACCCCTGGTGGCCGCCGCGCCCGTACGCTGGTGGGGTGCGGGTTTCGAGCGGGGACGGCGGGCCGCTGGCGAGCTTTCTGCGCGCCAGGCGCGAGCAGGTGCGCCCCGAGCAGCACCATCTGGTTTCAGGGGCGAAGCGCCAGGTGCCGGGGCTGCGGCGGGACGAGGTGGCGCTCTTGACCGGGATCAGCACCGACTACTACGTACGCCTCGAACAGGGAAGGGAGCGGCGGCCGTCCCGGGCGGTGGTGGACGGGCTGTGCGAGGCGTTGCTGCTGGACCGTGCGGCAGCGCGTCACCTGCGGGAACTCGCTGCCGGTGAGGCGGCCACGGGGGATACGGAGCCCGGCATGAGCAGGGAGCGGCGGGAGGCCGTGCACCGGCTGCTCGGCTCCATGACGGTGCCTGCCCTGCTGCTGAACCGGCGGCTGGACATCGTGGCCGCCAACGCGCTCGGCGCTCTTCTCCACGAGGGGCTGGAGCCCCGGGACAACTATGCCCGCATGGTGTTCCTCGCCCCTGGGGCGCAGTCGTTCTTCCCCCAGTGGCCCGAACTCGCGCACTGCGTGGTGGCGGCCCTCCGCGCCCAGTCCGGCACCGGCCCCGAGGCGGCCCGGACGGCGGACCTGGTGGCGGAATTGACCGCGCTCAGTGCCGCTTTCCGTACCTCCTGGGACATGCACCACCTCTACGAGAAGACGCTGGAGCGCAAGCTGCTCCGGCATCCGCGGGTCGGGCCTCTCACACTCGACCAGCACGTCCTGGACGTGACGGGAGGCGGCGGCCACAGAATCTGGGCCTACCATCCGGCGGACGATGCGACCTCCGACGCCCTGCGGCATCTCGGCCACTGAGCACACGGCATGTCCATGGGCCCCAAACGGGGATCAGCCGTAAGGCCCCATGTCGTGTCGGCCCAGGAATCGGGCGAGACGGTCGGAGGCGCCTTCGAGGATGCCGTCGGGGAGGCGGTAGTTGATGAAGGGATAGAAGCGTTGGGCGATGAATCGCCGTCCGTACGCGGTGCCCAGGAGGTAGCGGGTGCGGTCGGACCGGTTCGGGGCGCCGCGGTGCCAGGTCTGGCTGTTGACCAGGTAGGCGTCGCCGGCTCGGGCCGGCAGTGACGTGGGCGTGCCGGGAAGGCGGGGGCTGTCGCGGCCGGAGAGGTGGCTGCCCGGGATGACCTGGGTGGGGCCGTAGCGGTCGTCCTCGATGTCGGTGAGCGCGACCATGACGTTCAGGGTGAAGCAGGGGATGGTGCCGTCCTGGGGCGTACCGGTCGGCATGCCGTCCAGGAACGGGAAGAAGAGGGCGTCGTCGATGTGCCAGTCGACGATTCCCTTGCCCGGCGGGATCCGCAGCGCGCACTGGGCGATCATGTGGCAGTCCGGGCCCAGAATCATTTCGATGAGATCGGCGACGGGTTCCAGGTCGATCATGTCGCGGAACGCCTGGTGGTACTCGAACATGCGCATGAGGGCCACGTCGCCGCGGAGGAGATCGCGTTCCGGTGGGGCGGTGCGGACCTGCGGATCGAGGTAGCGCTGCTCTGCGAGGTGCCGCAGGTGGGCCGCGGTGTCCGGAGCGATGAGGGACGGCAGGAGGGCGAATCCGTCCCGGTGGAACGCGGCGCAGATCTCCTGGAGATCACGCGGTGCGTTCTCCGGCCGCTTCGGGACGGCAGCGGCGGTTCCGGGTGAGGGGCCGGCGGCCGGCGGCCGGAGGTCGCCGAGCTGTTCCTCTTCCGGCGGGGCGGGCGTCGCCGTCGGCGCCGGGGCTGTGGGGGCAGTACGACGGTTCATGGTTCCTTCGCGGGGTCGGGGTGCTCGCCGGTCGGCCGCTCACGTCGGCCCGTTCGCGGGGCGCGTGGCGGCCGCCGGTGGAGCGTCATGTCATGGGTGCGGCGGTCTTTCGGCTGTCCGCGGGGGGGGCACTGCGCTCTCCGCGGGGGCGGCCTCACCGGCGGCCGCGACCCGGGTGGTTACGGAGGCTGTGACGCAGACGCGCGCGCCGACTCGCCCCGCTCACCCGATCGGGGCGGGGCAGCGGCTCAGGCCCCCTTCGCCCCCGTCGCCCCACCCGCCGGGGCGAATTTCCGGCGCCAGACGAGGGCGACGTAGACGAGGCCGATCAGGACCGGTACCTCGATGAGCGGGCCGACGACGCCGGAGAGGGCCTGGCCGGAGGTGACGCCGAAGGTGGCGATGGCGACGGCGATGGCGAGTTCGAAGTTGTTGCCCGCGGCGGTGAAGGCGAGGGTCGCGGTGCGGTCGTAGGCCAGGCCGAGCCCCTTGCCGAGCAGGAAGGTGCCGAAGAACATCACGGCGAAGTACACCAGCAGGGGCACGGCGATACGGACGACGTCCAGAGGCTGGGAGGTGATCGTCTTTCCCTGGAGGGCGAAGAGGATGACGATCGTGAACAGCAGGCCGTACAGGGCCCACGGCCCGATCTTCGGCAGGAAGTCGGCCTCGTACCGGGTGCGGCCGAGCTTCTGCTCGCCGAGGCGGCGGGTGAGGAATCCTGCCACCAGCGGGATGCCGAGGAAGACGATCACGTTCAGGGCGATGTGCCACACGGACACGTCCAGGCCCTGCCCGTCGCCCAGTCCCAGCCACCGGGGCAGCAGGTCGAGGTAGAACCAGCCCAGCAGGCCGAAGGCGATGACCTGGAAGACGGAGTTGAGGGCGACGAGGACGGCGGCGGCTTCGCGGTCGCCGCAGGCCAGGTCGTTCCAGATGATGACCATGGCGATGCAGCGGGCCAGGCCGACGATGATCAGGCCGGTGCGGTACTCGGGCAGGTCCGGCAGGAAGATCCAGGCCAGCGCGAACATGACCGCCGGGCCGATGAGCCAGTTGATCACCAGGGAGGAGATCATCAGCTTCTTGTCGCCGGTGACGGTGTCGAGGCGGTCGTAGCGGACCTTGGCGAGGACCGGGTACATCATCACCAGCAGGCCGATCGCGATCGGCAGCGAGATCCCTCCGATCTCGACCTTCGCCAGGGCGTCACCCATGCCCGGGATCACGCGCCCCAGCCCCAGGCCGACGACCATGGCCAGCAGGATCCACACGGCGAGGTAGCGGTCGAGGGTGGAGAGCTTCGCGACGATCGACGCGTCCGCGCCGGCCTGCGGGGTCTGCGTGCCGGGTTCGTTCGCCGTCTTCATCAGCAGGCTCGCTTCCGGCCGGTCTCGGCAGTCGTCCGGGCGGTCTCGGCGAGGTCGGAGAACTGGCCGGCCAGGCGTGCGATGACGTCGGGCCGGAGCCGGTAGTAGGTGAAGCGCCCGCACGGCTCCGTCTCGACGACTCCGGCCTCGCGCAGCACCTTGAGGTGGTTGGAGAGGTTGGTCTGCCGCGCTCCGGTCTCCTCGATCAGGTGCGTGGTGCAGAGGGTCTCGTGGGCGAGCAGGTTCACGATCCGCAGTCTGAGCGGGTCGGACAGCACCCGGATCAGATCAGTGTCGACTGATGTCAGCATGTGCTGATGCTTTCACATCAGTGGTGACTGATACCACCGGACGGTGGCGCGATGCGCGTCCGCGGGCGCCCGCATCGCCGATCGAGGAGATCGCCCCGGAGGGACGGCCCGCCGTGTGAGCGCCTCACCCGGTGACCGGCGGACCCAGCAGGCTCCCCATGGCCGCCAGGACCGAGGGCTCGACGCGGTAGTAGACCCAGGTGCCGCGCCGCTCGGAGGTCAGCAGTCCGGCCTCTTTGAGCTTTTTCAGGTGGTGGGAGACGGTCGGCTGGGACACGCCGACATCGGAGATGTCGCACACGCACGCCTCGCCGCCCTCGTGCGAGGCCACCGCGGAGAACAGCCGCAGCCGCACCGGGTCACCGAGCGCCTTGAACATCCGCGCGCCCGTCTCGGCTTCCTCGGCGGTGAACGGCCGCTCCGTCAGGGGCGGGCAGCACGGGGACACCGGCAGCGGCGACTTGGCGTTCGACATGTATCTATGTTCACACATGTCGAATCAAGGGTTACCGGCATGGCGCAGCACAGCACAGCTCGCGGAGCGGGACGCCGCGCGGAAGACGGGAACACCTGCACTGATTCGATGAATGTCTATGTTGGCGATTGTCGAATCACTCTGCGATGCTGGCCGCGCAAGCCATCGACAAACGTCGAAACACGTAAGGAGTCGCCGTGAAGCCGCCCGTCACCGCCGAGCTGCCCGTCGTCGTGATCGGAGCCGGGCCCGTCGGTCTGGCCGCTGCCGCCCACCTGGTCGATCGCGGCATCGAGCCTCTGGTGCTGGAGGCGGGTCCCGCTGCCGGGGCGGCGGTGCGGGAGTGGGCGCATCTGCTGCTGTTCTCCACCTGGAGCGAGGTCACCGACCCCGCCGCGGAGAAGCTGCTCGCGCCGACCGGCTGGACCAAGCCCGACGCGGGCTCCTACCCGTCCGGCGGGGACTGGGTGGCGCAGTACCTCCAGCCGCTCGCCGACGCCCTCGGGGACCGGGTCCGTACCGGTGCCCGGGTGACCGGCGTCTCCCGCGTCGGGCGGGACCGGATCGTCGACGCCGACCGCGACGCCCAGCCCTTCGTCGTCCACGTCACCCACGCCGACGGCGCGGAGGAGCGGCTGTTCGCCCGCGCCGTGGTCGACGCCTCCGGCACCTGGGCCGCGCCCGGCCCCGCGGGCGGCAGCGGCCTGCCCGCCCTCGGCGAACGCGCGGCGGCCGACCGGGTCACCTACCGCGTCCCCGACCTCGAGGACCCGGCGGTACGGGCCCGTTACGCGGGCAGGCGCACCGCCGTCATCGGCTCCGGCGCCTCCGCCTTCACCGCGCTCGCCCACCTCGCCGACCTGGCCGAGACGGACGACGGCACCGGCACGAAGGCGGTGTGGGTCCTGCGTCGCGGTATCTCCGGCGCCACCTTCGGCGGCGGCACCGCCGATCAGCTGCCCGCCCGCGGCGCCCTCGGTCTCGCCGCGAAGGCCGCCGTCGACGCCGGGCACGCGGACGCGGTCACCGGCTTCCGCACCGAGGCGATCGCCCGCGACCGGGACGGCCGCCTGGTCCTGGTCGGCGAGGACGGCCGGCGGCTGGAAGGGGTCGACGAGGTGATCGTGCTGACCGGCTTCCGGCCCGACCTGTCCTTCCTCTCCGAGATCCGCCTCGGCCTCGACGACCGCCTCCAGGCCCCGGCCGCACTCGCCCCGCTGATCGACCCCAACCAGCACTCCTGCGGCACCGTCCACCCGCACGGCCACCGCGAACTCACCCACCCCGACCAGGGCGTCTACCTGGTCGGCATGAAGTCCTACGGCCGCGCCCCCACCTTCCTCGCCCTGACCGGCTACGAGCAGGTCCGCTCCGTCGCCGCCGCCCTCGCCGGTGACCTCGAAGCCGCCGACAAGGTCGAACTCACCCTCCCCGAAACCGGGGTGTGCGGCGGCGCCGGCCTCTTCGACGCCCCGGAGACCGACCAGGGCGGGGGCTGCTGCGCCCCGGTTCCGCAACTCGTCCAGCTCGGCGCACCGGCCGCCACGGCCAAGGCCGAGGACGCCGCGGAAGGCGGCTGCTGCGGTTCTTGATCGGCGCCACCGGATACCGGCAGCGCGCACGACATCACCCCGGGCCGGGCCGGGGTGACGAAAGCCGACCCACGAGGGTCGGTTTTCGTTTACCTGTCCGTGCGGTCCCCGTGAACAACAGCAGAGGTGGCATCCGGTCTGGAGTGACAGGAGTTACTGGATAGGTTTATCGAGGTTACTCCGGCAATTATTGCGCAAAAGCTCGGTGCGGCGGCGGGGCCCTTCAGGGCATTCCGTTCAAAAGCCGATGGGCCGAACATGCCGCTCATGGATTTCACGCCACGCTCGCCGGCGCCACCCCCGTGCAGGAATACGGAAGATCCACCACGCCGCGCGGTCCGCGCTCACCTGCCGGAAAATCTACGGCAAAAGATCCATTCCCCTTGGCCGCAGACCTCGGCCGCGCGCCGCCAACTCACCATATTGGGTGCCGATCGCAGCTTCCGGTCTGGCCAGAATTTACACTTCCCGCCGTTTGTACGGTTGATCAGATCCGAGAAATACACCTACCGTCCTTCGGCGAGCGTTCCAGCCCGCACCACCTCTGGTCATCGCACCCGGTCCCGCATTCAGCAGTCGAACATCGGAGACTCTTCGTGAGCGGAAACGGTCCTGCACCCGAGAACATCTGCGCCCCGCTGGAGAACAGCGACATCCGCCGGCTGTCGCACCACTACCACCGGTACGGCATCGTCACGGTGACCGACCTGATCACACCCGACGCCCGCCAGAGGGTGCGCGCCGAGGCGGAACGCCTCCTCGACAAACACGCCGAGCGGCGCGATCTGCGCCTCAAGACCACCGCGTACACCCGCCGTTCCATGTCGGTGGTGCCCAGCGAGATGATCGCGGCCAACAGTGAACTGGTGACCTCGATCTACGCGAACCCCGAGCTCATAGCGCCCCTCGAAGCGATCGCGGGCGAGCGGCTGCACCCCTGCCCCAAGGCCGACGAGGAGTTTCTGATCACCCGTCAGGAACAGCGGGGCGACACGCACGGATGGCACTGGGGCGACTTCAGCTTCGCCCTGATCTGGGTGCTCCAGGCGCCCCCGATCGACATCGGCGGGCTGCTCCAGTGCGTCCCCCACACGACCTGGGACAAGGAGTCGCCGCGGATCAACAACTTCCTCGCCGAGAACCCCATCAACAGCTACCACTTCGCGTCGGGGGACGTGTACTTCCTGCGGACCGACACCACGCTGCACCGCACGATCCCGCTGCGCGAGGACGCCACCCGCATCATCCTCAACATGACGTGGGCGGGCAGCCGCGATCTGAAGCGCGAGTTCGACGCCGACGACCGGTGGTGGGACGACGCCAACGTCTCGGCGGCGTCCGCCATCAAGAAGTGAAAGTGCCAGGCGCCGGTTTCCGTCCACGAAAAGAGGCCACCATGACCGAGCTGAACACCGCGGGCTCCGCCAGCACAGCAGTCTGGGATCACTTCGACAACGTCGAACCGGGAATTCGCCGCCGTATCGCCGTCGAGGACCCGGCGATCAAGGAATACCTCGACGGCATGCTGGCCCGGATCGCCACGCACCGCGGGGTGGAGCACCCGTACCTGAACGCGTACCGCACCACGCGGCTCACCCCCGAGCAAGAACGCCTCATGTACAGCGAGTGCCACTACTTCTTCCGCCATCTCCCCTTCTACATCACCGGAATGGCGGTCAAGACCCGGGACGAGATGATCCTCCGCGAGATCATCCTGAACGTGGCCGACGAGGTGGGCGGCGAGGTCACGCACTCCACGCTCTTCGCGAATTTCCTCGCCGGAATCGGCATCGAGAAGGAACACCTCGACGGTTACGAGCCGCTGGAGGTCACCAAGCGCCTGAACGACGGAATCCGGGTTCTCTACACCGAATCACCGATTCACAAGTCGCTCGGCGCGCTGTACGCCGACGAGACCATGTCCTCCATCATGGTCTCGAAGATCAACGACGGTCTGGCCCACCAGGGCTACGGCAAGGACCTCCGCCACTTCTGGCAACTCCACATCGACGTCGAGGTCGGGCACAGCAACTCCGTCTTCAACGCGATCGCCCCCTACGTGGGGTCGCCCGCCACCCGGGCGGAGTTCGAAGAGGGCGCCTTCGCGTTCCTCGAACTCGTCGAGAACTACTGGGACGGGGTGCAGCAGCTCGTGGGGCTGGACGCATGACGCTCAGTGTCCCCGAGGACATCGGGCCGGCCTGCGGCCTGCGGCACCTCGCCGCAGGCCGGCTCGTCCCGGGCTCCGTCCACTCGGTGTCCGTCTCGATCCCCGACGTCGCATCGGTCATCGGCTTCGAATCGGGCGACGCGGACACGCTGCGCCGCATCGCGTGGGGCTATCCGCGCTTCCGCACCCACCCCTACGTGACACGGGTCGCGGGGCTCCTCGCCCAGGACGGCGCCGGGCCGGCCGAAGCGCTCCTGCTGACCCGGACGGCGCGTGCCGCGTACGCCGCGGCGGCGTACGCGGGGCTCCCGCCGTCCGCCGCGTTCACCGGACGCGGCGTGCACGGGGTACGCCTCGCCGACGGCGGCCCCTCGGCCGCCCGGGCCCGCGCGTACGTCCAGCACACCGGCAGCCACCTCTCCTCACGCGAGGCGGAGGACGTCCTGCTGGACGCCGGTCTGCTCACGGCACGCCAGGCCGAGGCCGCGGTGGACGACGCGCCCGCGGACGCCGTCCAGGCCGTCCTCGCCGATGCCTACCGCGTACCGGACACCGCGGACGTCTCGCTGCACAACAGCGGGATGAACGCCGTGGCGGCGACCGTCGCCGCGGTCACCGACGTCCAGCGGGAGCACGGCAGACGCCGGTGGCTCCAGCTCGGCTGGATCTTCTTCGACACCATGAGCCTGCTGGAAAAGCGCCTCATCAACGTCGAACACACCACGGCCCCCGACCCGTTCGACCTGGCGGAGATCGCCCGGGTCGTCGACGCGTCCGGCGGGGAGCTGGCCGGCATCATCGCGGAGGCCCCGAGCAATCCGAGTCTGCGCACCCCGGACATCCCGGCCCTGCGGGAGATCGCGGACCGGGCGGGCTGTGCGCTGGTGATCGACGCGACGATCGCCACCCCCTACAACGTCGAGGTGCTCCCCCACGCCGACGTGGTCTGCGAGAGCCTCACCAAATACGCCACCGGATCGGCCGACGTCCTGATGGGCGCGGCGGTCGTCAACCCGGATTCCCGCTTCGCGCCGGAGCTCCGTACCGGACTGCGGCGCCACGGCGACGCGCCCTACCACCGCGACGCGGCACGCGTGGCCGCCCGCATCCGCGGCTACGCGGCGCGCATGGAGCGGGTGAACGCCAACACCGTCGCCCTGGCCGAACGGCTGGTCCGCCACGACCGGGTCGTCCGGGGCGTCGACTGGGCGTACGACGCCCGTTCCGCGGCCAACTACCGCAAGATCGCGCGGCGGCCCGACGCCCCCGGGGGCCTGCTCATGGTGGACCTCAAGGTTCCGCTGGAGCGGGTCTACGACCGTCTCGCGGTCGCCAAGGGGCCCAGTTTCGGGGCCGAGTTCACCATGGCGTCGCCGCAGATCTTCATCGCCCATCACGATCTGCTCGCGACGCCCGAGGGCCGGGCCACCCTGCGCGCCAGGGGGCTGCACCGGGACATGCTGCGGATCTCGGTCGGCACCGAGGATCCGGAGCAGATCGCGGAGACCTTCGAACAGGCGCTGCGGCCCGAATGAACGGGGTGAACTTCCCCGGGCGACCAGGGCAGTTCACTTCCGCGCCGGGCACTGCCTCATCCGCGCAGCAGGCACGCCTCCGCCGCCTTGAAGTGCGCGTCGGCGGCCTCGAAGGTGGGTGCCAGGGCGGTCAGTTCGACGAAACCGCAGGCCGTCAGGGCGCCCAGCACGTGCAGCGCCACCCCTTCGCCCTTGTCCTGCCGGTAGAGCAGTCCCTCCGCCCGCAGCCGTTCGACGGCGGTCTTCGGGTCCATCGAGCCGAGTGCCTCCGGCTCGTGCAGCCGCCCGTGGACGTAGCGCACCTGCCGCCCGTCGCTCCGCCTCAGCAGTCCGTCGTCCCCGACCTCCTGGCCGACGAGGGCCTCGGCGTACCGCAGTACGTGACTGGGGCCCACCTTGCGGAGGTTGATCTCCACCGCGAGCGGCCCGCGGTCCCCCGCGACCACGAAGTCGATACCGAACGAACCGCGGTGGCCGAGGTCGGCCAGCACCTCGCCGGTGCGCGCGACCGCTTCGCCGATCGCGGGCCGCCACCGCTCCTCCGCCGGGAACCGGCACCCCCAGTACTGGCCGCCCGACAGCACCTGGTCGTGGCTGGCGACGGCCTTGACCGTGCCGTCCGCGTCGATGTGCCCGAGCCCGCTGGGGGACGAGGTGATGTCCGGCAGGAATTCCTCCACGATCGCCCCGCCCGCGGCGAGTTCCCGGTGGAAGTCCTCGGCGGGCATCCGGATCACGTCGGCCGATCCGAGGAGATCGCCCGTGCGGTCGAGCTTTTCGCAGTCGATCAGTACGTTGCCGATCGACGCGGCGTAGGAGTGCGAGCTGAGCTTCACCATGGCGTGCCGGGCCCGGTGCGGGTCCGCGGCGAGCCGGGCGATCTCCCGGACCACGGCCTGCTCGGTGTGCAGCTCCTCGGCCGTCCCGCCGGGAACCGCGACGCCCGCCCGCAGCAGGATCTCCTTCCCGCCGGCCTTGCTGCCCCAGCGGGTGACGAAGGGCTGGTGGCCCTCTTCGAGCTCCGCGCCGAGCGTGCCGGCGAGCGTGTCCAGGGATGCGGAGGCCATGAAGTGGACGATGGTCGTCCGGGCGCTCTCCGCCGCGGCGTGCCGCAGCGCGCCCATGACCGGCTCGTCGCCGAGGACCAGCTCGTCGAGGGCACGGGGCCGGTCGGATTCCGGTGACAGCAGGGTCAGCCGCTCCCGGACGCTTTCGATCATGCGGTCGTCGAAGCGGTAGACGTCGCGGAGGTGGTAGTCGAGCGTGAAGGGGTCGACCGGCTCCGAGGTGACGACAACGGCCCGCACCGCCGGGTCGCGGAGCTCCCGCAGGAAGCCGAGGCTCCGCTCCGCCGAGTACCGGAGGTAGGGCACCTCTTCCAGCAGGCGCTCGGCGTAGCTGAAGGCGTAGATCAGGATCCGGGTAGAAGCGACGTTAGCCATAAGAGAGCGATCTGCCTCACGTGTCTAGGTTTCGGCGGATGGCCTGAGCGGCTCTCGGCGAGCCGACCGTTCCAGGGGAGACTAACGACTTCGGGGCTCCTGGGTTCGGGGCTTACCGGATCGTCGAGGTGATCGGCAAGCAGCCCTTGGCGGGCGCCATTTCCGCGCAGCAATTTCCGCCGAAGCCGCCGAAGCCGTCCAGGCCGAAGCCCAGGCCGTCGAAGCCGGGGCACCCCTGCGACGAGCGCGAGCACGGTGGCAAGCGCCCGGCGCCCGGTCGCCTCGGGAAGACCGTCGCCGGACCGCGCACACCGCCGACTTTGCGCGGGGGACCGCGCATTTAGCGCGGGGCACAAGTGTGCGATTCCGGGGCGGTCGGGGCCCGGCCTAGCTTGACGGGGGCGATCCACCGCACTTGCAGGGAGTACCAGGTGAGCCCCGTGAAAGACCCCGGACAGTACGAGCAGCTCGCGGTCCACCTCGATGATCTGGACCCGATGGGGATGCTCCACAACTCCCGTTACGTGGCGCTCGCCGAGCGGGCGATCACCGCGTACTGGGCGCGGCGCGGCTGGTCGCCGGACGCCTCGGTGTCGACGTTCCCCGACTTCTTCCTGACCATCCGCGAGGTCAAGGTGGTCTTCCACCTGCCGATCACCGGGATCTGCGCGCCGGTCGTCCACTTCTGGATCGAGCGGGTGGGCACCACCAGCTGTGTGCATGGCTTCCGCATCCTCTCCGCCGACCGGTCGGTGGTGCACGCCGAGGGCCACCGGGTCATCGTCAACCTCGATCCGGAGAGGACGCGGTACCGGGCGACGGCACGGACCAGTGACGGCTGACGGCGGTGCCCTTCCGCCGTCTCAGGGGCGGATGACGATCCGGCCGGGCGCCTTCTTCTCCGCCATCGCGCGATAGGCGTCCGCCCCGTGGCCGAGGGCGAAGCTCTGCGCGACGGGGAGCGGCCGGAAGCGGCCGCTCTCGAAGTGGGGAGCGATCCGCCTGAGCCGCTCGGCGGAGGCCGACGCGTCCAGTGTGCGGCTGTCGGCGCCCAGCATCCGCAGTTCGCGGTGGTAGAAGTCGCGGAGATCGATCTCGGCGGTGGCGGTGCCGACGGCGCTGATGACGACGAGGCGCCCACGGTGGGCGAGGGACGCGACCGCGGACGGCGTGGTGACACCGCCCACGGCGTCGTAGACCACATCGGCCCCCCGGCCGCCGGTGAGGCGCCGGACCTCGGCGGGCACATCGGTGTCGTCGTCGATGGGGACGAACGCGTCGATGGCGGCGGCCGCGGGGGTACCGTCCGCCGGGGCGTGCGGGGCGATGCCCACGATGCGGCGGGCGCCGAGGGCGCGGGCGATCTGTACGACGGCGCCGCCCACACCCCCCGAGACGCCGAAGACGGCGATGGTCTCGCCGTCGGTGAGCCCGGCCGTCTCGACCACACCGAGCCAGCCGACCACGAAGTTCACCCCGACCGTCGCCGCCTCGGCGCAGTCCAGGGCCGCGGGTTTGCGGACCAGGGCACCGACCGGCAGGGCGAGGCGTTCCGCGTGCGAGCCGTCGCGACGGGAGCCGATGTCGCCCCCGGTGCCCCACACCTCGACGCCGACCCAGTCGTCGGGGCCTTCCAGGACGACGCCCGCGAAGTCACGGCCGGGGATGCGCGGGAGAGTGGTGCCCTCCGCGCGGCCCGCGACGGCCAGCACGTCCGACGGGTTGACCGACGCGGCTTCGACGGCGACGACCGCCATACCGTCACCGGCGACCGGGTCGGCGACCTCGTCGACGCGCAGTACCTCGGGGCCGCCGAATCGCTCGAATCGCAGTGCGCGCATCCTCGCCGTCCTGTCTGTGTGTCTGTGGGGGCGGAAGTCCGCTGGTCAGTGGGGCAGGGTGAAGCGGGTGCCGGTGTCGATGTCCACATCGAGCGCGTTGATCATCAAGGCCAGTCCGCTCCACCGGCCGATGATCATCAGTACCTCCAGCAGCTGTTCGTCACCGAGCACCGCACGCACCCGGCCCAGCAGGGCGGGGGCCACCGACGCGGTGGTGACCAGTTCCGTGGTCAGCTCCAGCACGGCCGACTCCGCCGCGCCGAACCCGCCCTCCGCGAGCCGCCCGCCGACTGCCAGGGCATCGCGCTGCCGGGAGCCGATCCCGCACTCCTCGGCCAGCCGCGTGTGCTGCGCGATCTCGTACGGGCACCGCATCAGGTGCCCGACGCGCAGGATGACCAGCTCCCGCAGGCGCGCGGGTACCACCGTGCTGGTCAGGGCGGCGCGGCCGGCGACCATCCAGCCGGCGAAGGGCTCCCCCGCGTGCGCCAGTGCCCGGTAGACGTTCAGGTTCCCGCGCTCGGCGACCAGGTCGCGGACGCGGGGCGACATGCTGGTGCAGTACGGGAGGCGGGTCATGGGGAGGACCGCAGCCGGGTGTCGTGGTCGATGTCGAGACCGGCGGCGTTCACGACGAGCGCGAGCCCGTGGTACAGGCTGACCAGGAGCAGCAGTTCGGTCAGCGCCGCCTCGTCGAGCAGGGCACGGACCGCCGCGAAGGTCTCCCCGGTCACGGTGCCCGTGGTGCACAGCTCGCCGACGAAGGCCAGTACGGTGTCCTCCGGCTCGGGGAAGCCGGACACCGCTCCCCCGGCGCTCAGCGCGCTCAGCTCCGCATCGCTGATACCGGCTCTCCGGGCCAGGGGCGTGTGCTGGGCGACCTCGTAGGCGCAGTGCCGGAGGTGGGCGACCCGCAGGATCACGAGTTCGCGCAGCCGCGGGCCGAACGTGCGGCTGTCGAGCTGGGCATCGACCATCGCGCTCCAGCCGTCGAACACCTGCGGGGCGCCCGCGAGGAGCCGGAAGACGTTCAGCTCACCGCGCCGGCGCAGGAAGTCACGGGCGGCGGGACCGACCGACCCGGCGGGGGTCAGCGGGATACGGGACACCGTCAGCGCTCCGCCCGGGCCAGCACGAACGTCTTCTCCACCGTCTGGAACGGCTCGTCCATACGGGTCCCGTCCGGAGCGGTGCCGCCCGCGTCCCGCTGGACGAAGTCCACCACCAGCGACCGTCTGACGCCGAAGACCGCGTCCCGCTCCACATAGGGGTCGTCGCTGCGGACCAGCATGGTGATCAGCGGCTCGAAGCCCTTGGCGTGCAACCAGAAGTGCAGGTGCTCCGGGCGCATCGGCGACCGGTTCGCGGCCTGCAGGATCTCCCCGCACGGTCCGTCGGTCGGGACCGGGTAGTACCGCGGGGCCACCGACCGGTACCAGAACCGCCCGTCGCCGTCGGTGGTCAGCAGGGCGCGCATGGCCAGCTCGCCGTGGAGCCGGTCCTGCATCTGCACGTCGTAGAAGCCCTCGCCGTCGCTGTGCCACGTGTCCACCTTGGCGCCGGCCACCGGATTGCCGTCCGGGTCGAGTACCCGGCCGTGGAAGAACAGCGGAATCCCCTCGGCCGCACCGGAGATGTCCGATCCGTTCTCCGCCGTCGGCCGGCCGTCGACGTAGAAGGGGCCCAGCAGCGTCGAATCGGTCGCCGATCCCCCACCCGGATGGTGGATCAGGTCCACCAGGGCGCTCAGGCCCAGAATGTCGGAGAGCAGGACGAATTCCTGCCGGGTCGGAGTGCAGGTCTTTCCCACCCGCTCAAGGAAATCCATCGCCTTGAACCATTCCTCACCGGTCAGGCGCGTCTCCCGGGTGAAGTCGTGCAGGCACTGCACCAGGCGGACGAACAACTCCTTGACGCGGTCGTCCTCCGCGCCTTCGAAAGTCTTCTGTACCGCCTCGGTGATCGAATCCGCCGTCACATCGATGGACACTGCATCTCTCCTGTCGCTCACCTGTCGCCCGCGCCGGGCAGTGCTGCGCTGCCTGTGGATCTCGCCCAACGGCCTGCTGAGAGAAGTACCGCACGGTGCCCAAGAGTGATCGTGGAGTTCACCGGCTGGCGTAGTGAGGACTCGGCGGCACATGGCATTCCGTCACGGCGCAGGTCCGCGGCAAACCACGACATGCGGGCCGACGAGTGCCGGAATAGGCTGCGTTCTGCCGCCGAGGCCCCTTCCGAATCACCTCCCGTCATCCGCAGCAATTCCGCGCGCGAGGGCAGAGATATGACAGCGAGTGATCAAGCGGACTGCGTAGAACCCCCCAATGGCGCCATGCGGAAACCGCCGCCCGCGTCCCGGTATTCCCGTCGCGGTTTCCTGGGGCTCTCGGCGGCAGGAGTCACCACCGCCGGTCTGGGCACCTGTGCCGTCCTCGGCGCATCGCCGTCCTCCGGCGCAGCCGCACCGCCGCCGTCGGAGAAAGACGAACTAGTGGTGCAGGCGACGCCCTCGCGCTATTTCGTCCGCCGTGAAAACGGTTCGTACGAGATGAAATGGGGCCCGCTCGGCGCCGCGGTTCTCGGTGGCACCAGCTCCCGATACGGGGACACCATCCCGAACGACCGGTCCTTCATCCACAATCGGGCGAAGCCGCCCGCCCTCGATGTGGAAACGTGGCGGCTCAAGCTCACCGGAGGAGCGCTCACCCGCCCCCGGTCGTTCACCTACGCCGAACTGCTGGCGATGCCTCAGGTGACCTTGCGCCGCACCCTCGACTGCGGCGCCAACTGCGCGGCATTCTTCCCCAAGCTCCCGCCCTCGGGCGGTGACGGCCGATGGCTGCCGGAAGGCTTCACCCAATGGCACTTCGGTGCGGTGACCGCAGCGGAATGGACCGGGGTACGCGTCAAGGACGTACTCGCCGCAGCCGGGGCCCACGGCGCGGTCGAGGTGAAATTCATCGGCCTCGACAAGATCTCCAGTCCCGACGATCCGGGCGGAACCGTCCCCTATTCACAGGTCGTTCGCGCGGCGGAGGCCCTCAAGGACGACACCCTGCTCGTCCACCGTATGAACGGGAAGACGCTGCCCGTCGACCACGGTTATCCGCTCCGCGTCCTGTTCTCCGGATGGGGCGGCAACCACATGGTCAAATGGCTGGGCGAGATCCAGGTGTCGAAGCAGAGCATTCCTGTCACGGGTCCGGCGCAGAACCAGGTGCTCATCGGGCCCGATTATCCCACCCCGGTCCGCCCCACCGACGCTCCCGTGCGCAGCGCGATCGAGCACGACCCCGAACGCACGCTCATGCCGGGCGATCAGGTGCTGAACGGACGCGCCTGGTCCGGTACCGGTTCCATCGACCGGGTCGACGTCACCGTCGAGAAGCTCGTCAAGCCCGGGACGTGGACCACGGTGATGCCGTGGCGCGAGGCGACGCTCCGCACCAAGCCCGAGCCCCTCATGTGGGTGCGCTTCGAACTGCCCTGGCAGAACGTACGGCCGGGGTACTACCGGATCATGACGCGCGCCAGGGACACGGCCGGCAACGTCCAGCCGCGCCCCGAGGACGTCGTATGGAACCAGCACGGGCTGGGATACAACGGGCACTACCCTCTGGAACTGATCGTGCTGCCGGCCAGCGACATGCCGTAGTTCGGCACGCACCCGTCGCCAGCCGTTCGCCCAAGAGCGCGACGCCCCCGGCCTCCGGAGCAAGGTCCGCACGTGCGCGGGAGCGGCCCGCGGGACGCCCGGCCGCGTTCAGTCGGATCCGGTGAGCGGCTTGCGGGTGAGGTGGTGCTGGACGACGGGTGCGACGCTGCGGACGAGTTCGTCCCGGTCCATGCCGACCAGCGGTTCGGCCTTGATCACGTAACGGGCGACGGCCACGCCCATCAGATGGGCGACGGCCAGCGCGACCCCGGTGGTCCGGTCGACGAGCGTGGCGGCGATCAAGCCGTCCTTGTCGCCGAAGAAGTGCCGGATCAACGCCGTGTCGACGCCTGCCCGCCCGGCGATCGCCCGCAGGGAGGCGCCGGTGTAACCGTGCTGCGCGAAGAGGTCCCGGGAGGCGGCCAGGATCGCCGTCCGGGTCCCCGAGTCGCCCGTACGCCTTCCGGTAGGCCGCTTCCGCGGCTCTTTCTGCCCGTCCGTCTCGCTCTCTCCCCTGCGTCCGGAGTCCGGGGCGGGGTCGGCCGGCGGATGCCGGTGGGGGATGTCTCCGTTCCGAAGGCGCGAATTGCCGTTACGGCAACGACAATTGCCACCCCGCGGGCGGTGGCCGCAGTGTGGTGTCCAGCCGAAGGCCGTCGATCCGGCCGAAGGCCGTCGAAGAGATCCAGGAGGCCGCACGGTGAACACCCATGAAGGCGTCGGGACGGCGCCGAGCAGCGACGGCGGTGCACCGCTGAACAACCGCGTCCACCACGTTCGTTCCGGTCAGTTGGACGGGTACGCCGCGATCAGCGGGGGCACGGTCGGATCGAGGAAGCTCTGGATGGGACGGGTGGAGAATCCGCCGTCGAGCGCCACGGACAACCACCATCACGGCGCGTCGGAGGCGGGGATCTACGTGGTCAGCGGGCACCCCGTGTTCGTCTTCCACGACGGGGCGCAGGAGGTGAGGATCGCCGCGGAGCCCGGCGATTTCGCGTTCGTCCCCCCATTCGTCCCGCACCGTGAGGAGAATCCCGACCCGCAGGAGCCCGTGGTCGTCGTGATCGCACGGACCACGCAGGAGCCGATCAAGGTATCCGTGCCCGAGCTGTACCAGCTCAAGGCGGCAGCGGCGCAATAGGCGGAGGCACACCCCGGGCGGCCGCCGGCGGACCGACGACGAAGGAGGCGAACACGTGGCCAGGATCGCCGCACTGACGTATTACCCGATCAAGGGGTGCACCGGCGTCTCGGTGGACGAGGCGGCGTTACGGCCCGCGGGGCTGGACCACGACCGGAGTTTCCTGGTCACCGACGCCGACGGCACCTTCCGCAGTCAGCGCCGTGATCCGCGGCTCGCGCTGATCGGGCCGGAGATCGGCGCCGACGGCGGGCTCCTCACGTTGCACGGGCCGGGGCTGGACCGGCTCACCATCGACGTCGACGCCTCCGGGCCGCGCCGGGACGTGACGCTGTTCGGGAACCCGTACCAGGGCATCGACCAGGGCGCCGAAGCCGCCGGGTGGCTCTCGGAGTTCCTCGGCGCGCCGTCCCGGCTCGTGCGGGTGCCGCCGGAGCACGACCGGGTGACCGACGGCCGGACGCCCGGCACGTCGGGGTACGCCGACAGCTGTGCCGTACACCTCCTCTCCAGGTCCACCCTGGACCTGCTCAACGCGCGGATGGCCGCACGAGGAGGCGCACCGCTGCCCATGGACCGCTTCCGCCCGAACATCGTCGTCGATGGCTGGGCCGAGCCCCACACCGAGGACCGAGTGCGCCAACTCGTCGCGGGAGATGCGGAGTTGGGCTACGCAAAGCCGGCCGTCCGGTGCGTCGTCACGATGGTGGACCAGGCGGTCGGCGCAACGGCGGGGCCCGAGCCGCTCCGCACGCTCGCCGGCTACCGGCGGGCCGCCGGGGGCGGTGTCGTGTTCGGTACGAAGTGTGCCGTGCTGCGGCCGGGGCGGGTGTCCGTGGGCGACCGGGTGATCGTCGGCGCGTGGGGAGAGGCGGAACGGTAGGCACTGGCCACCATCAGCCCGTACATCACCTCTCGGCCCGACCAGGTATCGGCCGCTGCGGGTGCACGACACCCTGTTCTGAGCCGACTCTCGATGAGGCGTCCGCCGGCCGGTCGGAATGACCGTTCAGGCGTGCCGAACCGTGCCACGAGCTGATCACTGCTGAATAGGTGTGCGGTCACGGTGCATCGTGACCGGCCCCTGTCTGTGGCTCCTGGTCCGTGCCCGGCCGGCGGACAAGGCGGAAGAACCCACGCACCTGTTCGACCAGCGACTCCGGCTGCTCCAGCGCGGCGAAATGGCCGCCTCGCGGCAGTTCCTCGAACCAGCGCAGGTCGGTGAACCGCAGTTCGGCCTCCCGCCGGGACGGGCGGGTGAGGTCGCGGGGGTAGATCGACAGCCCGGACGGCGCGGTGACCTTGTCCCGGAAGTGGGCGAAGCTTTCCCAGTACAGGCGCGCGGACGAGGTGGCCGACGCGGTGAACCAGTAGACCGAGATTTCGTCGAGGATCTTCTGCCGCGACACCGCGTCCTCGTGGTTGCCGTCGTGGTCCGTCCATGCCTGAAACTTCTCGGCGATCCAGGCAGCCTGGCCGGCCGGGGAGTCGGTGAGGCCGTAGCCGAGCGTCTGCGGCCGGGTCGCCTGCTGGCCCGAGTACCCCCGGCCGGTGCGCTGGAACTCCTTCTCAGCCTTGAGGTTCGCTCGTTCCGTGGGCGTCGGGTCGTCGAACGTGCCCAGCGCCACGGACCCCATGTTCAGGTGCACGCCGACGACCCGCTCGGGCGCCACCTCGCCGAGCGCGCCGGACACCGCCGAACCCCAGTCACCGCCCTGCGCGCCGTAACGCTCGTAACCCAGCGACACCATCAACGTGTCCCAGGCGCGCGCGATGCGCGTGACACCCCACCCGGTCCTCGTCGGCTTGTCGCTCCAGCCGTACCCGGGCAACGACGGGGCGACCACGTGGAATGCGTCCGCCGGGTCCCCGCCGTGTGCGCGTGGGTCGGTCAGCGGTCCGAGGACTCCCAGGAATTCGAGCACCGAACCCGGCCAGCCGTGCGTGAGCACCAGCGGGAACGCGTCCGGCTCCGGCGAGCGGACGTGCAGGAAGTGGATGCCCAGCCCGTCGATGGTGTCGCGGTACTGCGGGAATACGTTCAGCCGCTCGGCGAACCCGAAGTCGTAGTCCTCGGCCCAGCTGCGGCACAGCTCCTGTGCGTAGGCCAGCGGCAACCCTTGTGACCAGTCGTCCACCGGCTCGGGCTCGGGCCACCGCGTTCGTCGCAACCGTTCACGCAGATCCGCGATCTCGGCTTCGGTGATGCGGACCTCAAATGGCTCGGCGGCCACAGCTGGCTCCTGTTCTGTCAGGACGTGCCGGGGGGAAAGGTGACGGGTTGAGAGTCGACGGTGCCGTGAGGTTCCGGTGGTTGTCGGGCGCCGGGGCGTCGGGTCACGCTGAGGACGAGTCCGGCCAGCGGGAGGACCGCGAGCACGGCGAGGGCCACCGGCACCGACACGATGCCGGACAGGCCCGCGACAGCGGCCGGACCGATCCCGCCCCCCAGGTTGACCATGAAGGTGAGCAGGCCCTGTGCGGTGTCGCGGTCGTGTGCGGCGACCAGTTCCGGTGCAAGGCCCACGACCACGGTCTGGACGCCGGCGAACCCGCTCACGGTCAGCGCCACGCCGACGATGACCGCGGTCGGCCCGGTGAACACCCCGACCACGAGCACGCCGATGACGGAGAGTGCCGCAAGCCCGGCCGACACCTGCCACGCGGTGAACCGTGCGGTCACGGTGCCGGCCAGCCGCCCTGCCAGCACCGAGCAGGCGGCGGCCGGGACCAGCAGCGCGCCGGCTTCGAGGGCGCCACCGCCCGTAGCCTGCTCGATCAGGGACGGGGCGAGGAACAGCACCCCGTAGTAGCCGGCGAAGACCGCCCCACCGACGAGCCCGGCAGCCGGGACGCCGCGGGCCGCGATCACCCGCCGAGGTACGAACCCGTCGGGCCTGCGCCGCACGCGCCACCACAGTCCCACCCCGGCGAGCACCCCGGCGGCAGCCACGACGAGCGTGACCGCAGCGGGCAGTTGGACCGAATGCGCCTGCAACACCGTGATCAGCGACCCGGCGAGTACCGACAGCACGGCCGCACCGCCGGCGTCGAGTCGCCCGGCCGAGCCGTCCCGCTCACCGCCGCCGATCCGCGTGAACGTACGCCTGTCCGCCAACGCGGCCAGCAGGAGGGGCAGTGCGAGGGCCGGGATCGCGAGCACGGCACGCCACCCCAGCCACGCGGTCACCGCCCCGCCCACCAGGGTCCCGCACGCCGACGCCGTCGCGCCGGCGGCTGCGACCGTTCCCCACGCGCGCAGCCGTTGCTGCCCGGGAAGGGCGGTGGCCTCGGCGAAGACGGCGATCACGGTCGCACCCGCCCCGGCGCCACCGATCAGTCGGCCGATGATCACGACCGGCAACGTCGGGCCGACCGCCGCGAGCGCGGAGCCCGCGGTGAGTACCAGAACCCCGGCGACGAGGACCCGTACGGGGCTCCACCGGGTCATCAGCCGACCGGCGACCGGCATCGCCAGTGCCGAGGTCAGCGACCATGCGGCGAGGATCCATGCCGTGGTCCCGAACGGCACTCCGAGCGCGCGGCCGATCGCCGGCAGCGCCACCGACGGGGCGCCCAAGGCGACGTACATCGGCAGCACCAGCAACCCCAGGATCAGTCCCAGCCGGCGCCCGTCCGGGGCCTGGGCAGGCCCCCCGCCCAGGCGCCCTCCCGACCGGACCGTCTGCGGCATCGTCGTCTCCACCCAGGTATGTTGTGACATGTGAAAGCGAATACGGGTGTCACGCTACGAACGGTGAGGAGACACGTCAAATGCTAGATGCGTGTCACATCGCATCGGCGGTGGAGGCGGCCGTCGATCTCGCCAACACCTGGAGGCCGATCAAGGGCGAGGACGCGCTGGAGACCGTGGAACAGCTCCAGGACTTCTTCGCCAACCATCCGCCTGCCGGACCGGGCGAGCCGTCGAGCTCGGCCACGGACCGGGGGCCCGGTCCCCGGCGGCGCCTCACCCGCGCCGACCTGACGGAGGTCCGCGCACTGCGCGAGACCGTGCGCGGCGTGCTCGAACGATCCAGCACCGACCCGGTCGCCGCTGCGGCCCTGATCAACGACGGTCTGCGCCGCAGTCGCGCCACTCCGGTGCTGCGCCACGACCACGACCGCTGGTGGACCGAGGTGACCGCCGACACCGACCGCTGCGCGGCGCACCTGGCCGCGACCACGCTCAGCGCGCTGGCTAGCGTGATCGCCACGCTCGGTCCGACCCGTCTCGGCGTATGTGCCGGGACCCAGTGCCAGGCCACCTACGTGGACCTCTCACGCAACGGCTCGAAGCAGTACTGCACCCGAACCTGCGCGCACCGCGCCAGCGTCGCGGCCTACCGCAGTCGGCACAGCAACAGCTGAGCGTCGGAACATGGCCGCGTCGCTGCCGTGCCCGCCGAACCGGCGCCCCGCCCAAGGGCGGCGTCGCGCCTGTCCGCAGAACGTGAGTGAGGCGTTTCCGGGACGTCAGCGGCCTCGGGAAAAGTGAGGGTCACACGGCGGGAACGACCGAAGAAGAGTCCCGCACGCAACCGCAGGGGACCCGAGCATGCGCACTTCCCGGATTCGTACCGCCGCACTGGCCACCGTCACCGCCGCGCTGGCGCTGGGCCTGACCGCCTGCGGAGGCGCCGACGGCGGCACCAAGGCGGCGGGCGGCGACGCCGGCGGCGCGCAGAGCCGGTCCGTGTCCGCCGGGGACGGTGCCGCCAAGGCGGGCGCCCGCTCGGCGACCGCCTCGGGCGGGACGGACGAGACCGGCGGCACGGACACGGCGGACGGGCAGCCGTGCGTCGGTGACGAGCTGATGGTCACCGCGGAGCACCGCTTCGCCGGGCAGCAGGGCGACCACCTGCTGATCACCGCGTCGAACGAGGGCGACAAGCCGTGCTGGGTCACCTCGTACCCGTCCGTCAAGCTCGGTGGCGACGTCGACAGCGCCGCGCTGCCGCACTCGAAGAAGGACAGCCAGGGCGGCGGCGCGCACCTCACCCTCCAGCCCGGCGGCAAGGTCTACAGCGCGGTGAACCTCTTCGACTACGGCTCGAACAACCACACCGCCACCTCGTTCGCCATGGCGCTGCGCGGCACGGACGGCCAGGACGGCCCCTCCTACTCCGTCGACGCCAAGGGCGACAAGCCGCAGTTCACCTGGAACGAGGCCGACGTGCTGAACTGGAACTCCGAGAAGCCGTACGACTTCTGACGGCGCGTCGGCCATTGACCGACGCCGCCCGTGAATCCCACGAAGCCCCGTGCCGTCCAAGCAGCACGGGGCTTCGGCGGTGTCGTGTCAATGGGCGCCTCTCGCCCTTGGGCGGGCCGTTGCGGCTCCGAGGGGCGTTCTGGCCAGTGTCCAGACGATGAGGAGGTCGAAGACCATCACGACGATGGACCAGACCGGGTAGTACGGCACGAACATGAACTGGGTGATCAGGCTGATCGCCGCCATCGCTATACCGGCGCCGCGGGCCCACGGCTTGTGCAGCAGGACCCCGATACCGGCGATGAAGAGCCCCAGTCCGATCACGAGGTGGATCCAGCCCCATGAGGTGAGGTCGAACCGGTAGGCGTAGTGGGGCGGGGAGAACAGGCTGTCGCCCGCGATACCGGTGACCCCCTGGAGAATGCTGAGCGGGCCGCTCACCGTCAGCGCCACACCGGCGAACACGGCGCCTTTGTTCATGGCCGATACGTCGCCGTGGGTACCCGGCCGCCGCCCTTCGTCGGGCATCGCTGCCATGCCGCCACCTCCCTGTCCGGCGCGACCGCCGGCGCACACCGCATGTGTGAGGCGAGCCACGCTCCTCTGACAGCGTCGCGTCAATCCCCCGGCGCCGCGACCGCAGACCGCCCCGGGGCGCGTACGACCGCCGTACGCATGCTCCGTTCGGGTTACCCGTACGGGGTGCGGGCACCCCGTCACCGACCGAAAGAACCGCCCCTGACCTGCGCGAACAGGTCAGGGGCGGTGAGGTGTGACCGGGCGGCTTCCGGGGCGGGCAGGGCCCCTTGACGAGGTGGTCGGCCAGCGGCACGGGCCACCGGGTGCGTCAGGCCGAGAACGAGCCCGCGCCGCCCGGTACGTGGATGCCGTGACCGGGCGGGACGGCCACCGACGGGCCCAGGCAGAACGGGTTCCCGTACACCTTCACCGGCCGGTCCGTCCGGTTCGCCAGCACGTGCGCGAGGACGGGCAGCTGCTGGCAGCCTTCCGGGTCGCGGTAGACGTCGAGGGGCTGGGCCTCGGTGGAGAAGACCACCACCTCCCCGGACTCCGGCTCGGTCGCGGACGCGGGGGCCGCCAGCCCCAGCGTCGCTGCCGCCGCCACCAGGCACACCGTGATTGCTCGCATGATCTTCCTTCGGATACGCGCCCCGCTTCACCCGCGGGCTTGCGCCACCTCTATCGCGTCCATCGCATCAACTGATGGGCATACTTCGCCGATTCACCCGATCCGGGGGTGTCCGGTGGCGTTCACGGTGCGGATTCGAGAGGGCGTGCGGGCGGGGGCGTGCGCCCGCACAGGTCTCACGCCCGCTTGTAGTAGTAGCCGCTGCCGTTGGCCGCGCCGACGTTGTGCTGGATACCGCTGCCGTTGACGGTGAAGTACGAGGCGTCGAGGCTGTCGTAGCAGTAGCCGGGGTTGGGGCCGACGCGCTTGGCGGCGTCGACGTTGATGCGGCTGCCGGTCCGAGAGGTCACCCGGCCCTCGTACAGGCAGCTGTTGTACGGGAAGTCGCTCAGGCTCACGGTGCCCGAGCGGGAGATCCGGATGGTGCCCGGCTGCCCGGGGTTGTACGGGTCGCCGAAGGCCCAGCTGCCGACGAAGGGCGCGGGGACCGAGCCGCTACCGGAGTCGCCGGAGCCGCCGCTCGAACCGCCGGAGGAGCCGGAGCCGCTGCTGCCGGACGCGCCGCCGCCTCCGCCGCCGGACGAGCCGGACGAGCCGCCGGAGCCGTCACCGGAGCCGTCACCGGCCGAGGTACCGCCGCCCGCCGGTGAGCCCGAACCGCTCTCCCCGGCCTGGCCGTTGTGCCCATCCCGGCCGTCCTTGCCGTCGGCCCCCTTCGCCCCACCGGCCTTCCCGTCGTCGTCCTTGCCGTGGGGTGCCTCGGAGTGCTTGCCGTGCCCGGACGAATCACCGCCCGGCGCGGACGGGGACACCGGGGCGGTCGAGTGCGGCCCCCCGGCCGTGGGCGGAGGCGTGGCGGAGCGGCTGAACGGCTGGAGCACGGCGAGCGTTCCGCCGCCCACCGCCAGGACCAGCACCACGGGCACGGAGACGACCCACGGCCGACGCCGCCGCTCCGGGTCAGGTTTCTTACCGGAAGGCTTCCTGTCCGTTTCCCCGCCCCCGGCTTCCGCGCCGGGCCCCTCGTCCGGCTCCTGGCCTGGTCTCTTACCGGCAGCCTTCCTGTTCGTTTCCCTGCCAGCCCCCTCGCCGCTGTTCCCCTCCGGACGCAGCCCGACGGTCTCCCGGTCCGGGGCCTCCTCCCGTACCGGCGTCGCCTCCGCGTCCAGCAGCAGGGCCGACTGACGGGCGAGGCGGCCCAGCACCTCCGGCGGCAACCACGACGCCCCGGCCGCGGGGCGGGATGCGGAGCCGGAGCGGGAGCCGGAAGCGGAACGGGGGTCCGGGCCGGAACGGGGGTCGGGGCCGGAACCAGGGCCGGAGCGGGGATCGGCACCGCCACCGGCCGCCTCGCCCTCCAACAGCTCGGCCACCGACGGTCGTTGGTCGGCATCCTTCGTCAGGCAGCGGCCGATCAGCCTCCGGAGTCCGGCGTCGTGGACCTCGTCCAGATCGGGGGCGTTCTCGACGATGTGGAACATCACCGCATGCTGGTTGCTGACGCCGCGGCCGAAGGGGAGGGCGCCGGTGGCCGCGTAGGTCAGGACGCAGCCGAGGGTGAAGACGTCGCTCTTGGGGCCCGCGGGGTCGCCGAGGATCTGTTCGGGGGACATGAAGCCCGGGGAGCCGATCACCATTCCGGTGCTGGTCAGCAGGGATTCGACGGAGGTGCCCACGGCGCGGGCGATACCGAAGTCGATGACCTTGGGGGCGTCGGCGGTGAGCATGACGTTGGACGGCTTGAGGTCGCGGTGGACGATGCCGGCGCCGTGGATGTCGTCCAGCGCGCGCAGCAGTCCGTCGGCGAGGGCGAGCACCGACGCGGCGGGGAGCGCCCCGTGGCCCCGGACGACCTGGTCGAGGGAGAGCCCGGGGACGTAGCCGGTGGCGACCCAGGGGAGCGGTGCGTCGGGGGCGGCGTCCAGTACGGGGGCGGTGTACCGCGTGCTCACCCGGCGCGCGGCAGTGATCTCACGGCGGAAGCGGGCGCGGAACTGCGGGTCCGCGACGTGTTCCTCGTGGACGACCTTGACCGCGACGGTGCGGCCCGCGGCGGAGCGGGCGAGGTAGACGCGGCCCATACCGCCGGCGCCGAGCCTGCCGAGCAGCAGGTAGGGGCCGATGCGGGCGGGGTCGGCGGGGGTCAGCGGGGTCAGGCCGTCGCCGGGGGCGCCGGCACCGTTGCCGCCGTCCTCGCTGTCCTCGTGCGCGCCGTTGTGGACGTCGGTCATGGCCGTGTGATCCCCCGGTCGTCCCCACCGCCGGATCGGTGGTGAGAGGTCGTCGTTGAGCGGTGTAGGAGGGGACGCCCTCGGGGCGCCGCGGGTTTCCACGGCGCGGAGGTGATCCGCACGCTCCCGCCGCGGCCCGGCGGACGGGCAGGAACGTGCGGCACGGCCCGGGGGCCCGATGCGGACGCCGGGCCCCCCGCCGCGCTGCGTCCGCACACCGCAGTGTGGAGCACGCACCGGCTTTCCGGAATAACTTCCGGAAAAAATTCTAGAAAATTCTTCTATGCTGGTCCGCGAGGTGCCCGCGGGGCACCGTACCCCGAACCGGGAGCGAGGCGACGGCGATGAGTCCGAAGCAGCAACGCGGCGCGGCCACCGCCGCGCTGGTCCTCGACCGCGCGCTGGAGATCTACGCGGCGGACGGCGAATCCGGTCTCACACTGGGCGCGCTCACCGTGGCCAGCGGCGTCAGCGCAGGCTCCATCTACCACCACTTCGGCAGCCTGCCGGGCGTGCTGACCGCGCTGGCGCAGCGCTGGCTGGCGCGGCTGCTGGAGGAGATGACCGCCGCGCTGGAGCAGGTGGACGACGCGCGCTCCGGAGTCCAGGCCGTGGTCCGGGTCTATCTGCGCTTCGTCCGGACGCACCCGGACGCATCCCGGCTCCTGCACTCGGCCCCCATGGACCGCGAGGCCATGGCGCGCGCCCCCCAGCTCCGCGACTCGCAGGAGGCCCGCCTCAGCCCGCTCACCGCCTGGCTCCAGAGCCGCCAGGAAGCGGGCGAACTGGCCGAACTCCCGCTGCCCGTCCTCGAATCGCTGATCCTGGGACCGGTGACGGGAATCGCCCGCCGCTGGCTCTCCCTGGGGGACGTCGACCTCGACGAGGCCGTACGGGAGACGCCGGAACGCATCTGGCGGTCCGTCAGCCCGTGACCGGGCGGCCCCGGCGCCCCACCGGCGTGCGGAGGCCGTCACCGCGCCCCGCCGGGGGCTGCCGCCTCATCCCCCGGCCCCGTCCTCCTCCACCGTCTCCGCGGTCTCCACCGCCTCCGCGTCGACGGCCGGTCCCCGCCCGCCCTCGGGCAGTACGGGAGCCTCCACCGCGCCGTCCAGCTGCTGGTCCGAGCGGAGCGACCGGACCCGGTCCATCATCCGGGCCACCGCCGACATCGGCAGGGTGTCGACGTAGGCGGCGATGTCCCCGCCGCCGATGTACTGGGGGACCTGCATCCCGGAGATCTCCTTGATGATGCGGATCATCGCGACGTTGTCGCGGCCCAACACCTCGATCTCCCCGTCGAGTTCCAGCGCGGCACGGCGCCGTTCGACGACCAGCCGCCGCTCCTCGATCTCCAGCTCGATCTCGGCGTTCTTCTGCTCGTGGGCGAGCCATTCGCCCCGCTGCTCCGCCTCGAACGTCCGTTTCAGGGCCGCGTTCAGCGACTCGTCCTCGGCCCGGAACTCACCGAGCGTGGTCCGCCGCGCCTCCACGCCCGCCTCCTCCAGGGCGGTGCGGACCTGCGCGGTGAGGTCGGTCCGGGTCTCCGCGTAGGTGCTCAGGAACTCCGAGACGGTGGAGGCGGCGGCGATCTCGTTGAAGTACGAGGCGACGGTCGCGCCGAGCACCCGCTCGACGAAGCGCTGCACCGGGATCGGGTCGTTCTCCAGCCCGCCGAGCCCGGAGGTCTGGGTGCCGCCGAACTCACGGATCAGCCGCGGCGCGGCCTTCCGCGGGATCACCAGGGTCTGGCTCATCTCCACCGACAACCGGTGGCCCTGCACGGTGACGACGATCTGCCGCAGCTGCGCGTCGTAGTTACGCGACGCCGACTCCGTCTTGTACATCCACTGGAGGATCAGCAGCCGGGTCGGGACCAGAATCACGCGGACGAACCAGGGGTTGAGGGTGTAGACCGGCCCCTCGGCGAGCGTCTCCGCCTGCACACCGCGGCGCCCGCCGTTCTCCAGGAACACCCACGGCAGCTGGAAGCGGCGGTGCCCCGCCACCCGCGGCCCCAACTCGTCGTCGTCCTCTTCCTCCTCGGGGTCCGCGCCGTCGAGCGTGACGACCACGCCGGTGAAACCGACCGGGACGGTGATCTCCTGGAGGTGGTGCCTGGTCAGCCCGCTGCCCCGGAACCGCTCGGTTTCGACGTTGTCGGTGGTGACGACCTCGAAGAGCGCCGGGTTGATGTCGTAGTACGAGCCGCCGGCCAGCACCGCCATCTGCCGGCCCTGCTCCCCTCCCCCGGCCAGGAACGCCGCGCCGTCCTGGAAGTTGTCACACTCCACATGCGGCCCGAAGAACCGGTCCGGCGGCCGGATCCGGCCGTCCTTGGCGCTCACCAGCCCGATCGTCCCGGAGCCCACGTAGGTACGCGGGGCCAGTTCGACGCGGAAGAGCCTGGTGTTGAGGTCGTAGGCGTGGCCGCCGCTGAGCGTGACGGCCTGGACGCCCTGCTCCCCGCCGTTCAGCAGGAACGCCACCCCGTCCTGGAAGAAGTCGCACTCCACGGCCCGGCCGACGGTGCGCCCTGCCGGCTTCTTCCGCCCTTCGAGGGCGGTGACCACGCCGACGCTGTCCACCGGGACGCGCACCCGCTCGACGAAGGTGACCTCGTACAGGCCGGGCAGCAGCCAGCTGTAGCGGTCCGGAAGGAGGGTGCGCGCCCAGACGCCCCGCGAGGAGCGCGGGGTGATCCGCCGGAACTGCGCGTCGGCGCGCCCGTACCGCCGGGTGACGATGCCGACCTTGTCCGGGGGGACGACGACACGGCCGTACCACGCAAGGCCGGCCAGGGCGACGAGCAGCAGCGGGATCAACAACCATGCCATCAGCGGGAAGCCCCCTCGCGGTGGAAGTGCAGATGTGTGGCCAGCACCGTCGCCGTCCACTGGTCGTACCAGTCCGGGAACCGTTCGTTCTGCGGGTTGCGCAGCGTCGGGTAGAAGCCGGGGCGGCCGCCGGGACCGGCCGCCGCGGTGAACTCCCGGTAGGAGCGCGGTACGCCGTCCGCCTCCGAGCCTCGCCAGCCGCAGGCCACCGACAGGGCGAGGAACTCCGCGTGCCGGGTGCCGCGCACCGTCGCCGTCCGCGCCTGGGCGGTGAAGCCCTGGCGGTCGTGGGAGTGGCCGGACCACAGCGCGTCGATGCCGGCGAGGACGCCGGACGGCAGGCGCCGGGCGTCGCGGGCACGCAGCCAGCCGTCGTCGAGCCGGCCGGCCGCCTCCAGCAGGAGCGAGGTGGTCAGCAGGTCGGCGTGGGCCCATTCGCCCTGCCGCAGGGCGTGGCCGAGCCCGTCGAGGGAGGTGGCCGTCGGGATGCGTACGGTGCGGACCGGCGGCCGGGCGAGCGGCGCGGGCAGGACGGCGGCGTGGTCGAGCGGGCGGCCCTCGGTGTGGGCGTCGTGCAGGCGGCGCAGCAGGGCCAGTTCGTCCGGTCCGGGCAGCTGTCCGTCCCGGGCGTCGAGGTACCAGGTGTGCGCCAGTTGGTAGTTGCGGTCGCCGTGGAGCAGGACGGGGAAGAAGGGCCGGTCGTGCAGCAGCCCCTCCAGGATCATCCGGGTGATGTCGTCGGAGTCCTGCGACTGCGGGGACATCAGCACCACGACGGCGGTCGCGTACCGCAGGCGCTGCCGGAGGGTCCAGAAGTGCGCGTCCCCGGGCCGCAGGTCACCGGCCGACCAGGTGGGGAGCCCGGCCGCCCGCAGGTGGCCGGTGAGCGCCTGTCCGTAGGCGGCGTCGGCGGGGACGTGGCAGAGGACGACGCCCGGTTCCTCGGGCGGCGTGAGCGGCCGGGGCGGGGCGGGCAGGGCGGCGGAGAGGCTGTCCGCGTGCCCGGCATCGGTGTCCGGGGCGCGGCCGAGGATGACGGCGGCGAGTTCGGCGACCTTGGCGTCGTACTCCTCGGCGCCGAGATCGCGGAAGTCGCGCCAGGTCCGGTTCGCGGCGAACGGCGGAAGGGCGACGTCGCCCAGGAGCAGCGGGATGAAGCGCAGCTCCCGGCGGGCCGCGGCGGTGGCGAGGGCGGCGTACTCCTCATGGGCCCGCGGCGAGGCGCCCGACGCCGGGCTGATCAGCACCAGCGCGGTGGTGGCGGCGCGGATCTCCGCCTCCAGCCGGTGCACGAGCACATCGCCGGGGAGCAGGCTCCATGCGTCGAGGAAGACATGGACGCCGTGGGCGGCGAGCCGGGACGCCAACTCCTCGGCCCAGTGGGCGTCTTCGGGGGCGTGGGAGAGGTATGCGTCACTCATGGCCGGCCTCCGTCACGATGCGGTACGGGGCGCCACGTCCCCGTCCGGCTCCGCGGCCGCGTCGGGCCGGACGGCGCGGATGAGCGCGGCGAGCTGTGCGTCGAACGCCGCGGTGCCGGGCTCGCGCAGGTCGGCCGGGCGCCGGATCCGGGCGAACGGCGGGAGCGGCACGTCGTCGATCAGCGCGGGGACGAACCGCCGCCCGCCGGAGTGGACCCGCTGCAGCAGCGCCGCGTACTCGTCCCGGATCGCCGGGTCGGCCATGGTGGCGCGGCTGAAGAGCAGCACCCCGTTGGCCGACGCGAGCAACGCCCGCTCCTTCTCCAGCGCTTCGACGAGCCCCGGGCCGATCCATGCGTCGAGGAACACGTCGAGCCCCGCGTCCCGCAGCCGGTCCGCGAGCCGCCGGGCGGTGTCGGCGTCCGCCTCGGCGTACGAGAGGAAGAGGTCGTAGCCGGACGCGGAGGGCTCCGGCGGTGCCGGATCGGGCGCCGGGGGCTCGGGCGGCGGAGGATCGGCCGGATCCGGTGACCGCCGCCGGCGGAGCTGCCCGCGCACTGCCACGTATCCGAAGTACGTCGAGGCGAGGGCCGTGGCCCCGCTGATCACCGCGACGACATCATCCAGCATCTCCATGTTCCGCCCCCGTCTTCTCCTCACACCACCGCTTCAGAGTAGTGGGAGGGGCGGGAAAGGTGGCGTCAACTGGCTTTACCTGCAAGGGGGTTGTGAGGCGGGAGGGGTAGGGGTAGCTGCTGCCGTCGCGGGTGTTCGCGCTGCTCAGGCGGGCACGGAGCGGCCGGGCGCAGGCGAAGGCCCCCGCACGCACAACGGGCCCCGCGGACCGAAGTCCACGGGGCCCGGGTGACGGGATGCGCTCAGTCCGTGCCGGATTCCATCGCGGCGCGGTCGAGGGCCTCGTCCTCGGCGGAGACCTCGCCGCGGGAGGCGATGGCCTCGGCGCCGCCCTCGGGCATGGAGCCGATCAGGCCGGTCGCGGCGGCCTGGGCGGCGCCGACGGCGGGGCTGGTGGTGCCGATGAGGCCGATGCCGGCGTACTGCTCCAGCTTGGCGCGCGAGTCGGCGATGTCGAGGTTGCGCATGGTGAGCTGGCCGATCCGGTCGACGGGGCCGAACGCCGAGTCCTCGGTGCGCTCCATGGACAGCTTGTCCGGGTGGTAGCTGAAGGACGGGCCGGTCGTGTCGAGGATCGAGTAGTCCTCGCCGCGCCGCAGCCGGAGGGTGACCTCGCCGGTGACGGCGGCGCCGACCCAGCGCTGGAGCGACTCGCGGACCATCAGGGCCTGCGGGTCCAGCCACCGGCCCTCGTACATGAGGCGGCCCAGGCGCCGGCCCTCGTTGTGGTACTGGGCGAGGGTGTCCTCGTTGTGGATCGCGTTGACCAGGCGCTCGTACGCGGCGTGCAGCAGGGCCATACCGGGCGCCTCGTAGATGCCGCGGCTCTTGGCCTCGATGATCCGGTTCTCGATCTGGTCGGACATGCCCATGCCGTGGCGGCCACCGACGGCGTTGGCCTCCATGACGAGGTCGACGGCGGACCCGAACTCCTTGCCGTTGATCGTCACCGGGCGGCCCTGCTCGAAGCCGATCGTGACGTCCTCGGTGGGGATCTCGACCGACGGGTCCCAGAACTTGACGCCCATGATCGGCTCGACCGTCTCCAGGGAGACGTTCAGGTGCTCCAGGGTCTTCGCCTCGTGGGTGGCGCCCCAGATGTTGGCGTCGGTGGAGTACGCCTTCTCGGCGGAGTCCCGGTAGGGGAGGCCGTGGGCGAGCAGCCACTCCGACATCTCCTTGCGGCCGCCCAGCTCCGTGACGAAGTCGGCGTCCAGCCAGGGCTTGTAGATCCGCAGGTTCGGGTTGGCGAGCAGGCCGTAGCGGTAGAACCGCTCGATGTCGTTGCCCTTGTAGGTGGAGCCGTCGCCCCAGATCTGGACGTTGTCCTCCAGCATCGCCCGGACCAGGAGCGTGCCGGTGACGGCGCGGCCGAGCGGCGTGGTGTTGAAGTAGGGGCGACCGCCGGAGCGGATGTGGAACGCGCCGCAGGTCAGCGCGGCCAGCCCTTCCTCGACCAGGGCGGCCCGGCAGTCGACCAGACGGGCGAGCTCGGCGCCGTAGGTCTGCGCGCGGCCGGGCACCGAGGCGATGTCGGGCTCGTCGTACTGGCCGATGTCGGCGGTGTAGGTGCACGGGACCGCGCCCTTGTCGCGCATCCACGCGACCGCGACCGAGGTGTCGAGGCCGCCCGAGAAGGCGATGCCGACGCGCTCACCGACGGGGAGGGAGGTAAGGACCTTGGACATAGCAAGAGTATGCAGCCTTTCGAATTTTCATGCAAGCCCATTCCGCACCACCTCACCCCAATGCCTTCCGCCCCTCTTCGACCTGCGCCAACGCGACCGCCCGCCGTCCGGACGGTTCCGGGCGACGGGCGGTACGACGGGGTGGCGGCGGTGCGGCGGTCAGCCCCGGCGGCGGAACGCCTTACGGATGAAGTGGACGATCAGCCAGATCACCAGCACCACGACGACCAGGATGATCACGAAGAGCACGATCAGGAAGATGCCCAGCTTCTTGAAGAAGCCCGTCTTCTTCTTTTTCTCCGACTTCGCGTGGGTGAGGTGCACCTTCTCGATCTGCGCAGCGGTGACGGCGGTGCCGTGCCGCGCCTGTCCGGTCGTGGCCGCGGCGGCGACGGCCGTACGCGACGAACCGGCGGCAGGCGCACCGGACTTCGCCCCGTCCGCGGCCACCTCGGCGTGGTGCGCGACGACCGCGGCCGGGCGGACCACGGCGGCGGTCGCGGGCGCGGCGGCCACGCCGAGCAGACCGAAGAGGAGCGCGAGCACCGTCGCGGCCCGGCGCCGGGCGCCGCGCGAACTTCCCTTACCCCGTGCGGAGTTACCGGCCTCCGCGGCAGCCGTCCCCCCGGCCACGCCGGCTCCCGGTGCGCGGCGTATGTCCTTGTCCATGTGTGATCCCCCTCGGGCGTGCGTCGGACGCTGGGCCGCGACCCGGAGACCGTCCGCGGCGTACGCCATTATCGGCGGCGCGGACACCTGCTCGGACCCGCGCGCACGCACCGTACCGCCCGGCGCCGACCGCCCGCGGGGAGCGGACCGTACAGGGCGACACCTGGGGAGATGGGGAGAAGAGGAGGGGGAAGCGGCCGGACGGGGGGTTGCCGGCCGCTTCCCCGAGGGGCCGGGCCTCCGAGTCCGCGCCGCGATCGGGGGATTACGCGGCATGGACCCCGCAGTGAGACCCGGCCCCGCCCCGGGGCTCCTGCCGGACCTCCGGGGCGTACCCCCATGGTGCCCCCGCAGGCCGCCGCCGCGGCGCGCCAAAAGACCTCCCTCGGCGGGGCTTTGGTCCCGTTCACCCGCGGCGGGCGAGACCCCGGGCGGCCGGTGTCCGGGCGGCGGGACCGCCTTCGGGCCGGTGCGCCGGGCGCCGTAGTGGTTACACTCGCCCGGTCGCACAGGGGAGCGGGCAGCACTGCCCAGGGGGAGACGGGTTCGATGGCGCAGGCGAGAAAGATCGCGATGTACGTGCTCATCGTCTTCGTGCTCTACACGATCATCACCTCCCCCGACCGGGCCGGTGACCTGGTGAAGATAGGCTTCGAAGGTGTCTCGTCCGCCGCGAAGGGCGTCGGCGAGTTCATGACGCAGCTGGTCAGCTGACCGCCCCCGGCGCCGCCGGGCGGTCCGGCCAGGCACCGCCCGCCGCACGGAGGCCCCAGTGATCCGCCACCTGGTTCTGTTCCAGCTCAACGACGGCGTCTCGCCGGACGAGCTGCGCGTCCAGGAGGCCGCCCGCGCCTTCATGGAGCTGGGCGACAAGATCCCGGAGCTGACGCACTGGGAGTGCGGCTGGAACATCACCGACCGGCCCATCGCCCGCGACTTCGCGATCAACTCCGCCGTCGCCGACCGCGACGCCCTCGCCCGCTACCTCGCGCACCCGGCCCACCAGGACGCCGCCGCACAGTGGCGCGCGTTCGCCACCTGGGTGATCGCCGACTACGAATTCTGATCGCCCCCGGCACCTCCTGACGCGCCCCTCGCCCCCGGCTCCGACGCCGGGCGGGGGGCTTTTCCGTGCCCACGTGGCGAACGGGGCGCGGACCATGCCCACCAGGGGCCGCCCTCGCGGGTACCGGCGTACGCGCGGGCGCCCGGCGCGCGCGACGGTACGCCGTTCGGGGCCCTCCGAACGGGCAGCGACGCACCGCGTTACGTAGATCAACTCGCCGGTCAACACGGAGTAATGCGGTACTTGCACACACTGCGCATGTCTTGTGATGCTATGACCGCTTTGCCGGATACATGCACTGTGAAGGGTGGCGTGACCGTGACGGCCCGTACTGCGCCCAAGGCGCCATCCCGCGAGAGCCGGAGCGCGGACACGCGGGCGCTCACACAGGTGCTCTTCGCCGAACTGGCCGGGCTCGAAGCCGGCACCCCCGAGCACACCCGGGTCCGCGCCGCCCTCATCGAGGCCAACCTCCCGCTCGTCCGGTACGCCGCCGTACGGTTCCGCAGCCGCAACGAGCCGATGGAGGACGTGGTCCAGGTCGGCACCATCGGCCTGATCAACGCCATCGACCGCTTCGACCCGGACCGGGGCGTGCAGTTCCCCACCTTCGCGATGCCCACCGTCGTCGGCGAGATCAAGCGGTACTTCCGCGACAACGTCCGCACCGTCCACGTACCGCGCCGCCTCCACGAGCTGTGGGTCCAGGTCAACGGCGCGACGGAGGATCTGACGGTGCTCCACGGGCGCTCGCCGACCACCGCCGAGATCGCCGAACGCCTCAAGATCGGCGAGGAGGAGGTGCTGGCCTGCCTGGAGGCCGGGCGGTCATATCACGCCACATCTCTGGAGGCGGCCCAGGAGGGCGACGGCCTCCCCGGACTCCTCGACCGGCTCGGCTACGAGGACCCCGAGCTGGCCGGCGTCGAACACCGCGACCTCGTCCGCCATCTGCTCGTCCAACTTCCCGAGCGCGAACAGCGGATTCTGCTGCTGCGTTACTACAGCAACTTGACGCAATCTCAGATCAGCGCGGAGCTGGGGGTGTCGCAGATGCACGTCTCGCGGCTACTGTCACGGAGCTTCGCCCGGCTGAGATCCGCAAACAGGATCGAGGTCTAACCGGCAGGGGCGACACGGGACCCCGCGTTCCTGCGCAGATATGTCGACATGACGCTACAGCGCGTTGCCGACATGTGACATTCTGCTGGAACCGCGTTTGCCGCGGCGCCGCCTCCGGTATTCAGGTGGAGGTATCACTCTCCGGTCCGCCTCGGTCCGGGGACGCCGCAGCGACCCGACCCGCGACCTCAAGGGGGTGGCATGTCCGTAGAACTGGACAGCTCAAAGGTGCTTCCCGCGATTCCCGCGCCCGCACCGCCCGTGCACGACGACGACGCCATCAACACCCGCACGCTCTCCCGCTCCCTGTTCCTGCGGCTGGCCACGCTCGACAAGGACTGCGCGGAGCGTACGTACGTCCGCGACACCCTGATCGAGCTGAACCTCCCGCTGGTGCGGTACGCGGCGGCCCGGTTCCGCAGCCGTAACGAGCCGATGGAGGACATCGTCCAGGTCGGAACGATCGGTCTGATCAAGGCGATCGACCGTTTCGATTGCGAACGCGGCGTGGAGTTCCCGACGTTCGCAATGCCAACGGTCGTCGGCGAGATCAAGCGCTTCTTCCGCGACACCTCCTGGTCGGTGCGGGTCCCGCGCCGCCTCCAGGAGCTGCGACTCGCGCTCACCAAGGCCAGTGACGAGCTGTCGCAGAAGCTCGACCGTTCGCCGACCGTCCCCGAACTCGCCCGCGCGCTCGGGGTGTCGGAGGAGGACGTCGTCGACGGTCTCGCCGTCGGCAACGCCTACACCGCCTCCTCGCTCGACTCGCCCTCCCCCGAGGACGACGGCGGCGAGGGCTCCCTGGCGGACCGCCTGGGCTACGAGGACACCGCGCTGGAGGGCGTGGAGTACCGCGAGTCCCTCAAGCCGCTGCTGGCCAAGCTGCCGGCGCGGGAGCGGCAGATCATCATGCTGCGCTTCTTCGCCAACATGACGCAGTCGCAGATCGGCGAGGAGGTCGGCATCTCGCAGATGCACGTCTCCCGCCTCCTCACCCGCACCCTCGCCCAGCTGCGGGAAGGGTTGATCGCCGAATGAGGACGGGTCCGCCGAGCGGTCGTTGACCTTCCGCGTCATCGCACCACCCGCACCACGCGCACCACCGTTCGCACGATGCGCACCACTCGGCGGACTGCGAAGAGAACCGTCGGCCCGACACCCGTCGGCCGCCCGCCGCTCTTCTCTTCCTGGTCACCTCCCTCGCCTCTCGCGTTTCGCCCCGGGGTTTGCGCCGGGGCTTCGTCCCGGAGTCCGTGCCGGGGCTTCGTACCGGGTTCCGCTCCGAGGCTTCGTAGCGGGTCTTCGAGTCCGGTCGTTCGGCCGCGCCTTCGAGGCGGCCCCTTCTCTCGCGGTCCTGTGCCGCCGTCGGCCGCCTCTCGCGTTCACCCCTGGGATCCGCGCCCCTGGTGTCCCTCTCGCGCCTCCTGTGCCCTCCTGGCGGATCTTGCGCCCCTGCGCTGCGTCGCGGGCCCGCAGCCCTTCTCGGCGCCTTCCCCTCGGCAGTTCTCGCCTCTCGGCCTCTCGCCTCTCGGCCTCTCACCCGGCCTCTCGCGCCCGGATCAACGCGCCGGTCTCCGGCCGCCTCCCGGTCGGCGCCCACCGAGGTCTAGGAATCTGACGACTCGTCATCAACACTGGGCCGATGCGACAGTCACTCCGCATGGCCGCCCGTGACACGTCCTCGCGCCCCGTTCCTGGCGCCGTACGCCCGCCGGGTTCCGCCTCGGCGCCCCGCCACTTCCGCCCCTCCCGTACCGCGTCGGCGCTCGCCGTGTGCTGCCTGGGCGGCGCGGTGCTCGTGGGCTGCGGAAGCGGAGCCGGTCAGGGGTACGCGGCGGTCGGCGCCGCCGGGGAGAGCGCCCCCACCGGCGCACCGTCCGGGCAGGGCGTCGAGCTGACCCCGCTGGACGGCTCCGGCGCGCCCGGCGGGAGCGGCGGAGACGCAACCGGGAAATCCGGCGAGGGCAAAGATCCGGCCAACTCCGCATCCGGAGGCGCCGGTTCAGGCATTCCGGATCATTCAGGGAAGGACCCTGAAAGTTCCGGCACCCCCGGTATGCCCAACGCGCCGGGCGGCTCCGATATGCCGGGCGACTCCGGCACACCAGGCGGATCCGGTACCCCGGGCGGCTCCGGGAAACCGGGCGGCCCCGATTCATCCGCCTCGCCGCCCGCCCGGCCGGGGACGCCCGGCTCACCGGGCTCGCCCTCGAACCCCGGGCTCCCCTCCCCCACCCTCCCCGCGGGCGAGGGCGCGCCCGCCGGGCTGGTGATCGGGAAGCCGGAGCGTTCGGACGGCGGGGAGCGGTGGTGCGAGAAGATCGCGTTCCCCGTGGTGAACACCGGTACGGAGCCGGTCACCGTCGGCACGGTCACCTTCGGGACGCACATCATCGGCGCCCTCGGCGTCGACTGGGACACCCGTACCTCCACCCGGAAGCTCCCGCTGCCCCTCGCGCCGGGCGCGCGCCGCACCGCCTCGTACCGGATCTGCGTGGACGCCTGGCGGGTCCCGCTGGGGATGCACCTCGACACCAAGGACGTGTCCTTCGACTGGACCCGCCACCCCGGGGACAATCCCACGTCCGGCGCCGACACCGCCCCCGCGAAGAAGGCCCAACGGAAGCCCGACTGACGAACCGGCCACCCCGGCCGCCGCCCCCGAGCCCCGCGCGGCGGGCCCGACCGCCTGCCGCCACGAACACCGCAGGCCAGCCACACCGGGTCCGGCACCGGCATCCGCACCACCATCCGAGATCCCCAACGAAAACGGGGCCCGAAAGGATTCCGGGCCCCGCGCTGTACGGAGGGGAGGGATGAGGGGTGGTGCCGGATCAGGCGAAGGCGAGCCAGACCGCTGCGGCGACGACCACCACGGCGACGACGACGCCGACGATCAGGCCGACGCGGGGGCCCGTCGACTGCGCGGGGGCCGGGGCGCGGCGGCTGCCGGCCTGCGGGGTGCCGCCCTCGTCGACGAAGGCGCGGAACATCTGCGTGCTGCCCGCCGGGTCGTAGTTGCCCTCGGCCTGGTTCTGCGGGTTGTTCGCCATGGGCAAGGACCCTAGCGAACCGCGCCCTTCAGGGCACCCCTGGACCGCGCGTGAGGCGGCGCCGGAACGACCTCCGGAAGCAGCCGGAAGGCGCCGCGCCCCCACCGCCGGACCACCCCTCCCCCGCCGGAAACCCCCGCCCTCCCGGTACGTAAAGGAGACGAGGGGAGAAGGAGGGGGAAAAGGGGCCTTTGGGGCAGAGGGGGCAGTGCGGGGCGGAAAGTGCGGAACGGCGGCCCGTGCACCACGTCGCGCACCCTCGCCGGCGCCGCCGAGGCGACCCAAGCGCCCGCCCAACCGCCCCGGAGTGACGCTGACCACATCCCGGAGCCACCCGGGCACCCCGGGCGAGCGGCGCTGACCTGCACCTTCCCGGCGATCATCAATTCCCTTGACCCCGGCCTGAGATCGCCTTTCCCTCCCCTTTACCGTAGGGGCCACCTATTCGTTTGCCTTCAGCAACCAACCGACCCTATGGTTGCCTCAAGCAACAAAACCGCGTGGAGGAGCCCATGGCCGCCCAGAGTCAGTACGAGGAACTGGCCAGGCAGCTCAGCGCCATCGGAGCCGTCAAGCGTGAAATGGGGCGCATCCTGCCCCAGGACTGCCCGCCCGCCTCGGCCGGGCTGCTCACCCTCCTCGACCGCCACGGCGAGATGCGGATGAGCCAGCTGGCCGAGCTGCTCGCGATCGACATGTCGGTGACCAGCCGGCACGTCGCCCACGTCGCGGAGCGCGGCTGGATCGAGCGCAAGCCCGACCCGGCGGACAAGCGGTCGCGTCTGTTGCGTCTGACCCCGAGCGGCAAGGAACTCCTGTCGGAGCTTTCCGAGCGCTACACCCACACACTCGCCCGGTACCTGGACGACTGGTCCGACAGCGACGTCGGCCACCTCGTCGAACTGCTCACGCGGCTCCGTACGAGCTTCGGCGACTGCCGTACCCGGGCGCATCACGACTCCACCACCCGTACACCCGCAGGATGAAAAGGAACTACATGGCTACGACCACACCAGCCGGTGTGCGGGGCGGCCACGCCAAGCACGGGGGCATACCCGCCTCCGGACAGCCGCCCATGACGCACCGTCAGATCATGGAGGCACTCTCCGGGCTGCTGCTCGGAATGTTCGTCGCCATCCTGTCGTCGACCATCGTGTCGAACGCGCTCCCCGAGATCATCCACGACCTCGACGGCGGCCAGTCCGCCTACACCTGGGTCGTCACGGCGTCGCTGCTGGCGATGACCGCGACCACCCCGCTGTGGGGCAAGCTCTCCGACCTGTTCAGCAAGAAGCTGCTGGTCCAGGTCGCACTGATCATCTACGTCGCGGGTTCGGTCGTCGCCGGGCTGTCGCAGAACGCCGGGATGCTGATCGCCTGCCGGGTGATCCAGGGCATCGGCGTCGGCGGTCTCTCCGCCCTGGCGCAGATCGTCATGGCCGCGATGATCTCCCCGCGTGAGCGCGGGCGGTACAGCGGTTACCTCGGCGCCACCTTCGCCGTCGCCACCGTCGGCGGCCCGCTGCTCGGCGGCGTCATCACCGACACCAGCTGGCTGGGCTGGCGCTGGTGCTTCTACGTCGGCGTGCCCTTCGCGGTGATCGCGCTGATCGTGCTCCAGAAGACCCTGAAGCTCCCCGTCGTCAAGCGCGAGGGCGTCAAGGTCGACTGGGCGGGCGCCTTCTTCATCAGCGCGGCGGTCTCGCTGCTGCTGGTGTGGGTCACGCTGGCCGGTGACAAGTACGACTGGATGTCGTGGCAGACCTTCGCGATGGTGGGCGGCGCCGTCGTCCTCGGAGCGATCTTCGTCTTCATCGAGTCCAAGGCGAAGGAACCGATCATCCCGCTGCGGCTGTTCCGCAACAAGACGATCACCCTCGCCTCGCTGGCCTCGCTGTTCGTCGGTATCGCGATGTTCACCGGCACCGTCTTCTTCAGCCAGTACTTCCAGCTGGCGCGCGGCGAGTCGCCGACGATGTCCGGTGTGATGACGATCCCGATGATCGGCGGTCTGTTCATCTCCTCGACCGTCTCCGGCCAGGTCATCACCAAGACCGGCAAGTGGAAGGCGTGGCTGGTCACCGGCGGCGTCCTGGTCACCGCGGGTCTGGGCCTGCTGGGCACCATCCGCTACGACACCGCCTACTGGCACGTCGCGATCTTCATGGCCCTGATGGGTCTGGGCATCGGCATGATGATGCAGAACCTGGTGCTCTGCACGCAGAACCAGGTCGCCCCGGAGGACCTCGGCTCCGCCTCGTCCGTCGTCACCTTCTTCCGCTCCCTCGGCGGTGCGGTCGGCGTCTCGGCGCTCGGTGCCGTGATGGCCACCCGGGTCACCCACTACGTGAAGGACGGCCTCGCCGAGCTGGGCCCGAAGGCGGCCAAGGCCGCTGCCCACGGCAGCGGCGGCGGCATCCCGGACCTTGACGCGCTCCCGGCCCCGATCCGTACCGTCATGGAGAGCGCCTACGGGCACGGTGTCGCCGACATCTTCCTGATCGCGGCCCCGTGCGCCCTGCTGGCCTTCCTGTTCACCCTGTTCATCAAGGAGGTCCCGTTGAAGACTCGCGGCGGACTGGCCCAGAACGCGGACGGCGAGGAGCCGGCGGCCACCCCGGCCACCACCCCCGCGGCCACCCCGGCCCCGGCGGCCGCTGCGGCCGCGGACGAGCCGGAGCCCGCCCTGGTCGGCGCGGGTGCCCCCGCCGACGAGCACACGCCCACCTGGGCGCAGCCCGCCGCGGCGGCCACCACCCAGCCCCTGGCGGCGTTCGCGTCGGCCGGCGGCGGTGACGTCCCGGCCGGACCGTCGATCACCGGCTTCATCCGCAACCCCGAGGGCCACCCCGTGCCGCGCTCCGCGGTCACGCTGATCTCCCTCAGCGGCCGCCAGCTCGGCCGCGCCGCCGCCCAGGCGAACGGCGCGTACGAGCTGACCGCCCCCGGCGCCGGTTCGTACGTGCTGATCGCGGCGGCCGACGGGCACCAGCCGCAGGCGTCGACGGTGATCGTCGGCGACCAGCCGCTCGGCTACGACATCCTCCTCAGCGGCACCAGCGGCCTCGGCGGCCAGGTCCGCAGCGCGGTCACCGGGCAGCCGGTGGCGGGTGCGATGGTCGTCGTCACCGATGTGCGCGGCGAGGTGCTGGCCACCGGCGCCACCTCTCCCGAGGGCTACTTCGCCTTCGACGAGCTGGCGTCGGGCTCCTTCACCGTCGCGGTGAACGCCGCGGAGTTCCGCCCCACGGCCGTGCCGGTCGAGGTCGGGAACCAGGGCACCACCCGGATCGAGGTCGAGCTGCTGTCCGGCGCGAAGGTGGAGGGTGTCGTGCGGGCCGGTGCCGCGCGGCGGCCGCTGCCGGACGCCCGGGTCACCCTGGTCGACGCGGCGGGCAACGTCGTGGCGACCTCCACCACCGGTGAGGACGGCGCGTACGCCTTCACCGACCTGGACGCCGGCGACTACACGGTCATCGCGAGCGGCTACCCGCCGGTCGCCAACGGCCTTGCGGTCGACGCCCGCGGGGTCGACGGCTACGACGTCGAACTCGCCCACCCCGGCGACTGACCCGCCGCCCGGGCACCCGCCCGGACGACGACAGACCCCGGACCGGGGCGCGCTTTTTGAGCGGAGACGCGCCCCGGACCGGACCCCAGGGCTCCGGCAGCGGTGCTGCGCACAGGCAGGGGACGGCCTGCAGGCCGCTGCCGGAGCCCGATCACGTACAGGCAAGAAACGGGAGTGGGAATGACTTCGACGGGCGCGGGACCTGCGGGCGTACGGGCACAGGTCCGCACACGGGACGGCTGGGCGGTTCAGCACGCCGTGCTGACCGTCACCGACATGACGGGGGCGCAGATGCTGCGCGCCACGGCCGACGAGGACGGCGCGATCCGCAGCACCGAGCCGCTGCGGCCCGGTCCGTACACGGTGATCGTGACGGCCGTCGGCTACGCGCCGGTCGCCTCCAGCGCGATCGTGACGGCGAGCGGCCGGATGGACGTCGGCAACGTCGTGCTGGCGCGGCAGGGCGGCGCGGAGCTGCCGCCGCCCGGCACCTGGACGATCGACCCGATGCACTCGACGGTCGCGGCGACCGCGCAGCACCTGGGCATCACCAGCGTGCACGGCCGGTTCACCGAGTTCAGCGGGCGTATCGAGATCGCCGAGGACCTGGAGAAGTCCGCGGTCGAGGCGGTCATCGCCGCGTCGTCGATCGACACCGGCAACGGTATGCGCGACGGCCACCTGCGGTCCGACGACTTCCTGAACGTCTCGGCGTTCCCGGAGATCACCTACCGCAGCACCGGCCTGGAGCCGGCCGGTCCGGACCGCTGGACCGTCCACGGCGACCTGTCGCTGCACGGCGTGGTCCGCCCGGTCGACCTGAGCCTGAGCTACCTCGGCACCGGACCCGACCCGTGGGGCGGCGTGCGGGCGGCGTTCAGCGCCACCGCGGAGCTGCGCCGCGAGGACTTCAAGATGAACTACAACCAGGTCGTGGCCGCCGGTATCGCGGCGATCGGCACGACCCTGCGGGTCCAGCTCGACATCCAGGCGGTGCAGGGCGACTCGCTGCCGATGGCGGGCTGAGCAGGGCCGCCGCGCGGCGGAACGAGCGGCACGGCGGCAGGACGAACGGCGTACGGCGCAGGACCGGCGGCGTACGGGACCGGGCCGGGCGCGGGCACCTTGGGGGGTGCGCGGGCCCGGCCCGGTCCCGTTGTGCGGGGAGCCCTTACGGGTCAGCCGCCCGCGCGCCGGTCCCGTAGCGCCTCGATCCCCGCGATCTGGAGGTCGAGGGCGAGGGTGAACTCCCGGTCGAGCATCTCGACGATGCCGTGGCCCTTGCGGGCGTACCCGGCGCGGGCGGACAGCTCGCGGGTCTCCGCGTACTCGGGGCGGTCCGCCATCGCCGCGGTGACCTGCGCGAAGTAGTCGTCGAGGGAGACCCCGGCGGCCCGGCAGCGGGCCTCGTGCAGCGCCCGGATCGTCGCGAAGCCGTAGACGAAGTGGAAGACCGTGCCGAGGGCGCCGGCAGCCCGCTCGGGGCCCAGACCGCTGCGGCCCATCACCCGCAGTGTGGCGTTGGAGAACGCCAGCGAACGGGGGCCGATGTTGAGGTACTCGCCGAGCAGCCGGGCCACCCAGGGGTGGCGCAGCAGCAGATCGCGGTAGGCGGTGGCGAGCACCCGCAGCTGCTCGCGCCAGTCGGCGCCGCCGTCCTCGTCCGGCAGCGTCATCTCCCCGGCGACCGCGTCCATCGCCAACTCCAGCAGATCGTCCTTGGTGTCGACGTACCAGTAGACGGACATCGCGGTGACGCCCAGCTCGGCGGCGAGGCGGCGCATCGAGAACTTCGCCAGGCCGTCGGCGTCCAGCAGCCGGACGGTCGCCCCGACGATCTTGTCGAGGTCGAGTCCGTCCGGCTGGTCCGCCTTCCGCTTGAGCGGCGGGCGCCCGGCCAGCCAGACGCTCTTCGGCCGTCCACCGGCGCCCTCTCCTGCCGCTGCCATGACGCCTCTCCCCTCGCGCTTCGCCCTCCCGCCGAGCGGGACGTGCTCCGCTTTCGATGCTATTCCGCCGCGGCGACCGCCCCCTCCGCCGCCGGGCCGGACGGCTCCCCGGACGACCGCTCCGCCCGCCGCAGCAGCACCGCGGCGAGCAGCCCGCCGAGGAACACCGCGACGGCGCCCGTCAGTTGACCGGTACGGATGCCGGCGGCGAACGCGTCGTGCACAACGGCCCGTTCCGCTTCCGAACCGGTCCGGGCCAGCGCCGCGGCCAGCGAACCGGCCCCGGCGACGGCCACCGGCAGCAGCGCCTGGAAACGCGCGGTGAGCACCGCACCGAGCACCGCGACGCCCAGCCCCTGGCCGAACTCCATCAGCGTGCCGTTGACGCCGGCGCCGACACCCGCCTTGGCCGGCGGGATGGCCGACATGATCGCGTTGGCCATGGCCGGCATGGAGAGCGCGATGCCGGCGCCCATCACGATCAGCCCGGCGAGCATCCCGCCGTAACCGGACCCGCCGAGCGTGGCGATGAGGACGAGCCCCGCGGCCAGCAGCGACATCCCGGAGACGATCATTCCGGGGGTGCCCAGGCGGGGCAGCAGCCGGGCGCCGAGCCCGGTGAAGTTGATCAGTACGACGGTGACGGCGAGCGGCGCCATCCGCAGCCCCGCCTCCAACGGCCCGTAACCGAGGACGAGTTGGAGATGCTGGGTGAGCAGGAACATCGAACCGCCCATGCCGAAGGCGACGAGGATGCCGCCGGAGACGGCGCCGATGAAGCGGCGGTTACGGAAGAAGTGCATGTCCAGCATCGGATGCGGGGTGTGCAGCTCCCAGAGCGCGAAGAGCGCGAGACCGGCGAACCCGATCGCGGCGGAGATCAGCACCTTGCCGGAGAGCCAGCCGTCGACCGGCCCGGAGATGATCGCGAAGACCACCCCGACCATGCCGACCATCGACAGCACCGCACCGAGCGGATCGGGCTTCTCGGCGCCCGGACTTCTCGACTCCGGCACGAGGGCGACCACCGCGCAGAGCGCCAGCACCGCGACCGGCAGGTTGACCAGGAAGAGCGAGCCCCACCAGAAGTGGTCGAGCAGCGTCCCGCCGATGAGCGGACCGGCGGCGAACCCGAGGGAGCTGACGGAGCTCCAGATGCCGATGGCCTTGGGCCGCTCCGCATCGTCGAAGATCTGCATGACGACGGCGAGCGTGGTGGTGACCAGCAACGCCCCGCCGACGCCCATCCCGGCGCGGGCGGCGATCAGCATCCCCGGCGAGGTCGCCAGCGTCGCACCGAGCGAGGCGAGCCCGAACAGCGCCAACCCGATGGCCAGCATCTTCTTGCGCCCGTAGCGGTCGGCGGAGTTCCCGGCGGTGAGCAGCAGCCCGGACTGGACGAGCGAATACGCGTTGATCATCCACTGGACGTCGGCGGTGGAGGCCCCCAGATCCACGGTGAGGGAGGGGATCGCCACGCTCAGCACGGTGTTGTCGAGGATGACGGTCAGCTGCGCGAGACAGATGACGCCGAGGGTCAGCCAGCGGGTGCCGGAACGCCCGGGGACTGCGGGTGGGCCGGTCGAGGGCGAGGGTGCGGTGTCATGGGTGGCGCGGGGCATGTGCGGCTCCCGGAGCGGAGGGTGAGCGGAACGGGACGTGCCGCCGGGCCCGTGGTGGTTCAGGCTCGCTGTCCGGGTCGGCGCCCGGGGTTCGGTGGGACCCGAACTGCCCGGCACCGGTGGCGCGGTGCGGTCGCCCGGAGCGGAACTGCCCGCACCGGGCGCCGAGGTGGGGCCTGGGGCCCACGGCGGCGTCGTAGAGCGTACGAGGCCGGGCTGTACGGTGTACAACACATTTTTGCGAGCCGATACGAAAACCCCCGGACGGTTCCACGAGGAACGGTCCGGGGGCTGCCGTTTCACGTGAAACGGGGGGCCTGAGGGGGGAGTTCGGGGGGCGGGTCGGGGTGAGGGCCGGGGCCGCCCAGCAGATCGCCTTTTCGCGTGTCGGTGTACCGGTGCGGCGGTGCGGCGGCACCTCGGTGCGCCGGCGTTCGGTACATCGTCAGGTCGTCACTTCTTCGGTGCCGCTTCTTCGGTGCCGCTTCTTCGAAGCCGTCGCCTTCTCGAAGCCCTCATACCCGCGTCCGTACTCGCGCCCGCCCGCGTCCGCGTCCGCGTCAGCCCGCCGGCTTGATCAGATATCCCGCGCCGCGCCGGGTGTGGATCATCGGCTCCCGCCCGGCGTCGATCTTCCGCCGCAGATACGAGATGTACAGCTCGACGACGTTGGCCTGCCCACCGAAGTCGTAGCTCCAGACCCGGTCGAGGATCTGCGTCTTGCTCAGCACCCGCCGCGGGTTACGCATCAGATAGCGCAGCAGCTCGAACTCGGTGGCGGTCAGCCGGATGTCGTCCCCGCCCCGCGTCACCTCGCGACTGTCCTCGTCCAGGGTCAGATCACCGACCGTCAGCACCGAGGCGCTCTTCGCCGCCGCGGCCCCCGCCCGGCGCAACAGCCCCCGCAACCGGGCCACCGCCTCTTCCAGGCTGAACGGCTTGGTGATGTAGTCGTCGCCGCCCGCCGTCAGCCCGGCGATCCGGTCCTCGACGGAGTCCTTGGCCGTCAGGAACAGCACGGGCACGTCCGGCAGTTCACGCCGCAGCCGGGACAGCACCGCGAGCCCGTCCATGTCCGGCAGCATCACATCGAGCAGCACCGCGTCCGGCCGCCAGCTCCGGGCACAGCGCAGCGCACCCGCGCCGTCGCCCTCGGCCCTGATGTCCCAGCCCTCGTAGCGGAGCGCCAGCGACAGCAGATCGGCGAGCGAGGACTCGTCGCCCACCACCAGCACCCGCACCGGGCCCCCGTCGGCCCGCAGCAGTCCCTGCTGCCCACCGGGCGCACGGGCCTCCCCGCCGCCCCCCACGGCGGACCGGTACGGCCGGGCACCCGAAGGCCCCGCGGATACAGCGGACGGCGATGAAGTCACGGTCATATCCCGAACGTGCCCCTCCCCCGTGAGAGCCCCCTTTCCCCTTTCTGTGAATCCCCTGAGAATCCCCCCGACCGTGCGGCCTCGGCGTTCGGCCCCGCTGCCCCCGTACTGTGCCGGGTGCCGCCGCCCGGTGTCCCGTCCGCCGGATCCCCCCTTGCCCTTGCCCCCGGTCCCGCCCCTCCCCCTCCCCCTCCCCCTCCCCCTTCCCCTTCCGCCAACGATGTCCATCACCCGCCCTGACCCTCGCGGCGCCCGCCGGCCCTCCCGGCTCAGGTCCGTCACAACCTGTGCGCCGCCGCTCCCACGCCCTTCTCCCCACCCGGACGTCGCCCTCGCTCCGCACCCCCTCTCCTCATCACTCCCCCGTCACCGACAACCCGGCCACGACCGAGCTGGACCGCCCCCCCCGCACGGCCCACCCCGATCACTGCATCCCACCTTCTCACCCACCACTGACAATCACCCTGACCTGCAATAACACTGTATGCATGGCGTCCTGACACCCCGTCGGCATAGCGCCATCAGATCCTTGGGCCCCTCCGGTCGACCGGCCATCCACCGCATGCCGGCCCAACCCCCGGCGTACGGTCGCCCCATGAGACTCGTCGCCCTGTCCGGCAGCCTGCGTGCCCGCTCCTCGAACGGTGCCGTGCTGCGCTCCGCGCTGGCCTTCTTCGACGGCCCGGCCACCCTCGCCGACATCGCCGCCCTGCCCCACTTCAACCCCGACCTGGACGGCGAGGGCGCGACGCCGCCCGCGCCCGTCGCCGCGCTCCGTGCCACCGTCGCCGCCGCCGACGCGCTGCTCATCGTCAGCCCCGAGTACGCGCACGGCGTCCCGGGCGCCCTCAAGAACGCGCTCGACTGGCTGGTCAGCAGCGGCGAATGCGTCGACAAGCCGGTGGCCGTGATCACCGCGTCGCCGTTCCCCACCGGCGGTGATCACGCCAACGCGCAGCTGCGGGAGGTGCTCCGCATGATGACGGGCCGGGTCGTCACGGACGCCTGCCGCGAAATCCCCGCCATCGGCCCGAAGATCGACCCCACCACCGAACGCGTCACCGACGAGGCAACCCTGAACGAGCTGCGCACCGCCCTCCACACCCTCACGACAGCGGCGACAGCGGCAGCAGCAGCCGCCGCGTCCACATCAGCAGAAACGACGGCAGCCACCACAGCGGCGACCACCACCTGACCGACCACCCGCGCACGGCGCTCCACAACCGGTCCCCCCGGAGTCAGAACAACCCCTCCTGCCCTCCCTCCCCCTCCGCCCCACCGCGACGCGCCCCTCTCCCGTACGGGGCCTCCCGTACGGGAACCGTCGTCACCCCGCCCCGTGCAGGCCCCAGCACCCACCCGGACAGCAGCCGCGCGTCAAGCACCGCCACCACCTCAGCGGCTCCCTCCGTCCGCGTCCGCACATACACATCCGACCCGGCCCCCGCCAGGACCTCCCCGACCACCTCCGCCCCCGCGGTCGGCGCCCCCAGCTCGGCGGCGTCCGCCGGGATACGGTCCAGTCCGAACAGCGCGCTGTGATCGCCGAACGCGAAGTCCACCGGCTCCAGCGTCTCCGGCCATCCGGGCAGCCCCCGGGCCCGCGCATGGAGTTCCGCCAGCTCCGCGGAGCGCTCCGCCACCGGCGGCAACGTGCCCCGCGCCGCCCGCTTGGCCTCCTTGGCGAACCGGTCCGGCACCGCGAGCGCGCTCCCCAGCACCGCCTCCGCCCGCCGCGCCGCCATCAGCGGCCCGCGCCCCAGCCACGCGTACGCCACCGCCCCCTGCTCCACCAGGCGCGCCGCCCCGCGCTCGGCCGCCGTGATGCCGACCTTCACCAGAGCGGGACCGAAGTACGCGAGGTAGACGCCGTACGGGCGCGGATCGTCGGCCATGGTGTCCGCCGCGACGGACCGCGAACGGTCCAGCCGGGCACATGCCTCGCACTGGTCCCGGGCAGCGGTCGCCGTGATCACCGCCTCATACGGGCAGGCGAGCCACCGCCCACCGCGCCGCACCCCCAGGCACCGCCGCTCCCCCACCACGGAGAACGCCAGCCGCTTGCCCGCGGGCAGCGCGCTGACCCGCTCCGCGCCCCGCTCGGCGGAGTACCAACCGAGGCCCTGCCGAAACCCCCGCCCCTCTCCCGCTTCCCCCTCCAACGACCACCGCGGACCCGTACATCGCCACACCCCGCAAGCGTACGACCACCCACTGACATCGCCCCGGCCCGCCGGCCCCGGCCCCGCACCGCCCAGGGGCGGGCGTCCTCACACCCCTCGGAACGTCCGCCGGTACTCCCTGGGCGAGACCCCCAACGCCGCCTGCACATGGGCCCGCAGCGACGCCGCCGTGCCGAACCCGGCGCGGGCGGCGATCCGTTCCACCGTCAGGTCCGTCTCCTCCAGCAGCTCACGGGCGCGTTCGACCCGTTGGCGGGTCAGCCAGTGGTGCGGCGAGACGCCCATCTCCTCCCGGAACCGCCGGGTGAACGTGCGGACGCTCATCGCCTCGCACTCCGCCAGCTCGCGCAGCGTCACGGGCCGGTCGAGGTGGTCCAGCGCCCAGGTACGGGCCGCCGCCGTCGACGAGACCCGCGGCGCCGGTACGGGCCGCCGGATGTACTGGGCCTGCCCGCCCTCCCGGTACGGCGGGACGACCGTCCGCCGCGCCACATCGCCCGCCACCGCGGCCCCGTGGTCGCATCTGACCATGTGGAGACAGAGGTCGATCCCCGACGCGACCCCGGCGGCGGTCAGCACCCCGCGGTCCTCCGTGTAGAGCACATCGGGCTCCAGCGCCACGCCGGGGAAGAGCCGCCGGAAGTCGTCCACCGACTTCCAGTGCGTCGTCGCCCGCCGCCCGTCCAGCAGCCCCGCCGCCGCCAACACGAAGGAACCCGTACAGATCGACGCCACCCGGGTCCCCGCCCGCATCCGCCGCAACGCCCGCGTCATCGCCGCCCGCTCCGCCTCCGCCGACCGCCCGGCCGTCCCCTTGGGCGCACCGGCCCCCGGGCCCGTACCCGGGGCTCCGTCCACCACCCCCGCGCGCTCCTGACCTGCGTCGACGGCGCCCGTCACCACGGAAGACACCCCCGGTGCACCCGCTTCCCCGACGGCGCACTCCACGCCCTCGCGCGCCGCCTCCGCACCGTCCGCGCAGCCCTCGCCCGGCACCGTCCCACGGCCCCCGCCGCCGTCCGCGTAGTCCGCCGCGGACGCCGGGACGACCACGGTGTCCGCCTCCGCCAGCGCCTCCGGCCCGTGGGCGACGTTCACGGTGAAGTCGGCGTCCGTCCGGACCTCCCCGGGCACCGGCGCGCAGGTCACCACCTCGTAGAGCGGCTCTCCCGCCGCCGACCGCGCCTCCCCGAAGATCCGGTGGACGATGCCGACCTCGATGGGCAGCATCCCGTCCCGTACCAACACCGCCACCCGGTGCCGCGCCCCGCCGCCGACGAAAGCCCGCGCCCCGCCCGTCACACTCACCACAACCGCCGCCTCTCCGCCGTACGCACCGTTCCGGGGCCGCCGCCCCCTGGCGCCGACCTCGGAACACCTGCCACGAACTCCAACCCCGAACCCCCGCACGCCCATCCCACCGCGCTCCACCCTGTGCGCCGGGCCCCGTACGCCCCCGGCGCACACCACCCACCGCACGCCCCGCCACCTGCCTCAGCAGCCCTGGCCCGATCCTCACGCATCACGACCATCCGGCCACTCGTCCCCCGGGGCGGCCGCCCCGACAGTTGCCCCATGGCCACAAATCCCACCACCGGCACCACCAGCCCCACCGCCGCAGCAGCCGCACCCCGGCCGCCGACGCACCGCCCCCTGAAGGTCCTCTGGGTCTCCGCCCACCCCGACGCCCGCTCCCTGAACGCCTCCCTCCAGGCGGACGGGCTGCGCGCCCTCGCTGCGTACGGCCATGAGCACCGCCTCTCCGACCTGCACGCCATGCAGTGGAACCCGGTCGTCGACGCGGCCGACTACGCCCACGACCCGGCCGACCGCCTCCACGTCGGCACAGCCTCCGAACGTGCCCACCGCAACGGCACGTTGAGCCCCGACATCCGCGCCGAACAGGAGAAAGTCGACTGGGCGGACACGCTGATCGTGCAGTTCCCGCTGTGGTGGTACGGGATGCCGGCGCAGCTCAAGGGCTGGTTCGACCGGGTCTTCGTCAAGGGCTTCGCCTTCGGCCTCGACGACCCGGCCACCGGCCGCCCGCTCCGCTACGGCGACGGCCCGCTGACCGGCAAACGCGCCATGGTCGTCGTCACCGCGGGGGCCCGCACCGCCACCCTCGGGCCGCGCGGCGTCAACGGAGACCTCAACGATCTCCTCTTCCCCCTCCAGCACGGCACCTTCTGGTACACCGGCATGACCGTCCTCCCGCCGCTGCTCGTCCCCGGCGCGGACCGCCTCACCCCGGACACGTACGCCACCGCCGCCGACCGGCTCCGCGAACGCCTCCGCACCCTCGCCACCACGCCGCCCCTCGCCTTCCGGCACCAGAACTCCGGCGACTACGACGACGAGCTGCTCCTCCGCCCCGATCTGGCGGCCCCACGCCATCTCGGCCCCGCGGCCCACTACACGACCCCACCGGCACCGCTCGCCCCATGAGCCGCCGCGGGCACGTACCGCATACAGAAAAAGCCGTAGGCCCGGTGGACGAATCCACCGGGCCTACGGCGTCAGTAGCGGGGACAGGATTTGAACCTGCGACCTCTGGGTTATGAGCCCAGCGAGCTACCGAGCTGCTCCACCCCGCGTCGGTGAACAGAACACTACGCGAACTCGGCACCAATGCCTAATCCTTTCCCCACCAGACCCCCGAGCACCTCTTCCACCCTCCGGCCCGAGGACCACAAGCCCCCGATCCCCGGCCCCACGAGCCCCGACAGGAACTCGCTGAAGCTCCCGTCCAGCGCCCCTACCCACAGGAGTCCCATGCCTCCGCACAGTCACACCGCCCCCGCCCCCCACTACGTCCGCTTCCAGGGCGCCACCCGTAACGACCACGGCTACTTCCCCGGCGTCTTCGCCCTCGTCAACGGTCTCGCCCGCCAGGGCCTGCTCACCCCGGCCGAGGAACGCTTCCGCCGCGCCTCCAACGACTGGTACGACACCCACTTCACCAACCCCGCCCACGTCGACCCCACCGTCTACGACCGCGCCCGCCACCCCGGCGCCGCCGCCTGGTTCAAGTCCACGTCCCCGCACCTGATCACCCGCGTCGACGGCTACCTCGCCATCCTCCGCACCCACCGCATCCCCTGCCACCGCCTCCACTCCCACTCCCCCGGCCACGTCATCTACGAGGACCCGGACCAGGTAGTGGTGGTGCCGCGGCAGCTTCCCTGAGGGCGAGGTGTGGCGACCGATCATCACTCTCGGGTGAACCTTTCGCCATGCCCGGGAATGCGTGGACGAAAGCGCGGAAAGGGCCGCCCCACGGGCACGAAAAAGGCGCAGTTTCCCGGCCCTCCACCCCACCCGGGAAAGGAAGTCCGCGGGTGGCGACCCAACGATGGCGCAACAGGCACAAGCCGCCCCCGGGGACCCTTTCCCCGAGGGGCCCGGACTGGTCTTCGTGGCCCAGGGCCCGGCGCCCGGCCAGCCGACCACCCTGTACGAGGCGGTCCAGGGCACCGGTCAGATCCACTTCTCCAACATCCAGACCGCCCCCACCGCCGCCGTCGGCTACAACGCCATGGGCTTCCACACCCTGGACCGCTACCTCTACGCGATCAACAACAACGACGCCCTGGTCCGGATCGGGCAGGGCAGCGCGGTCACCAACCTCGGCCAGGCCGGCCTGCCGTCCAATACCGGCACCGTCAGCTACAACCAGGGCACCTTCGGCGAAGGCGCCACCGCGCCGACATCCTCTACGTCCGCCGCTCCACCACCGACAACAACCTCTACGCGGTCAACGTCGTGACCCGTACGACGACGCACATCACCCTCGCGTCCAACGTGCCGAACCTCTCCGACATCGTCTGGAAGGACGGCTACCTCTGGGGCGTGTACGGCGAGGGCCATCAGCTCTACCGCATCGACCCGAACACCGGTGCCGTCCTGTCGGTGCCCCTCACCGGGCTCCCCGCCAACCCGTACGGGGCCCAGTGGGTCTACGGCAACGGCAACATGTCACCGAGGTCGACGCCGCGGTCGGGCAGGTGCGCAACACCGCCGTGGCCCGCGGTGCGTCCGACGGCACCGCGGTGGAGTCCCCGCCGGCCAGCGCCCAGATCGACATCGTGGCCAGCCGGCCCGGTCTGGCGCTCCGCAAGACCGTCGACACCTCGCACCCGTACCGCGTCGGCGACGCCGTCACCTACACGTACACCGTCACCAACACCGGCAACACCACCCTCAACGGCGTCACCGTCACCGACAACCGCGTCACCGACGTGACCTGCCGCATCACCACGCTGGCGCCGGACGAGAGCACCACCTGCACCGGCACCTACACCGTCACCCGGGAGGACGCGAAGCGCGGCACGATCACCAACACCGCGGTGGCCACCGCCGACCACGGCTCCGTCCGCTCCGATCCGGCCGAGGCGACCGTCAAGGTCACGGAGAAGCCGTGCAAGGGCAAGGACTGCCACAAGCCCTGCAAGGGCAAGCACTGCGACCGTCCGTGCCACGGCAAGCACTGCGACAAGCGCTGCGACGGCAAGCACGGGACAGGCACTGCGACAAGCCGTGCGAGGGGAGGCGCTGCGAGCAGGAGTGAGGCACCCGGCGTGGTCGTGAGGCCCCCACGGGGCTGATCGCCACGCCGCATGACAGGGCGCCCGCCGGTGGCCGGCGGGCGCCCTCGTCATGCGGCCGGTGGACCGAACGCCGAAGGCCCCGTCGATCTCTCGACGGGGCCTTCGACCTGCTGTGCGCTCGGCAGGATTCGAACCTGCAACCTTCTGATCCGTAGTCAGATGCTCTATCCGTTAAGCTACGAGCGCTCGACTTCCCGGCGATCTTCCTACCGGTCGGCGTGCGGGAACCACCTTACATGAACCACGGCGCGCCGCCCTTTCCGCACCTCTCGGAGCTGCGGAAAGACTCACCGAAGCTTCCCGGAGCCCCGGAAGATCCTCGAAGCGGGAATCCGCGCCCGCTCGACGGCCCGGCACCGACCGCCGCACTGCCCTCGCTCTCCGCCACCGGAAACAATGACGGCACCGCGACCGGCATCCCGACAGTGCGCGCCCCATACGAACGCCGGAGGCCCCGTCGATCTCTCGACGGGGCCTCCGGCTTGCTGTGCGCTCGGCAGGATTCGAACCTGCAACCTTCTGATCCGTAGTCAGATGCTCTATCCGTTAAGCTACGAGCGCTCGGCTTTCCGGCAGCTTTTCTTGCCGGTCGGCGTTGCGTGGACAACATTACATGAACCGCGCCGGGACACGAAATCCATTGCCCATACCGCGCCTGAGCTGCGGAAACGACCCCTGGACGGCGCGGCGGGGCCCGGCTCGCGACACTCCCGCGAAAGCGGTGAGGACCGGCGCGGGGGAAACGCCATCGCGGCGTACTTCCCCGATCTACGGCCGCGAGCCCCGCAAGGCCCGATTCCCGGCTCCCGCGCCTCTTCCCCTGTACGCAAAAACGCCTCCGGGCCCTTTCCCACTGGGGGAAGGGGCCCGGAGGTCGGACGCGGAGGCGGAGGGATTTGAACCCTCGATGGGGGGTAAGCCCCAAACCGCATTAGCAGTGCGGCGCCATAGACCGGACTAGGCGACGCCTCCACACGCACCGGCGCGTGAGCGCCGTGGCGTGACCAGATGATGGCACAGCTCAGGGTGCTGTCACCAATCGCCCCCCACGGTACCGGGCGGGTGAGTCGTCGGGCAAAGACGTTCCTGCAGCGAAACGTCGGGGTGCCGGGCGCGTTAGTGGGGGTGGGGCCGGGTGCGGCGTGGCCGCGGGGTGCCCCGGTGGGTGCGTGCCGCGCGCCCGTTCCGCTCTCGCGTCTGGAGCCCTGATGCCGTATCTCGGGAAGTCCCTGCTGACCGTCGTCGCCCCGGTGGTGGCCGCCGCGGCCGCGCTGGCGCTGGCCGCGCCCGCCGCCTCGGGTGCGCCGATCCCGCTGCCGCTGCCCGGGGAGCGCGCCGCGGCGCCGAACCCCACCGGTCCGGCCGGCGTCCTCGACCGTACGGGGCTACGGCCGCCCACCGGGCACCGTCACCTCCGGGGCGTCTCGGGGCTGCCGGGTCCCGTCACGCGTACGGACGGCGGGGGCGGCGAGGGCACGGACGGCTCGGACGACACGGAGCGCGGGGCGGGGCGGTTGCGGCCGGCGGATCATCTGACGGTGACGGTGACGCGGTCCGGGGCGGCGGGGGTCGACGGGCGGTACGAGCTGTTCTGCCATCCGAACGGCGGGAACCACTTCGACGCGGCGGGGGCGTGCAAGCGGCTGGACCGGATGACGCGGTGGGGGCAGGACACCTTCGCGGCCGTTCCGCAGGCGGCGAAGTGCACGATGATGTACGGCGGTCCGATCACCGCGCGGGTCTCCGGCTACTGGGCCGGGCGGCCGGTGGACGCCACCTTCCGGCGGACCAACGGCTGTGAGATCGCCCGCTGGGACCGGTTCGAGCCGCTGCTCCCGACGACCGGTTCATGACGCGATGCCCGAGCCCTTTCGTGGCGGAGTGGGCGGTCAGGTCAGGACGCGGGGCACATGTCGGGCGTGCGGCGAGTCGCGCACGGCCCTGACGGCACCTCCCCCTCATCCGCCTCGGCGCCCACGGGAACTGCCCGTAGACTCCTGTCCAGCGGCCCGCCCAGCCGGGCCGGCACTGTGCGGTAACAGGGAGGAAGCGTCGTCGTGAGCAGCAGGCCATCCCGAGGCGCTGCTCGCCTCGCAGCCATACTGGACGCCCTTCCTGACGCCTTGTTGCTCGTCAACTGCAACGGCACGGTCGTCAACGCCAACACCATCGCCCTGGAGACGTTCGAGGCGCCCGGCACCGCCCTGGTGGGGCGCGGACTGCTCGATCTCCTGCCGTCGTTCGACTCCAAGCGGATCCCCGGCTCGATGCGGCGGCACGACACCGAGACCGAGGGCGGGCGGACGAAGCCGACCCGGATGGTGGCGCGCCGGACCGACGGCACCGAGCTGCTCGTCGAGGTGACCAGCGCCAACCTGGAGGACGGCCGTACCCCGTACGAGTCGGCCTTCGAGGCGGCGTACGCGGATCACCGCAACGGCTACACCGGCAACGAGCTGCTGATGCTGGTGGTGCGGGATCTGACGGGGACGGTGGACACCGAGACGGAGCTGGCGCGTCAGCAGCGGCAGACCGAGATGATCCTGCGGGCCGCGGCCGAGGGCGTCGTGGGCGTGGACGCGGACGGCAAGGTCGTTCTCGTCAATCCGTCGGCGGCGCAGATTCTCGGCTACCGGGCGAGCGAGCTGGGCGGCAAGGAGCTGCATCCGCTGATGCATCACTCCCGGGCGGACGGTTCGCCGTTGCCGTGGGAGGAGACGCCGCTGGCGGACACCCTGCGGTCCGGGCGCAAGCACCGGGTGCGCGGGCAGGCGCTGTGGGCGAAGGACGGCAAGTCGGTCTCGGTCGATCTGACGACGGCTCCGGTGCGCGACGGGGATCAGCTGGTCGGCGCGGTGATGACGTTCACCGACCGGCGGCCGTACGACGCGCTGGCGGCGCGCCACACGCAGTTGCTCGCGGTGCTGGAGCAGGCGCTGCGCGGGCCGTTGGAGGAGCTGACCGGGGAGCTGCGGACGCTGGCGTCCGACCCGGCGGGGCAGCTGTGGCCGGAGGCCAACCAGATCCTGCACCATCTCGCGGCCGGGCACGCGCGGATGACGACGCTGGTCGACAACGTTCTCAGCTATCAGCGGCTGGACGCCGGGGCGGAGAAGCTGCGGCGCAAGAAGGTGAAGCTGGACGGCGTCGTGGCGGCCGGTGTGGAGGGTGCGATCGATCTGATCGGGCCGGGCCGGGCGCAGTTCGCGGTGCACGCGCCGCCGATCGAGGCGGCGGTCGACGCGGAGCGGGTGGCGCAGGCGCTGTCGCATCTGATCGCGGATGTGGCGGGCGTCGACTCGACGGGCCGGATGCCGTCCGCGGAGGCGGCGGCCCAGGGCGCCCGCGGCCCGGTGTCCCAGGATTCGACGATCGTGGTGGCCGCGGCGCGGCGCGGCGATGTCGTCCGTATCGAGGTGCGCGGTCCGTACGCCGGTGGCGATCCGGTGCACGCGCCGATCGCGCGGGGCATCGTGCGGCAGCACGGCGGGGTGATGCAGACCCACAAGGTGCCGGGCGGCCAGGGCGCCGGCGGCAGTGCGTGGGTGCTGGAGCTGCCGGTGGCGGCGGACGGCACGGTGCCCGCGGGCGGCAGCCGGGTGCCGGAGGCGCAGGGTGACGGGACGACGGTGATGCCGGTCCCGACGCAGCGGGCGCGCGGTACGGAGCAGTCCGGTACGGACGGTTCGGGTCCCGGCGGTTCGGACGGTGCCGGGCGTGCGCTCGGTGACGGCGAGGCGGCGGACGGCGGTTCCGGTGGGTCCGGGGCCGGGCGGCCGGGCGGCGGTGCGGAGGCGAGTGACGGTTCCGGGCGGCGGCGGGCGCCGCAGCCGGACGGTGCGCCGGCGCTGCCCGGTGGTGCGGGGACGGGCGCGGCGCAGCTGACGCCGGTCGGGCATCCGGGGCAGCCGCAGCAGGCGCCGCCGCAGGGCATCGCGCAGCAGGGTTCCGGGCGGCGGGCGCGGCGGGCGCTGGCGGAGGCGCCGGAGCGCGCCGGTCAGCAGCAGGCACAGGGCGGTGCGCGGTCGCCGTTCGCGCTGCCGCCGGCGGCGGCCGATCAGGCGCCGGGTTCCGCCGGGGCTGCGGGTTCGGCGCTGCCGGCGCTGCCCGCGGTGGCCGGGCAGGCGCCCGCGCAGGGCGAGGGGACCGGGCGGCGCCGGGCGCGGCGTCCGGTGGCGAACGGTCCGGCGCACCCCGCGGAGGCCCCGGCGGGTCCGCCCGGGCTGGAGCCGGCGGTCAACCCCGGGGTGCCGCAGGGCGAGTGGCAGGACGAGCCGACCGGCCGGCGGCGGGCCCGGCGGGCCGCGGCCGAGGAGCGGGCGGCGGCGGCGATGGCCGATTCCGAGACGTCCGGGATGTTCGTGGCGGGTCCCGAGGGGCTGGTGGCGCAGTCCGGCGAGGAGGCCGAGGGCGCCGCGGCGCCGGGCGCGCCGGAGCAGCAGCAGGCCCGCCCGGGCGGTAAGCACGGGCAGCACGGCCGTCCCGAGGAGTCCGGACCGCAGCAGGCCCGCCCGGATGTGCCGCAGCAGCGCCCGGCCCACGGCGGGCCCGTACCGCCGCAGGGCACGGGCCCCGTACCGCCGCAGGGTGCTGGTCAGCCGGTGCCGCCGCAGGGGCAGCCCGTGCCGCCGCAGGGTGCGCCGGTGCCGCCGACCGAGCCGACGCGGGCGGCGCACGGCAGCGCGCCCGGGGCCGTGCCGGCCGACGGGGAGGCGCCCGCGCCGACCGGTCGGCGGCGGGGGCGGCCCAGTCCCGCCGAGGCCGAGGCGGAGCAGCGGCCGGAGGAGGACGGCGCTCCCGGTCCGGGGCAGTCGCACGGCCGGGCGTTCAGCGTCCGCACGCTCGGGCAGGGCGTGCCGTTCGCGCAGCAGCTCGCCGATCCGCAGGCCCAGGGTCAGCCCGCCGGGGGCACGCCGCCCGGCGGTACCCCGGCCGCCGGTTCCGGTCGGCGCCGTAAGCTCGCCGCGCCGCAGGAGGGCGCGCGCGGGGAGGCGGGCGCCGGGCGTCGGCAGGGTGCGCCGTCCGGGCAGGGCGCGCCGCAGCCGCATCTGCTGGACGCGAGCGAGGGCCGGGCGTTCGCGGTCTCCGCGCCGGACGAGGGCAGCGAGGGGCCGGAGCCGCTGGACGGGCCGAACGGCGCCGTGGAGGTGCTCGGTCCGCAGCAGCCGCCGATGGACGACGAGTTGCCGCCGGAGCCGCTGGACAATCCGCGGCGGCTGCTGGTCTGGCCGGCGCCGGACGTCTCCACGCAGCAGGCGCTCAGCGACCGCGGCTACCGCCCGGTGATCGTCAACTCCCGCGAGGAGGTCGACGCGCAGATCGCGGCGTACCCGGCGGCGCTCTTCGTCGACCCGCTGACCGGGCCGATCACCCGTACCGCGCTGCAGTCGCTGCGTCAGGCGGCGGGTGCCGCCGAGGTTCCGGTGCTGGTCACGGCCGGGCTGGGGCAGGCGACGCGGGAGGCGGCGTACGGCGCGGATCCGGCGGTGCTGCTGAAGGCGCTGGCGCCGCGGGACAGCGAGCAGCATCCGCCGCGGGTGCTGCTGATCGAGCAGAACGACGCCGTCGCCGGGGCGCTGACCGCCTCGCTGGAGCGGCGCGGGATGCAGGTGGCGCGGGCCGCGGCGGACAGTGACGCGGTCACGGTGGCGCATCAGGTGCGGCCGAATCTGGTGGTGATGGACCTGATGCAGGTGCGTCGCCGCCGGGCCGGGATCGTCGACTGGCTGCGGTCGAACGGTCTGCTCGACCACACCCCGCTGGTCGTCTACACCTCCGTCGACCTCGACCCGGCGCAGCTGCCGAGCCTCGCCAAGGGCGAGACGGTGCTGTTCCTCGCCGAGCGTTCGACCAGCGCCGAGGTGCAGGCCCGGATCGTCGACCTGCTGGCGAAGATCGGGACGAACTAGTCCGTACGCGCCGGAGCCCCCGCGGGTGAGATCCCTGCGGGGGCTCCGGTGTGTCGGTGTGCGGCTCAGCCCAGGTGGGTGACGTCCAGCTCGCCGTCGGCGTACCGCCGGCGCAGCAGCTTCTTGTCGAACTTGCCGACGCTGGTCTTCGGGACGGACGCGATGCGCGCCCAGCGCTCGGGCAGCTGCCAGCGGGCGATGCGCTCGGCGAGGAACGCCTTCAGCTCGTCGTGGCCGGTGGCGGCTCCGTCGTTGAGGACGACGGTGGCGAGCGGGCGTTCGCCCCACTTGTCGTCCGGTACGGCGATCACGGCGGCTTCCGTGACGTCCGGGTGGGCCATGAGGTGGTTCTCCAGCTCCAGGGAGGAGATCCACTCGCCGCCGGACTTGATGACGTCCTTGGCGCGGTCGGTGAGGGTGAGGAAGCCGTCGGGGGTGATGGTGCCGACGTCGCCGGTGCGCAGCCAGCCGTCGGGGCTGAACTTGTCGTCGGGGCGCTGCGGGGCGCCGTCCGCGCCACCGTAGTAGGCGCCGGCGATCCACGGGCCGCGGACCTCCAGCTCACCGGCGGACGTGCCGTCCCAGGGCAGCCGCGTGCCGTCCGGGCCGATCAGCCGGGCCTCGACGGAGGCGGGGAAGCGGCCCTGGGTGCTGCGGTAGCGCCACTCCTCGTCGCCGGTGACGCCGGCGGGCGGGTGGGCGACGGTGCCGAGCGGGGAGGTCTCGGTCATGCCCCAGGCGTGGACGACGCGGATGCCGTGCCGCTCCTCGAAGCCGCGCATCAGGGCGGGCGGGCAGGCGGAGCCGCCGATGATGACGGTGCGCAGACAGGCCACATCCCGCCCGTGGGCGTCGAGTTCGGCGAGGAGGCCCTGCCAGATGGTGGGGACGGCGGCGCCGATGGTGGGCCGCAGCGTCGCGATCATCTCGGCGAGCGGCGCGGGCTGGAGGAAGCGGTCCGGCATCAGCAGCGACGACCCGGCCATGAACGCGGCGTGCGGCATGCCCCAGGCGTTGACGTGGAACATCGGGACGACGGGAAGTGCCAGGTCACCGGCGCCGAGCGCGAAGGCTTCGGCGGTGTTGACCTGGAGGCAGTGCAGGTAGAGCGAACGGTGGCTGTAGAGGACGCCCTTGGGGTCGCCGGTGGTGCCGGAGGTGTAGCAGAGGATGGCGGCCTCGCGCTCGTCCAGCTCGGGCCAGTCGTAGCGCTCCGGGTGCCCGGCGAGCAGCTCCTCGTAGTCGTGGACGGTGGGGCGGACGCCGTCCAGGACGCTGCGGTCGCCGGGGCCGGTGACGACGAGGTGTTCCAGGAGCGGCAGTTGGGGCAGCAGGGGCGCGAGGAGCGGCAGCAGGCTGCCGTTGACGAGCAGGACGCGGTCCTCGGCGTGGTGCGCGATCCAGGTCAACTGCTCCGGGGCGAGCCGGAGGTTGAGGGTGTGCAGCACCGCGCCCATGGAGGGGACAGCGAGGTACGCCTCCAGGTGTTCGGCGTTGTTCCAAAGAAGCGTTGCGACCCGGTCCTCGCGTTCGACGCCGAGGCCCCGCAGCGCATGGGCGAGTTGCGCGGCCCGCGCGCCGACCTCGGCGAAGCTCCGACGGTGCGGCTCACCGCCGGTCCAGGTGATGACCTGCGACGATCCGTGGACGGTCGAACCGTGCTCCAGGATCCGCGAGACCGTGAGCGGTACGTCCTGCATCGTGCTGAACACCGGGTGCCTCCGCGTGGTACGGGCGCTGCTGCGGGCGCTTGTTACGGGCGAGTAGTGACGCTGGCTGCGATTCTCGGTGCGTACCCGGTGGTATGTCACGCGCTCGGGGGTGTTCTTCCGGGCACATGGCCTGATGAGAAGGGGTGCGGTGGCCTGACGCCCCGCGGTCGTGCCCTTCCCCGCTACTTCCCGATGACCGAGCGGATCCATGTCAGCTGCCCGGCGACGTCGCCCGCCCCGGCGATCCGCTCCCGGTCGGAGGTGTCGAAGACTCCTAGGAGGGTTTCGGTGCCGTTCGGGGCGATGCTCATCACCGGGCCGCCGGAGTCGCCGCCGGCGGGCACCCCGGTCACCTTCGCCATGCAGAAGTCGGAGCCGCCCGGCGCGCTGAACCCGTCGCACCGGGGGTCGTCCGGCCGGACGACGCGCAGGTCCGACTGTTTGAGCAGCGGGGACTGGCAGGCGTTCTCGTCCCCGGTGCAGGTGGCGCCCCACCCGTACTGGCGGACGAGTTGGCCCGGCGCGACCGGCTTCGTGGCCAACCGGGCCGTGGGGATCTTCATCGGCGGGACCTTGACCAGCATCATGTCCGCCGCCGCGGCGCCCTGCCGCGCGCCGGGAACCGGGCGGACGGTGGTGCCCTTGCGCATGTCGAGGCTGCCGACCCGGAACGTGATCCGCCGGTCGGCGATCGGCCGCGCCTGCTCGTAGAAGCAGTGCGAGGCGCTGATGATCCACTCCGGGGCGACCGCGGTCCCCGTGCACTCCGGTTTCCCGTCGACGAGCATCCGCACCGCCCATGGCCCGTACGTGCTCTCCGTCCCGCCGATGACGGCGGCGGCCGGGGAGGCCGCCAGCACCGTCCCCGTCATCAGCAGCGCGGCGGTCAACAGCATTGCGCGTACGCGGCGCACCATCCGGATCAGCTCCTCCGACGGGGAAACGGGCCGTACGGAGGGGGAGAGGGCACGGCGGGCCGGGGCGTTCCCGTAACGGCTCGGAGGCGCCGGGTTCTGGACACGTCGGCCCACCGGATCGGTGGTCGGGTCCGTCTGGAATCCTTCCCCTCATGAGCACACCCCCGGACGGACTGCCCGTCTACCGCGTCCTGACCGGCCCGGACGACGCCGCGTTCTGCCGCCGCGTGAGCGAAGCGCTCGCCCTCGGCTACGCGCTGCACGAGGGCCCGGCGGTCACCTTCAACGGGGAGCGCGTCATCGTCGCCCAGGCGGTGGTCTGGGCGGCGGAGGGGCAGGCGGAGGGCCAGCCGTAGGGCTGTTCGCGCCGCTTCATGGAAGGGTGCGCGATTCATCAGGAAGGGTTCCTGAAGGCGGCACCTACCCGTCGCACGGGCATTCTCGGTGCGGTGACCGATGACCAGTGACCGGTGGACGGAACGGCCGAACCTTCCTCCACCGTCACCGCGACCTCCTCGCCCGGATCCACGCGCAGGCCGCCGAACCCGCCACCGCCCCCGGCGGTCACGGACCCGCCGTCAGCCGGGCCTCACTCACAGCCGGCCTCGCGTCCGCCACATCCACCACCTCGGCCTTGCCGGCTCGCCGCCGCCCCACGCCTGCACCAGGGGCAGGTGCAGGTAAGAGGTGGGCAACGTGACAGCCCAAGAGATCCCGTGGCATGCCTTGCGGCAACGGGTGGGGTCAGGGGGGTGTGAGGGTGTCGAGCCGGGCGGCGAGGTCGGGGTGGCCGGCGGCCAGGTAGGGGCGGGTGGCGGTCAGGGGGGTGACGAGGTCGGCGGGATCGTCGTGAGCGAGGGCCGCGTGGAGCTCGTCGAGGGGGCGGCGGGCGGCTGCGGGCAGGTCGGTGAGGGCGGTGATCTGGCCGGCGAGGCGGCGCAGATCGGCGGCGTTGGCGCGGGCCCAGGTGCCGGTGGTGCGCCTCGCGGCCCGGGCCTGGCGGGTGGCCGTCACACGCTGCTCGCCGGTGGTCCCGGCGGGTCCGGGGCGGCCGCGCAGATATCGGCGTTCGGCGGCCTGGCGGCTGGCGACGCCGAGAGGGGAGGCGAGGTCGGCCCAGCTGGCGCCCGCGTCGCGGGCGGTTTCGATCAGTCCGGTCTCCCATCCGGCGAGCTGCTCACGCACCTGCCGCAGCAGCATCAGGGAGGCCAGCGCCTGCTCGGGACCGGGGCCGACGGTGTCGGGGGTCTCGTGCTGGGCATCGCGCAGGGCGTCGTCTATGGCGGCGAGGGCCGCCGCGGCGGCGAGAAAGGACGCCGGACTGTGGGCGTCGGTGCTGGTGGTGGACGGCTGGTCTGTTGCGGTCACGGGCACCTCCCTAGATCGTCATCAGGTCGACGACATCGTGTTTGTCATCCATTGGATGACATGTTACAACGGTGTCAGTGCAGCGCATTGGCAGCAACTGCCGACAACCCGCTGGAGGTGTTTCACGATGTTGATGCGCACTGACCCCTTCCGTGAGCTGGACCGGCTGGCGCAGCAGCTGGTGGGCCCGGGCACCTGGTCCAAGCCGTCGGCGATGCCGATGGACGCCTACCGCGAGGGCGACGACTACGTGGTGGCCTTCGACCTGCCCGGCGTCACCGCGGACGCGATCGACATCGACGTCGAGCGGAACATGCTCACCGTCAAGGCCGAGCGGCGGCCGGTGGCGAAGGCCGACGACGTGCAGATGGAACTGTCCGAGCGGCCGCTGGGCGCCTTCTCCCGCCAGATCGTGCTCGCCGACACCCTCGACACCGAGCACATCAAGGCCGACTACGACGCGGGCGTGCTCACCCTGCGCATCCCGATCGCCGAGCGCGCCAAGCCCCGCAAGATCTCCATCGACGTCGGCTCCGGCCACAAGGAGATCTCCGGCTGACACCGGCCGGACAGGTGCGGAGGTCGGGCACCTGACCGCCCCCCCTCTCCCGCCCTCCGCACCCCCGTGGACAGTCTGAAGCGGAAGGGGCAGCCGAGATGACGCTGCGACACGAAGCATTCCTCGACCGCGTGACCGAGCGCGGCGAGTACGGCACTCCGGAGGAAGCCGAACGTGCGGCCCGGGTGGTCCTCGCCCTGCTCGGCGCCCACCTGGTCGGCGAAGTCCGCGCCCAGCTCGCCGCACGACTGCCGGACCGCTTCGCCCTGATCCTGCTCAACCCGCTGCAGAGCGCCGAGCCACTGTCTCCGGAGCGGTTCATCCGCGCGACCGCCGCCTGGATCGAGGGCGCCACCGAGCAGACCGCGACCTGGGACGTCAGCGCCGTGCTGTCCACCGTCGCCGACACGGCCGGCGAGGACCTGATGGGGCAGATCCTGCTCCAGCTCCCCGTCGGCTACGACCTCCTCTTCGGTCGCCCCCAGCCCACCTGACCACCACCGGGGGTGCCGCACCCGGCACCCCCATGGCTCCATGAAAGGCATACACCGCAGTGATCTCCGACATGCGCGTACCGCTTGAGCAGCAGCCGTACTCGACGGCGTACGAGCAGATGCTGGAGAAGGTCCGCTACGAGGGCGCCTACCCCACCCGCGAGCGGGCCGACGAAGCCGTCCGCCTGGTCCTCGCCGGATTGGGACGCCGGCTGACCGGCGACGAACGCGTCGACCTGGCCGCGCGCCTGCCCCTGGAGGCCGCACGCGTGCTGACCGCACAGATCCCCGACACCCGACCGCTCACCGGCTGGGCCTTCGTCAAGGACCTCGCCGCCCGCTCCGGCGCCTCCCTGGCCACCACCCGCTGGGACACCGGCTCCGTTTTCGCCGCCGTCACGGCCCACGCCGGCCCCGACCTGATCACCCGCATCCTCCACCAGCTCCCCACCGGCTACGCCCTGCTCTTCGGCCGAGCCGAACTCGCCCCGGCCGCCTAGACGGCGATACCCGGGGCAGCTCGCGGCTGGCGGCGCGCGGCTTCCCGTTCGGCTTCTCGTTCTTCGTGAGCGGCTTCCTTAATGCGTACTTACAGCCCAGCTTGTAGCTTGGCTGCAAGTTGGGTCGACGCGAGGAGAAGAAGGAACATGACCGATGAACTGCGCAAGCTCGACATCGCGATCCTGGTGTGTCCCGGGTACCTGCCGGTCGATGTCATCGGGTTCCACACGCTGCTGGGCTTCCAGCCGGAGGTGAATGTGCATCTCGTCTGGAAGGACCTGGACGAGATCGAGGGCTTCCCCCGCTTCCCCACGCGGGCGACCACCACCTTCGAGGAGTGCCCGGCCGATCTCGACGTCCTGCTCGTGGGCGCGGTGCCCGCCGAGATGTGCGAGGACGCCGAGACGCTGGAGTTCCTCGCCGACCGCGGCAGCCGCGCGAAGTGGGTCGCGGGGGTCTGCCTGGGCAGCGTGCTGCTGGGCGCGGCCGGGCTGCTGCGCGGGTACCGGGCCACCACCAACTTCCACGCGTACGACCTGCTGCCGTCCTACGGGGCGACCCTGGTGCCGACCAACCGCGTCGTGGAGGACCGCAACCGCATCACCGCGGGGCCGGCGACCGGCGGCATCGAGATCGCGCTGCGGCTGATCGAGGAGTTCCGGGGCACCGAGGCCGCGCGCATGTCCGAACTGAACTGGGAGTACGCCCCGGAGCCCCGGTTCGGTGTCGGTACGCCGGAGCTGGCCGGGCCCGAGATGGCCGGGGCCTCGCTCAGGGCGTTCGGCGAGGAGAACGTCGCCTTCCGGGAGATCTCCGAGCGGGCGGCCGAGCGGCTCGGGGTCGTGGTGCCGCCGGCCTGAGCGGCGGCCTGGGACACTGAACACCGGGGGCTCGGGAGCGTAGAGCCCCGGTAGGGAGTCTCAGGTGAGCAAGGCGCCGGAGGGTGCACCGTCGACCGTCATTTGGATGATCGCCGCCGGTCGGCGTCTGCAGGAGCAGATGGAGGAGCGGCTCGTCGGCATCGGCCTGTCGGTGCGGCTGTTCAGCGCGCTCGGGCATCTCTCGCGCGACGCCGACCTGTCGTACAGCGATCTGGCCCGCCGCGCGGGCGTCACCAGTCAGAGCATGCGCGCCACCGTTCTCCTTCTGGAGGAGAAGGGAGCGGTGGAACGCAACGTTCAGGGGCAGGGGCACCGCGCACGGCTGGAGCTGACCGACAAGGGGCACGCACTGCTCGACAGGGCCCGGGCCCTCGTGGCGGAACTGGACGCGGAGCTTCTGGCGGATGCGGACGAGAACCTCAAGGGGGCACTGGAAGAGGCGTGCCGGCGCGCCCTGGGGGACTCGTTCCCGGGGCGGCCGCGGTAGCGGGGGCGCGCCGGGAGCGGGGCCGTATCCGTACGCCCTCGCAGCCGGAGCGGGGGCGCGCCGGGGGCGGTCAGCTGCCGAGGGTTGCCCCGTAAACCCCGGGGGCGCGCGGGATCACCGGACAGTCCATGGATGAGACAGGGCCGAGTTTTAGATCGCTCGGTTCAATATCTGCTACGTTGCCTCCATGGCACGACCGAGGACCTTCGACGAGGAACGTGCCCTGGCGGGCGCCATGCGCGTGTTCTGGGAGAAGGGGTACGAGGCCACTTCGACCCAGGACCTGTGTGAGGCGACCGGGCTGGGGCGCAGCAGCATCTACAACACCTTCGCCAGCAAGCACGCCTTGTTCGTCCGCGCGCTGGAGAGCTATCTCCGGGCCGCGACGGACAATCAGGCAGCCATCCTGAAGGATGCGGACCGGCCACCCCTGGATCGGCTGCGGAACCTGTTCTCCGTGATCGTCGACGGGGAGGAGGCCAACCGCCGCGAGCGGATGGGCATCGGCTGCCTGGGGGTCAACAGCAGCGTCGAACTGGCGCCGTGCGACGCGGAGGTCGCCGGGCTGCTCCAGCGTGATCTGGAGGAGCGGCTGGGGGGCCTCCAGGACGTCATCGCCGCCGGCCAGCACGCCGGGGAGATCTCCCGGGCGCGCTCCGCGCGCGCATGCGCCCTGTTCGTCAACGCGACCATCGGGGGCATGCGCATCTCGGCCCAGAACGGCCTCGACCGCGCCGCCCTGGAGAGCATCGCGGACCTCGCCCTGGAGGCGCTCGCCGGCTGACATCCCGCCGCGCCGACCGCGCGGTGTCCCCGCGTACTCATGTGTGCTCACGCACGCCCACGTTTCGTACTGATCTGTCCAAAACTCCTCAGCCACCCTTCCAGCAAAGGATGTGACCCACCCGTGCCACGCGCCGTCTATGTGCTGGCCCTCGGCATCTTCGCCATGGTGACCAGCGAGTTCGTCGTCGCCGGTCTCATGCCGCAGATGGCCGACGGGCTCGGTGTGACGATCGCTCAGATCGGCTATCTCATCACCGCGTTCGCCGTCGCCATGTGCGTCGGCGGGCCCTTCCTGGCCGTCGCGCTGAGGAAGCTGCGGCCCAAACCGGCCCTGTTGATCCTCTTCGCCGTCTTCCTCGTCGGCAATGTCCTGGCGGCGACGGCCACCACCTACGCTGTGATGCTGGCCGCCCGCGTCATCAGCGGCACCGCCTCCCAGGCGTTCTTCGGCGTCGCGGTCTCCGTGGGCTCCGCCCTCAGCCGGGAGGAGGAGCGCGGCCGGGCCGTCGGGGTGGTGCTGAACGGCCTCATGCTCGGCACCCTCCTCGGGCTGCCCCTCGCCACCTTCATCGGCGGCAATCTGGGCTGGCGCGCCGCCTTCTGGGCCATCTCGGCCCTCACCGCCCTCGCCGCCGTGGCCACCGGCTTCGGCATCTCCCGGATCGACCGGCTCGGCGGCACCGGCGGCCTCCGCGACGAGGCCCGGGTGTTCCGTCGGCCGCGGCTGTGGCTGGCGCTCGTCACCAGCACCTTCGTCATCGGCGCCACCTTCTCCGCCTTCAGCTACCTCAACCCGATCCTCACCCGGGTCAGCGGCTTCGACGAGGGCACCGTCCCCGTGCTGCTCATCGTCTACGGCGCCGCCACCGTCATCGGCAACACCGTCGTCGGCCGCCTCGCCGACCGGCACACCGTCGGCGTGCAGGTGGCCGGCCTCGCGCTCAACACGCTGTTCCTCATCGGCTTCGCGCTCTTCGCCCAGGTGAGCGGCGCCGCGGTCGTCCTCATGACGGGTATCGGTCTGGTCGGCGTGACGATGAACCCGGCCATGTCGGCCCGCGTCCAACGCATCGGAAACACCGGCACGTTGGTCAACACCATCCACTCCTCCTTCATCACGCTCGGCGTCATCATCGCGTCGTCCGTGGGCGGCGCCTTCCTGGACCGCTTCGGCCTACGCGCCCCCCTCTGGCTCGGCGCCGCCCTCGCCGCCCTCGGCCTGCTGAGCCTGCTGCCCGAACGGAGCCGACGAGGACGCGCTCGCCCGGCGGCGGCGCACCCCGCGCCACCGGAGCCCGCCGGTCCGGCCTCGTCCGCGTCCTCGTCCGCGCCGGTCACGCCGTTCCCGCACCCTCCGCTCGCGGCTCCTCCGCGATCTCCAGACGCTCCCGGCGGATGCGCTCCCGCCCCCACTCCCCCAGGGGCGCCGGCGCCGCGTTGAGGGCGGCGCCCGACCCGGTGAAGGAGTACTCGCGGCGGGCGCCCGGCCGGCTGTGGTTCGCTGCGGGGATGACTCAGGAACGGGAGATCGTCGTCTTCGCCTCCACCGAGGAGTTCGAGGCATGGGTCGCCGAGCACCACGCGGTCTCGCCCGGCATCTGGCTCAAGCTGCGGAAGAAGTGCCCCGGCATCGTCGCGCTGGACTACGCGCAGGCGCTCGACGTGGCGCTCTGCTACGGCTGGATCGACGGGCAGAAGGCCAGGTTCGACGACGAGTGGTGGCTCCAGCGGTTCACCCCGCGCACACCGCGCAGCAAGTGGTCCAAGGTGAACCGGAACAAGGTCGCCGCCCTGGTCGAGCAGGGCCGGATGCGTCCGCCGGGACAGGCCGAGGTCGACCGCGCGAAGGCGGACGGCCGCTGGGAGGCGGCGTACGACAGTGCGCGGACCGCCACGGTGCCGGACGATCTCGCCCACGCCCTGGCCGCCGACCCGGCCGCGGCGGCGTTCTTCGGGACGCTGGACCGGCAGAGCCGCTACGCGATCCTGTACCGGATCCAGGACGCCAAGCGGGCCGAGACCCGCGCGCGCCGGATCGCGACGTACGTGGCGATGCTGGCGAGAGGGGAGAAGCCGCGCCCGTAGCCGCGGGGCGGTCCGGGGCCCGTGGCGGGTGGCCCTGGGGTGGCCCCGCGCCCGGTCGGTACGATTCCGGCCGCGGGGCGGGGCCATCGGGGGCCGTGCCGCCCACGCGTCGCACACGGGGGTTCATCGCATGTTCGGGATCGTCAGGCCCTGCGCGCACCGGCTGGCCGGTGGGTTGAAGGCGGAGTGGATGGCGCATCTGTGCGGGCTGTGTCTGGCGCTCCGCGCCGATCACGGGCAGTTCGCGCGGGTCGTCACCAACTACGACGGGTTGATCGTCTCGGTGCTGACCGATGCGCAGCGCGGCCTCGCGCCGGGCGGGCGCCGCACCGCGGGGCCGTGTCCGCTGCGGGGGATGCGGACCGCGTCGGTGGCCAAGGGCGAGGGGGCGCGGCTCGCGGCGTCGGTCTCGCTGGTTCTCGCCTCGGCGAAGCTCCGCGATCATGTCGCGGACCGGGACGGGCTGCTGCGGCGCCGCCCGGTGGCCGCCGCGGCCCGTAAGGTCGCGGCCGGGTGGGACCGCGCGGGGGCCCGTACGGGTGCCGGGCTCGGCTTCGACACCGCCGTCCTCGTGGACGCGGTCGACCGGCAGGAGGGCATCGAGCAACTGGCCGGTCCCGGTACGCCGTTGACGGTGATCACCGAGCCGACCGAGACGGCGACGGCGGCAGCCTTCGCCCACACCGCGGTACTCGCCGGGCGGCCGGCGAACGCCGCCCCGCTCGCCGAGGCCGGGCGGCTCTTCGGGCGGCTCGCGCACCTCCTCGACGCCGTGGAGGACCGCGCGGCCGACGCCGCCGAGGGCGCCTGGAACCCGCTCGCCGTCACCGGTGCCTCCCTGCCCGAGGCCCGTCGGCTCTGCGACGACGCGCTGCACGGCATCCGGCTGGCGCTGCGCGACGTCGCCTTCACGGACGGGAAGCTGGCGCACGTCCTGCTCGTCCACGAGCTGCGGCGCTCGGTGGACCGGGCGTTCGGGACGGAGTCCTGCGGGCACGGGTCCGGTGGCCCCGGCGGCGTCCCGCACCTCAACCGCCCGCAGGGCACCCCCGGGCCGTACGGGAACCCGGCCGGGGCTCCGAACCCTTACGGGGAGCCGAACCCTTACGGGAGCCCGAACCCGTACGGGACGCCCGGGCCCGCCGCGCCCCCTCCGCAGGGCGCACCTGTCGGCGGCAATCCGTACACGACCGGGCCGCAGCACCTCAACGGCGCGCAGCCGCCGCAGCCGGGCGGCGGGGCGACGCCGCCGCACCGGTACGACGGCGGGGCGGACGGCGGTCACGGCGGGGGCGGTTCGCACGGGGGCGGCGGCGGGGCGCACGGCGGTGCACCGGCGCCGCAGCCGCCCAAGCCGCCGCGCGGGCTGCTCGCCGGGTGCCTGGTCGCCGTCGGCCTGTGCTGCTCCTGCCAGGTCTGCTGCGCGAGCAGCTACGAGGGCCCCTGGTCACGGAAGAAGCACGAGGGGTGCTGCCACTCCGCCTGCGACGGGTGCGACTGCGACTGCTGCGACGGCTGCTGCTGTGACGGGTGTGACGGCTGCTGCTGCGACGGGTGCTGCTGCGACTGCTGAGCCAACTCCCCCGCTACGTAAGCGAGTTGGCCGGTTGATCCGGTCAGCCGAACAGCGCCGGCGCCAGTTCCTCGTCCTCGCGGAGCTTGACCAGGGCGCGGGAGACGGCGCTCTTGACCGTGCCGACCGAGACCTCCATGATCTCGGCGGTCTGCGCCTCGCTCAGGTCCTCGTAGTAGCGGAGCACGACCATGGCGCGCTGGCGGGGCGGCAGCCGCATGATGGCGCGCCACATCGCGTCCCGCAGCCCCTGGAGCTCGGCGGGGTCGGGCGCGGGCACCGGGTCCGGCTCGGGCAGCTCCTCGCAGACGAATTCGTCGACCTTGCGCTTGCGCCACTGGGAGGTGCGGGTGTTGAGCAGCGCCCGGCGGACGTAGCCGTCCAGGGCGCGGTGGTCCTCGATGCGGTCCCAGGCGACGAACGTCTTGGCCAGCGCGGTCTGGAGCAGGTCCTCCGCGTCGTTGGGGTCGGTGAGCGACCGCGCCGCCCGCATCAGCACCGGGCCCCGGGCCCGTACGTACGACGAGAACGACGGGTACGACGGGCGCGCGGCGGCGGACTGCGCGGGGGGTGTGCACACTGGCGTGGTCATGGCTCCACGCTAGAAGCGGCCCACCCCCCGGCGGATCGCCCCAAGGTGCCGAAGCGCCGTCCGTCTGAAGTTGTACGGGTGGGGTTCGCCCCACCTCCTTCGGACGGAGGGCGGACCCCGGTTCCGTAGGGGGTGTGCCCCGGACCCGTAGGGCACGGCCCGTAGGGCGTACGCGCCCCGGGTCAGGTCTCCGCGGTGGCCTCCAGGGGGCTGAGGTTCGCGGCGCGGCGGGCCGGGAGGGCGGCGGCGAGGGCGCCGACCGCGAGCGCGAGGGCGCAGGTGAGCAGCAGCGTTCCCCAGGGAGGGGCGAAGGAGTACTGCTTGATGGAGCCGTTGGCCAGGGAGCTGACGGCCCAGGCGCCGAAGAGGCCGCTCACGAGGCCGAGGACGGTGCCGAAGGCGGCGACGGTCAGCGCCTCCAGACGGATCATGGTGCGGATACCGGCGCGGTGCATGCCGAGGGCGCGCAGCACGCCGATCTCCCGGGTGCGGTCGGCGACGGACAGGGCCAGGGTGTTGGCGATGCCGAGGCCGGAGATGACACCGCCGAGGACGAGCAGGCCGTACATCAGGTCGAGCACGGTGCCCATGGCGCCGGCGGCCTCCTGGACGACGTCGTCGCGGCTCTCGATCTTCAGCAACGGGTTCCGGCCGGTGGCGCCCAGGAGTTCGGCCCGGGAGACGCCGTCGGCGGCGACGAGGACGCGCTGGACGTACCCGGCGTGGCCGTCGGCGCGCTGCATCTCGCTCCGGTCGCCGAGGGCGTCCGCGGCGGTGGGGTTGTCCCGGTAGACGCCGATGACGGTGTAGGTCCTGGCGTCCGCGGTGCCGGGGCCGGGGGCGGCCTCGGTCCGGCTGCCGACCGTCAGGCCGTCCTCGCGAGCGGTGGTCTCGGAGACGGCGATGGCGCCCGGCCGGAGGCCGTCGAGGGAGCCGGCGACGAAGTCCAGTGCCATCACGGAGTGCACGGTGGCCGGATCGACGCCGGTGACGCTCAGCACGTCGCCGCCGACGATCAGTTGGCTGTCGGCGACGCCGCTCGCCGTCCGCACGCCGGGGGTGGCGGCGATCCGTCGCACGGTGGCCGGGTCGATGCCGGTCATCCGGTCGGCGCTGATCAGGTAGTCGGCGGTGAGGCCGGCGGCGGCCTGCCGGTCGAGGGCCCGGGCGCCGGAGTGGCCGATGGTGGCAAGGCCCGTGGTCAGCGCGGTGCTGACGAGCACGGCGGCGGCGGTGGCGGCGGTGCGGCGCGGGTCGCGCAGCGCGTTCTCGCGGGAGAGCCGGCCGGCGGTGCCGAACCGTGCGGTGAGCCCTCCGACGGCCCGGATCACGGGCCCCGCCAGGATCGGGGCGAGCAGGAGCAGGCCGATGACGAGGAGGAACGCGCCGAACATCGCGTTTTGGAGGTTCTCGTCCGAGGCGTCCTCGGCGCCGGAGAGGGAGATCAGCAGCCCCGCGCCGCCGAGGGCGAGCAGCGCCCCCGCGAGGGCCCGGTAGCGGGAACGGGCGGCGGGCGGCGGCCGGTGGGCCGCGCGCATCGCCTCGACCGGAGCTATCCCGGCCGCCTTGCGGGACGGCAGCCAGGCGGCGAGCACGGTGACACCGACGCCCAGGAGGAGGGCGGCGGCGACGGGGGCCGGGCCGATCACGAGGGGCCCGGTGGGCTGGGCCTTCCCGTCGACGGTCAGGAGGTGGGGCAGGGCGGCGGCGACGCCGGTGCCGAGCGCGAGGCCGAGGACCGAGGAGGCCAGGCCGATGACGGCGGCCTCGCACAGCAGTGAGCGGATCACCTGGCGGCGGGAGGCGCCGATCGCCCGCAGGAGCGCGATCTCCCGGCTGCGGCGGGCGACGAGCACGGTGAAGGTGTTGACGATCAGGAACGATCCGATGAAGAGGGCGACGACGGCGTAGATCAGCGCGATCTTCTCGATGCCCCGGATCCGGGTGCCGATGTACCTGTTCTGCTGCTCGGCGAGGTCGCTGCCGGTCCTGACCTCGGCCCGGTCGGCGGGGAGTGCCGCGGTGACGCGCCCGGCCAGTTCGGACGCGGTGACGCCGGGCTCGGCCGACAGGTCGATCGAGGTGTAGGCGCCGGGGGCGGCGAACAGTTTCCGGGCGGTGGCCTTGTCGAACAGGGTCAGCGTGCCGCCGCCGGAGGTGACGCGGGTGTCCTCGGTGGTGACGAGGCCGACGAGGCGCTTGGTCAGGACGGGGCCGTCGGTGGCGAGGGTGACCTCGTCCCCGACGGCGAGCTTGCCGCGGGCGGCGGTGGCGCTGTCCACGGCGATCTCGCCGGCGTTCCGGGGCGCGTGGCCGGCGGCCAGCGGGAAGCGCGGGTCCGTGCCGTCGTGCCCGGGGATCCAGGCGTCCGCCCGGTTGCCGCCGAGGTCGTCGCTGCGCAGCGGGGTGCCGTCGGCGGCGTTCAGCACGGCGGAGCCGTCGATCGCGGGCCGGACGGAGGCGACTCCGGGCACGTCGGCCAACTCCGCCGCGACCGCGTCGTCGAGCACCGGCCGCCGGTCCTTCGGCGCGGGCTGCCCGGGCAGCGGCGGCTTGGGGGCGAGGCGGACGGCGATGTCGGCGTAGTTCTCGGCGGCGGCGGCGCGGTGGGCGGCGACGGAGGTCTCGCCGAAGATCAGGGCGCCGCTGACGAAGGCGACGCCGAGGCAGGCCGCGAGGACGCTCATCAGCAGGCGGGCCTTGTGCGCCAGGACGTTGCGCAGGGCTGTTCTCAGCATGGGTGGGCTTCCGGAGCGAGAGGGAGGGGCGGGCGGGGGCCTGTCGTCGGACTCCCGTCGTTCGCCCGGCGGGCGGGCCGGGCGGGAGTCCGACGGCAGGCCCCGGGGGGGCACGTCAGTTGGTGCGGTCTCGGGCGTCGAGATCCTTCATGCGGTCCAGCACCCGGTCGGGAGTGGGCCGGCTCATCTCGTCGACCGGGCGGCCGTCGGCGAGGAAGACGATCCGGTCGGCGTAGCCGGCGGCCACCGGGTCGTGCGTGACCATCACGACGGTCTGGCCCCACTCGCGTACGGAGTCGCGGAGGAAGCCGAGGACTTCGGCGCCGGCGCGGGAGTCGAGGCTGCCGGTGGGCTCGTCGCCGAAGACGATGGCGGGCCGCGAGACCAGGGCGCGGGCGATGGCGACACGCTGCTGCTGGCCGCCGGAGAGCTGGGCCGGCCGGTGGCCGAGGCGGTCGGCGAGGCCGGTCCGCGCCACCACGCGCTCCAGCCAGGCGCCGTCGACGGGGCGGCCGGCGAGGTCCGTGGCGAGGGTGATGTTCTCCCGTGCGGTCAGGGTCGGCAGGAGGTTGAACGCCTGGAAGATGAAGCCGATCCGGTCCCGGCGCACCGCGGTGAGCTGCCGGTCGTCGAGCGTGCCCAGTTCGGTGCTGCCGAGCCGCACGGAGCCGGAGGTGGCGGAGTCCAGGCCGGCGACGCAGTGCATCAGGGTGGATTTGCCGGAGCCGGAAGGGCCCATGATCGCGGTGAACTCGCCCTCCCGGAAGGAGAGGGTGACGCGGTCCAGGGCGGTCACACAGGTGTCGCCGGTGCCGTACACCTTCGTCAGATCCACCGTGCACGCCGCGATACCGGGCGTGCGGTGCGAGCCGTCGAGGGCGGGCGGGGACGGGGGGAAGAGCTGCGGGGCCATGACACTCCGACGGGGGACGAGGGCGCCGTATGCGGGAACGGGCCGGGGACACGCACCATCGTCGGCCCGCCTGACCTGCACGGACATCGTTCGCGAGAGCGGACTTCGGCTCCGTCGTCGGACAGGTGGCGTGCGGGAGAACCCATGGCCGGGTCCTCCTCGGGGAGGGCCGCCGGCTCTGTCGTCCGGCGGAGGAAGGGGCGCCATCGGGGAACGGCGCGGAACGGAGGCTCCGGGCCCGGGTCAGGTCACGAGGCCGGTGCGGTGGGCGAGGAGGGCGGCCTGGACGCGGCCGGAGGCACCCGTCTTGCCGAGGACGGCCTCGACGTGGGTCTTGACGGTGCCGAGGGTGATGCCGAGCCGGTCGGCGATGTCCCGGTTGGCGAGCCCCTCGCCCAGCAGCGTGAGCACCTGCCGCTCCCGGTCGGTCAACCGGGCGATCCGCTCGTCGAGTTCGGGCGGGGCGGGCCGGAAGCTCTGGACCATGCGCGCCACGACGGCACCGGTGACCTGCGGGGACAACACGGAATCCCCGGCGGCCGCCGCCCGCACCGCCCGGATCAGCTCCTCGGGGCCCTCGTCCTTGAGGAGGAACCCGGCCGCCCCCGCGCGCAACGCGGTCAGGACGTTGTCGTCGGTGCCGAAGGTGGTCAGCATCAGCACCCGGGGAGCGGGGTCCAGGGCGAGCAGGGGGCCGATCGCGGCGAGCCCGTCGCAGGCGGGCATGTAGATGTCCAGCAGGACCACGTCGGGGCGGTGGGCGGCGGCTTCCCCGACCGCCTGCCGGCCGTCGGCGGCCTCGGCGACCACCTCAAGGCCGTCCGCGTGATCGAGGATCATCCGGACCGCGGCCCGGATCATCTCCTCGTCGTCGGCGAGCAGGACGCGGATCGGGTCGGCGGTGCCGGTCACAGGCTCTCCCAGGGGGTGCTGTCGTGCACCGTCGGAACGGTGAACGTTTCGATGGCGATCAGCCGCCGGCCGGCGTCGAAGCAGTAGCGCTCCACGGGCAGGGCCGCGGCCGGCCGGTGATCGGACCGCGGGCCGAATCTGTAGACGCAGCCGGCCGCCGCTGCCGGGCGGCCGGGTTCCCGCCCGGCAGCGGCGGCCCGCGCGCCCACGTCGTCGCTCCGCCCGGTGTTCCGGAATTCCTCAAGGGTCATGCCGGTACGGGGTTCCGGCGGGATCGGCGACGGCCGGGGCGAGGTGGAGTACGCGAATCCGATCCCCACCAGGATCAGCGCCGCGAGTCCGGCCAGCGCCCCACCGAGCACCGAGGTCCGCATCGCCCGGCGCCTCCCCGCCGGGGGCGCCGGCGGGGCCGCGGGGGAGGGCGGCGGATTCCCGGGCGGCGGGCCGGACCTGGCTGCGCCCGCCGGGCCCGTGGGGAGGCCGGCGGCGAGCCGGAAGCCGCCGTCGGGGAGCGGCCCGGCGGTGAAGGACCCGCCCAGGAACTCGACGCGCTCGCGCAGGGCGGGCAGGCCGCGGCCCGTTCCCGCGTCCTCGGCGGCCGCGGGCCGCGGCGGGGCGGTGTTGCGGACGACGACCCGCACCAGCTCCGCGTCGTGGGTGACGGCGACGGTGACCGCGGTGTCCGGCGCGTAGCGGTGCACATTGGTGAGGGCCTCGCGCACCAGCCGGTGCACCGCGCGCCGGACCGGCATCCCCGTCTCCGTCAGGTCCGCGCCCGTCCACTCCAGGCGGACGTCGATCCCGCCGGCGGCCGACCGGGCGACCAGCTCCTCGACGTCGGCGCGGGTGCCGGTGTCCTCCGTCAGCGCCTCCTCGGCCCGGGTGCTCACGCCCAGCGGGTCGAGGACGCCCAGCGCCTGACGCAGCTCGCGCAGCGCGTCCCGGACGGTCGTACGCACCGCGGCGGCGTCCGGCCGCAGTGCGGGGGCGGTCTTCTCCAGGGCGAGTTCCAGACCGCCTACGTGGAGGGAGGCCAGGCTCAGCCGGTGGCCGACCAGATCGTGCATCTCGGAGGCGATCCGGGACCGTTCCTGGGTGCGGGCCTCGCTGTCGGCGAGGGCGCGCGCCCGTTCGGCCGCGTCGGCCCGCTCCCGCAGGGCCGCCACCACCCGGTCCTCCTGGCCGAAGACCGTGCCGACCAGACCGGGCACCACCACCGACGCCACCGCCAGCACCAGCCCGAGGGCGACGGCGTAGGGCAGGGAGGTGAGGCCGGACCAGGAGGCGGCGGTGGCCACGACCGCCGAGCCGACCGGCAGGGCCACCGCCCAGGCCCACGGGCCCATCCGGCGCCGGCCGGGAAGCAGCAGGCGGGAGACGGTGTAGGCGGTCGCCCCGGTGATCGGTCCCAGGAACGGGAGCAGCCCCGCCGAGGCGGCGGAGAGCAGCAGGACCGGTACCGGGTGGCGGCGGCGCAGCGGGTAGAGGACGGCGGCCACGGCAATCGCCGCAAGCTGGAGGACCGGCCGGGGCATCTCCCACAGGCTCAGCCCCGCCGCGCACATCAGACCGGTGAAGGCGGCCGCGAAGGCCCCTTCCGCAACCCCGCGCCCCCATCCGGTGCCGACGGCCGCGCGGCAGACCTCGACAACACGGCTGACCTGGGACATGCCTTCAGTATCGGCACGCGCCCCGGCCGCGGACGTACCCCCGGGGAACGACCCGCCTCCGCCGAACGACGGAGACCGGCGGCAACCGCCCTGGAGGGGTACGGAACACCCACCCCGCAAATCCCCCAAAAATCTCCACAAGGGGCTTTTCACCCATAGGTGTGGTGAGTATCATAAATAACAGCCTGCGGGGCGAGCGAGGGAGTTCGACCGGAGCGTATCCGCCAGAGAGGACACAGGTTCTCTCGCACAGGAGAGGATGAGAGTTCTCTCGAATACGCAAGGGCCGGGCTGAGAGGCCGGAAGGTCGGGGAGACCGGAAGGCGACCTCCATCACCTGATGCGGACAATGCCGCCGAAGGAAGCCCACCTCGCAGGTTCATGACGCCCGGAGCCGCAAGTCGGCGCCGGGCGCCGCCGTGTGCGGGCCGCGGCCCCGGGCACGGCGGCGTGCGGGCCTTTACGCCCCGTCCCGCCCCAGGATCAACCCCGACGTGGGCACCCCCGTACCCGCCGTGACGAGGACGTGGGCCGCGTCCGGGATCTGGTTCACGGCGCTCCCGCGGACCTGGCGCACCGCCTCCGCGATGCCGTTCATGCCGTGCAGATACGCCTCGCCGAGCTGGCCGCCGTGGGTGTTGAGCGGCAGCGTGCCGGCCGCGACGAAGGCGGGGGCCTCGCCGGGGGCGCAGAAGCCGAACTCCTCCAGCTGCATCAGCACGAACGGGGTGAAGTGGTCGTAGAGGATCGCCACGTCGATGTCGGCGGGGGTGCGGCCCGAGGTGCGCCACAGCTGGCGGGCCACGACGGCCATTTCGGGGAGACCGGCGAGGTCGGACGGGTAGAAGTCGGCGCGGTAATAGCTGGTCATCTGCTCCTGGGCGCGGCCGGCGCCCTGGGCCGCGGCGGTGATCAGGGCGGGCGGGCGCCGCAGGTCCCGGGCGCGTGCGGCGGTGGTGACGACGAGCGCCTGCCCGCCGTCGGTCTCCTGGCAGCAGTCGAGCAGGCGCAGCGGTTCGACGATGGGCCGGGACCCTGCGTGATCGGCGAGGGTGATCGGGCGGCCGTGGAAGTACGCCGCCGGGTTGGTCGCCGCGTACCGGCGGCCGGTGACGGCGACGTGGCCGAACGCCTCGGGGGTGAGCCCGTAGGTGTGGAGGTAGCGCTGGGCGGCCATGGCGACCCAGGAGGCGGGGGTGAGGAGGCCGGGCGGGAGGTTCCAGCCGAGGGCGGTGCCTTCGGCGGACGGTTCGCGGTGCTGGACGCCGGAGCCGAAGCGGCGGCCGGAGCGTTCGTTGAAGGCGCGGTAGCAGACGACGACCTCGGCGATGCCGGTGGCGACGGCGAGCGCCGCCTGCTGGACGGTGGCGCAGGCGGCGCCGCCCCCGTAGTGGACGCGGGAGAAGAAGGAGAGTTCGCCGATGCCGGTGGCCTGGGCGACGGCGATCTCGGGGCTGGTGTCCATGGTGAAGGTGACCAGCCCGTCGACGTCGGACGGGGCGAGCCCGGCGTCGTCGAGTGCGGCGCGTACCGCCTCGGCGGCGAGGGTCAGTTCGCTGCGGCCGGAGTCCTTGGAGAACTCGGTGGCCCCGATGCCGACGACGGCTGCCCGGCCGCCCAGGGTGTCCGCGCGGCGCACGCTCATGGGGCGGCGCTCCCTCCGGTGACGGGCACCGTGAGGGTCACGGTGCCGGTGACGTGGTGCCCGAGGCCGTTCGCACCGGCCACCCGGACCCGTACGGTCGCGCCGTCCACCTCGGTGACCATGCCCGTCAACTCCATGGTGTCCCCGGGGTAGTTGGGTGCGCCTAGACGGATGGCGACCTTGCGGAGGACGGCGGCGGGGCCGAAGTGGTCGGTGAGGTAGCGGCCGACGAGGCCGTTGGTGGTGAGGATGTTCATGAAGATGTCCGGCGAGCCCTTCGCGCGGGCGGCCTCGGCGTCGTGGTGGACGTCCTGGTAGTCGCGGGAGGCGAGGGCCCCGGAGACGATCAGGGTGCGGGTGATCGGGATGCGGAGGGGCGGGAGGGTGTCGCCGGGGGCGGGGGGCTTCCGCTGCGCGTCGCCGCTCATGAAGCCACCTCCTCGTCGACGAGGAACTCGCCGAGTTCTTCGAGGAGTTGGGCGCCCGCGCCGAGGTCGGCCGCGAGGTGGCGTCCCCACAGGAAGTGCCGGTGGACGGGGTGGCCGACGTCGGCGCCGAGGCCGCCGTGGAGATGCTGGACGGCGTGGACCACGCGGGTGCCGGCCTCGGCGGCCCACCAGGCGGCGGTCAGCGCGTGCGGTGCGGCGCCGCGCCCGGTGTCCCGCCGCCAGGCCGCCTCGTACGCGGTGACCCGGATCGCCTCGGTGTCCAGATGGGCGTCGGCGGCACGCAGCAGGACGGCCTGGTGGGCGTCGAGCGGTTTGCCGAACTGCTGCCGCTCGGCGGTGTGTGCCACGGCCCGCGCGAGGGCGCCCGCGCAGACGCCCGCCTGGAGCCCGGCGTGTGCGATCCGGGCGCAGGCCAGCACGGACGCGTACGGGCCGGGGCCGGCCGGTTCCGGGGCGCCGCCGAGCCGTTCGGCGGGGGCTTCGGTGAGGTCGAGGCGCCCCGCGGACCAGGGCGCGGTGGTCGCGACCGGGGTGACCGCGACGCCCGGCGCATCGGTCCGCAGCAGCCACAACTCCCGGTCCGCGTCGGGCACCAGCACCACATCGGCGCAGGTCAGCCAGGGGACGACGGGCACGGTGCCGGTCAGGTGGGCGGCGGGTCCGGCTCCGGCGCGGGCCCGTACGGCGGGTGGTTCGCCGGTCCCGAAGGCGCCGGTGGCCACCGTCCCGCCGTCGGTCAGCTCCGGCAGCAGGCGCTCGCGCTGCTCCGGCGCACCGTGCGCGGCCACCGCGAGGACGCCGTACGCGCCGGTGGCGGCGAGCGGGACCTGTGCGGTGGTCCGTCCGGCCTGCTCCAGCAGCAGGACCAGCCCGAGCAGCCCGGTCTCGGTGACGGAGTCCACCACTCCGGCCCGGCAGAGCGTCTGCCACAGGGCGGTGTCGGCGTCCGTGCCCAGGGCCGTCAGCCGCTCGGGCGTGGACCGGTCGCCGAAGATCTCCGCGGCGAGTCCGGCCGCCGCCTGCTGCTCCCGCGTCGGCGTGAAGTCCATCTCAGCCCTCCTCCCGGGGCGGGTGCGCCGCCCCCGGCTCCGCGCGGAACACCGGCAGCTCCCACGCCCCCTTCGCGTCCCTGACCTGCTGAAACTCCAGCCGTACCGGCATCCCGATGCGCACCGCGTCATACGGCACACCGGTGACGCCGGCGACCAGCCGCACCCCCTCGTCCAGCGCGATCAGCGCGACCGCGTACGGCGGGTCGAAGGCGGGGAACGGCGGGTGGTGCATCACGACGTACGAGTGGACGGTGCCGCCACCGGCCGCCTCGACGGTGTCCCACTCGGGCGCTCCGCAGCGCGCGCACCCCGGCAGCCAGGGCATCCGCAGCCGCCCGCAGCCGGTGCACCGCTGGATCAGCAGCCGGTGTTCGGCCACGCCCGCCCAGAATCCGGCGTTGTCACGGTTGATCACGGGCCGGGGGCGGGCGGGGGCGGCGTCCGGGCCTCCCTCACGGGATGTGGCGGCGGGCTCGGGGGTCCCCTTACGGGTGCCGGGCACGGCCTCGGGGCCGGTCCCGGGGCCACCCTTACGGGCTGCGCTCCCGGAGCCCGATCCTCCCGGACTCCCCGGACTCCCGGCCCCCGGCGCGTACTTCAGAATCCGGAAACGGTGCGTTCCCGCGGGCAGACCCCCGGCCCGGACGTCCATCCGCGTCGTGACGAAGTACCCGCTGCCCAGCTTCGTCGTCTTCCGCGGTGACACCGACTCGATGACCGCGTCGAAGGTGATCTCGTCGCCGGGCCGCAGCGGGCGCAGATACTCCTGCTCGCAGTCGGTGGCCACCACGGCGGTGCACCCGGCGCCGTCCAGCAGTGCGGTCAGCTCGTCGTAGGCGGCCGAGCGGCCCTGGTGGCCGGAGAGGCCGCCCATCGTCCACGCCTGGAGCATCGTCGGCGGGGCGACGGCGTCCGGCCCCCGGTACGCGGGGTGGCTGTCGCCCATCGCCTCGCACCAGTGGCGGATCATCGCCGCGTTGACCGGGTCCTTGCCGCGTCCGCCGGTCGCCGCGGGCCGCCCCTCGAACGCCTTGAGCCGCGCGTACAGCGCGTCGTCGCCGGCCGCCGCGCCCCGCGCCTCGTCCCCGCCGTTCACCGCCGCCCCCTCCGCATCCCCAGCCGCATGGTCGCGACCAGCTCCCGCTGGATCTCGCTCACCCCGCCGCCGAACGTGTTGATCTGCGCCGCCCGGTTCATCCGCTCCAGCACGCCGTCCCCGAAGGCGCCGGGCGCTCCGGCCCGGATCAGCGCCGCGTCGCCCACCGCCTCCTGGCACAGCCGGTACACCTCGACCGCGCTCTCCGTCCCGGCGAACTTCACCCCGGCGGCGTCGCCCGGCGCGAGCGTCCCGGCGCCGACGTCGCCGACCAGCCGCCAGTTCAGCAGCCGGGTCGCGGCCAGCCGGGCGTACGCCTCGGCCAGCCGGGAGCGCACCCACGGACGGTCGGCGGGGCGCCGCCCGGTCGCCGGGTCGGGCGTGCGGGCGTGGGCGAGCGCCGCCTCGTAGACGTCCTCCGCCTGCATCCCGATGGCGGCGAGCGCGACCCGTTCGTGGTTGAGCTGGTGGGTGATCAGCCGCCAGCCGGTGTTCTCGGCGCCGACGAGGTTGTCCGCCGGGACCCGTACGCCGTCGTAGTACGTCGCGGTGGTCGTCAGCCCGCCGACCGTCTCGATCGGCGTCCAGGAGAAGCCGGGCGCGTCCGTCGGGACGAGGAGCAGGGAGATGCCGCGGTGTTTGGGCGCGTCCGGGTCGGTGCGGCAGGCGAGCCAGATCCAGTCCGCCTGGTGGGCGTTGCTGGTGAAGATCTTGGAGCCGTCGATCCGCCAGCCGTCGCCGTCGCGGACCGCGCGGGTGCGCAGCGACGCCAGGTCGGTGCCGGCCTCCGGTTCGGTGTAGCCGATCGCGAAGACGGTCTCGCCGCTGAGGATGCGGGGCAGGAAGTACGCCTGCTGCCGCTCGGTGCCGTACGCCATCAGGGTCGGGCCGACGGTGTTGAGCGTGACCATCGAGACGGGTGCGCCCGCCCGGTACCCCTCGTCGAAGAAGACGAACTGTTCGTCGGGGCCGCGGCCCTGCCCGCCGTGCTCCCGGGGCCAGCCGAGGCCCAGCATGCCGTCCGCGCCGATCCGCCGCAGCACGGCCCGCTGCGCGGCGGCCCCTTCGGGTGGCCCGTCCGGCATCACCTCCCGGAAGTAGGCGCGGAGTTCGGCGCGCAGTTCCTGTTGGCGTGCGGTGGGCGCGAGGTGCACGTCGACGGCCTCCCCTTCGGGGCACGGGCGGCGCGGGGCAGGGGTGCCCGCACCTCCAGGGTTTCTGACTGTCCGTCAGAAATGCTGGAGGTGTCAAGAGTCGGACGACCGGCCGCCCCGGCTCCGCCTCACGCCTCGCCCGGCGCCGCCCCGACCTCGATCACCAGCTCCGGCCGGTCCCACCGCACCGCCGGTGGCCGCGCCCGGACCACACCGACCGGCCGGGCGCCGACACTGCGGTAGAACCCCTCGGCGGGCGGATGGGCGACCACCCGCACCCGGTCGAGACCGGCCCGGCGGGCCTCCTCGCGCAGATGGTCGACGAGCCGGCGCCCGATGCCCAGCCCCTGTGCCTCGTCGGCGACGAACAGCAGATCCAGCTCCGGCGGATCGAGCAGCAGCGCGTAGAACCCGAGCACCCGGCGGCCGGACTCCTCCGCCGCCCGCCCCGTCTCCGCCGCCTCCGCGACGAAGACAGGATGCGTCTCGATGTAGTCGGGCCCGACGCGGTACCCCTCGACCATCGACGCGTACGGGCCCTCGTACGCGCGCGACGTCCGGACCAGGCGGGTCAGCCGACGGGCGTCCCGTGGTGTGGCCCTCCGTACGGTCACCGCGCCGAAGCGTCCATCGCCTTTACCGCCGCCCATCAGCCCACTCCCCCACCGCTCACTTTCGGCCTTCCGGCGTTTTCGGGCCCTCCGGGGGCCGCTCCGCCGGCACTTTTCGCAGAACCGATTCCGCCGTTCCACCGTACCGCCCCGATCAGCACCGGAACCGGCCGGTCCGGAGTAAACCCCCACCCGTACCGACTTTCCGCACCGCCGCCGTCCGGCGCGTTTTCCCCGAACGCGTACGAAGATTTCCGGTGCCGCTGGACACCCGGACGAATACCGCCGCCGGTATTCCACAAAAAGCGGTCATCACGGTCCCCCGCCGCAGCGATCCGGGAATTTCCGCAAGGGATACGGGACCGCCATCTCGGCACTCTCGGCCAAAGCTTTCCCGGCCCGTTCCGCACCCCGGTCCCCGGTAGTTTCCTGTTCGCCACGAACCAAGTCAGGGGGTTTTCATGACCACCGGTATCAGGGGCTGCGACAACCAGTCGAACTCCCAGGTCTCCTTCGTCAACAAGGAGCACCCCGGGGACAGCAAATCGGTGGGGCCCAGGACGTACGACGGCAGCGTGTACGCCTGGATCTCGCAGCACAAGGACAACCCGCTCAACGTCCAGACGGGCCGGGGGAACTGCATCCTGTGGGACGAGGACTGGAAGGTCAAAGGCCAGTGGAACGACGGTAGCGGGGAGTTCGTCCTCGCCGAGGTCCACAGCAGTCCGCAGGATTACGGCATGACCGTCAGCATGACCGGCGACATCACCCTTGCCGCGAAGTGAACCACCGGGCGCCGGCCGGAGCGGCCCTTCCGACGGCCCGGCCGGCGCCCCGACCGCACCCCGCACACCGGCCGGAAAGGGAGTAACGCCGTGTCCATGACGGACTGGACGATCACTGGCTCCAGGGAGAACAACACGGGGAACTGGGTGTACTACGTGTGCACCGTCATCGCGGAATTCGCCAACATCCATTTCAGCCGGCACGTCGACGTTCCCGGCCAGGACCACATGGCGACCAACGACAATCAGTATTACTACTACGGCGTCACCGGCACCTTCAACACCCCGAACATGCCGGAGTCCGTCCGCCGGGCGCTCGTCGACGCATGGAACAACTACTTCACTACGCGCTGAAACAGACGCCGCAGAAAGATGCCGCTGCCCGGAATCCGTCAGGCAGCGGCATCTCCACGCCGGGCGCCGGCCTCAGACCGCCGCACCGTCCGCCGCGTCCGCGCCGCCCCGCCGCCGGTCGACCAGCGAGATCCAGCCGAGCACCAGCAGCGCCACGACGGAGGTTCCCGCCACCAGCCACATCGCGGCCTGGGTGCCGTGGGCGAACATCCGCCGGAAGAGGTCGGTGACCTCCGCGGGCCCGAGCGAGGTGTGCCGCGTCAGCAGCGCCTCGGCCCGCTCCGGATCGGCGGCCACCTCCCGCGTCCAGGCGCCGCCCCGCCCCGCGAGCGCCGACGTCAGGTACGCGTCCGCCTGCACCCGGTAGAGGACGATGCCGACGGCGAGGCCGATCGCGCCGCCCAGGTTGTGGAACGTCCAGGACGAGCCCATCGCCAGGCCCGCCTGCCGCTCCGGCACCGACGACAGCGCCGAGACGGTGGCCGGGCCCAGCACACAGGCCCAGGCCAGACCCATCGCCACCAGCGCCGCCACGATCACGGTGAGCGGGGCGTCCGCGGTGAGCCGGGTGAACAGCAGCGCCGCGACGGTGAACAGCGCGAAGCCGGTCAGCAGCAGCCGGCGCGGTCCGAAGCGGTCGGTGAGCCGCCCCACGAACGGCGACAGCGCCGCCATCACCGCCGTACACGGCAGCAGCATCGCGCCGGTCGCGTATCCGCCGTACCCGCGGACCTCGGCGAGGTAGAGCGGCAGCAGGAACAGCACCGTCGCGTAGAAACAGGCGAGCGCGAAGTCCGAGACGATGGCGGCGAGGAAGGCGCGGCGGCGGAAGAGCCCGAAGCTGACGATCGGGTCCGCCGCCCGCCGCTCGACCGCGTAGAACGCGACGAGCGCGACGACGGCGAAGGCCAGCAGGCCCAGCGTCCGCCCGCTCGACCAGCCCCAGGTGCCGCCGAGTGTGAACGCCAGCACCACGGCGGGGATGCCGAGGCTGATCAGGACGAGCCCGGGCCAGTCCACGCCGGTGGCCGACTCCTCGTTGCGGGACTCGCGGACGCTGAACGAGCAGAGCGCCAGCGCCAGGACGACCAGCGGGACGTTGAGCCAGAACACCCAGTGCCAGCCCGCGGCGGAGACCACGACGCCGCCGAGCAGCGGGCCGATCGCCAGCCCGACGCCGTTGACGCCGTAGAGCGCGCCGATGGCCCGGCCACGCTGCTCCGGCGGGAAGGCGTGCTGCACGATCGCACCGGTGGAGGTGTAGAGGATCGCCCCGGCGGCGCCCTGGAGGAAGCGGAAGGCGATCAGCCAGCCGGTGGTCTCGGCGAACCCGGCGCCCAGGGAGGCGAGTCCGAAGACGACGGTGCCGACGTACAGGACGCGGCGGCGCCCGTAGGAGTCGGCGAGACGGCCCATCGTCACCATGAACATCGACAGCGCGACGAGGAACATGTTGACGATGAGCTGGAGGTCGGTGACGGACGCCCCGAGATCGGCCTGGATCTGCGGGGCGGCCGTGTTGACGATGGTGAGGTCGATACAGCCGAGGAAGCTGATCAGGCTCACGCCCGCGAACGCCCACCACCGGCGGTCCGGTACGGACGGCGCGGTGGTCTGGGCGGCGGTGGTCGATGACGTCACGGTGTGGGTTCCTCTGGGCCTGAGGGGGGTGCGGGCGGAGCGGTCCGCCGGACCTGCTGGGGGATGGTCGCCGACCGCTTCTTGTACCGGAGCGACAGCCAGCCGCCCTTCCCGGGAAATTCCCCGGTGACGAAACGGGCTTGGGTTTCGGCCATGGCGGCGGTCATGGGCTGCGGATAGATGACGTAGTCGTATCCCTGGTGTGCCCACATCGGCATGATGATCGGGCACTCCTCTATGAGATAGGCGAGGCAGCCCCGGAAGGCTTCCTCGGTGTCGACGTCCGGGTCACGGGCGGTGAAACGCTCGATGAATTTCCCGATCGTCGCGTCCACCGCCTGCCGGTATTCCGGCTCGTTCGCGTACGCGTCCGCTATCCGGCGCCGGAATTCCGCGTAATCCGGATCCTTCAGCGCCTCGTCCCACCGCAACACACTCGTGGGCACGGTGAGTTGGCCGAGGATCTTCTCATTGCGCTCCAGCCACTCGTCGCCGGCGCGCAGCGCGCGGGCATACGCCTCCTCCGGGGGGATGCCGTGGAAATTGGAGCGCTGGAGGGTGTCGGCGACGGCGATGGTCAGCTCACCGAAGGCACTGCGGTTGACGAGTTCCACGGTGGCGCGGAGTTTGTCGCCCTCGTGGTAGCGCTGGCCGACACTGACCAGCAGAATGGCCCGGGTTCCGGCGAGGGTGAGTTTCTTCGCCGCCTCCCCGAAATTCGCCTTCGTACGGCCGTCGACAACATGGGTGGTGGTCATGGCCGGCTCAGCTCCACAGGGTGAGCGGTCGGTCGGCGCCGTGGTAGCCGAGGAAATGGCCGAGGGTGATGCGGGGCTCGTCGCCGGAGGGCCGCACCGCGTGGATGCGGCGCGGGTCGATCAGCAGCAGATCGCCGGGCTCGGGCCGGATGACCTGCTGCGGAGGGCCGAGCTGCGCACGCTCCAGACCCCAGACACGGTCGCCCTTCAGGGCGTTGTAGGCGTCCTCGCCGGGCTCGGTGCCCCAGAGTTCGAGTTCGCCGCCGGTCTCCGGAATGTTCAGATAGATATTGGCGGAGAGCTGGGCGACGAGGTCGTGGGCGGCACTGTCGGGGAGATTGCGCTCCAGGGCGTCGGTGTGCGGATTGAGATCGACGCCCTTGTCCTGGAAGCGGCAGATACCGATGAATGCCTTACGGCCCTCTATCGTCAGCAGCTGCGCCCCGGCGTTCCAGGTCTCCTCGACGAGCGCCCGGAAAGTGTCGCTCGGTAAGGCGTACGGAGCGAACAGGTCCCGCATCCGCTGGATGTTGTCCCGTGCCTCGCGGTGGTAGCGGTCCCGGGATTCCTCGTCGCTGATCTCGGAGTAGGCGAATCCGATCCGCTGGAACGCGGTGTCCTGGCTCAGCCCTCCTTTGTCCGGATGGTGCAGCACCTCCTCGCGTACGGCTTTCACCACCTCGTCCGGGATGAAGTGCGGTACGTGTACGGCGAGGGCTTCCCCCTCGGCGAGCGCCAGAATGTCCTCGTGCACGAGTTCGCGTGCGCGGGCGCGTCTTATGACGGTCATCGTGTCCTTCCGGGTCAGCAGGAAAGGGCGGGCGCGGGCGGCCGCCCGAAAATCGCTCCTCAGCCATCGCACACGGTCCGGCAAACCCGGTCAACCGACGTCGCGGTGGTGTAATGCAGCGTTAAAACAGCGATGACAAAGGGCTTCGGCGGGCTCTGGGGAACCCTGCGAAAAGGGGCCCGAATGTGGCAGAAATGGCCGATGGGCCGTCAAAACCTGGGCAGAAAAGGACCCCTGACCGGGAATAGCCAGGTCAGGGGTGGTGGCGTGAAATGCCTCGGGGAGCGAAGGGGCGCCGGGGCCGGAATCGGCCCCTCGGGTGGGACTTGGGGCGGGCCTCGTCGGACTCTGGGGCGGGCCCTCCGGCGGAGCCTGGCGCGGCTCTTGGGGCGCACTCCACCGAACACAGCCGGGCGGCGCCCGCCCGGCGGAGCCCCGGCCCGCGCCGGCCCCCGCCTCACCGCCTCCCGCCCCGCTTCACCCAGGGCGGAACGCCGCACCCTTCCCCCGGCGGCCCGGATCCCTACGCTGAAGGGGTGAGCACTCATGCGCGGAACGAAGCCCACGTCATCCCGCTGCGCCCGCAGCCCTCTCAGCCCTCGCCGCCCTCGCATCCCGGTTCCGGCGGGGCGACGCACCGGCAGCCGGCCGGGGGCCCACCGGCGCCCACGCCGCGCGAGCCCCTGTGGCGCGACCTCGTCGGCCAGGCGCTGCGGCGCCAACGGCTGGACCAGCAGCGCACGTTGAAGGAGGTCGCGGAGGCGGCCCGGATCTCGATGCCGTACCTCTCGGAGCTGGAGCGCGGCCGCAAGGAAGCCTCGTCCGAAGTGCTCGCGGCCGCCGCCCGGGCCCTCGGGCTCGACCTCGCCGACCTGCTCTCGCTCACCCAGGACGAGCTGACCCGGCACGTCCGCAGCCGAATGAGCCGCAGCCGGACGGAGCGCAGCCGCACCTCGGCCCCGGCCCGGTACGAGGTCCTCGACCTGGCCGCCTGACGGGCCGACCGGCCGACCGGCGCTGCGCGGTATCCCCGCCGCAGCGCCGGTCCGCCCATCGAACCCGCAGGTCAGGCGGGCAGCAGCCGCCTGCTCAGCACCTCGTCGGCGAGCCCGTAGGCGACGGCCTCCTCGGCGGTGAGCACCTTGTCCCGGTCCATGTCCGCGCGGAGCGTCGCCACGTCGTGGTGGGTGTGCCGGGACAGCACCTCCTCCGCCTGCGCGCGGATACGGGCCATCTCCTTGGCCGCGAGGCCGAGGTCGGAGACGGTGCCCTGCTGCCCGCCGCTGGCCGGCTGGCCGAGCAGCACCCGCGCGTGCTGGAGCACGAACCGCCGCCCGGGGTCGCCACCGGCCAGCAGCAGCGCCGACGACGACGCCGCCTGCCCGACGCAGCAGGTCGAGATCGGCGCCTGTACGTACGTCATCGTGTCGTAGATCGCCATCAGCGAGGTGAACGAGCCGCCCGGTGAGTTGAGATAGATCGAGATCTCGCTCCCCGGGCTCGCCGACTCCAGGTGCAGGAGCTGCGCGATCACCACGTTGGCGACCCCGTCGTCGATCTCGGTGCCGACGAAGATGATCCGCTCGTTCAGCAGCCGGCTGAAGACATCGGAGGACCGCTCGCCCTGCGGCGTCCGCTCGGTGACGTAGGGAACCGTGTACGCACCCATGTCACAGCCCCATCCGTCGGCGCGAGGTGATCGGGCGGATGTCGGCGAGCGACTCCACCACCCGGTCCACCATTCCGTACTCCCTGGCCTGCTCGGCGGTGAACCAGCGGTCCCGGTCGCCGTCCCGGGTGATGGTCTCCTCGCTCTGCCCGGTGTGCTCGGCGATGATCCGCGCGATGGTGGCCTTGGTGAACTGGAGGTTCTCCGCCTGGATTTCGATGTCCGCGACGGTGCCGCCGATGCCCGCCGAGGGCTGATGCATCATGATCCGCGCATGCGGCAGCGCGAACCGCTTGCCAGGCGCGCCCACGGTGACCAGGAACTGGCCCATGCTGGCCGCGAACCCCATCGCCAGCGTCGCGACCTCGTTCGGGATGAGGCGCATGGTGTCGAAGATCGCCAGGCCCGCGGAGACCGAACCGCCGGGGCTGTTGACGTACAGGCAGATGTCGGTGTGCGGGTCGTCCGCCGACAGCAGCAGAAGCTGGGCGCACACCCGGTTGGCCGAGACGTCGTCGACCTGGGTGCCGAGGAGGACGATGCGCTGGGCGAGCAGCTGGGTCGCGAGATGGTCGTCGAAGTGGCTGGGCGGGGTGTCGCCGTCCTCCGCGCGGGGCGGACGGGTGGTGAGTGGAGTCATCCGGTCTCCTCATCGGGGCAGGAACGCCGTCGACTCCACTCTTCGCCCCGGACGCCCGCCGGATACCGTTTCTCTGCCCGCCGCAGATTCGCCACGGGCAGAGCAGACCGCTCGCACCCTTCCTGACCTGCGACGTTACGGACGGGGAGCGGGGCCGCGGGAGCAGGGCCGCGGACGCGAGGCAGCGGGTGCGGTGCCACGGTGGCGCTGCAACCGGCCCCGCGGCACCGCCCTCCGCACCGCCGCTCCGGCCGCCCGTCACTCCCCCACGTACGCCGCCAGATGCTCGCCGGTGACGGTGGAGCGCGCGGCGACGAGCGCGGCGGGTGTCCCCTCGAAGACGACCCGGCCGCCGTCGTGACCGGCGCCGGGCCCCAGGTCGACTATCCAGTCCGCATGCGCCATGACCGCCTGGTGGTGCTCGATGACGATCACGGACTTACCGGAGTCGACCAACCGGTCGAGCAGCCCGAGGAGTTGCTCGACATCCGCCAGATGGAGACCGGTCGTCGGCTCGTCCAGGACATAGACGCCGCCCTTGTCCGCCATGTGGGTGGCCAGCTTCAGGCGCTGGCGTTCGCCGCCGGAGAGCGTGGTGAGCGGCTGGCCGAGGGTGAGATAGCCGAGACCGACATCGGCCAGCCGCTCAAGGACCTTGTGGGCGGCGGGAGTCCGCGCCTCCCCGGCGGCGAAGAACTCCAGCGCCTCCGCTACCGGCATCGCCAGCACCTCGGCGATGTCCCGCCCGCCGAGCCGGTACTCCAGGACCGCGGCGTCGAAGCGCCGGCCCTCGCAGTCCTCGCAGGTGCTGGCGACCCCGGCCATCATCGCCAGATCGGTGTAGATCACCCCGGCGCCGTTGCACGTCGGGCACGCGCCCTCGGAGTTGGCGCTGAAGAGCGCCGGCTTGACCCCGTTGGCCTTGGCGAACGCCTTACGGATCGGTTCGAGCAGCCCGGTGTACGTCGCCGGGTTGCTCCGCCGCGACCCGCGGATCGGGCTCTGGTCGACGGAGACGACGCCCAGCTCCTCCGGGATCGAGCCGTGGACCAGCGAACTCTTGCCGGAGCCCGCGACGCCGGTGATCACGGTGAGCACCCCGAGCGGCAGATCGACGTCCACGTCCCGGAGGTTGTTGGCGTGCGCACGGCGGATCTTCAGCGCGCCGTCCGGCTCCCGTACCGCCGCCTTGATCCGGGCGCGATCGTCGAGGTGGCGTCCGGTGACGGTGTCGCTGCCGCGCAGCCCGGCGACGTCCCCCTCGAAGCAGACCGTGCCACCGCCCGTCCCGGCGCCGGGCCCCAGGTCGACGACGTGGTCGGCGATCTCGATGACCTCCGGTTTGTGCTCGACGACCAGCACGGTGTTGCCCTTGTCACGCAGCCGCAGCAGCAGCTCGTTCATCCGCCGGATGTCGTGCGGGTGCAGCCCCGCGGTCGGCTCGTCGAAGACATAGGTGACATCGGTGAGCGACGAGCCGAGATGGCGGACCATCTTGACGCGCTGCGCCTCGCCGCCGGACAGCGTGCCCGCGGGGCGGTCCAGGGAGAGATAGCCGAGTCCGATCTCGACGAAGGAGTCGAGGCTCTGTCCGAGCGCGGTGAGCAGCGGGGCGACGGAGGGGTCCGTCAGGCTCCGGACCCACTCCGCCAGGTCGCGGATCTCCATCCGGCAGGCGTCCGCGATCGAGAGCTTTCCGATCACGGCGGACCGGGCGTGCGCGGCGAGCCGCGTCCCGTCGCACTCGGGGCAGGGCGTGAAGGTGACCGCGCGCTCCACGAACGCCCTCACGTGCGGCTGCATCGCCTCCTTGTCCTTGGCGAGCATCGACTTCCGGATGCGCGGGATCAGACCCTCGTAGGTCATGTTGATCCCGGCGATCTTCATCCGCACCGGCTCGTGGTGCAGCAGATCGTGGAGTTCCTTCTCGGTGAACTTCTTGATCGGCGTGTCCGGGTCGAAGAAACCGGACTCCGCGTAGAGGCGGGAGTTCCAGCCGCCGCCGGTGTAGCCGGGGATGGTGAACGCGCCCTCGTTGATCGACTTCGTGTCGTCGTAGAGCTGCGCCGGGTCGAGGGCGGAGACCGTGCCGCGCCCCTCGCAGCCCGGGCACATCCCGCCCACCTTGTTGAAGGTGACCTTCTCCTTCTTGCCGTTCCCCACGGTGATCGCGCCCGCCGCCGACACCGACGGCACATTGAACGCGAACGCCCCGGGCGGGCCGACGTACGGCTTGGCCAGCCGGCTGAAGAGGATCCGCAACATCGCGTGGGCATCGGTGACGGTGCCGACCGTGGACCGCGGATCGGCGCCCATCCGCTGCTGGTCGACGCTGATCACGGTGGTCAGCCCGTCCAGCACATCAACCTCGGGCCGCGCCGGACTCGGCATGAACCCCTGGAGGAACGCGCTGTACGTCTCGTTGATCAGCCGCTGCGACTCCGCCGCGATGGTGTCGAACACCAGCGAACTCTTCCCCGACCCGGACACCCCGGTGAACACCGTGAGCCGCCGCTTGGGGATCTCGATGTCGACGCCCCGCAGATTGTTCACCCGCGCGCCGTGCACCCGGATCATCTCGTGGCTGTCGGCGAGGTGCCGGGCACCCGCCACCTGTCCGGGCGCCCCGGTGTCCGTGCCCGCCCTGCCGGCCTCGGTGTCCGTGCCCGCCCTGGAATGCGTACTCATGCTGATCCGTTCTCCCCCACGTCCCCGACCCGTCCCTGTCCTGTCTCCTACGACCGCGCCTGGGTGAAGCGCAGCATGTTCCCCGCCGGGTCCCGGAAGGCGCAGTCCCGGACGCCGTACGGCTGATCGACCGGCTCCTGGAGCACCTCACCGCCCGCGGCCCGGATCCGCTCGAAGGTCGCGTCGCAGTCGTCGGTCGCGAAGATGACGCCGCGCAGCAGCCCCTTGGCCAGCAGTTCCGCCATGGCCTGCCGGTCGGCGGGCGATGCGTTCGGATCGGCGAGCGGCGGTTCGAGGACGATGTTCACCCCCGGCTGCGAGGGCGACCCGACGGTCACCCACCGCATCCCCTCGAACCCGACGTCGTTCCGCACCTCGAGCCCGAGAACGTCCCGGTAGAAGGCGAGCGCCCGGTCGTGATCGTCGACGGCGATGAAGCACTGCGAAAGCGTGATGTCCATGCGCTCGACGCTACGGTCCGACGGCCGCATCCGCTTCTCCAATCGTGACGGGTTCGGGAGCGTGGAGCCCTCGGGGCTGTGCGCCTGTCCCCCGCCTCCGCACCGGCCGCGTGAAGATCTTCGCCATACACGGCGGCACCGCGGCGCCCGCCTCATGATCACGGGCCCGGTAGGCGCTCGGGCTCTCCCCCACCAGCTCCGTGAAGCGCGAGCTGAACGAGCCGAGCGACGTACACCCGACCGCGAAACAGACCTCCGTCACCGACAGATCCCCCCGCCGCAACAACGCCTTCGCCCGCTCGATCCGCCGCGTCATGACATAGCCGTACGGCGTCTCCCCGAAGGCCGCCCGGAAGCTCCGCGAGAAGTGCCCCGCCGACATCAGCGCGACCCGCGCCAGGGCCGGGACATCCAGCGGCTCGGCATACTCCCGATCCACCAGATCCCGCACCCGCCGCAGCCGCACGAGCTCCTCCACCGTCATGCACCCAGAGTGACACGGGGCACTGACAATCGACCGGCGCACAAGGGAACGAGCCGGGGCCGGACCGACGGCCCGGCGCCCGACACCACGCCCCACCTCATCCTTTACCCCGCCCCACCCGCCGTGCAGGATGCCCCTCGTGACCGATTGGCTGAACCGGACCCCGCTGGACCCCCACGGTGCGCACCTCGGACGCGCCAAGGACCACCCCTCGCTCGCCGATCACGCCTACGTCAGCCGCCGGAACGCGATCGTGGCCGCGGCCAAAGGCCACCGCGTCGGCGCCCCCTCGCCCCCGGTCGCGTACAACGACGCCGAACACGCCGCCTGGCGCACCATCCACGCCGCCCTCACCGAGGCACAACAGGGATGCGTGTGCCAGGCGGTCCTACGAGCACGCGATACCGCCCCGATCCCCGGGGACCACGTCCCGCAGCACGAAGAGGTCTCCGACCGCCTGGAACCGCTGGCGGGATTCCGCTTCACGCTCGCCGGCGGCGTCGTCCCGACCAAGCGCCTCCTGGGCGCCATGGCGGACGGCTACTTCCACGCCGTCCAGTACGTCCGCCACCCCGCCATGCCGCTCTACACCCCTGAACCCGACATCCTCCACGACGTCTTCGGCCACGGCATCCACCTCTCCGACCCCTGGTTCACCGACCTCTACCGCACCGTCGGCCGCGCCGCCGCCCGCGTGGAGTCGGCCGACGCCCTGGACCTGATCGGCCGCGTCTACTGGTTCACCCTCGAATACGGCCTCGCCTGGGAGAACGGCCACCCCAAGGCATACGGCGCCGCCCTCCTCTCCTCCTACGGCGAACTGGCCCACTTCCCCCGCACCACCATCCGCCCCTTCCACCTCCCCGACCTCCTCCGCCTCCCGTACCAGGTGGCCGGCTACCAAAGGGTCCTCTTCGCCGTCGACTCCCTGCCCCAACTGGCAGGGACCCTGCACGATTTCCTCGACGACTTCGACGAGGACACCCGCGACCGGTACGGCCTGCCACCGCTCGCCGAACGAGGGTCCATGGCACGGCCGGGATCGCTTGCGTCCAAGAGCTGAAACCCTCCGGTGCGGCGAGCGCCCAGGCACCGGACGGAGGGAAGAACAGCCCGGCCGGGCAGCGCCGGGACCGCATCCGCCACCTGTGGCAGGATGCCGCGATGACCTCCCACTCGCCCCTACCGGCGGTAGTTCCAGCAGGGCGAATGGCCACTACGGAGCAGCCGGTACTCGGCCTCCCCCACGGCCTGGAGCTACGCCCCTGGCGCCTGTCCGACGCCGACACCTTGATGACCGCCGGCCAGGACCCCGAGATCCGCCACTGGAACCGCCTGCTGGTGGAGACACCGGAAGACGCGCGCCGACGGATTGCCCGCATGCACGAGCGGTGGCGCGCCGAGCTGAGCGCGATCTGGGCCATCGCACGCCCGGACGGCGAAGCCCTCGGGCTGATCGGCTGGGGCGACATCGACCTCACCGGCGGCAGCGCCGAAATCGTCTACTGGCTCCTCCCCGCGGCGCGCGGCAGCGGCGTGGCCGTCGAGGCCACCCAACGCGTCACCGAGTGGGCCCTGAACGACCTCGGCCTGCACCGCCTGCGACTGTGCCACTCGGTGGCCAACCCGTCGTCCTGCCGCGTGGCGTTCAAGGCCGGATACCCCCTCGAAGGCACCCTGCGCAGCGCGCTGCTGCACGCGGACGGCTGGCACGACCAGCACCTGCACGCCCTCGTCCAGGGCGACATCTGAACCGGGACAGCACTCCGCAGTACCGCCCCGACGCCACCCTCAAGGCACACGCAAAAGGTCCCCTCCTCATCACGAGGAGGGGACCTTTTTCAGAGCGCCCGGCAGGCCTTGCACCTACATTTCCCACCGGTTGGTGGGCGTCTTTCCTTGGACCACAGACGCACGCTCCACCCGCCGTCCCCGGGGGCGAAGTTGCATCATGATCATATCTGATCCCCGAACCTCCGGACACCACCCACCACCGTCCGGTCACGCGCACTTGGGCCGACGAGGCAGATCGCCGACGGGTCAACGCGCGAGCAGCGGCCCGAAGGTCTGTGCGCCGATGCGTTCGGCCTGGTTCCGGTCGACGATGTGGCCGGGGACGTCCGGGTGTTCGGCGATCCAGGTGTGCGCGGTGGTGGGGCCGGTGAAGAAGTTCACCGCGTCGCAGCAGGCCGTGGCGGCGGGCCCGCCGCCGGGCCGCTGTCCGACGAACACCACGGCGTCCCGCGGCTCCCACACCGTCGTCCCGCCGCGGCTGGTGACGGTCACCGGCTCGCCGGTCACCGGGTCGGTGGAGGAGATCACCACGCCGGTGCCCAGCATGGCGGGGATGCCGAGCGCATCGATCGCGCACATCGACCACACCGTCACCCCGCCCGCGAGGGCGACGCGGTGGCGGGTCGGGACGGCGGAGAACGGGTACGCCGCGCGGATCCGCCCGCTCCCGTCCAGGGTGAGGAAGTCTTCGGCGGCCAGCTCGGCCAGCACCTCCCCGGCCGTACGGCCCGAAGGCGCGGCGACCGGCTCCAGCACTTCCGCCGCCGGGGCGGTGCCGGTGTCGACGAAGTGCCGCAGCACCGCCTGCTGCACCGCCCGCAGCCCCCGTTCCACGGGCGCGCGGCGCCCCCGCCCGCCACGCCCGACCACGTCGAACGCCTTCTCCGTCGCGCAGCAGTCCCCCGGCGCGGCCGCCTCCGATCCGCCACGACCAACCACATCGAGCGCCCCCTCCGTCGCGCACCAGCCTCCCGGAGCCGCCGCCCCCGGCCCGCTCGCGCCGCCGTCGAGGACCGCGCGGAGGGCCGCCACGCTCGGCGCCCCGGCCACCGTGCCGTCCTCGCCCCGGTACAAGCGGCACGACACGCTCGGCACCGCCCCGACCGGCGCGAACGGGTCCCGGCCGTCCACCAGGATCGTCGGCGAACCGTTCATCCCGTACGCGACGGCCTGCGCCTGATCATGGACCTCGATCTCCTCCACCTCCGCCCGCCGGCCCGCCAGCGCGGCGGCGACCCGTTCCATGGCCAGCGGGGCGTTCGGGCACCCCGGAACCGTCAGCACCGTGATCTGCATCCTGCTCGTCCTCCCGGCTCGTCCAGTGTCCGAACGCTTGACCTTCCAGTGCGCTGGAAGGTCAAGTCGTAGCCTGGAGACATGCGCATCGGCGACCTCGCCGCGGCCAGCGGACTGACCACCAAAACCCTCCGCTTCTACGAACAGGAAGGGCTGCTCCCCGCGCCTCCCCGCACCCCCGGCGGCTACCGCGACTACCCCGAGCAGACACGCACCCGCCTCGCCTTCATCCGCGACGCCCAGAGCGCCGGCCTCACCCTCGCCGAAATCCGCTCCGTCCTCACCCTGCGCGACAGCGGCCAGCCCCCTTGCGGCCACGTCACCACACTGATCGACGAGCACCTCGCCGACATCGAACGCCGCCTCACCGAACTCACCAAGACCCGCGATGTTCTACACGGTCTCGCTCGACGGGCCGCGGCCACCGATCCGGCGGGGTGCACCGGGGAGGATGTCTGTTCCATCCTCGCCGCGGGCGAGCGGGCTTGAGCTGATCGCTGTGCGCCTGCGGGCCACATGGTGGGGGCATGCGCACGAGGGTTCTCCGTCGGGCGCTTCGCACGTGGGGGCGTGGGGGAATGCAGGGGCCGAGGGTTCCGCCGCGGGCCTTGATCTCATCACGGACCGGGCGCAGGAACCCCAACGTGAAAAGGGGCACCCGATCCACTCGGGCAACCCTTCCGACCAGCCACTTCGCTGACCTCTGCGGAGGCTGTGGGTTTTGAACCCACGGTGAGGGGTTACCTCACGACAGTTTTCAAGACAATGCCCGCGAGCGGAACGGCACTGCTCCTGACCTGCCTATTCGGCCTTACGTTGTGCAGTCTCGTCTCTGCTCGTCCACGTCTCGTCCATAGACACCCAAGCTTGCGGCAGCACGAAGCTTTCGATGGTGCCGCCTGGTGCCGGCGCCTACCCTGCTGCCAGACCGTAGGGAGGCGGGTACACGTTGCCCGAGTACATCGGACTTGTCTGCGATGAAGCGTCGACCTCAGTTGTGGTCCTGGATCCCGGCTCCCGGGCCAGTGCGGTAGGGAAGTGCTGCACAGGCTGACGGGACTGAGCTCGTGGCACAGCAAGAGCCGGCCGGAGGAGGCCCACAGTGCCGACTTGGGCCCATGTGCCGAGTGAGCGCTGTGGGCCAGCAGGAGCTAATCAACTGGAGCCCATGCCCCCGCGCAGAAGCGCTTTCGTCCAAGCGATGAGATTCCTCATCACTGCTGCACTTCGTTCTGCGCCCGAGGAGCCAATGAACGGCATGAGCATCAAGGCCGGCAGGCTTGCCAGCGTTACGAGCAGTAGCGGCAAGAGCCCGAGGGCCACGATCATGACCTTCTGGATTCCACGTACTTGCATAACCACGGTTGTCAACGCGTCCACAGAGTCGCTCGTCTCCAAGTCAGTTGTCCGTTCCTTGACCAACACCCTGACTCCGAAGGTGTAGTTGCGGTAGAAAGCAACTATTGCCAACGCGTAGCACCGACGAGCTACTGAAAAGTAAGGTCCCCTGTGCACGAAATCTCCAGGTCAACGACTCGCCGCAGTGAAGTGGAGGTCAGCCAGCTCCCAGAGGTTGCAGAGCTTGCAACAGCGTTGACGACCATGTTCAACGCGCTAGAGGTCTCGCAGCAGCGCTACGCGGCTCGCACGCTCATGGATAAGAGCACGGTCTCCCGGTACCTCAACGGCCGCCGCGTAGCGACTCAAGACTTCATTGATCGAATGCTTGCAGAGATCGAGCGGTATCGCGGAACTCCAGTAACCCAGGAGACGAAAATGCGTCTCAGGTGCTTACGCCTTGCCGCACTTAAAGTGAGCGACCCTCAGACGTTTGAGCTCGAAAACCTACGAAATCAAGTTGATAGATCTCATCGAGAGATCCGGAACCTGAGCCGCCAGCAGGAAGCATTGGAAATGCTCCTCGACCAACGAGAGGCTGCAGCGGATGAAGCAAATAGACAGCTAGCAGAGCTCCGCAGCGACTGGGTAGCAGATCGACTGGAGAATGAATCCTCGCTGGAGATACTTTCCAGTAAATATCGGCGACTGGAAGCCGACCAAGAAGAACTTAGGGATGAAATTTCCCGACTCCGCCGACAACTCGATGAGGTCAACAAGCTCAAAGAAGAAACAGAGGAGAAATGCGAACTACTTGAGCAGAAACTCATGGAAGCCGAGGTGGCACTCGCCGAGCGCCTACGTGAAAGCGCAGAACGCTCATTCACCCTTTCCCTCGAAGAAGCCAAAGAGGAGATCGGGCGAGCGTACGAAAATCAACTTTTCCACGAGGCAGCCCGGCTACTATCCCTATCGGCCGCCCACTTCCCTGAAGCCGAAACAACTGAACTTACAGTATGGCTTCTCACCGAGAGTCGAGATCTAGATGCCTTTCGACTCCTCGATGACGCCATTCGATTCAACTCGATCGAATTCACCGACAATCTGGTGCGGGATTTCATCGAGCAATCACTAGTTGCTTCCGAACTGGAACAACACCTCTGGGCTAACCGGATCGCATCGAGGATCGCAACTTCCAAGTCGAGAGTAGAGCTACAGGAGCTTTACGAGCGCTGGCACCGTGGACCTCGCATGTACAAGCCTCTCGGAATTATCCGGAAAGCCTTAGTCGAATGGGCTTCCCGGGCAAGCGTCAGCGATTGTGCCGCAATGCTAGAAACTCTCAAAAAGCACAGCGACACCGTTATCGCAGTTCGCATGCTTCACCGACTTGGAGCCGGAAGTTCGCGAAGTGTAACGCGATTGATCGAACGATTCCGTCAACGCGGAATGGACTGGGAAGCGGACACAATTTCCTTCCGCCACGAAAAGGTATAGCTACGATCAGGATATCCCCCGTCGACCTCGTGCGGTCTACAGCCTCCGGAGCGCAGCGGGTGCCCGTCCGCTCGGGCGGCGTCCTGCACCGCCCTGCCGGCGGTTTGGGACGCCTCTCAGCTGAGACTCCTCTCGTGCTGAGTCTGACGTGCTGACCGTACGGATTCCTCCAGCACGGCAAGAAGATCCGTGGCCTGCGGCGTGGGCGGGGGTTCGATCTGCCCGCTGGCGGTCTTGGCGTCGACAAGTTGCTCCAGGTGTCCATCGCCCGTACTGCGCCCAGGCCCACGGGGGAGCCTGCTCACTGACGAAAAGCTGTGGCCGCGCTCGCCGACCCCGACGCCGCCGCAGTGTGTCCCGTCTGCCGTCCGGACCGAATCCTGCGGGGTAACCCCAAGCTGAGGGACGTTGCGTACGGCCTCTGCGCGGTCCCGCGGCGGCGGGATGACCTCTTATAAAGACCATGGGCGCATCCAGCACGTGCGCCCGCACTGCGCGAGGCACCGTTCTGGGTCACTCGCCGAAGCGAGACCCGAGCATGTCACCCGCTGCGTCCGGCCGTTCGGTATTCACGTGATACGAGCCATTCGTTGCCGTGTCCTTCGGCGTCAGCACCAACTTCACCCGGTGCACCGACGCCTCTGCATCCGCCGACACCACCCACGCCTTCACCCCCGCCTTGCCCTTGCCCTCCCTGCGCATCTCCACCGAGAACTCCAGCTCCACCGGCCCCACCTCGAACAGCGGCCCCGCATCACCACCGGTCGCCGCGGCCATCAGCTCCGCCCGCAAATGCGCCACAGCCTCCGCAATCCCGATCTCCTCAGCCACCCGAATTCCTCTTTGAACTCACGACACCGTGTGCACGTGGCAGCGCATCATCACAGACGGCGGACACCACCCGGCCAGTTCCCCGACCACATCGGCAATGGACACCGAACCGTGATTGACCACTCTGCGCCTTTCATTGAGAGAAAATTAACGTCCTATATTCGTTTTGCGGCGTGATGTCTTCGGCTAAATCGATAAGCCAGTAGGCCGGTGGTGACGATGTATTCCTGACTATTACTGTCGGGACCAGCTCTCAGGCCGCGGCCGCTCGGCTCTGCCGGGGTCAACGGCGGGTGGGATAGGAGCTCCCACGCACACCCCCACGGGGAGTCAGCGACGGCACCCCTCCACCTCGGTGCCGACCGATCCCTGTCGAAGGCACCGCTATGGCCTTGACCAGCCTGCGTGCGGTACTCGACTCATATTCCCGGCTCATCCACCGACGCGCGGCACGGGCGCCGACCAGGCTGGAGCGGGGCGAAGACAGGAGCGCTCAGACCAGCCCACCGACTCAGCGCAGATCAACGCCCCCGACACGCAGCACCGAGGGTCCCACCCTGGCCACAGGTTGGCCACACGCCTTGATCAACACCGAGATGCGGGCGAGCAGAGGTGAGACACCCCCAACGCAAAAGGGGCACCCGATCCACTCAGGCGCCCCTCCTGACCAGCCACTTAGCTGACCTCTGCGGAGGCTGTGGGATTTGAACCCACGGTGAGGGGTTACCTCACGACAGTTTTCAAGACTGTTCCCTTAGGCCGCTCGGGCAAGCCTCCCCGCGGCAGCGCCGGGGCGGTGCCGCGGGGTCAGGGTAGCGCGTCACTTGTCTCCTGTGCGCTGGCCCAGGGTGACTTCGGCGGTGTGCTCCTTGCCGTTGCGCTGGAAGGTCAGGGTGATCTTGTCGCCGGGCTTGTGCTGCCAGATCTCGCTGATCAGGGTGGGGCCGCTGTCGATGACGGTGTCGTCGAGCTTGGTGATCGTGTCGCCGGGGCGCAGGCCCGCGCGATCCGCCGGGCCGTTCGGGGTGACGGAGTCGGAGCCGCCGTTTCCGGTCTCGGCGATGGTCGCGCCGTTGCCGGTGTCCTTCATCGAGACCTGGACGCCGATCTGCGGGTAGATCGGCTGGCCCGTACGGATCAGGTCCTGGGCGACGCGGCGGGCCTGGTCGATCGGGATGGCGAAGCCCAGGCCGATGCTGCCGGACTGTTCGCCCTCGCCGCCCATGCCGCCGTTGCCGGCCGACTGGATGGCGGAGTTGATGCCGATGACGTTGCCGCCGGCGTCCATCAGGGGGCCGCCGGAGTTGCCGGGGTTGATGGAGGCGTCGGTCTGCAGGGCGCTCATGTACGAGGCGCTGGAGCCGCCGCCGTCGCTGGAGGCGACCGGGCGGTCCTTGGCGCTGATGATGCCGGTGGTGACGGTGCCGGAGAGGCCGAAGGGGGCGCCGATGGCGATGGTGGCGTCGCCGACCTGTACCTGGGAGGACTTGCCGAGCGGCAGCGGGTTCAGCTTGGCGTCCGAGGCGTTCTTCAGCTTGATGACGGCGACGTCGTAGCCCTGGGCCCGGCCGACGACCTCGGCGGCGTACTTCTTGCCGTCGGAGAACGTCGCGGTGAGCTTGCCGCCTTCTGCGGCGCTGGCGACGACGTGGTTGTTGGTGAGGATGTGGCCCTGTTTGTCGTAGACGAAGCCGGTGCCGGTGCCTCCCTCGCCGGTCGCGCCCTGCGCCTCGATGGTGACGACGCTGGGCAGCGCCTTCGCCGCTATCCCGGCGACGGAGGTGGGCTTGCGGTTGAGCGCGCCGGAGTTGCCGGGACCGGTGACCGTCGTCGAGGCGTGGTCGTCGCGGCCCGCGGCCCAGAAGCCGATGCCGCCGCCGACGCCGCCCGCGACCAGCGCGGCCACCAGGACCGCGGCGACCAGGCCGCCGTTGCGCCGCCGGGGCGGCTGCGCATCCGGGGCGCCCCAGCCGTTGCCGCCGCCCCCGCCGCCGTACGGGGGCTGCTGTCCGCCCCAGCCACCGCCGCCGCCGTACGACGGCAGCTGGGTGGTGGGCTCACCACCGGGGGCGCCCGGAGCGCCGTACGCGCCGGGGGCGGACGGGCCGGAGGCGCCGGGCCCCGGCTCGCCGGGGTGCCCGGTCGGGCCGTGCGGCGGCTCCTGGCCGGAGGCGGCGGGACCGGAGGGCGCGGCGGGTGCGGGGGCCGCGCCACCGGGTGCGCCTGCCGGGGCGTGCTCGGCCGTCCCCGGGGCGAACCCGGGGGCCGGGGGCGCCGCGGGCGGGGGCGGGGGCGGGGTGCCCGGGGCCGGTGGGGCAGCCGGGGCGGCGGAGGCGGACGTGGGTGTGCCGGCCGGCGCCTGGGGCGCCGGCTGCGGCGCTGCCTCCGGCGGGACGGAAGCGCCCTCGTTCTCGGTGCTCACAGCTCTCTCCTCGCTCACGACTGTGCCGGCCCGCGGGCCCGCCCCGGGAGGACCGGTCGGCCGGGGCGCCCTGTGGCGCTCCGGTCCGCCGCGGTACGGGGCCGGGCTCCGGTGTCCGGACGTTCCGGTCCTCGGTGCCGGGGACGCGCCCGCGGGACCCTGAACCGGGCTCCAGGATTCCGGATACCGGCGGTCCGGGCGAGTCCCGGCCGATCCGGGGCGGCCTCGGCCTCAGCCTTTCCCACCGTGCGTCAGCGCACCGTAAGGCGAGGCTGTGACCGTCCCCATCCTTGATGCCGGACCCGTACGGCGCATCCCCTGTAGCCGTCCCCGGTCAGCGCGGAGCGGCCCCGGGACGGCGGATGGCACGATAACGCGGTGAACTGTGCACGCCCCGCCCAGGACTCCGGTCCGGGCCGTCCCGCCCCGTCCGTCGTCGCCCACCGGGGCGCGTCCGAGGACGCCCCGGAGCACACGCTCGCCGCGTACCGCAAGGCCATCGAGGACGGCGCGGACGCCTTGGAGTGCGACGTCCGGCTCACCGCCGACGGCCATCTGGTGTGCGTGCACGACCGGCGGGTGAACCGCACGTCCAACGGGCGCGGCGCCGTCTCCGCCCTGGAGCTGGCCGACCTCGCCACGCTCGACTTCGGCTCCTGGAAGGCCGCGGCGGACGAGCCGGAGGCGCCGGACCGGCGGTACGCGGACCCGGAGCGGACCGGTGTGCTCACCCTGGAGCGGCTCCTGGAGCTGGTCGCGGACGCCGACCGGCGTGTCGAGCTGGCCGTCGAGACCAAACACCCCACCCGCTGGGCCGGACAGGTGGAGGAGCGGCTGGTCACCCTCCTCGACCGCTTCGGGCACACCGCCCGGCCGGGGCGCCCGGCGGCGGAGCGGCCCGCGGTGCGGGTGATGAGCTTCTCGGCCCGTTCGCTGCACCGGGTGCAGGTCGCGGCGCCGGAGATCCCGTCGGTCTATCTGATGCAGTTCCTCACGCCACGCCACCGCGACGGACGGCTGCCGTCCGGCGTCTCCATCGCCGGTCCCGGAATCCGCATCCTGCGCGCCCATCCGGAGTACGTCGAGCGCGCGCACCGCGCCGGGCACCGCGTCCATGTGTGGACGGTCAACGAGCCCGAGGACGTCGCGCTCTGCCGCGATCTCGGCGTGGACGCGGTCATCACGAACCGCCCGAAACAGGTACGAACCCAGCTCGGCCTCGGGTAGCCGCCCCCTGGGGCCGTGCGCCCGCGCCTGCGCCCTCTGGGTCCACATGTCGGATGCGTCACTGCTCGGCAGGTGGCCGGTTTCCGGTCCAGTCCATTGGGGAATTCATCCCGTGGCGTGGGGCAAAGGAGGTCTCGGGGGTGGCGTTGATGGTGGCACAGGAGGTGCCGACGTCGTCGATCATGGCCGTTCCCCATGGTCCGGCGGGCGTCGGAATAGCCAGGCGGCGCATGCGCAGCGAGCTGTCGGCAAGAGGAATTCCGGACACGGTCATCGATGATGCGGCGCTGGTGCTGACCGAGCTGCTGAGCAACGCCTGCCGGCACGCCCGCCCGCTGGACGCGAAGCATCTGCCCGACACGGTCCGTGACGACTCCGGCCGCCCGGGCAGCACGTACGGCTCCCGCCACGGGGGCGGCACCTACGGGACGCGCCAGAAGGGCGCCGCGTACGGGCCGGAGGACGACCGCGGGGAGGCGCCGCACGAGGCGGTGCTCGCCTCCTGGCGGGTGGACGACCGGGAGCGGCTGACGGTCGCGGTCACCGACGGCGGCGGGCCGACCCGTCCCCGCCCGGCCACACCCTCGATCACCGCGCGCGGCGGCCGGGGCCTGGCCATCATCCGTTCGCTCTCCCGTGACTGGGGCGTGCGCGACGTGATCGAGGGCGAGACGACGGTCTGGGCCGAGCTGTCGCTGCGGGACGCGTTCGCCGACCGCATCGCGATGACGCCGACGGCCACGGCGTCCGCCACCGTGCCCGCCCCGAGCCCGAGCCCGGAGGCCACGTACCCGGAATTCGGCGGTCCCGCCGCCCGGGCCGGTCGGCCGAGCCTGCCCGAGCTGTCGGACCTCGCCGATCTCTCCGCCTTCCCGGACCTCGACGACCCGCTGCCGCCGCACTGAGACGGCGGGCGGGCGGCGGACGCCCCCGGCGCGCACCCCGCGCCACGCGCCCCCGCAACACCCGCTCCCGCCCCCGGCCGGTCCGCACCCCGCGCCACGGCCGCCCCACACCGCCCGGATCCGGCCACGCCGCGGGCCCGCGCGCACGGCGCGCGACGTACCGCGTCGTCGGCCGGAGCGCCCGCGCGCGTACTCCTCTAGGCTCGCGCCGACACGCGTCCCGACGCACCGGATCGACCAGGAGACACCGCCGCCATGGCCAAGAAGCGCCGCCCCCAGCCCCAGGCCGCCGCACGTTCCGCCCACGACGGGCCGGTGCCGGTCGTCGGCGCCCGGGAGCCCTGCCCGTGCGGTTCCGGCCGCCGTTACAAGGCCTGCCACGGCCGGAGCGCGGCGCAGGCCGTCACCGAGCTGGTGCGGCGGCCCTTCGAGGGGCTGCCCGGCGAGTGCGACTGGGTCGCGCTGCGCGAGCTGGTGCCCGCCGCGACCGTCCCGCTGACGCTCAAGGGCGGGCTGCCCGAGGGCGTGCCGTCGGTGACGCTGGCGACGGTGCTGCCGATGGCGTGGCCCGCGCTGCGCCGGGACGACGGTTCGGTCCTGATCGGGCTGCAGAACGACACCTCCTCGGGCGACCTCAGCCGCGACCTCGCGGACACCCTGCAGCGTGCCCTTGTCGCCGAGCCCGGCACCCCGGTGACCGCCGGGCGGCCGGACGCCGACGGCCCGCGTCTCCAGGACCTGCTGGACACCGAGGCGCCCTTCACGCCGGAGGTCCACACCGGGTTCGAGTTCTGGGTGGACAACGCCGACCAGGCGTCCCCCGAGGTCGCCGCGTCCCTGGAGCGGGCGAACGCCGCCGCGCTGCCCACCGCCCGGATCGCCGGTCTGGAGGGTGCGTACTGGTGCGAGGCGCCCGGCAAGAACCACCTGCGCTGGGTCACCGCGCACCCCGAGGAGCAGCTGCTGGACGCGCTCGCCCGGTTGCACGCCGCCGGGGAGTCGTCGCTCGGCGAGGACACCCGGCTGGTCGGCTCGTTCCGCGCCCACGGGCTCGTCGTGCCGGTGTGGGACCTGCCGTCGTCGATGAGCGCCGAGGACGTCACGGCGCCGGCGGTCGCGTTCGGTGAGCGGCTGGCGAAGGCGCTCGCCGACCGGTCGCCGCTGACCTCGGAGGAGCGCCGGGCGCGCGGCGGCCTCACCAACCGTCAGGTCACGCTCAGCTGACAGTGACGGACCCGGGCGCCTCCGACGTGACTCCTGTCACAACCCCCTCTACTTACGGGTAAAGAGGCGTCCGGAATCCCGCGATCGAATTTGCGAACCGCCGATCTCTTGTTACGGTTCTAGGAGCCCGGTCGCTGGTGCATCCCCCGTCGCCAGCGACCGGGCGTTTCCATGTCCGCGGCCGGGTGTTCCGTCCCCGCCGCGCCCGCGCCTCCCGCCCGCCTCTCCGGCCGCCCGGCGCGCCCCCACCGCCGCTCCGCCCGGCCCCGAAGCCCCGCCCCGTACGGCCTGTACGGCGTTTCCGCGAACGCTCGCGCATGCGAATCCCCGCCGGGCACTGCGGAGTTGCCCCTGCCGCGCACGGCGACGCACGGACGGACGGCACAGGGAGCCGGGCGTACCCCGCAGGGCTCCGGTGACGTCACAGGGCGTCAGCTGCTGCCCCTGCCGCGGGATTTCCCGGCGTACTGCTGCGCCATCCGGGTGATTCGCGGGGCACTTCGGCGGCCCGGCCCGCGGGGGCGCGCGCACCGCACGCGCGCGCCCGCCGGGGGCCGTGGGCGCGCCCCGCCTCAGTAGGCGAGGCGGCTGCCGTCCGGGGTGCGGTTGCTCGCGGTGACCAGGGCGTCGACGATCGTGGCGACGTCGGGGAGCCAGGGCGCCGCGGCGGTGGCGGCGGGGGCGCGCTCCCAGCGGACCGCGCCGGCGCCGGTCTGCGAGGGCGGCAGCACCAGATAGCCGCCGTCACCGTGGAACCGCAGCGAGCTGGGCACCTCGTCCCGCGAGTGCAGCAGCTCGCCCAACTCCGCGAGGTCGTACGGCGCGACGAGCAGCGCGACGCGGGTGGGGGTGGCGACCACCGGGCCGAGGCGGACGCCGAAGTGGTCCAGGGCGGCCAGCGCCCGCGCACCGGCGGTGGCCGGGAGGCTCACCGCGCACGGCGCGCGGCCGCCGGTGGCGAGGATCACCGGGGCGTCGGGCCGGTTCGTCCACCACCAGCGGACCATCCGGGCGTCGGTGGTCGCCGCGAGCAGCCCGGGCTCGAAGGGGTGCGCGCCCGGTACGACGCACCCGGCGTCGGGACAGCTGCACCGTGGAGCCGCGCGTTCGCCGCGTCCGGACCGGGTACCGGGCGGCCGGGCGGCCGTGCGGAGCCGTACGCCGGGCACCACCGGCCACTGCCATTCGGTGGCGCAGTGGAGCGCCGCGCCGGCCAGGGCCGACTTCCCGGTGCGCCGGAACAGGTGCTTGAGTCGCCTGCCGAGGATCTCGCGCATGAGCGCTCGTTCCTTTCGTTAACGCCGAGGGTTGCGTCCATCGCACTGCATGCCGGTTCATCCCGCTGCGCGGCGTGTGGTGCGTCCCGCTCGTCCGGCCCGGGGCCGGTCACGCCACGTGGAGCTTGGTCACCGCGTTGTCGAAGGGGCAACGCATCACGCCGTACGCCGAGCGTGGAACGTGGCGGGAGGTGACGCGCCGGGGGCGCTTGCGGTGCGGTGGTGCGATCTCGCCACTTGTGGGTGCGTCGCGGTCGTCTTCCGTAAGGACGCCCGTGCCCGCCGGTGGGTTCCGGTGCGGCCCCAACTGGCCCCGCATCTCTCGGAGTACGTACCCGCCATCGTGCATATGACGCGCTGCCGATCGCGGCCAGTCGACCTCAAATGGCCTTGGGCAGGGCCCTTTTCAGGCCATACGGAAGGGGCGAACGGGGGCGGCAAACCCTCGCGGAACAGTGCTGGACATCACATCTCCGGTCCGTGTAGATGTGGAGGCGTGGAGAGCTGAGCGGCACGATATGGGGGTTTGCGATGCCATTCCGGGCAGCGAATCGGTGGCAGGACCGCGCCACATCGCTCAACAAAAAGCGGCATTTCCCACCCCGAAAAGCGCTGAGCTGGGGAAATGACCGGCCCGTCGGACGTCGCCGCTCGTGAGCACCCCCCATACCCCGAATGTGGCCGGAATCGACCCTTCTTCTTCCGGGTACGCGCACACTGCCGCCACCCCGGCGGCGCCCCCGGCCGCCGGTCACCCCCATCCCGCCGACCCACCACCGGGACCGGACGCCCCCGAAACCGGCGCCGCCCCGGGGCCGGACGCCCCCGCCGGGGCCGCGCCGCTCGACCGGACCGCCGTCGTCCAGGACCGGCTGGCGGGCTGGATCTCCGGGCTGACGGCCCTCCACGACCTCACCGAACGGCTCACCCGCACCCGGACACCGGACGCGGCGCTCCACGAGGTGCTGCGGGCCGGCGCCACGCTCGTCGGCGCGCCCCGGGGGCTGCTCGTCCTCGAACCGGCCGACGGCCTCGGGCCCGTCACCACCGCCGGCCTCGGTCTCGACCACGCCGAGCTGGGCCAGCTCGAAACCGTCCCGCGCGCCGCCCTGGCGTACGGCCGCCTCCTCGACGGCCTCCCGGAGCCCACCGCCGGACCGGACCCCGCCCCCGCCGCCCGACCGCACCCGGCGCACGACGAGCCCCCGCACGCCCCCGGCGCCGACGCCTGCCCCGGGCCGGCCGCCGGCGCCGAGCCCGCCCTCGGCCACCCCGTGCCCCCGGCCGACACGGAGCTGCCCGCCGCGGCCGGGCACCCCGGGGTCGCCGAGCCCGACGTCCTCGGGACGCCGGGGCTCGATCCGCGGGTGCGGGAGGTCGCGACACGGCTCGGGTACGCGGCCAGTTACGCCGTACCGCTGGACGCCGCGCCCATGGGGCGGCTCGGGGTCGCCGTCTGGCTCTACGACGAACCGGCCGAGCCCGACGACCACCGCCGCCATCTGCTGGACCTGTACCGCGCCCACGCCGCCGGACACCTGGCCCGCGTGCTGGAGCTGCACCGGGAGCGACAGCACACGGCGGCGGTCGCCGAGGGGCTGCTGCCGCACCGGCTGCCCCGGGTGCCCGGTATCCGGCTGGCGGTGCGGCACGCGGCCGGGCCGCGCGGCGGCGGTGACTGGTTCGACGCACTCCCGCTGCCGGACGGCGCCCTCGGGCTGGCCGTCGGCTCGGTCTCCGGGTACGGGCCCGACGCGGTCGCCGCGATGGGACGGCTGCGGGCGTCGCTGCGCGCCTACGCGGTGATGGAGGGCGAGGACCCGGTCGCCGTCCTCTCCGACCTGGAGCTGCTGCTGCGGCTGACCGAGCCGGACCGCTCCGCCACGGTGCTCTTCGCCTTCACGGAAGCCCCGGGCGGCGCGCCGTCCGGGACACCGGGCGGGGCGGTGGCGGCGGGGTCCGGCGGAACGTTCCCGCGCACGCTGACGCTGGCCGCGGCCGGGCACTGTCCGCCGCTGCTCACCGGGGAGCGGCGCACCGAGTTCGTCGAGACCTCGCTCTCCGCGCCGCTGACGATGCTGGCGTGCTGGGAAGCGCCGAGCGTGGAGATCGAACCGGCGCCCGGTGAGACGCTGCTGCTCTACAGCGACGGGCTGCTGCGCCGCACCGGCGACTGCGCCGACCGCGCCTTCGCCCGGCTGCACGCGGCCGCCGCCGGGGCGCCCCGGGCCGCTCAGCGGGACCCCGAGGCCCTCGTCGATCACGTTCTGGGCCGGCTGCTGCCCCAGGGGCTGGACGATCCGTCCTCCGCGGAGGACGTCGTTCTGCTCGCCGTCCACTTCGAGGCGTGAGGGGGCGTGCCTGGCGGGGGCGTGCCGACAACGCTCAGGAACCCTCCCTGACAGAAACCCCACCCGCAGCTCCGCCCGCGTAAGGACGAAGTGCCGGAGACGTCACACCTTCCGCCCTCTGGACCGCTTTCTGTCCGCACATACGATGGAGTGCGGTTCAGTCTTTATTAGGAGGCACCGTGACGGACGAGTTCACCCCGGAGACCCCGGACGAGGACGAGCAGCCGATCAAGCAGCGCAAGAACGGCCTGTACCCGGGCGTTTCGGATGAGCTCGCCGCGAGCATGCAGAGCGGCTGGGCCGACACCGAGCTGCGCGACCTGGAGCCGATCGAGCAGGCGCCGAACGCCGCGCGCCGCCGCGCCGCGCTCTCCGCGCGCTTCCCCGGCGAGCGTCTGGTGATCCCGGCGGGCAACCTCAAGACCCGCTCGAACGACACCGAGTACGACTTCCGCGCGTCGACGGAGTACGTCTACCTCACCGGCGACCAGACCGACGACAGCGTCCTGGTCCTGGAGCCCCGCACCGGCGCGGACGGCCACGACGCGACCATCCACCGGCTGCCCCGCTCCAACCGGGAGAACGGCGAATTCTGGCTCGACGGCATGGGCGAGCTGTGGGTCGGCCGCCGCAACAGCCTCGCCGAGTCCGAGGCGCTGCTCGGCGTCCCCTGCAAGGACGTCCGTGAGCTGGCCGCCGCGCTGACCGAGGCGACCGGCCCGGTCCGCGTCGTCCGCGGTCACGACGCCGGTATCGAGGCGGCGCTGCGCGACAAGGTCACCGCCGAGCGGGACGAGGAGCTGCGCGTCTACCTCTCCGAGGCGCGCGTGGTGAAGGACGACTTCGAGGTCGGCGAGCTGCAGAAGGCCGTCGACTCGACGGTCCGCGGCTTCGAGGACGTCGTGAAGGTCCTGGACAAGGCCGAGGCGACCTCCGAGCGGTACATCGAGGGCACGTTCTTCCTGCGCGCCCGCGTCGAGGGCAACGACGTCGGCTACGGCTCGATCTGCGCCGCCGGCCCGCACGCCACCACGCTGCACTGGGTCCGTAACAACGGCCAGGTCCGCTCCGGTGACCTGCTGCTCCTCGACGCCGGTGTGGAGACCAACAGCCTCTACACCGCGGACGTCACCCGCACCCTGCCGATCAACGGCCGCTACACCGACCTCCAGCGCAAGATCTACGACGCGGTGTACGAGGCCCAGGAGGCCGGTATCGCCGCGGTGAAGCCGGGCGCGAACTTCCGCGACTTCCACGACGCCTCGCAGCGTGTGCTGGCCGAGAAGCTGGTCGAGTGGGGCCTCGTCGAGGGCCCGGCCGAGCGCGTCCTGGAGCTGGGTCTCCAGCGCCGCTGGACGCTGCACGGCACCGGCCACATGCTCGGCCTGGACGTCCACGACTGCGCCGCGGCCCGCACCGAGGCGTACGTCAACGGCACGCTGGAGCCCGGCATGGTGCTGACCGTCGAGCCCGGTCTGTACTTCCAGGCGGACGATGTGACCGTCCCCGAGGAGTACCGCGGCATCGGCGTCCGGATCGAGGACGACATCCTCGTCACCGCCGACGGCAACCGGAACCTCTCCTCCGCGCTGCCCCGCCGCTCCGAGGACGTCGAGGCGTGGATGGCCGAACTCCGCGGCTGACCTGCACCTTCGCACGCCACGGCCGGTGGTCCCGGAAGGGGCCACCGGCCGTGCCGTGTCCGCAGCCGTCTTCAGGCCGGGATCGGGCGCGAGGTCCGTCCCGATGCCTTGTCGATCTCGTCGTGGGCCTTGCTCAGCAGCCGTTGCTCCACTTCGTGCAGGGCTCTGGCCGCCGCGACCTCCTCACCGACGCGCGGCTGGTTGGAGTCGACCGGGTGGCGGCTGGCGTAGCCGTGCCCGCGGATCTCCGTGCCGTCCGGTAGCCGGACCAGCGCCGCGGCGCGGGTGTGATGGGTGTCCTCCTGGAACTCCATCTCGATGTGCCAGCCGACCACGGTGTTCACCGTCATGACGCTCACCTCCGAGGAGACTCCCCTCCCTCCAGGGTGCGCCCGTCCGGCCCGGCCGTCAGTCCGTAAGGGCCGGACCGGACTCGGTGGGCTCCGTGCGCTGCCGGACGACGACCGGCGCCGCGCCGCCCACCCGGTACGCGCCGGCCAGGGTCGCCGCCCAGACCGCGGTGGCGGTGGACTCGGCGAGGTCCGCGTCGACCGGGCCGCGGGCGATGAGGATGCGGTAGTAGAAGGGCGCGCCGACGGCGGACATCACCGCTTCCGGGTCGGTGTCGGGCGGTACCTCGCCGCGTTCGATGCCGCGCCGCACCAGCCCTCCGGCCAGCCGCAGCCGGTCGTGGAAGAAGTCGGCGAGCACGGTCTCGGCGCGGGAGTTGCGTCCGGCGGAGGAGACGACGGCTTCGACGAGGCGGCGCATCGGCGCCGCGGTGTAGAAGGTGCCGATGCGGCGGGCGAGCAGCCGCAGGTCCTCGGGGAGGCTGCCGGTGTCGGGGAGCGGGATGCCGGTGGACGCCTCCGTGAGCAGTTCGCAGACGAGCCCCTCCACGGAGCGCCAGCGCCGGTAGATCGTCGCGAGGTGGATGCCGGAGCGCTGGGCGATGCGTTCCATGCTCAGCGCGGCGAATCCGCCCTCGCTCAACTCGTGCTGCACAGCGGCGAGTACGGCCGCGCGGGTGCGGGCGGTGCGTCCTCCGGGACGGCTCTCTCCCGGCGGTTGGTGCGCGGGGGTCACAGGCGCTCCGTATTGCGGTGTGGGGTCATGCAACGTATCGTCCGTGAAACACTAACGCGAGCGATTTCGCGTTAGGGTGCTGGTGTCGCTCTTACAGGGACGGGGACACGGCGGGGGATGCCCTCTCGCCCTGTGAGACGACGCCCCTTTCCTTGCGCGGCCTTACCCGGGCACTCCGGACACTCGTCACGGCATGACGACTCTCACATGGCGTCCGGCCGCCGCCGCATGATGCAATCGGGCGGGCGACCGCGTCACAGGGCTGGAAACTTCGGCACTTAGTCCGGTTTCGTACCTGCACACTGCGCGTATACCTCTTGCGTATACCTGGCGTTTATAGTTGCGGTATGACCCTCCCTCTCCCCCCACTCGGCATGGGCATGACCTCTGCCCGCCGAGCCGCCCGGCCCGCCCTGCTCGTCCCCGGTAACCGGACCCACCGAGAGGCAGGCCACTGATGGCCGCGGACACCACCCGCCCCGACGGCACGGCGGCGGCCCCCACCCGCCGCGGCGGCCGGCGCTGGGACTGGCCGGTCCTCGCGGGCTGCGCCATCGCGGGCCTGAGCGTCGGACTCGCCTCCCCGCCGAACACCTCGCAGCAGGCATGGGGCCTGTGCAGCGCCGTCGGCTACGCCCTCGCCGCGATCATCGCCGCCTGCTCGGTCCGCCGCTGGGGGCGGTGGCCCGCGATCATCTCCGTCGTCGGCGCCGGTCTGGTGCCGCTGATCTACCTGACGGTGATCGACAAGGAGCAGATGGAGGTCGGCGTCATCCAGCGCGGCGCCGCGCTGCTGCTGAAGTCCGGGACGCCGTACAACGCGGACCCGCACACCGTCCCGCAGTTCAACCCGTACCTGCCCGGGATGTCGCTGTTCGGCATACCCGACGCGCTGTTCGGCGACAACCCGCTGACCAGCGCGCGCCTCTGGTCCCTCATCGGATTCCTGGCGGTCGTCCTGTGGGCGGTCCGCGTCCTGACGAAGGACCGCGGCCCGGCCCCGCTCGCCACGCCCGGCGGCGTCACCCCGAGCACCGGCGCCCTGTGGCTCATCGCCTGCCCCGTCCTCATCCTGCCGCTGACCATCGGCGGCGTGGACCCGCCGGTCATCGGCCTGGTCGTGCTCGCCCTCGCCTTCCTCCAGCGGGACCGGCCGGGCGCCGCGGGCCTCGCGCTCGGCGTCGCCTCCGCCCTCAAGTGGACGGCGTGGCCGGCGATCCCGGTGGCGCTCGCCCTGCTCTGGGTGACGAAGGGGAAGGGCGCCGCCGCCAAGTGCGCGGCCGGTTCGATCGGCATCGCGGCGCTGGCCGCGCTCCCCGCCGCACTGATCGACTCCGAAGCCTTCCTCCAGAACGCGATCCTCTACCCGCTCGGCATGGGCGAGGCCAACTCGTCCGCGCAGAGCCCGCTCCTCGGCCATCTGATCGTCCTGCTGCTGCCGGAGATCGGTAAGACGGTGACGGTCGCGCTGATCGGCGTCAGCGCGGTCGGCGTCGCCGTCTCGCTGCTGGTCCGCCCGCCGCGCACGGTCATCGCCGCCGCCGACCGCCTCGCCATCGGCCTCCTCCTGGCGATCGTCCTCTCCCCCGCGACCCGCCTCGGCTACGCGATCTACCCGGTCGTCCTGATCTTCTGGCCCCGCTTCGCGGCGGCACTCTCCCCGACGGACACGCCCCCGCCGATCCCGCGCCAGAAGTCGGACGAGCCCGCGGTGACGGCCGGTGGCGCGGATACGTCCGACGCCGGTACGGATGCGAAGTCCGGTGCGAGCGCGGAAACCGCCGCCAAGAACGGCTGACGCCTCGCACATGAACGGCTGACGCCTCGCGTACGAAGAGGGCCGGGCCCGGGGAACTCCCCCGGGCCCGGCCCTTTCCGCATGTTCGGTTCCGTACGCCCGGCCGGCCGCCGCTCAGACCGTGAGCGTCCCGCCCTTGACCGCCGTCACGAACCGGCCCCACGCACCGGCACCCACCACGAGGGCGGGGCCACCGGGCACCTTGGAGTCGCGGACCGGGACGATGCCGGGGACGTCGTCGAGGATCTCGATGCACCTGTCGTCGACGGCGGTGCTGTAGCTGCTCTTCCGCCAGCGGGCGCCGCGGACGTCCTTCCTGCTGTTGCACTGCATTCCCGTACTCCTCCGCCGCCGCACCGATCAGGACCGGGCCACGCATGGTGAGCACGGCGTGACCCCGCGCAGATCGTACGGCCCGCAGCACTCGTCACCGCCACGCTCCCAGCGGCCTTCCGGCACCTGGTCTGCGGCTTCCCGCCGGTAGCGCGGTCGGCGCCGTGACGGCGGGCACGTCCGCGGATACGTCGGACTCTTCACCTGGCAGCTCAACCCACCACCGCATCCGGCCAGTTCCCCAGACTGACCTTCGACCGCCCTCCCCCACTTCCACGCCACGGCGGACCGCGTCACTCTGTGAGGGACCTTCGCAGAACGCACTGGAAGGGTGGACCATGACCGACCACTTCTCCCCCGACGCACCCTCGGACGACACTCCGCGCGACGCCGAGGAGCAACTGACCCTGCTCCGCGACGCCTTGCAGGCCAACGCCATCACGCTCCCGTCCCTCGGCCTCGACCTCCCGAACTTCGCCGCGCGCTACGCCCAGCCACTGATCGCCCTCGGCAACTGCAACCTCGCCACCGCCGAGGCCCTGACCGCCGCCCTCCTCAAGGCAGCTGCGCGGTGACGGAGTTGCGATAGCGGATCTCCGGGGCAGGGGCCACCCAGGAGACCGTACCGGGCATGCGCCGGGTGATACGGGGGAGAAGGGGCGGGTTTCTTTCAGGAAGGGTTCCTGTGAGCAGCGGGGGAGCGGGAGGCCCGGCACCGGTGTCCGGCCAGTTGGTGCCACGGCGTTCTGCCGAGGCGTCAGCGCTCGCCGTATAACGACGGTTTCGGCCCCGACCTGCGGCAAAAGGCGTCGGGCTCTGGTAGGTCCGGGTGACACCTCGCACCTCCACGGCACCTTTCACCAGTAGGTATTCCGCGGACATGACAGTCTCGACGCCGAACGGCGCTCCCCCGCCGTTCATCGCCGAGCCCCACGAGGACCACGTATGCCCTTCCGCCTCCGCCGCTCCTTCGCCCTGGCCGCCGTCGTCGGCGCGACCGTGTTCGCCACCACCGCCTGCGACGGCGACGGTGACGCCCCCGCCGTCGTGGAGGGCAGGGACGCCGGGTCCCCGGCCGCCAGTTCACCTGCCGGTTCGCCCGCCGCCGGGACACCGTCCGCGTCCGGCGACGGTCAGGCGTCGGCGTCGTCCGGCGCGGGACCGGGCGGCGAGTCCGGCAAGGAGGTGGGGGACGCCTGCACCACCGACAAGGTGCAGGTGGAGTTCGCGGACGCCGGAGGCACCCAACCGGCGGTCCTCATCAAGGCCACCAACATCTCCGACACCGCCTGCACCGCCTACGGCCTGCCGGTCGTCGGCCACCCGGCCACCAAGGCGCCCGTCACCACCGCCCCGGGCACCGACGCCCACGCCACGGTCGCCCTGGACCCGGGCGAGACCGCGTACGCCGCGCTGCTCCTCCCCGAGAAGGGCGCGCACCCGCACACCACGACCTCGTTCACCCTCGGCCTGCGCGACAAGGACGGCGACCCGCTCGACGGCACCGCCACCCTGAAGGCACCCGGCGAGGGCCTGACCGTCAACGACGCCTCCCGGGTCACCGCCTGGCAGGCGGACCAGGAGGACGCGCTCGGCTGACGCACGCGTCTCCCCGTACGGCGCGGTCGGCGCCGTACGGGGAGGTCACCGCCGTACGCACGCACCGGGCGCCGAAACCTGGGCCGGGGAGGTTCCCCCGAACGGCGGCACCCGGGTGGTGGCCGGCGGCCGGGCCCCGGACGGTGGGCGTATCCGACCAGAGGAGCGGTCATGGCGCATACGGCGACTCCGCACAACCACCCGCAGCACGGCGACGCACCGGAATCCCCCGACCGCCCGTGGGCGGTCGGCGGCACGGTGTTCGCGGGGATCGTCCTGATCGTCGGCGGTGTCCTCGACATCCTCAAGGGCATCACCGCGCTCTCCTCCGACGCCATCTACACGGCCGTCAACGAGTACGTGTACCGGTTCGACCTCACGGCCTGGGGCTGGGTGCTGGTGGCGCTCGGCATCGTCGCGGTGATCACCGGACTCGGCCTGCTGACGGACGCGATGTGGGCACGGATCCTGGGCGTGATGATGGCGTCCCTCAGCCTCATCGCCAACTTCATGTGGCTGCCCTACCAGCCCCTCTGGGCCATCATCTCCATCGCCCTCGCCGCCTGGGTCATCTGGGCCCTCTGCGCCCACCGACCGCAGCACCCGACGCTCTGAGGCAGCGCCTCCGGCCCCCGAAGGCGGCATTCGTACGGTGCCCGCCGCGCGTTGCGTGGCGGGCAGCGGGGCGTGCGGGGGGAGCGGGTGCCGGGGGCGGGTTTCCTTCAGGGAGGGTTCCTGTACGTGGCGAGGACGGCCGCCTCCACCCCTGCCTGCCCCTCCCCCGGGGGCGCTCCGCCGGACAGCCCCTAGCGGACGGTGCCGAGCAACGCGTAGTACGCCGCCGGGATCAGGACCGAGAAGGCCGGAGCGGCGGTCAGGAGGACGATGCGGGTGGTCGCGTACCGCTTGTACGAGGGCAGCGACGAGCCGACGATCAGCAGGACGAGGGGGAGGAGCAGCGCGCCGCAGTAGCCCCAGAAGTAGAGGGCGAAGCGGTGCTGTTGGGCCTTGTTGCAGGAACCGCACCACATCGGCGAGAGGAAGGCGAAGAGCGCGCCGAACCCCAGCATCGACGTGGTGACGATGCTCGACACCGCCGTCCAGAGGATGGCCCAGGGATCGCGGCGCTCCGGCCGCCAACTCGGCAACGCGGCGAGCGGACCTCCGGCGTACGGGCCGGTCCCGTAGTTCGCGGGCAGCCAGGTCCCGGGCTCCGCACCGATCGCCCCGGCATCCGGCCACGCCCGCTCCGCCCGGCGCTCCGCACCCGCCGCACCCGCCGCGCCCTCCTGCAGGAAGCCGGGCGGAAGCGGCGGCACGGGACGGGGCGGAGGGGGCGTGCGTCGGGGGCCGGCGGGCGGGAGAGCGGTCATACGGGCATCCAACTGCGGCGTCACCTGGGGCACATGAGTCGCGGTACTCAGACGGGAGGGCGGCGGCTGGTGGCGGCGGTCGCGGTGGCTCCGGTGGCGAATCCGGTGCGGCATCGACGGGTCGAATTGATTCAACAGGGGTAGTGTTTATCTGGTTGGATAAACACTACTAGTCGCCTCGGCCGAGGCGACTACCGGATCTGCACCCTGGGGGACCCATGGCACGAGCCACACAGAGTGAACAGGCAGGAAAGGCAGGAAAGGCAGGAGGGCAGGCGAAGCAGGGGGAACAAGCGGGGCGGGCCGAACGAGCCGCCAAGGCCGGGCCCGGTCCGGCAGCGGACTCCGGGGCGTCCCCAAGAACGTTCACCAATGCCGCCCGGCGGGCCCAGATCGTCGCGGCGGCGATCGACACCATCGCCGAACTCGGTTACGCCAAGGCGTCGTTCGCGCGGATCACCGAGCGGGCCGGGTTGAGCAGCCCGCGGATGATCTCGTACCACTTCGCCGACAAGGACGATCTGATGCGCCAGGTCGTGCGGGAGGTCTTCACCGCCGGGGCGGAGTTCATCGGGGGGCGGATGGCCGCCGAGGAGACGGTGGCGGGCAGGCTGCGCGCCTATCTGGAGGCCAATCTGGAGTTTCTGCGGGACCATCCGCGGGAGATGCTGGCGCTCACCGAGATCGGCCCGCACGCCCGGGACGCGGAGGGCGCCGCGTACACCTCGCGCAGCGCGCAGGAGCCGAGTCTGCGGGGGCTGGAGGAGTTGCTGGCGGCGGGGCAACGGAGCGGTGAGTTCCGGGAGTTCGATGTCGCGTCGATGGCGGTGATGATCCGCGGCGCCGTGGACGCCGCCGCGGTGCGCCTGCGCGGCGAACCGGCCCTCGACGTCGACACGTACGCCCGGGAACTGGTCACCGCCTTCGCCCGCGCGACGGAGTCGGAACGGTGACCGGCGGCGCGCCCGACACCGACGGCACGGCCCGCGCCGGCGGCACGGCCGGCCCGGGTCCCCGCACCGGCGGCGCGCTCAGCCGGGCGCTGCTGGTCCACGCCGGGCTCCCACTGGCGCTCTTCTACGGGCTGCGGTGGATGGGGGCGAGCCCGTTCGCCGCTCTGCTCGCCGGGGCCGTGATCCCGGTGGTGGGGGCGGTGCGCGGGGTCGTCGCCGAGCGCCGCGTCGGAGGGCTGCAACTCTTCCTGCTCGGCACGATGGGGCTGACCGTCGCGATGTCGTTCGTGACCGGCTCACCCCGGCTGCTGCTGGTCCGCAACGGGTGGGGGATGGCCGCGCTCGGCGGGTGGATGCTGTGCACGCTGCTGTTCCGCCGGCCGTTCCTGTACGAGGCGCTGCGGCTCGTCGTGGACGAGGAGCGGCAGCGGACACTGGCGGAGAGCTGGGAGCGGCATCCCGCGTTCCGGCGGATGCTGTGGCTGTGCAGCGCCCTCTGGGGCGTCGCCTGCCTGGTCGACAGCGCGGTGCGGGTCGCCCTGGCGATGACGCTGCCGATCGATGTGGTGCCGGTCCTCGACGATGTGCTGCTGGCCGTGACACTGCTGACGCTCTTCGCCGTCCAACGGCTCTTCGGCCGCGCCTACCTGCGGCGCAACGGGCTGCGCCGTGAAGGGGTGGCGGTCCTTCCGCTCGCCGTACCGGGGAGGGCCGGGTGACGCCCGCGGCGGACGGGGCGCGGGCCGCCGCGCCCCGCACCGTTCTGATCACCGGCGGCGCTTCCGGTATCGGTGCGGCGACCGCGCGGCGGCTGGCCCGGGGCGGGTGGCGGGTGGCCGTCGTCGACCGGGACGCCGCGGGCGCGGGGGCCGTCGCCGGGGAGTGCGGCGGGCTCGCCGTCGCCGCCGATGTGGGGGTGCCCGAGGAGAACGCGCGGGCGGTGGCCCGTACCGTCGAGGAGTTCGGGCGGCTCGACGCGGTCGTCCTCGGCGCCGCCGTCCCGGGCCGCTGCACCCTGGACGACTTCACCCCGCAGGCGTACCGGGACACCCTCCGCACCGATCTGGACGGCGTCGTCTACGGGCTGCACGCCGCGCTGCCGCCGCTGCGGAGCCGGGGCGGCAGCATCGTCGTCCTCGGCAGCCTCGCGGGGCTGACCGGCTCCCCCGACGTCTTCTACGCCACCGCCAAACACGCCCTCGTCGGGCTGGTCCGCTCCGCCGCGCCGCTGCTGGCCGCGGAGGGGATCCGGATCGACGCCGTCTGTCCGGGGCTGGTCGACACCCCGGCCGTCGCCCCGTTCCGCGCCGCGCTGCTCGCCCGCGGACTGCTGCTCGCGGCGCCGGACGAGGTGGCAACCGCCGTGGAAACCGTCCTCGCCGACCCGGACACCGGCCGCGTCTGGACCGTCCAGGCGGACCGCCCCGCGATGCCCGCCGACCTCCCCGTCATCCCACTGTTCACCCGCTGACACGCCGCTGACCTGGCGCTGCCTTGCCGCTGACCTGCCGCTTTCCGGAGTGCCTGAGCCGTTCCGCACGCCCGCCCAACACCCCTTCTCCTGCCGCGTGTTGACGGAACGAACCCCTCCCATCGGGCCTCCCTTGGGTGCGTCGGGCGGAGGAAACCCCTCCGCCCTCGGGCGGCGTTGATGTTCTGTGACGGCTTTCGGTCCGCCCCGCACCCGGCGGCGGCCCGGCCCCGTGCCGGCCGCCACGGGCGGCCCGGTCACCCACGGTCCATCGCCACGGGCACGACGGAAAGGAACACCATGAGTTTCCTCCAGCGGGACGACGGCACGACCACTCCCGAGCAGCCGCGCAGCCCGGACGGCGGCGGAGTCCGCCTGGTGAAGGCCGGCGAGGGCCCGACCGTGTGGCTCAACGGCGACGTCTACACCGTGAAGGTCGGAGCCGACGGGACCCACGGCGCCCTGGCCATGCTGGAGGCGTCGGTCCCGCCCGGCGGCGGCCCTCCGCTGCACAACCACACCCACGAGGACGAGGCGTTCTACCTGCTCTCCGGCCAACTGGAGATGTACGCCGACGACACCGGCTACGAGGTGAGATCCGGCGACTTCGTCTTCGTCCCACGCGGCATCTACCACCGCTTCCGCAACACCGGACTACACCCCGCCCGACTGCTCGCCGTCTTCACCCCCGCCGGCTTCGAACACCTCTTCCTGGAGGCCGGCCGCAAGGCCCGCCCAGGCGAGCCGATCCCCCCGTTCAACCCGGCGGACAACCCCAACACCAAGGAGATAGGCGAACGCTACGGCTCCTTCCAGGCACCGGATGCAGCGACGGGGTGACTACTGCGCGGACGGAGGAGCAGGGGCCTGTGCGGCTTGCTCCCGGCGGAACCGTTCGAGCAACTGCAGGTTCTTCTGCTGCCACTTCCGCTTGTAGTGGGACCCGGCGGTGAAAGCCACGAGGGCCAGAACCCCCAGGATCACGACGCCGGCAAGGAACTCGCCACGGCCGGCGATCCCTGCGAAGGGCAAAATTACGGCCCCGAGGAGGCCACATGCGAAGACCAGCTGAACTGGGTGCCAGTCCTCGGATGCCATGAGTTGTCTGCGTGCTCGGGCGGCGAGCTCCGGATGGATCAACGCAGGGTCCCAGGGCTGCCCCGGCGGATACCACGCGCCGGTGGACCGTATGCGAGCCAGCGTCGCTGCCGCCCGCTGCCGGGAGAGGGGCTGTCGTCCCGGAAGAATGTCAGTCGGAAGTGGCCACGCCCGTAGGACTCATATCTGCTGGGTTCGTAACCGAGCTCGGTGCCGATCCATATGGCGCGGTCAGCCCAGGAGGTCTGGTAGGCGGTGAACATCAGCTCAACCACGGGCCGTCCGTCGAAGTAGGAGACCGTGGTCAGGTCCTGCATCGTCAGCCGTCACTCTCTTCCGGAACTCCGCCGTCGGCCAGGTGCGCTCTTGCGCCTCAGTCTGCCCGACGCCGACCTATGAGTACGGCGAGGGCGGCTGCGAGCCGTACTCTGCATGACCGGGCAGCCTGCGACGCCGACCTCAACTGCCGCTCTCCTACGGTTCGTTCATCTCCAGCGAGGATCGAGGATCAGCTCGGCTTCGCCCCGGCGTCGTCCACGCCCGCCACCGGATCAAGCCGACTCTTCAACGGAGGTGTACGCCCCGCTCACGGACGACCGGGTCCGCACCGCCCCGCGCCGGACCGCACCGGACCGACCGGCAGCCGTGATCAAGGCCCGGTGAAGACGTACCTACCGGAGCCGGAAGCCCGGGCCCACCAAGGCCCTCGTCGCGCGTCGCTCACGACGCCATCGGCAGCGCTGCGCCCTCGCGCCATTTGAGGATCTTGTCGAAGCTCACCACGGCGCCTCTTCGGCCGGTGCCGGTGGCGTAGCGGACGTGGTCGGTGAGGGCCTCGATGAGGAAGAGGCCGCGGCCGTCCTCGGCGTCGGCGGGGGCGAGGGGCGGGGTGAGCAGGGTGGGGTCGGTGGAGCGGGGGGCGCGGACGAAGCCGGGGCCGGAGTCGCTGACCTCGATGTGGCAGGTGTCGCCGTCGATGTAGGCGGTGACGCGGTAGTCCGAGCCGTCCTCGCCACCGCCGTGTTCCACGGCGTTCGCGCACGCCTCGGAGAGCGCGACCGACAGGTCGTAGCAGATGTCCGGGTCGACCCCGGCGGTCTCCATCGCCCCCAGAAGCAGTCGCCGGGCAAGCGGCACACTCGCCGGTTCCCGGCGCAGATGGAGTGACCACCACATGCTCATCGCTCCAGCCTCCTGGCCGCGGCTCGACATACCGTTACGTATTGCCGCCGTAGGAGCGACGTAAGCATGCGCGGGGCGGCACACCGCTCGTTCGGCGGATGCGGAGTACCGAGCGCGCCGTGTAAGTGCGCTCCGGGGTGTGCGCCCCCGCGCGCCCCGGCGTCCCCCGGTGGGCCCCCTCGGGCGCCCCTGCGCGCCGACCTGCCGTAGGCGGCCGGTAAGGCGGGTGGGATGATGGCGCCGCCATGACTGCCCCCGCCCGCCACGCGCGTGCCGCCGCCGATCTGCGGCTGCTGAGGGCCGCGGTGTTCACCGCGGTCTGCGTCGTGCTGGCCGCGACCGGGCACATGGCCGGATCCCTCGCCTCCGTTCCGCTGTGGACGCTGGCCGCCGGCTGCGGCGTCGTCCTCGTCGTCGCCGCCCCGTTGGCCGGACGGGAGCGATCTCTACCCGGAATCGCCGCGGCGCTCACCGTCGGACAGCTCGCGCTGCACGCGCTGTTCTCCGCCGGCCAGCACTGTGCGGCGCCCGTGGCAGCGGCCGGCGGGCGGCTCGACGACGCCACCGTGATCACCCTCGCCCGCCGTCTGACCTGCGGTCTCGACGGCGTACGGCTCGGCGGCGAAGCGGCGCACCGCATCGTCGCGCAGAACGGTTTCGACCCGTCCGACCCGCGCACCGCCGAGGTTCTCGGCAGCGGCGGCGCGGACGGTATGGCCGGGATGGGGCACCTCGCGGGCGCGCCGATGGCGCACTCCGTGCTGCCGTCACTGCCGATGCTGCTCGGTCACCTCCTCGCCGCGCTGGCCGCCGGATGGCTGCTGCGCCGTGGCGAGGCGGCGCTGTGGCGGCTGATCCGGCTGTCCGCGCCGGTGGCGCACGAGGCCGCGGCGCAGGCGCTGGCCGGGGCGCTGCGCTCGGCGCTGACGCTGGTCCGCGCCCTCCTCGCCGGGCTTCCCGGCCACCGCACCGGCCCCACGGCGCCGCTCGCCCACGCGGCGGGCCCGTCCGGGCCGGAGGATCCCGCACTGCTGCACAGCGTCGTCCGGCGGGGCCCGCCCGCCGTGGCCCCGGGGCACGTCCGCACCGCCGGATTCGCCCTCGCGGCCTGACGCGCGCGCAGTACCCGCCCGACCGGGCCGGACTCCCGCGCCGTCATCGGCTGCGTCAAATCTTCCCCTTTGACGCTTTTGCCACTTGTGGCGTCGGCACCGTACGCCGACGCCCATGACGCCGATGTGGAGACATTTCGCCATGGCTTCTGAGATGACACCCGGGACGACGCCGGACACCACCCCTGACGCGCCGCGCCGCGGCCGCCGGATCGCGCGGCGCCTGCCGGTGATCGGCGGACTCGCGGCGGCGGGTGTGCTGGCCCTGGCCGGGCCGGCCTTCGCGCACGTCACCGTGGTGCCCGGCACCGCCGAACAGGGCGGCTACGCCACCGTCAGCATCAAGGTCCCCAACGAGCGCGACCACGCCTCGACGGTCAAGGTCGAGGTGAACCTGCCGACCGACCACCCGCTGGCGTCGGTCATGCCGCAGCCGGTGCCGGGCTGGAAGGTCGAGGTCACCGAGGCGAAGCTGGACAAGCCGCTGGAGATGCACGGCGAGAAGATCGACAAGGCGCCGTCGAAGATCACGTGGACGGCGGACGGCAAGGGCATCGGCCCCGGCCAGTTCCAGCAGTTCCCGCTCTCCGTCGGCCAGCTGCCCGACCACGCCGACCAGGTCGTCTTCAAGGCGCTCCAGACGTACGACAACAAGGAGGTCGTGCGCTGGATCGAACCGGCGAAGAAGGGCGCCCCGGAGCCGGAGAACCCGGCACCGGTCCTCGCCCTCACCCCGCCCGCCGGCGGGGCCGGCGGCGCCGAGCCCGCCGCCTCCACCGCGGCCGCGGACGCCTCCGGCAGCGACACCACGGCCCGGGTGCTCGGTGTCGTCGGCATCGTCGTCGGCATCATCGGAGTGGGCTTCGGCGTGTTCGCCGGACGCCGCCGCTCCGCCTGACCGCCTCCGGGCCGGCGTCCCGCGACGCCGGCCCGGTCCCCCGTTCACCGACCCCCGGACATATCGCCATGCGTGGAAAGACCCTGATCGCGGCCGTCCTCACGGCCGCTGCCGCCCTCACCCTGACCGCCTGCGGGCCCGACGACGACGGCGGCGACAAGCCCGCCGCGTCGGTCTCCGGCGCCACCGCCAAGCCGATCGTCACGCTCGATGACCCGATCGAGAAGCCGGACCTCACCCTCACCGACTCCGACGGCAAGCCGTACGACCTGCTGGCGAAGACCAAGGGCCACCCGACCCTCATCTACTTCGGCTACACCAACTGCCCGGACGTCTGCCCGCTGACGATGGCCAACATCGCCGTCGCGGTGAAGCAGCTGCCCAAGGCCGAACAGGACGATCTGCGGGTCCTGTTCATCACCTCCGACCCGGAGCGCGACACCCCCCAGGCCCTGAAGAAGTGGCTCGGCGGGATCAACAAGAACTTCACCGGCCTGACCGGGAAGTTCGCCGACATCCAGCGCGGCGCCCGCGACGTCAACATCGGCATCGAAAAGCCCGTGGTGAAGAAGAACGGCGACGTCGTCTCCACCCACGGCGCGCAGGTCCTGATGGCCTCCCCCAAGGACGACCGCATCCACTGGATGGGCATGCAGGAAGCCACCGCCGACAACTACACCTCCGCACTCCCGAAGCTCATCAAGGGGCAGAACCCGTGAACCGCCGCACCCTCACCGCCACCGCTCTCGCCGCCGTCTGCGCCCTCGGCCTCGCCGGATGCGGCGGCTCCGGTACGTCCGCGTCCGACAAGCCCGACGCCGCGAAGAGAGCCCCGCAGCTGAAGGTCTCCGGGGCGTACATGCCGCAGCCGGTCACCGACAAGATGGCCGGGGCGTTCCTCACCGTCGAGAACACCGGTGGCGCCGACAAGCTCACCTCCGTCACCAGCGATCTCTCCGACGATGTGTCCCTGCACACCACCAAGGGCAACGCCATGGAACACGTCAGCTCCCTGCCCGTTCCGGCGGACGGTGCACTGAAGCTGGCCAGCGGCGGCGACCACATCATGTTCATGGGCCTCAAGCGCAAGCCCGCCGAGGGCCAGAAGGTCACCATCGAGCTGCACTTCGCCAAGGCCGACGCGATCACCGTCCAGGTGCCGGTGAAGTCCGCGACGTACCGGCCCGCCACCGGCGGCGGTCACGACGCGGGCTCCGGGGACATGGACCACATGGATCACATGGACCACTCCGGGCACGCCCGCAAGTAAGCCGCCCGGGGCACGCCCCGCCGCCCTGGGGCACGCCGGTCCGCCGCCCGCCCCAGGGCACGCCGCCCCGGCCCACCGCCCGTAGGCCCGGGTACGTCCGCTCCGTACCCGGGCCCCGCGCCCACGCACTCGACGCACACGACGCACACGACGCACACGAAGGGGAGCATCCATGACGCCGCCCACCGGCACCGCGCCCGCCCGTCCCCGCCCCGGTGCCGCCCGGCTCCGGCGGCCGGTGGCCGCGCGCCTGCTGGCCGTCGCCGTCGCCCTCTGCGGCCTGCTGCTCGCCACCGCCGCACCGGCCCAGGCCCACGCGGCGCTGACCGGCAGCAACCCGGCCCAGGGCGCGGTGGTCGCGCACGCCCCCGAGCAGGTCACCCTCAGCTTCTCCGAGGGCGTCGCGATGGGCGACGACTCCGTACGCGTCCTCGACCCGCACGGCACCCGCGTCGACCGCGGCAAACTCCGCGACCTGTGCAGCGGCGAGACCGTCAAATACGGCACCGGCCTGCCGCCCGGCCTCCCCGACGGCACCTACACCGTCGCCTGGCAGGCCGTCTCCGCCGACAGCCACCCGGTCTCCGGCGCCTTCACCTTCTCCATCGGCGCCCCGTCCGCCACCAAGGCACCGCTGCCGCAGCAGGAGGCGGGCGGCGGCCCGGTCGGCGCGCTCTACGGCGTCGCCCGCTACCTCGCCTACGCCGGTTTCGTGCTGCTCTTCGGCGGCGCCGCGTTCGTCCTGGCGTGCCGCCCCGCGGCCGCCGGCGTCCGCTCCGTGCAGCGGCTGACCGTCCACGGCGGCTGGGTCCTCCTCACCGCCGCCACCCTCGCCCTCCTCCTGCTCCGCGGCCCCTACACCGGCTCCGGCAACCTCGCCGACGTCACCGACCTCGACGCCCTCCGCGCCGTCCTCCCGACGAAGACCGGCATCGCCCTCACCGCCCGCCTGCTCCTCCTCGCGGGCGCGGCCCTCTTCGTCACCCTGCTCTTCGGGGCGTACGAACGGACCCGGCGGGCGGTCGCGGAGCACCGCGACGGGGCCGCCCCGGGTGACGCGGCGGACCTCGCCCCCCGGGGCGACGCGGCCCGGACCCGGCTGCGGCGGCTCACCGCCGGACTCGCCGTGGGCGGCACACTGCTGGCCACCGGGACCGCCGCGACCTGGTCGTTCGCCGAACACGCCTCCACCGGTCTCCAGCCGGGCCTCGCGATCCCCGTCGACCTGCTGCATCTGCTCGCCGTCGCCACCTGGCTCGGTGGCCTCGCCGCCCTCGTCGTCTCCCTGTACTGGGGGCCGCCGGTGGAACGCACCGCCGTCCGCCGCTTCTCCCGCCTCGCCTTCGCCTCCGTCCTCACCCTGGTGGCCACCGGCCTCTACCAGTCCTGGCGCCAGGTCGGCACCGTCCACGCCCTGACCGGCACCGCCTACGGGCAACTGCTGATGCTCAAGGCGGGCCTGGTGCTCCTGCTCGTCGGCCTCGCCTGGGTCTCCCGCCGGTGGACGGCACGTCTGACGGAACGGGCGGATACGGGGGCGGGCGCCGGGGCCGAAACCGCCGGGGCCGCCGAGGCCGGCACCGCGGCATCGGCCAGTACGGTTCCGGTTCCCGGTCAGGCACCGGCCCCGGAGCGCACGGCGCACCCGGAGCGCACCACCGCCGACGCGCTCCCCGCGCCCGCGCTCCGGGACGCCCCCGACACCGACCCCGAGAACCCGGACCCCGCCCCCGTACGGGCAACCGCCCCGGAACCCGAGGCCGACACCCCCGACCCCGTAAGGGCCGCCCAACTCGCCCGGCAGCGGGCCGCGCTGAGCACCGCCCGCGTCAAGCGGCTGCGCGACGCCGATCCGCAGCGGCTCGGACTGCGGCGCTCGGTGCTGGCCGAGGCGGGCGTCGCCGTCCTCGTCCTCGCCGTCACCACCGTGCTGACCGGCACCGAACCGGCCCGCACCGAGGCCGCCCTCCAGGCCGCGGGCGCCGAACGGTCCCCCGACGCCAACCAGCCACAGGTGCTGACCATCCCGTTCGACACCGGCGGCGCACACGGCAAGGGCACCGCCCGCATCGACCTCGACCCCGGACGCGCGGGCGGCGGCAACCAGCTCCGGGTACGGCTCTCCGACCCCTCCGGGGCCACCATGGACGTCCCCGAGCTGAAGGTCTCCTTCACCCTCGGCGCCAAGCACCTCGGCCCGCTCCCGGTGACCGCCGCCCACACCGGCAAGGGCCACTGGCGCGCCGGCGACGTCCAGCTGCCCGTCGCCGGCCGGTGGCAGCTCTCCCTCCTCGTCCGGACCTCCGACATCGACCAGGTGACCGAAACCAGGAACGTGAAGATCGACTGATGAGCACGAAGAAGCCGCACGGCAACCGCGAAGCGACCCCGGACGCCAAGCCGGTCCCCCCGCAGACCCCGCGCCCCGCAGCCGCCCCGGCCGCACCGGCCACGGCGGGCACCTCCCCCGCCGGTGCCGCGCCCACCGTGGAGCTGTCCCGCCGCCGTCTGCTCGGCACCGTCGGCGCCGCCGGGGCGGCCGGACTCGTCGTCGGCGGCGCCGGCGGCGTCATCGGCGCGACCGCCGCCCGCGGCGACGCCCCCGCCCCGCTCACCACCATCGGCACCACCCGCGTCCCCTTCCGCGAAGACCGCGCCGCCCACCAGGCGGGCATCACCACCCCGCTCCAGGCCAACGGCCACCTCCTCGCCTTCGACCTCGCCCCCGACGCCGACCGCAAGGCCGCCGGCGCCCTGCTGCGCCGCTGGACCCGCACCGCCCAGGACCTCATGGCAGGACGCGCCCCGGCCCACGACACCGCCGTCGCCACCGACGCCGGACCGTCCTCCCTCACCGTCACCTTCGGCCTCGGCCACTCCTTCTTCGACCGCACCGGCCTGACGAAGCAGCGCCCCGTCCAGCTCGACCCGCTGCCCGACTTCTCCGCCGACGCCCTCGACCCCAAGCGCAGCAACGGCGACCTCTGGCTCCAGATCGGCGCCGACGACGCCCTCGTCGCCTTCCACGCCCTGCGCACCCTCCAGAAGGAAGCCGCCCCCACCGCCCGGCTGCGCTGGCAGATGAACGGCTTCAACCGCACCCCCGGCGCCACCGCCCACCCCATGACCACCCGCAACCTCATGGGCCAGATCGACGGCACCAACAACCCCAAACCGTCCGACCCCGACTTCGACACCCGCATCTTCGTCGACCGTGACGCCGACGCCACCTGGATGCGCGGCGGCTCGTACGCCGTCGTCCGCCGCATCCGGATGCTCCTCGACGACTGGGAGAAGCGGCCCCGCACCGACCAGGAGAAGATCATCGGGCGGCGCAAGGACACCGGCGCACCCCTGACCGGCGGCGACGAGACCACCCCCATGCGGCTCGACGCCAACCGCCCCGACGGCCTCCCCGTCATCCCCGCCAACGCCCACGCCCGCATCGCCGCCCCCGAGTCCAACCAGGGCGCCGCCCTGCTCCGCCGCCCGTTCTCGTACCACGACGGCTTCCGCGACGACGGCGCCCCCGACGCCGGACTCCTCTTCATCTGCTGGCAGGCCGACCCGCTGCGCGCCTTCACCCAGATCCAGCGCAAACTCGACCGCGGCGACGCCCTCTCCCCCTTCCTCCGCCACGAGGCCAGCGGCCTGTACGCCGTCCCGCCCGCCCCGGAGTCCGGCGGTTACGTGGCCCAGCCGCTGCTGGAGGGCTGATCCGACTCCGATATCCACAGGGTGGCGTCCGGCGGTGGCCGCCCTGTGGACACCCGACCGGCCCACGCCGCGGGCTCGGTATCGTGACGGCACAGGGAGATCGGCGGGGTGTCCCCCGCAAGCTCGGCGGGACATTCCCCGCAAGAACGCGAGGGAGACACCCGCATGTCGGCCAGTCGCTACACCTACCTCGGCCCGGCGGGCACCTTCACCGAAGCGGCGCTGCGCACGCTCCCGGAGGCGGCCACCCGTGAGCTGGAGCCGATGGTCTCCGTCCCCGCCGCCCTCGACGCCGTCCGCAACGGCGAGGCGGCCGCCGCCCTCGTCCCCATCGAGAACTCCGTCGAGGGCGGCGTCACCACCACCCTCGACGAACTCGCCGCCGGCGAACCGCTGATGATCTACCGCGAGGTGCTGCTGCCGATCACCTTCGCCCTGCTGGTCCGCCCCGGCACCACCCTCGCCGACGTCAAGACCGTCACCGGCCACCCCGTCGCCCAGCCGCAGGTCCGCAAGTGGCTCGCCGCCCAACTCCCCGACGCCGCCTGGGAGTCGGCCGCCTCCAACGCCGACGGCGCCCGCCTCGTCCAGGAGGGCCGCTACGACGGCGCGTTCGCCGGCGAGTTCGCCGCCGCCACCTACGGCCTGGAACCGCTGGTCACCGACATCCACGACGCACAGAACGCCGCCACCCGCTTCGTCCTCGTCGGCCGCCCGGCCCGCCCGGCCGCACCGACCGGCGCCGACAAGACCTCGCTGGTCCTGTGGCTGCGCGCCGACCACCCCGGTGCGCTCCTCGAACTCCTCCAGGAGTACGCGGTCCGCGGCGTGAACATGATGCGCATCGAGTCCCGGCCGACGGGCGAGGGCATCGGCAGGTACTGCTTCTCCGTCGACTGCGAGGGCCACATCACCGACCGGCGCGTCGGCGAGGTCCTGATGGGCCTCAAGCGGGTCTGCCGCGGCGTCCGCTTCCTCGGCTCGTACCCCCGTGCCGACCAGGTCGCGGCCACCGTCCGCCCCGACATGACCGACGCCGCCTTCACCGATGCCGCCGACTGGCTCAACCGCTGCCAGGACGGCCGCCTCTGAGAGGGGCGGATTCCTGACGGGGCGAGGCGTCCGGAGCGGCGATTCCGGCCACTGCCGGGAGACCGTACGGACCCCGTCCCGACGCCCTCACCACGGGCGTTCCACCCCACTGTGGACTATCCACAGAGTTATCCACAGGGCCGTCCCGGTGCCTGTGGGTAAGCGTTCGCGGGATTCGGACAGAGCGGACAAATCACTCTACCGAGCCCAGACCCCGCCACGCCGCCCCACATCGCCACACGCCGAGCCACGTCATCCCTTTTTCCGTGATCAGCCCTTTAGGGCTAGGTAACGCCACCCGAAAGAGTGCATGAAGAGGGTTTGGGTGCCCGATTCACCGCGAATGATTCGCCACCCGGAAGGCGAAGTTCCGAGTTCCACAGTTCTCACACACAGCCTGTGGATAAGAATGCCCACGCCACCCACACCTGTGGACAACTCGACTTTTCTCCACAGCCCGCCCCCCGGAATCCCCCACCTCGCGCCGCATGTCTCGCCCGGCGGACACCCTCCCAGGGCCCATCGAGGCGCCCTCGAAAAACCGCCATCCGGCGACGCGAACGACGCCCCGTCCACCCCGTCCGGAATGCCATCGAATTCCCTCCGCCATTCCGTCCCGCCGCGACGCCAGGAGGCTCCACACGACCACCCTTACCCAGGGAATAAACGGCCCAAAACGGACATTGCGACATGCGGAGGAATATCGCGTCGAGCCCCGCCGTCCGCCCCGGTAGCCTGGGAGGGTGATTGACCTTCGCCTGCTCCGTGAGGACCCCGACCGTGTGCGCGCCTCCCAGCGCGCCCGTGGAGAGGACGTCGCACTCGTCGACGCACTCCTCTCCGCCGACGAGCGGCGCAGGTCGTCCAGCGTCCGCTTCGATGAACTGCGCGCCGAGCAGAAGGCGCTCGGCAAGCTGATCCCCAAGGCCGCCGGCGACGAAAAGGCCGTGCTGCTGAAGAAGGCCGGCGAACTCGCCGCCGCCGTCAAGGCCGCCGACGCCGCCCAGGACGAAGCCAAGGAAGAGGCCCATGCCCTCCTCCAGAAGCTCGGCAACCTCGTCCACCCCGACGTCCCCGTCGGCGGCGAGGAGGACTTCACCCTCCTGGAGACCCACGGCACCATCCGTGACTTCGCCGCCGAGGGCTTCGAGCCCAAGGACCACCTGGAGATCGGCGAACTCCTCGGCGCCATCGACGTCGAACGCGGCGCCAAGGTCTCCGGCTCGCGCTTCTACTACCTCACCGGCATCGGCGCCCTGCTGGAGCTGGCCCTGGTCAACGCCGCCATCGCCCAGGCCACCGCCGCCGGCTTCACCCCGATGCTCACCCCCGCGCTGGTCCGCCCCCGCGCCATGGAGGGCACCGGCTTCCTCGGCCAGGCCGCCGAGAACGTCTACCACCTGGAGAAGGACGACTACTACCTCGTCGGCACCTCCGAGGTCCCCCTCGCCGCGTACCACATGGACGAGATCATCGAGGCGAACCAGCTGCCGCTGCGCTACGCCGGGTTCTCGCCCTGCTTCCGCCGCGAGGCCGGCACCTACGGCAAGGACACCCGCGGCATCTTCCGCGTCCACCAGTTCGACAAGGTCGAGATGTTCTCGTACGTCACGCCCGACGACGCCGAGAACGAGCACCGCCGCCTCCTCGACTGGGAGAAGCAGTGGCTGACCGGCCTGGAGCTGCCGTTCCAGGTCATCGACGTCGCCACCGGTGACCTCGGCGCCTCCGCCTCGCGCAAGTTCGACTGCGAGGCATGGATCCCCACCCAGGGCAAGTACCGCGAGCTGACCTCCGCCTCGAACTGCAACGAGTTCCAGGCCCGCCGGCTCTCGGTCCGGATGCGGGAGACCGTCGACGGCAAGCCGAAGGTCCAGCCGCTCGCGACGCTCAACGGCACGCTCTGCGCCGTCCCCCGCACCATCGTCGCGATCTTCGAGAACCACCAGCAGGCCGACGGCTCCGTGCGCGTCCCGGCCATGCTCCGCCCGTACCTCGGCGGCCGCGAGATCCTGGAGCCCGCCTCCAAGTGACCCCCTCCGGACCGGCCCCCACGCCAGCCCTGCCCTACCAGCTCATCGCGACGGACCTCGACGGGACGCTGCTGCGGGAGGACGGAACGATCTCCCCCCGCACCCGCGCGGCCCTCGCCACGGCCACCGCGGCCGGCGCCGCCCACATCGTGGTGACCGGCCGCGCGGTGCCCTGGACCCGCCACATACTGGAAGCGCTCGACTACCAGGGCATCGCGGTCTGCGGGCAGGGCTCGCAGGTCTACCACGCGGGCGAACAGCGCCTGCTGACCTCCGTCACCCTCGACCGCCAGCTCGCCGCCCTCGCCATCGCCAAGATCGAGACGGAGACCGGCCCGCTGCGACTCGCCGTCAGCCGCGACGGCCTCGAAGGCGAAGTACTGGTCGGCCCCGGCTACCACCACAAGGAGGGCCCGCTCCCGGCCCTCCCCGTCGACGACCACGCCGAGCTGTGGACTGCCGCGGTCAACAAGGTCTACCTCCAGCACCCGACGCTGGACGACGATGCGCTGGCGGAGGTCGCCCGCGCCACCGCCGGCGACCTCGTCGGCGTGACGGTCTCCGGACCCGGCATCGTCGAACTGCTCCCCCTCGGCCTGACCAAGGTCACCGGCCTCTCCCTGGCGGCCCGCCGCCTGGGCGCCAAGGCCGACTCCACCATCGCCTTCGGCGATATGCCCAACGACCTCACCATGTTCGCCTGGGCCGCCCACGGCGTCGCGATGGGCAACGCCCACCCCGAACTCAAGGCTGTCGCCGACGAGATCACCGCGTCGAACGAGGACGACGGGATCGCTGTGGTGTTGGAGCGGTTGTACGGGAGCGGGTAGCGGGAGCGGGTCAGGCGGCGCCCTGGGGAAGGTGTCGCCTTCGGGGCGTGCGGACCGGCGGTACGAACTGCTGGCAGTGCGAACTGCCGGTGGTACGAGCTGGGCGTGTGGTTTGCCTATCGGGTAGTGCGGGTCGGCGGTTCGGTCTGTCTGGAGCGTCATCGGTCGGCGGTGTTCGCCGGGTGGGTGGTCCGTCGCGGCTTCGATTACTCTCCGTGAACGAATGCGTGGGTCGCATCGTTCCAGTTACTTAGCGCAATAATTACAGAGAGTGATGTGGGTGTCGAGTGGCTGCGCCGCCTCTTCCCTGGTCGCTTTCGTGACCCCCTTCGCCGATCGCCTGCGCTGATTACCTTCGCTCGCTGATTGCCTTCGCTGACCTCCTTCGGGGTGCGCGACCTCGCCTCAGATCGGGCGGGCGCTCAGCCCGCAATGAGTCCGTGTACCGTGAACTTATAAGTTGTAGGATGACTGGGCAACCGGGCAGGAAGGGCGTGTGAGGGCGGATGGTGCTGCAGGCGGCGGGGCGTCGGTCTTTGGTGGACACGGTCGTCGAGGCGTTGCGGGCGCAGCTCGTCGCCGGGGAGTGGAAGGTCGGGGAGCGGATTCCCACCGAGCACGCGCTTGCCGAGCAGCTGGAGGTCGGACGTAACACCGTGCGGGAGGCGGTGCGGGTCCTGGTGCATGCCGGGATGCTGCGGTCCCGGCAGGGTGAGGGGACCTTCGTGGTGTCCGCCACCGACCCGGGTGCGGTCATGCGCGGGGTGCAGCGGGCCGGGATCCGGGACGTGCTGGAGGTCCGGATCGCGCTGGAGGCGGAGGCCGCGCGGCTGGCGGCGGTCCGTCATGAGCCCGCGGACCTGGAACGGATGCAGGCGGCGCTCGACGCCCAGGCACAGCTGGAGGGGGAGGACGGGCTGCCCGCGCACGGCAATCTGGAGCTGTATGCGGATCATGACGTCGCGTTCCACCGGGCGGTGGTCGAGGCGGCGCACAACACCGCGCTGACGGCCACGTACGGCTGGTTCAGCAGTTCGGTGCGGGAGGCGCTGGTCACGGCGTTGGACGACCAGGCGATTCCGAAGATCGTGCACGGTGATCACCATGCGGTCATGACGGCCATCGCCTCCGGCGACCCGGAAGCGGCGGAGCGGGCGGTCCGGGCGCTGCTGGACAAGCCGAAACGTGCCGTGGAGACGCTGCTCGACGGGCGGTGACGCGGCGGCACAAGGGGGAGAGAGGCGCCGGTTCGGGGCGGGGTTTCCCGGTGACGGGTCGGCTGGAGCGGTCCGGGGTGAGCGGTGGTGGGCTGCTCGGGCGGCGGCTCGTCCTGCCGTTCGTGGTGCTCTTCGTGGGCTGCTCGTGGTGCCCTTCGTGGCGCCGCTTGTGACGGGCCGTCTGGCGGGCGGTGTGTGCGGCGTTGTCGTTCTCCGTTCGTCGGGGCTTGCTGCGCCTGTCCCTTCGGGGGCTCAACTTCCTTTGTCAGTCCCCTATTTCTTCGAGTTGTGATTGGTGAGGTGTGTACGCATGTCCGGTAGCAGAGCCGAGGCTCCGTTGTCCGAGGTCCCGTTGGCCGAGGTCCCGTTGATTGATGCCGAGGAGGACCTGGCGGCGGCGCCGCAGGTCGTCGTGGCGCGACGGCAGTTGCGGGCGCATCCGGCGCTGTTGCTGGCCGGGATCGTGCTGGCGTCGTTGAACATGCGGGCGGCGCTGGCGGGGATGTCGCCGCTGCTCGCCGAGATCGGTCACCACTTCGGGCTGGCGGCGACGGCGACCAGTCTGGTGACGGCGATTCCGCTGGTGTTCATGGGGCTGGGGTCGATCGTTGCGCCGAAGCTGGCGCGTCGGTGGGGTACGGAGACGGTGCTGTGCGGGGCGTTGGTGCTGCTGTGCGGCGGCATCGTGCTGCGGATCGCGCCGCCGGTCGTGGCACTGTTCGCCGGGTGTGCGGTGGTGGGGACCGCGATAGCCCTGCTCAACGTGTTGATGCCGGGGCTGATCAAGCGGGACTTCCCGGAGAAGGCCGCCGGGATGACGGGGCTCTACACGACGGCGATGGTGCTGGGCGCGACGGTGTCGGCGGCGACCGCGGTGCCGTTGGAGGAGGCGCTCGGCAGTTGGCAGGGGGCGCTGGTCTCGTGGGCGTTGCTGGCGGGGGCGGCGGCGCTGGTCTGGGTGCCGCAGGCGGTGATGTCCCGTAGGGGTACGCACCACGGGGAGGCGGCGGCGCGTCCGGCGCACACCGTCGAGGACGGGCCGCGGCTGAACCGGTCGGCGCTGGCGTGGCAGGTGACGCTGTTCATGGGGTCACAGTCGCTGATCGCGTACGTGATGATCGCGTGGATGCCGACGATCTTCACGGATCACGGGATGGGCAAGGGCAAGGCGGGGCTGATCTTCGCGTTCAGCACGTTGGTGCAGATGGCGGGTTCGTTCGTGGTGCCGATGCTGGCGGGACGGATGCGTCAGCAGCGGCTGCTGGGTGTGATGGTGTCGGCGCTGATGGCATGCGGTGTCGTGGGGCTGATGGTGGCGCCGGTCGCGGGGGCGTGGCTGTGGGCGGTGCTGCTGGGGCTCGGTCAGGGCGGTGCGCTGGGGCTGGCGCTGACGATGATGGTGCTGCGCTCCGGGGATGCGCATACGGCGGCCCGGGTGTCGGGGATGGCGCAGACCGGCGGGTATCTGCTGGCGGCGGTCGGCCCGTTGGCGCTGGGTGCGGTGCATCAGGTGACCGGTGGGTGGAGTGTGCCGCTGGTGCTGATGCTGGTGGTGTGTGCGGGGCTGGCGCTGCTGGGCATGGGCGCGGGCCGAGACCGGCGGATCGGGGCTCCGGCGGCGTAACCGGCATCGGGGACATGGAGGAAGCGGGGCGGTGGCCGGGAGGCGCCGCCTCGCTTGGTGTTCGGGATGCGTGGGGGTGCGGGGCCCATCCCGTGCGGGGAGGGTGGCGGAGGCAATTCCCCTACGGGTGGAACGGGCCGGGCCCGTACGGGTGGAACAGGCTGGCCCCGTAAGGGTGGAACGCGCTCCCCCGTACGGAGCCAGGGCGGGGCGGGGCAGCGGTACACACGCGGGTCGGCCCCCGGCGCCCGGCCCCCTGGCAGGAACCCGGTTACGACGGCGTAGCGCGGAGACGCGCATCGCGGGCGACGGCTTCGTGGGTGGCGCGGTGGACGGCGTGGGCGAGGCGGGCGCCCCAGAGGGCGCGGGGGCCCGCGAAGTGTTCGGCGGGGGTGGCGTTTCCCGGGGTGCGGGCGGCGATGCAGACCGCGTCGGTGGGGGTGCCGGAGGCGTCGTAGCCGTTGTCGTGGAGCGCCTGGACCTTGGCTTCGGTGGCGGTGGCGACGGCGTTGACGAGGGCCGCGTCGGTGAGGGGTACCGGGAGTGCGACGAGGATGTTGATGGTGCCGGGGCCGGGGTGGGGCACGGTGTGCAGGGCGGGTACGGCGGCCCAGCCGGAGACGCCGACACCGGCGGTGACCAGGGCTTCCGCGCCGTCCTCGGTGGTGTGGGCGGCGGTGGCGAGGATGTCGGCGGCGGTCATCAGTGCCACGCCGGGCGGGAGCGGGGCCGAGGGGGATGCGGGTGGCGTGGTGAGGGCCGGGGCGGCTATCTCGGTGAGGTGGTGGTGCGGGTCGCGGCGGGTGTAGCCGTGGGGGACCTGGGCGTTGAGGAACCAGTGGCGTTCGCCGATGCCGCCGCCGAGGACGGCGCTGGAGATCATCCGCCAGCCCGGTCCGGCCCGCCAGAGGAGCGCCGGGAGGGTGGCGGGTGCGCCGGGGGCGCCGGGGTGGTGCAGCGTCTCGGTGGTGATCAGCGGGGAGGTGGCCGGTGCCGTGGTGGCCGGTGCCGTGGTGGGGGCGGGTGGTGTCGGGGAGGGCGTCGGGGGCGTCACGCGGTCACCTTACGGAGGGCCCGTAGGGGGGGCGGCGCCTGCGCCGGCTCGGCCTCAGGCCAGAGTCCGTACGACCGGCTCCGGGCTCGGCCCGCACATCCGGGACTGCACCCCCAGCTCCGGGCCCGGGTCCGCACATCCGGAGCCGCACCCCGGCTCCGGCCTCAGGATCGGCCTCGTCTCCGGCCTCAGGCTCGGCCTCGTTCACGTACGCCCGGCCTCGGCCCACTCCGTACGCCGTTACGTCGCCCCCGCTCCGTACAGCGGTCGGCGACGCTTCGGATCCGAGCGCCGTGGTCGGCAACCCGCCGTCGTACAGCGGCAGTCACTCCTCCCCGGCGAGGGTGAGGGCGCGGAGGCGGCGGGTGGCGTACCAGGTGGCGGCGGTGGTGGCAGCGATGAGGAGGATCGCGGCGGTGGGGAGGGTGACGGCGGAGGCGATGGTGGAGTCGGGGGCGAGGCGGCCGCCGAGGGCGAGGGCCCACTGCTGGATGCTGAGGGTACGGGCGCCCGGGACGAGGCTGCCGAAGAGAGATTCCCAGACGAGGGCGTAGACCAGGCCGATGACGACGGCATGGCGGGTGATCGTGCCGAGGAGCAGGAAGACGGCGGCGTAGGCGATCGAGGCGACGGCTGCGGCGGTGGCGTAGGCGACGGCGATCTGCTGGCTGTTGCCGTTGAGGACGTAGCCGGCGACGAGGACGGGGACGGCGGAGAAGACGAGGGCGGTGCCGGTGGCGACGGTGAGTTTGGTGAGGACGATGGTGCTGCGGCGGATGGGCTTGGCGAGGAGGTAGACGACGGAACCGTCGTCGATCTCCGGGCCGATGGCGCCGGTTCCGGCGATGACGCCGATCAGGGGGACGAGAGTGGCGAGGGCGAATCCGCCGAGGATCTGCTGGGCGGTGGTGTCGTCGGCGCCGGTGAGGGTGCGGACGGCGACCGCGATGACGAGGAGGAGGGCGGGCAGGGCGAAGAGGATCAGGGCGCGCCGGCTGCCAAGGAGGGTGCGGTAGGTGAGGCGGGCGACGGTGGGGTGGAAGAGGGCGGGCGGCAGGGGTGCGGCGGGGGTGGGTGGGCTGGTGGTGGACATGTGCGGGTTCCTTCCGGGGCGGGCGGGAGCGCTGCGGGCCGGGGCGGGCGCGGGCCGCGTCGGTGCAGGTCAGGCCGTGACGAGGTAGGAGAAGACGGATTCCAGGGATTCGTCGGAGGGGGTGACCGTGAGGAGGCGGATGCCCTGGTCGTGGGCGACGCGGGGCAGCAGCGTGGTGAAGCGGGTGAAGTCGACGGCCTGGATGTGGAGGGCGCCTTCGGTGTGGTCGACCTGGATGCCTGCGGTGGAGGGGTCGGCGATGAGGGCGGCGGCGAGGGCGCGGTCGTTGTCGGAGCGGACGAGGTAGCGGTGCGGGCGGTCCGTCATCAGGCGGCGGATCTTGCGGAAGTCGCCTGAGGCCGCGTGGCGTCCGGCGACGACGACCTCGATATGGGTGGCGAGTTGTTCGACCTCTTCGAGGATGTGGGAGGAGAAGAGGACGGTGCGGCCCTCCTCGCCCATGTGGCGCAGGAGTTCCATGAGGTGCATGCGCTGGCGGGGGTCCATGCCGTTGAACGGTTCGTCGAGGAGCAGGACCGTGGGGTCGTGGACGAGCGCGGAGGCCATTTTGACGCGCTGGCGCATGCCTTTGCTGTACGTGGCGATCTTGCGGTCCTGGGCGTACGTCATGTCGACGGTGGCGAGGGCGGCGGCCGCCTCGGTGCGGCCGAGGCCGTGGAGTTCGGCGTTGGCGAGGACGAATTCGCGGCCGGTGAGGACGTCGTACATGGCTTCGCGTTCGGGGACGATGCCGAGGTGGCGGTAGCTGCGGGCGTTGCGCCAGACGGGGTCGCCGTCGAGGGTGACGGTGCCGTGGGAGGGGGCGAGGAAGCCGCCCATCATGTTGATGAGGGTGGATTTTCCGGCGCCGTTGGGGCCGAGGAGGCCGGTGACGCCGGGGCCGATGGTCATGGTGATGTCGTTGACGGCGACGACGTTGCCGAACCAGCGGGAGACGTGGTCGATGCGGAGGGTGCTCATGGGCGCGGCTCCTCGTCGGTGCGGGTGGCGGGGTGGGTGTGGCGGGCGGTGTGGGTCACAGGCCGGCCTTGCGGTAGCGGCGCATGAGCAGGGCGAACGAGGCGGCGACGGCGGCCAGCACGACGAGGAGGTAGAGGACGCCCGCGGTGGTGGTGGGGGCCAGCGACTGGGGGAAGGAGGTGGTGCCGCCGAGGAAGGTGGCCTGGACGCCGTCGATCAGGGTGATCGGGGAGAAGAGGCCGAGCCAGCCGACGGCGGATTCGTGGCCCTGGACGTAGGCGATGCCCTGGAGGGCGCTGACGGCCCCGTAGGGGAGGGTGAGGGCGGCGATGACGGCGGCGACGCCGAAGCCGCGGCGGGGGGTGGCGGCGGCGATGACCAGGCCGATGCCGGCGAAGAGGAGGGAGAGGAGGGCGACGGTGAGCAGGCCCTGGGCGAAGCCCGCGGTCTGGTCGGCGAAGTCGAGCTTCGCGAGGAGGGCCCCGGCGTAGAGGATCACCAGCGGGGTGGCGGTGAGGAGGAAGAGGGCGGCGGCGAGGGCGGCGAATTTCGCGGTGACGTAGTCGATGCGCTCGATGGGGCGGGAGAAGTAGAGCGGTACGGAGCGGAAGCGCAGGTCGCGGGAGACGGACTGGGGTGCCTGGGCCGCGAGGTAGAGGCCGATGACGGCCTGGAGGTAGATCGCGTAGCGGCTGGGGTCGAGGGGGAGGCTGTGGGCCTTGGTGACGACGGTGACCGCGACCATGATTCCGGCGGGCAGGCACATGACGCCGAGGAGGAGCATCGGCAGCACCTTGGACTTGGCGGAGCGGCCGAGTCCGTAGGCGCCGCGCAGGCTCTGGACGAAGAGGGAGCGGCGGGCGTAGGCGCGGCCGAGGCGGGGGCCGTCGTAGTGGCGGTAGCCGATGTTGTGCAGGGACGCCCCGGCCGGTGGCTGCGGGGCCGTCGCGGTGTTCTGCGGCTCGCTCATGCCGTGGCCTCCGTGGGTCGGGGCCGGGGGTGGCCGGTGGTGGGGGCGGTGTCGGGGGTGGGTGGCCCGTAGGGGGCGGGGCGGTGGTCGCCCGGTGTGGCGGCCGGTGAGGTGGGGTCAGCGGGCATCGGGGGCGCCTCCCTTCGGGGCGGGGTGCGGGACGGGGGCGGGGATGGCGGGTTCGGCCGGGGTGCCGGGTGGGGTCTCGGCTCCGGTGGCGCTCGCCGGGGTGCGGAAGACCTCGGCGAGGTGGTGGCGGCGGGGTTCCATGCGGACGAGACCGAGGCCGAGGACGGCGACGGTGTCGCGGACGAGGTCGTGGGGGTCCGTGCCGCCGGGCGCGCCGGCCTCGATGTGGAGGAGGTGGCCGGCGGTGGTGGCCGGGGCGGCGCCGGGCACGTCACGGGTGACGGTGGCTCCGGCGGCGGCGAGGGCCGAGTGGAGGGCGGCGGTGCCGTCGGGGTGCTCATCGGTGTCGGTGACCTCGACGACCAGGGAGGTCGTCTCCCGGGTGAACTCGCCGGTGGCGGAGGAGCGCAGCAGCGCCCCGCCGTCGATGACGACGACGTGGTCGCAGGTGCGTTCCAGCTCGCCGAGGAGGTGGGAGGTGACCAGGACGGAGATGCCGAAGTCGGTGTGGACGCGGCGGATCAGGCCGAGCATGTCGTCCCGGCCGACGGGGTCGAGGCCGTTGGTCGGCTCGTCGAGGAAGACCAGTTCCGGGTCGTGGACGAGGGCCTGGGCGAGTTTGACGCGCTGTTTCATGCCCGTGGAGTAGCCGCCGATGGGGCGGTAGCGCTCCTCGTAGAGGCCGACGTGGCGGAGGGTGTCCGCGGTGCGTTCGCGGGCCGCGGTGGGGGGCAGGCCGGACATCCGGGCCATGTGGACGACGAATTCGGTGGCGGAGACGTCCGGGGGCAGGCAGTCGTGTTCGGGCATGTAGCCGACGCGTTCGCGGATGGCGGCGCCGTGGGTGGTGACGTCCATGCCGAGGACGTGTGCGGTGCCCTCGGTGGCCGGTGCGAGGCCGAGGAGGATTTTGATCAGGGTCGATTTTCCGGCCCCGTTGGCGCCCACCAGGCCGGTCACACCGGGCGCGATGTCCACGGTCAGCCGGTCCAGGGCGGTCACCCGCGGGAACCGCTTGCTGAGGCTTTCGGTCAGGATGACGGTCACGTCTCGACGGTAGTGGTGCCCGCCGTACGGATCATCAGCCCAGGCGACGGTCCGGCCCTACCTCTCGGGGACGACGCCCCTTAGGGGATGCCCTTCCCACGGGGCATGGCGGAGGTGACGGGCGGGGTGCGGGCTCCGGGGCGGATTCGGCTGCGGGGGCGGTGCGGGTGGCCGGTCGGCGGATGCGCAACAGGGTTCGGGCGGTGGGCCCGCGGCAGGTTTCGGGCGGGTTCGCCGCACGCCTCTTGACGTAGACGTCAGCAATTGTCACATTCATCGGTGTCAAGTTACGCGCACGTACCGCGACGATGCCCTGCTGACGGACGGACGGTTGACGATGCCTGCAGTGACCTCACAGAATCCGGCCGGCACCCTCGGCGCGCGGCTACGCGGCTTCCGCGAGGTCCAACGGCTCGCCTACGAGTGCGCCGAGGCCGTCGCCGCGCAGCTCAAACCGGGCGTCACCGAGCGTGAGGCGGCGCGGATGCAGCGGGTGTGGCTGCGCGAGCGCGGGGTGCGGGACTGGTTCCACCTGCCGTTCGCATGGTTCGGCGACCGGACGGCGTTCGCCGGGTTCCGCGTGCCGCTGCAGTTCTTCCCGACGGGGCGGCGGCTGGAGCCGGGGATGCCGTTCATCCTCGACATGGCCCCGGTCCACCGCGGCTTCACCGCCGACATCGGCTACTCCGGCTGCCTGGGCCTCAACCCCGTCCACGATCGGCTGATGGCCGACCTGGAAGCACACCGCGAACTGATCCTCCGCGAGGTGCGCGAGCGCCGTCCGCTGCGGGAGATCTACGAGGACGTCGAGCGCCTGATGGTGCGCCAGGGGCACACGAACCGGCATCGCGCCTACCCGTTCGGGGTCATCGCCCACAAGGTCGACCGGGTGCGGGAGCGGCGCTGGGCGCCCACGGTGTTCGGCTTCGGGACGCAGTCCCTGAAGGGGCTGGCGTCGGACGCGCTGCACGGGCACCGGGAGGGCTGGTCGCCGCTGTGGAGCCCGTACTCCTTCTCCGACCATCCGCCGCAGCCGGGCCTGTGGGCCGTCGAACCTCATCTCGGATTCCGCGGTACGGGGGCGAAGTTCGAGGAACTCCTCGTCGTGACGGACTCCACGGACCCGCAGGAGAGCGCGTTCTGGCTGGATGACGATCTGCCGCATGTGCGGCGGTGGCAGGAGGAGAAGGCCGGGTGACGCAGCTTCCGGATCCGGTCGGCAACGCAGTCGAGGAAGAGGGCGAGGAGAGGGACATGGCGGACGCGGTGGAAGGGCGCGGGGCGGCGGATGCTGCCGGCGCGGCGGACTCCGGGAGCGGTGGCGCGGCTGCCGGGGCCGGTCTCCCGGGGGCCCGGGAGCGGTGGGTGCGGACCGGCGGCATCGAACTGTGCGTCGCCGAACTGGGTGATCCGGAGCGGCCCACGGTGCTGCTGGTGCACGGCTATCCGGACAGCAAGGAGGTCTGGTCCGAGGTCGCGCGGCGGCTCGCCGACCGCTTCCATGTGGTGCTGTACGACGTGCGGGGCTGCGGGCGCTCGACCGCGCCGCAGCCGCTGCGCGGGGGGTTCACGCTGGAGAAGCTGACCGATGACTTCCTCGCCGTCGTGGACGCCGTCAGCCCGGACCGGCCGGTGCATCTGGTGGGGCACGACTGGGGCTCGGTGCAGTCCTGGGAGTTCGCGACGGTCCGGCGGACCGAGGGCCGGATCGCGTCGTTCACCTCGATGTCGGGCCCGTCCCTCGACCACTTCGGCCACTGGATCAAGGGGCGCCTCAAGCGGCCCACCCCCCGCCGCGCCACCCAGCTCCTGTCCCAGTCCCTGAAGTCCTGGTACGTGTACGCGCTGCACACCCCCGCGCTGCCGGAGATGGCCTGGAAGGGCCCGCTCGGCAAGCGGTGGCCGGCGCTCATGGAACGGTTCGAGAAGGTGCCGGGCGGCGACTACCCGACGTCGTCCCTGCCCCGCGACGCGGCCCACGGCGCCTGGCTGTACCGCGACAACATCCGCTCCCGCCTCGGCCACCCCCGCGACGACGCCTTCGCCCACTGCCCGGTGCAGCTCATCACCCCGACCGGCGACGCGTTCCTGTCGGAGCGGCTCTACGACGACCTCGACCGGTGGGCGCCCCGGCTCACCCGCCGCACCCTCCCGGCCAAGCACTGGGTGCCGCGCACCCGGCCCGACCAACTGGCCGCCTGGATCACGGAGTTCGTCGCCGCCCAGGAGGAGGGCGACCCGGCGAAGGCGGTCGCGGCGTCCGGGGCGTACGCGGACCGGTTCGGCGGACAGCTGGTGCTGGTGACCGGCGCGGCGAGCGGCATCGGCCGGGCGACGGCGTTCGCGTTCGCGGAGGCCGGGGCGCGGATCATCGCGGTGGACCGGGACGCGGAGGGCGCCGCCCGGACCGCGGACATGGCCCGGCTGATCGGCGCGCCGCAGGCGTACAGCGAGGTGGTCGACGTCGCGGACGCGGCGGCGATGGAGAAGCTCGCGGACCACGTCGACGCCGCCTACGGCACGGTCGATGTGCTGGTCAACAACGCGGGTATCGGGCTGTCGGGCTCCTTCATGGAGACGTCGGTGGAGGACTGGCAGAAGGTTCTGGACGTCAATCTCTGGGGCGTCATCCACGGCTGCCGGACCTTCGGGAAGCGGATGGCGGAGCGCGGTCAGGGCGGGCACATCGTCAACACCGCGTCCGCCGCGGCGTTCCAGCCGTCCCGGGCCCTGCCCGCGTACAGCACGTCCAAGGCGGCGGTGCTGATGCTCAGCGAGTGTCTCCGCGCGGAGCTGGCGGGGCAGGGCATCGGGGTCTCGGCGATCTGCCCGGGGCTGGTCAACACCAACATCACCGCCACCTCGCGGTTCACCGGGGTGTCGGCCGACGAGGAGAAGGCCCGCCGAACGAAGGCCACCCGGGCCTACGGGCTGCGCAACTACCCGCCGGAGAAGGTCGCGGACGCCGTCCTGCGCGCCGTGGTCCGCAACCAGGCGGTGGTCCCCGTCACCCCCGAAGCGCGCGGTGCGCGGTTCCTCTCCCGGGTGGCGCCGCGCGCGCTGCGGGCCGTCGCCCGCATCGAGCCTCCGCTGTGAGACGGGCGGGAGCGGGCTCCGGGGCGCGTCCGGCCAGGGTCTGTTCTGGCCTGCGTCCGGCCGAGGGTTGTTCCGGCCGGCGCCCGGCTGGGGCCTGTTCCGGCCTGCGCCCGGCCGGGGTTCGCCTCGGCTCGGGCCGGGTGGTGGCTGGCCCGGTGGTGGCCGGTCGGGTGGCACCCCGTCCCACCGTGGCCCGGGTGCGGACGGGGCCCGGCGCGGGTCCCGTCCGTGCCTGCCACCGGCGTACCGGGTCCGCCCGGGACGAGGTCCGGGCGCGTCGGTCCGGCCTGGGCAGCAAGGCGGTGCGGGGGCAGGTGAGGCGCCCGTACCATCCCTCGCAGGACGGGGCGTTGCACGGCCGTCGCCCCGCCGGCGCCTCCCGGGTCGTACGCGCCGCGGCGGGTGCGGTGGGCGGCGCGGCCGACCTGTGAGGAGCACCGCCTTGACCGACCAGCCGCAGCCGGAGTACCGCATCGAGGACCTGGCCCGCCTCAGCGGCGCCACCGTCCGGACCATCCGCGCCTACCAGGACCGCGGTCTGCTGCCCCGCCCGGAGCGCCGGGGCCGCGCCAACGTCTACGGCGACGCCCACCTCACGCGGCTGCGGCAGATCACCGACCTGCTGGAGCGCGGCTACACCCTCGCCAGCATCAAGGAACTTCTGACGGCCTGGGACGCCGGGCGGGACCTCGGCGGGGTCCTCGGGCTGGCCGCCGAGGTCGACGGGCCGTGGAGCGAGGAGCAGTCCTCCCTCGTCACCGCCGAGCAGCTGCACGACGCGTTCGGCGGTGCGGCGGGCGGCTCGGGGATCGACGGCGCGGCGCTCGCCGAGGCCGTCGAACTGGGCATCCTGGAGCCCGTACCGGGCCGGGCCGGTGTGTACGCGGTGCCCAGCCCGCAGGAGCTGGCCGTCGCCGCCGAACTGCACTCCGCAGGCGTCCCGCTCGCTGCCGTCGCCACCCATCTGCGGGAGGTGCGCGCGCAGGTCGAGCACATCGCCTCCCGCTTCCTGGACTTCACCACCGAGCACGTCTTCCAGCCGTTCCTCGACCAGCCGCCGACGGAAGCCGCGGCGGCCGAGGCGGCGGCGTTGATCCGGCGGCTGCGGCCGCTGGCCCGGCAGACCATCGACGCCGAACTCGCCCGGGCGATGCGCACACTCGCCACCCGCCATCTGCGCGAGCACCTCGCCGGTGCGCTCCCGCCGGGTGACGCTCCCGGTACGCCCAGGACCGACGCCTCCTGCAAGGGCGGGACCGGCACCTTCGACGGACGCGTGCCCGGCGGCGGGGCGGGTGCCCGCGGGCCCTTCGCCGCCGGACCGCGCCGGTGCGGCGGTGTGCCCCGGCCCGCACGCGAGGGTGGCGTCGCGCCGCTCGCCGGGGCCGGCTCCGCCCCGGGCCCCCGTGCCGAGGCGGGCCGGGCCGCGGTCGTGCTGCCCGCCGACGCGGTGGCGGCCGTGCGGGAGCTGGTCGGCCCGGAGCACACCGCCGCGTTCATCACGGCGGCCGCGCTGCGGGAGGTGCAGGCCCGTGCCCTGGACGCCCTGGTCCCGCCGCTCCCCCACGGCGCGGGGCCGGGCGGGTCGGCGCCCGCACCCGGGCCGGACGGTCCGGGCAGCTCCGGCGAGACCCGCGGCACCACCGGCGGCTGAGACCGCGGGCCGGGCCGCGGCCGGTACCGGGGCCCGTCCGCGCCACACTGTGCTGTTGTCAAAGAGCCGGCCGGATGCGCCGTGGCGCCCGTGCGGTCAACCGGCCGGGTCGGGCAGCCAGTTGCCGTGGAATCCGTAGGGGACGCGCCGGGGCAGATGGACGGTGGCGACGGGGCCGGCGGATATCTCCTGCGCGTCGAGGATCACGAGATCGCTGGTGTCCGTCGCCGCGTCGTGGACGTAGGTGATCAGCCAGCCGGGGCCGCCGGGAGTGGAGTCCGCGGGGGCGAAGGCCGCCTCGCCGGGGGTGCGGCCGGGCCCGAAGTCGTACCGCTCGGACGTTCCGGTCCGCAGGTCGTACCGGAGCAGCGCGCCGGGCACCGGGCCGGAGCCGGGGCCCTCGGCGGCGGTGGCGTGGCCGAAGCGGGTGGGGCGTCCGGCGAGGCGGTCGTCGATCCGGGGGAACTCGCAGTCCCGGACGTCGAGTTGCTCCTCGTGGACGGTGCCGGTGGACAGGTCGAGGGTCCACCGCCACAGGTGCGCCGGGGCCGGCCCGCCGTAGGTCGCGTACCGGGAGACGTACAGGACGATGCGGTCGTCGCCGTCGTCGTGGGCGTTGAGTGCGTGGAAGACGTAGCAGGGGTCGATGGGCAGTTGGCGGACCGGGCCGAAGGGCTCGTCGCGGCGCAGGACGCAGAGGCGGGCGCCGTACTCCGGGTCCCAGCGGTAGGGCATGCCGGGGGTGGTGTGGTCGAAGACGACGGGGAGGTCCATGAAGACGACATGGGCGTCGGTGAGGTGGAAGTCGTGCATCATCGTGTGGCCCGGTACGTCGATCGGGCGGCTGAGCACCAACTCTCCCGCGGCGTCGGCGCGGTGGTAGGTGAGATACGGGGGCCGGAGCCCGCCGTAGCCGAAGAAGTGCAGCTCACCGGTGGTGGGGCAGGTCTTCGGGTGGGCGGTCATCGCGGTGGTGAGACGGCCACCGAAGTCGTACGGGCCGAGTGTCTCCAGCTCATGGCCCGGGCGGTGGTCCAGTACGTAGGGGAAGGACGACTCGACGAGGGCCAGGGTGCGTCCGGCGTGCCGGACGACGTGGGTGTTGGCGAGGCCGGCGGTGCGGTCGAAACCTCCCTTGCCGTCGTAGAGCGGGGCGCCGTCGGTGAAGGTCGTGGTGCGCACCCAGCGGTTGCGGTAGGCGGTGGCGCGGCCGCCCGCCAGGCGTACGCCGTGGACCATGCCGTCGCCGAGGAACCAGTGCGCCGAGGCGGCGGCGTGCGGGTTGGGGCCGTTGCGCAGATACCAGCCGGTCAGCTCGGGCGGGACGGCGCCGGTGACCGGCAGGTCGTGGAGGGTGAGTTCGTCGGGCACCGGGGCGAAGTTGCCCGCCAGGTGCGGTGCAGGCGCGGTGGTCATGGCGTCAGGCTCCCTGGGTCTGTGCCGGATGGTGCGGGGCGTTGTCGCGGAGGTACCGGGCGCGGGCCCGCTCCGGGTAGGCGGCGGTGAAGCGGGCCGGGAGGACGAACCCGGCGATCTGCACCGCGATCGAGAGGCCCGGGAGCCCGCCGTGGAAGGACAGGGCCGCCTGGGCGAGGGCGGTGAGGGTGAAGGAGAGCGCCCAGGCCGCGGTGAGGACGGTGTTGATCCGCAGGAAGAGCGGGCTCGCGGCGATCTCGGACGTCACCCGGCGGCGGGCTATCGCGAGGGTGAAGGGGGTGCGGGCGGCGATCGATCCCCAGGCGATGAGCGCCAGCCAGCCCATGGAGAGGGACCCGGCGTAGACCTTGAGGCCGCTGTCCGGCCGGAGGAAGGCGAGGGTGGTGAGGGCGGCGAAGAAGAGGACGGTGCCGTAGTCGAGCAGGCGCTCCGAGGGCGCCCAGCCGGCGGTGCGGTCGGTGAGGAGGAACGCCGCAGCGAGCGCCAGCCCGGCCAGTGCGCCCCACTGCCACCCGACCGCCGAGACCAATCCGAAGGCCAGCCAGGGAAGGAATCCCCGTAGGTACTGCATGTCCGCTCCCCCCGTCGGCGGGCCCCCGCCCGCACATTTCTCTTTCGACATGTCGAAAGTAGAAGGTGAGATCCCGACGTGTCAAGAGTGGAATGTGGGAGTTAGTGTGCGGGCATGAGCCTGAGACATGCCGTGCTGGGCCTGCTGTCCGAATCCCCGGCCAGCGGCTACGACCTGATGAAGCTGTTCAACGCCTCGCTGGCCAACGTCTGGCCGGCCACGCAGAGCCAGGTCTACGGCGAGCTGGGCAAGTTGACCGCCGCGGGCCTCGCCGAGGTCTCCGCGCACGGCCCCCGCGGCCGCAAGGAGTACGCGATCACCGACGAGGGCCTGGCCGAGCTGCGGCACTGGCTCGCCGAGGTGCCGCCCAGCGGTCCGCACCGCGACGACAGCCTGCTGCGGGTCTTCTTCCTCGGCGTCCTCACCCCGCTGGAGGCCCGCACCTTCCTCCTCGGGCGCGCACAGGAGACCGCCCGGCTCCATGCGGAGCTCCGCCGGGTCGACGAGAAGACGCCGTGGGACGACGACATGCTCTCCGTCTACGGGCGGCTCGCCCTGGAGTACGGCCTGCGTATGACGGCCGCCCAGGAGGAGTGGGCCCGCTGGGCCGCGGAGCAGCTGGATTCCGCCAAGATCCGCGAGGCGAGCGACCGGGTCCGTGACCGCCACGGCCTCGGCACCGGCGACGACCGTACCGCCGCCCCCCAGGGCGACGAGCCCGGCGACGGCCCCGCGCCCACCGCATAGCGCGCCCGGGACGCTCAGCCACGGCCGAGAGGCCGCCACGGGACGTATGCCCCGGGTGGCCTCTCGGCCGGGCGGCTCAGAGGCCGGGCGCGCCCCACACCGGGAACCACCGGGACAGATCGCTCTCGATCCGCAGATCGTCGCCGAGCACCGCCTTGACCTGCAGCTCCAGCGGGTTGTCGCGCTTCTCGGCGCCGTCCGTCGCGGGCGCGAAGGGGTAGAACGTGCCGCGCTTGTAGAGGTAGACGAGCGCCAGCCGCCGCCCCTGCTCGTCCTCGAAGCCCATCAGCGAACAGAGCAGCTGCGGGCCGAAACCGGCGCCCTCCAAGGAGGAGTTCACCGCATGCAGGTCGTTGACCAGGCCCGCCACGTCCTGCGGGTCGTGCCGCGCCTGCATCCAGGTGTACCCGTAGGCGTCCTGGCTGAAATCGACCGGCGCTCCCAGGAGGGCGCGGACCTCCTCCTGGATGCGGGCGAACTCCCCGCCCTCGACGCTGGCGAAACAGACCGAACCGCGGCCGGTCGGCCGGAAGTGCGCCGCCGCTTCCAGCGTCACCGCCGCGGACGGCAGCGCGAAGAGCTGATCGAGGTCGGGGCGGACCGGCTTGCTGCGGCCGAGAAGGGCGTCCAGAAATCCCATGGCGTCATTCTCCCCGCTCGTCCCGCGCGCTGCCCGGGGCGCGCCCACCGGTCCCGGTGAACGACGCGCCCGCCGGGGCTCCGTGGCTCCGTGCGCCCCGGGGCGCACGCGCCGTCACGGGCGCCCCAGCTGCGCCGAGATCCGGCCCAGTTGGTCCAGCCGCTGCTCCAGCGTCGGGTGCGAGGAGAGCAGCTGGTTGAAGGTCTCCTTGTTGAACGCCGGGGCGAAGAAGAAGGCGTTGAACGGCTGCGACTTGCGCAGGTCGTCGGTGGGGATCCGGGCGATCTGCCCGGTGACCTTCGTCAGCGCGGAGGCCAGCGCCGACGGGCGGCCGGTGAGGATCGCCGCGGACCGGTCGGCGGACAGCTCCCGGTAGCGGGACAGCAGCCGGGTCAGCAGGAAGCTGATCGCGTAGACGACCGCGCTGACCAGCGTGACGACGAGGACGGCGATCGCGGCGTTCTGATCGCGGTTGTTGCGGCCGACGCCGCTCCACAGGGCGGCGCGGGTGATGATCCCGGCCAGCACCCCCAGGAACGACGCGATGGTCATCACCGCGACATCACGGTGCGCGACGTGCGACAGCTCATGGGCGAGCACACCCTCCAGCTCCTCCGGCTCCAGCCGCCGCAGCAGGCCCGTGGTGGCGCACACCATGGAGTTCTTCTGGTTGCGCCCGGTGGCGAAGGCGTTCGGGACGTCCGTCTCGGCGATGGCGACCCGCGGCTTCGGCATGTCCGCCAGCGCGCAGACCCGGTCGACGACGCCGTGCAGCTCGGGCGCCTGCTCCGGGGTGACCTCCCGCGCCCCCATGCTGAACGCGGCGATCCGGTCGCTGAACCAGAACTGCGCGACGAACATCCCGCCCGCCAGGAGCAGCACGATCACCCAGGCGCCCTTGAGCAGCACCACCAGCGCACCGACGACCACCACGTACAGCAGTCCGATGAAGAACATCGTGGTGACCATCCGCGAGGTCAGCCCGCGATCGGGGGCGAATCGGGTCCGTGCCATGGCTTCCTCCCTGCGCCGCGCCTTCGCGCACCGGCGGACCGGGCGTGCACGCCTTCCCGCGCGCCGGGTCCTGCTCACTGCGCCGCTCGCTTCCGATTCTCCCTCTTCCTGGCGGTGTGCGGAATAAGTCCAGGTCGGTGGGGGCGGCGCAGCGGCCACGGCGCCTGACCCGCCGGATCCGCGGCCCGGCAGGCCCTCGCGCCCCTGGGACGGCAGGTTCCGCAGCACCCGTATACGGACCGCCCCGGCGTCCCGGCCCGTCCGGTCGGCGCCCCCGTACGCTGGGCGGCATGAGTCTGCGTCTGAGCACCGTGATCCTCCCGTACCGCCGGTGGCACGAGGGCGGCCGCGCCGCCTGGCAGCGGGCGGAGGAGCTGGGCTTCCACACGGCGTACACCTACGACCACCTGTCCTGGCGCGTACCGTTCCGCGACGGCCCGTGGTTCGGCGCCGTGCCCACGCTGACCGCCGCCGCGGGGGTCACCGAGCGGATGCGGCTGGGGACGCTCGTCACCTCGCCGAACTTCCGCCACCCCGTCACCCTCGCCAAGGACCTGATCTCGCTCGACGACGTCTCCGGCGGCCGGATCACCCTCGGCATCGGCGCGGGCGGCACCGGCTTCGACGCGAGCGCCCTCGCCGCCGACGGCCAGGAGCCGTGGACGCCGCGCGAGCGGGCCGACCGGTTCGCCGAGTTCGTCCCCCTCCTCGACCGGCTGCTCACCGAGGACACCGTCACCTACGACGGCACCTTCTACGCGGCGGGCGGCGCGCAGAACATCCCCGGCTGCGTGCAGCGCCCCCGCCTGCCCTTCGCCGTCGCCGCGACCGGCCCGCGCGGCCTCAAGCTCGCCGCCCGCCACGGGCAGGCATGGGTGACCACCGGCGACCCGAAGCTGTACGCGACGGGCACGCCCGAGCAGTCCGTCGAGGCGCTGCGGGCCCAGATGGACAAGCTCGGCAAGGCGTGCGCCGACGCCGGACGCGACGCCGCGGAGCTGGACAAGATCCTCCTCACCGGCTTCACCCCGGACCGCGCCCGCCCCCTGGAGTCCGTCGCCGCCTTCGTCGACTTCGCGGGCCGCCACCGGGAGCTGGGCTTCACCGAGCTCGTGCTGCACTGGCCGATCCCGGGGACGGACTTCGCCGCGGACCACGAGGTGTTCGAGGCGATCGCCACGGAGGCGCTCGGACAGCTCGGCTGACCCGGGGCCGGAGCCGGCGCCGACCGGCTCCGGCGCCCGGAACCCCGTCCCGCCCCAGGGCTTCCCCCCGCCGCCCCGTACGCGAAGATTGAGCCCGTGACCTCTCCGACGCCTCCCCGAGTCCCCGTCCCCGGTCAGGGCGTGCCGCCCCGGCTGATCGCGACCGACCTCGACGGAACGTTGCTGCACGACGACAAGACGGTCTCGGAGCGGACCGTCGCCGCGCTCGCCGCCGCCGAACGGGCCGGGGTCGACGTCTTCTTCGTCACCGGGCGGCCGGCCCGGTGGATGGACGTGGTCAGCGACCATGTGCACGGCCACGGGCTGGCGATCTGCGCGAACGGTGCGGCCGTCGTCGATCTGCACCGGGGGCGCCGGTTCGTCGAGGTCAGCCCGTTGCCGCTGGAGGCCGCGCGGCAGGTCGTGGCGGCGCTGCGGGCCGCCGCGCCCGGTACGTCGTTCGCGGTCGAGCGGACCGGCGGCATCCACTACGAGCCGCACTACCCGCCGTTCCACCGCGATCCGGCGGCCGTCACCGCCCCGGTCGAGAAGCTGCTCGCCGACGACTTCGACCCGCCGCCCGGGCCCGCGCCCACCACGCTCGGCGCGGGCGACGAGGTGATCGCCGCGCCCGTGGGAGCGCCGGACGCCGTCCCCGTAGGCGCGCAGGGCGCCACCCTGGACGCCGGTCCGCCGCCTGCGGTGAGCATCGCTCCGGAGGCCACGGCCACCGGGGGCGTCACGGAGGAGATCCCCACGGCCGGCCCGGGGCAGCCCGTGCTCAAGCTGCTGGCGCACCACCACGAGTGGGAGCCGGACGTGTTCCTCGCACGGGCGCGGGAGGCCGCCGGGCCGCTCGCGTCGATCACCCGGTCCAGCCCCACCGCGCTGCTGGAGATCAGCGGCCCCGGGGTGAGCAAGGCCCGGACGCTCGCCCGGTGTTGTGCGGCGCGCGGTATCGCCCCGGAGCAGGTCACCGCCTTCGGGGACATGCCCAACGACATGGAGATGCTGGCCTGGGCGGGCGCCTCGTACGCCATGGCCAACGCCCATCCCGACGTCCTCGCGATCACCACCGGACGCACCGCCTCCAACAACGAGGACGGGGTGGCGGCCGTCATCGAACGGATTCTGGGTCTCTAGGCATCACCGGGCAGGGACGGCGCGCACCGGCCGACCGCACGCCCCTGTCCCGTACCGCCGTGGCCCGGCGCGCACCGGCGCCTCGCACGCCCCCGCCGCACCCCGTCCCGGCCCGGCGCGCGTCAGCGTCCCGCGCGCCCCGCCGGTCCGCGGTCGCTCCCCCGCGCCTCCCACAGCGCCCCGCGCCTCCTCACAGCGGCGCCTCCCACACCACCGTGGTGCCCCCGCCGTCCGGCCCGATGCCGGGGCCGTGGGTGCTCGACCCGCCCAGCGCCTCGGCGCGTTTGGCAAGGTTGCGCAGGCCGCTGCGGCGGCCGTCCGCCGGTATGCCGATGCCGTCGTCGGCGACGGTCAGCCGGACGCCGGCGGTGCCGTCGGGCAGCGTCACCGTCGCGTCGACGACGACCTCGATCCGCGCCGCCCGGGCGTGCCGGAACGCGTTCGACAGCGCCTCACGGACCGCCGCGATGAGGTTCTTGCCGGTCAGCTCGCCGACCCGGGCGTCCACCGGGCCGATGAACGACGCCGACGGGCGGAAACCCAGCGGGACGGCGGCGGTGCCGATCTCCCGCAGCACCCGGGTGCGCAGCCCGGACGGCGCCTCGGCGGGCTCCTGCTGGAGCGCGAAGATCGCCGTCCGGATCTCCTGGATCGTCACGTCCAGCTCGTCGACGGCCTTGGCCATGTTCTCCTTCACCTCGGGCACCACGGCCCGCCGCTGGGCGCTCTCCAGCAGCATCCCCGTGGCGAACAGCCGCTGGATGACCAGGTCGTGGAGGTCGCGGGCGATACGGTCACGGTCCTCGTAGACGGCGAGCCGGGCGCGGTCGCGCTGCGCGTCGGCGAGGACCAGCGCCAGCGCCGCCTGCGCGGCGAACTGCGTGGCCAGAGTGCGCTCGGCCGCGGTGAAGGGGCGGGCGCCGCGCTCCCTGGGGACGGCGAGGGTGCCCAGGACCCGGCCGCCGCTCCGGAGAGGCAGCATCATGCTCGGCCCGAACCGCGGCGCCAGCGCGGTGACCATCCTCGGGTCGGTGGCCGAATCGTCGAGGAACAGCGGCTCCCCGGCCAGCAGTTGCTCCGCCACCGGGCTGTCCGGCGGGATCTGCGTCCCCATGATGCCGACCGGGTCGTCCGCCGACACCGCGACGATCTCCAGGCCGCCCTCGTCGTCCGGCAGCAGCACGATCCCGGCCGCCGACTCCGCCAGCCGGCGGGCCTGTTCGGCGACGACGGCGAGCGCGTCGTCGACGTCACTGCCCTTGAGCAGCTCGGTGGTGACGGCGACGGACCCGTCGATCCAGTGCTCACGCTGCCGGGTCGCGGCGTAGAGACGGGCGTTGCCGATGGCGATGCCCGCCTCGGTGGCGAGGACCCGCACCATGTGCAGATCCTCCTCGCTGAACGCGCCGCCGCCGTGCTTCTCCGTCAGATAGAGATTGCCGAAGATCTCGTGCTGGACGCGGATCGGCACCCCCAGGAACGTCCGCATCGGCGGATGCCCCGGGGGAAAGCCGCACGAGCGGGGGTCCTGGGTGAGGTCGGCCAGCCGCACCGCCTGCGGATCGTGGATGAGCGCGCCGAGCAGCCCCTTGTGGCCGTCGGGCAGCGCACCGATGCGCCGCCGGTCCTCCGCGGTCACGCCGTACGTCACGAAGTCCGACAGGCCCTCGCGCGCCTCGTCGATGATGCCGATGGCGGCGTACCGGGCGTCGGCGAGTTCGGCGGCGGTCTGCACGATGCGGTCCAGGGTGACGTGCAGATCGAGGCCGGCGCCGACGGTCCGCATCGCCTCCATCAGGCGCGGCACCCGCGCGGTCAGCTCCGCGGAGAGCCCCTGGAGGCTGCGGGTCGCCTCCGTGGCGGCCTGCAACGCGTCGGTGTCCGCCCCGGGGTGCCCGGGGTCCTGCGGTACGGAAGAGCCTTCGGTGGCTGCCATACCCCGAGCCTATACGGGCTGGTTTGTTGGCGTTTGCGGCGTCCGCGGCGGCCGGGACCGTGCCCGGAGCCGGTACGTCCGCGGCGGGCGAGCAGGGGCGCGCGGCCCTTACCCGCGCGCCGCCCCCGCCACGGCCGCGCGCCCCGCCGTCGCGGCCCCGGCGCCGTACACCGCGTCCACCTCGCGCTCGCGCTCCAGCATCCGGCGGAACGGGCCGTCCGCCGCGGCCAGCTCCGCGTACCCGCCGCGCTGGACGGGGCGGCCGCCGTCCAGCACCAGGATCTCGTCGACCGCGTCGAGACCGGTGAGCCGGTGGGTGATCAGGACCGTGGTGCGGCCCTCCGTCGCGGCCAGCAGATCGGCGGTGAGCGCGTCCGCGGTCGCCAGGTCCAGATGCTCGGCGGGCTCGTCCAGGACGAGGACGGGGAAGTCGGCCAGCAGCGCGCGGGCCAGCGACAGCCGGCGTCGCTGCCCGCCCGACAGGCGCGCGCCGTGCTCGCCGACCATGGTGTCGAGCCCGTCCGGCAGCGACCGCACCCACCCGGCGAGCCGGGCCCGCTCCAGCGCCTCCCACAGATCGTCGTCGCCGGTCACCTCCGGTGCGGCGAGCCGGAGGTTCTCCCGCAGCGAGCTGTCGAAGACGTGCGCGTCCTGCGCACAGAGCCCCACCAGCCGCCGCACCGCGTCGCCGTCCAGCTCCGCCGCGTCCGTCCCGGCCAGCGTGTACCCGCCCGCCTCCCGGTCCAGGAAGCGCAGCAGCACCTGCGCCAGCGTGGTCTTGCCGGAGCCCGACGGCCCGACGACCGCGAGCCGCCGCCCCGCGTCCAACGTGAAACCGACCCCGTCCAGCGCCGCGGCCGCCTGCCCCGGGTGGCGCGCCGTCAGATCCCGTACGACCAGCGGGAACGGCGTATCCGGCGCGGACTTCGGCGCGTCCGGTTCGCGGACCGGGGCGGGCGCGTCCAGCACCTCGAAGACCCGCTCGGCGGCGCGCCGGGTCCGCAGCCGGTACTGCGCGGCGAGCGGCAGCCCGGCCACCGCCTCGAAGGCCGCCAGCGGCGTGAGCACCACGACGGCGAGGAGGACGCCGTCCAACCGCCCGTCGTGCACCGCCTGTACGCCCAGCGCCGCGGAGACGGTGACGGTCACCCCGCTCAGCAGCGCCGACAGTCCGGCGCCGACACCCGCGGCCCGCGCGGAGCGGGACGCGATCCGGGTCAGCTCCCCGTCCGCCTCCGCGACCGCCGCGGTCCGGGAGGCGAGCGCGCCGGCGACGGTCAGCTCGGCGGTGCCGGTGAGCAGGTCGACGACGCGGGTGGCGAGGGTGCCGCGGGCCGGGGCCAGCCGGCGTTCGGCGCGCCGGGACAGCGTGGCCGACAGCAGCGGCACCCCGGCCCCGGCGAGCAGCAGCCCGGCGGCGAGCACCGCGCCCGCCTCCGGCAGCAGCCAGGCGGTGAAGCCGACGGTGCCCACGCCGACCACCACGGCCGCCCCGACCGGCAGCAGCCAGCGCAGGAAGTGGTCCTGCACGGCGTCGACATCGGCGACCAGCCGGGAGAGCAGATCGCCGCGGCGCCGCTCCCGCAGCCCGGCGGGCGCCAGCCGCTCCAGCCGCCGGTAGACCGCCACCCGTACGTCGGCGAGCATCCGGAACACCGCGTCGTGCGCCACCAGCCGCTCCGCGTACCGGAACACGGCGCGGCCGATGCCGAACGCGCGGGTCGCGGTGACCGCCACCATCAGATAGAGCACCGGGGGCTGCTCCGAGGCCCGGGAGATCAGCCAGCCGGACGTCGCCATCAGCCCGATCGCGCTGCCCAACGCGAGGCTGCCGAGCAGCAGCGCCAGCGCGAACCGCCCCCGGCGCGCCCGCGCCATCCGCCGCAGCCGGGCGAGCGCGGAGCCACCGGCGGACCGCTGCTCCGCGCCGTCCGGCGCCACGGCGGGCCCGGCCGCCTCCTCGGGAGCGGCCTCGGGAGCCGCCGCCCGCACCGCCGCGGCGCGCTCCACCCCGGCCGCCTCCGCCGCATCGGACGCCGCATCGACCGCCGGATCGGGCAGCCGCACCACCCGGTCGGCCACCGCCAGCAGCGCCGGCCGGTGGACGACGAGCAGCACCGTCCGCCCGGCGGCCAGCCGGCGGACCGCGTCGACGACGCCCGCCTCCGTCGCCCCGTCCAGGTTGGCGGTCGGCTCGTCCAGGAGCAGGATCGGCCGGTCGGCGAGGAAGGCCCGGGCCAACCCGATGCGCTGCCGCTGACCTGCGGAGAGGCCCGCGCCGGACTCGCCGATGCGGGTGCCTGCGCCGTCCGGGAGGGCGTCGGTGAAGTCGAGGGCGCCCGCGTCCCGCAGCGCCCGGCGCACCGCCGCGTCGTCCGCGTCCGGGCGCGCCAGCCGGACGTTCTCGGCGAGCGTCCCGGCGAAGAGATGCGGCTGCTGCGGCACCCAGGCGATCCGGGCGCGCCACTCCTCGGGGTCGAGCGTGGCGAGGTCGGTGCCGTCGACGAGGACCCGGCCCTCGGACGGCGCCGCGAAGCCCAGGACGGCGCTCAGCAGGGTGGACTTCCCGGCGCCGGACGGGCCGGTCAGCGCGACCGTCTCGCCCTCCCGGACCTCGAACGACGTCTCCGGGAGCGACGGGGTCCGGCGGCCCGGGTGGCGGACGACGAGGCCGTCGATGCTCAGCGCGGTACCGGCGGGCGCCGGCGCCGTCCCGGCGGGCGGCAGCTCCGTCTCCAGCACGGCGAAGATCTCCTCGGCGGCCGCCAGGCCCTCCGCCGCCGCGTGGTACTCCGCGCCCACCTGCCGCAGCGGCAGATACGCCTCGGGCGCCAGGATCAGCACCATCAGCCCGGTGGTCAGATCGAGTTCGCCGTGGACCAGCCGCATCCCGATGCCGACCGCGACCAGCGCGACGGAGAGGGTGGCGAGGAGTTCCAACGCGAACGAGGAGAGGAACGCGACCCGCAGGGTGCGCAGGGTCGCGCGGCGGTAGGAGCCGGTCAGCGTGCGGATGGCGGTGGCCTGGGCCTTGGCCCGGCCGAAGACCTTGAGGGTCGGCAGGCCCTCGACGACATCGAGGAAGTGCCCCGAGAGCCGCGACAGCAGCCGCCACTGCCGGTCCATCCGCGCCTGCGTGGCCCATCCGATGAGGACCATGAACAGCGGGATCAGCGGCAGCGTGACGACGATGGTCAGCGCGGAGATCCAGTCACCGGTGACGATCCGCGCCAGCACCGCGACGGGGACGACGACGGCGAGGCCGAGCTGCGGCAGATAGCGGGCGAAGTAGCCGTCCAGCGCGTCGATGCCGCGGGTGGCGAGGGTGACGAGTTCGCCGGTGCGCCGCTCACCGCCGTCCACGCCGGGCACCGCACCGCCGTCCGCCGCCGTGTCGACGCCGGTACGCCGCGTGGGCGCGCCCGGGCCGAGCAGCGCCGCCCGCTCCACCAGCCGGGTCCGCAGCTCGGACTTGACCGCGGCGCTCGCGCGGTGCGCGGCGCGTTCGGTGAGCCAGGAGACCAGCCCGCGCCCGGCGGAGACCGCGGCGAGCAGCGCGACCGGAACGGCCAGGTCACCGAGGTCGCGGCCGTGCTGGAAGGCGCCGACCACGATCTCGGCGATGAGCATCGCCTGGCCGATGACGAGACCCGCGCCGGCCAGCCCGAGAAGCACCACGGCGACGAGGAATCCGCGGGTGGCGCGGGCGTGACGGAGCAGGCGCGGGTCGATGGGTTTCACGTGAAACATCCGTCCTGGCAAGCCGGTTGGCGCCGCCCCGAAGGAGCGGAACCGCCCGGCGGGCTCGGGCTGGCGGTCCGGGAGGGCGCCGGTCCCGGCAGGACCGGCGCGCCCCCGGTCGGTGTCCGTGGCCCTCGCGGGCGAGCGCCACGGACACCTTCTAGTGGGCGTCGGCGATGTTCTGGGTGCCGATGCGCTTGCGGAACACCCAGTACGTCCATCCCTGGTAGAGCAGCACGATCGGCGTCGCGATCCCGGCGCACCAGGTCATGATCTTCAGGGTGTACGGGCTGGACGAGGCGTTGGTGACGGTGAGGCTCCAGGCGTCGTTCAGCGACGACGGCATGACGTTCGGGAAGAGCGTCAGGAACAGCATCGCCACCGCGGCGACGATCGTGAGACCGGAGAAGCTGAACGCCCAGCCCTCCCGGCCCAACTGGTTGGCGCCGAGCGCCGCGAGCAGCGCGACGACCGCCACGACCAGCACGGTCAGGCTGATGCCGGTACCCCGGTGCACCTGCGTCCAGATCAGGAACGCCACCGCCAGCACCGCGGCGACCAGACCGACGCCCGTCGCCATCCGGCGGGCCCGAAGCCTTATGTCACCGAGCGTCTTGAGCGCCGTGAAGACCGCGCCGTGGAAGGTGAACAGCGTCAGCGTGACCAGCCCGCCCAGCAGCGCGTACGGGTTGAGCAGGTCCAGGACACCGCCGACGTACTCCTTGTGCGCGTCGATCTTCACGCCGTGCACGATGTTGCCGAACGCCACGCCCCACAGGAAGGCGGGCAGCAGCGAGGTCCAGAAGATCGCGTGTTCCCAGTTGCGCTGCCACCGCTCCCCGCTGCGCTTGGCGCGGTACTCGAAGGCGACACCGCGCACGATCAGGCAGACGAGGATCACCAGCAGCGGCAGGTAGAAGCCGGAGAAGAGGGTGGCGTACCACTCCGGGAAGGCGGCGAAGGTGGCGCCGCCCGCGGTCAGCAGCCACACCTCGTTGCCGTCCCAGACCGGGCCGATGGTGTTGATCAGGACGCGCCGCTCGGTGCGGTCGCGGGCGAGCAGTTTGGTGAGGACACCGACCCCGAAGTCGAAGCCCTCCAGGAAGAAGTAGCCCGTCCAGAGCACGGCGATGAGGACGAACCAGACGTCGTGGAGTTGCACAGTCGCCCCCTTAGTACGAGAAGGCCATCGGCCGGTCGGCGTCGGAGTCGCCGCCGATCTTTGTGGGCGGGTTGAGGTCGTCGTCGGTCAGTTCCGGCGGTCCGGCCTTGACGTACTTCACCAGCAGCCGGACCTCGACGACGGCGAGGATCGCGTAGAGCGAGGTGAAGACGATCATCGAGGTGAGCACCTCGCCCTGGGAGACGCCGGGCGAGACCGCGTCCGAGGTGCGCAGCACGCCGTAGACGACCCACGGCTGGCGGCCCATCTCGGTGAAGATCCAGCCCCAGGAGTTGGCGATCAGCGGGAAGCCGAGGGTGACGAACGCCAGCGACCAGTACCACTTGGTCAGACGGGCGCCGAGCGCGGTGTTCTTCGTGAGCGCGAGCCGGGGTGGCTCGTCGTCGGCGGTCCGCAGTCCGGGTGCGAGCCAGAACTTCTTCCGGGTCAGCCAGAGCCCGGCCAGCCCGATGGCGAAGGACGTCATCCCGAAGCCGATCATCCAGCGGAAGCCCCAGTAGGCGACGGGGATGTTGGGCCGGTAGTCGCCCGGTCCGAACCGCTCCTGCTCGGCCTTGTTGACGTCGTTGATGCCGGGCACCGGCGAAGAGAAGTCGTTGTGGGCGAGGAAGGAGAGGAGGCCGGGGATCTCGATGGCGACCTTGTTGTGGCCCTTGTCGACGTCGCCGTAGGCGAAGACGGAGAACGGCGCGGGCTCCTCCTTGTCCCACAGCGCCTCGGCGGCGGCCATCTTCATCGGCTGCTGCTTGAACATCACCTTGCCGAGCGTGTCGCCGCTGACCGCGGTGAGCATCCCGGCGATCACCAGCGTGACCAGCCCGAGCCGCAGCGAGGGCCGCATCACCTCGACGTGCTTCTTGCGCATCAGGTGGTAGGCGGAGATGCCGACCATGAACGCGGCGCCGGTGAGGAAGGCGGCGGTGAGGGTGTGGAAGACGACGACCAGCGTGGTGTCCTGGGTGAGCACGTGCCAGAAGTCGGTCAGCTCGGCGCGGCCGTTCGCGGGGTTGTACTTGTACCCGACCGGGTGCTGCATCCAGGAGTTGGCCGCGAGGATGAAGTAGGCCGACAGTATGGTGCCGATGGAGACCATCCACATGCAGAAGCAGTGGATCTTCTTCGGCAGCTTGTCCCAGCCGAAGATCCACAGCCCGATGAAGGTGGACTCGAAGAAGAAGGCCAGCAGCGCCTCGAAGGCGAGCGGCGCGCCGAAGATGTCACCGACGAAGCGCGAGTAGTCGGACCAGTTCATACCGAACTGGAACTCCTGGACGATGCCGGTGACCACGCCCATCGCGATATTGATCAGGAAAAGCTTGCCCCAGAACTTGGTGGCCCGGAGGTACTTCTCCTTGCCCGTCCGCACCCACGCCGTCTCCAGCCCGGCGACCAGCGCCGCCAGGGAGATCGTCAAGGGCACGAAGAGGAAGTGGTAGACGGTGGTGATGCCGAATTGCCATCGCGCCAAAGTCTCTGGCGCCAACGCCAGCTCCACGTCGTTCTCCTTACGTCGCCGTTCCACTACGGCTTTTGCCCCTTATGCACGCAGTGAAGCGGGACATAAACGGCGCGCTTGTGAACGCGTTCACATTCACAAGCAATTATCTCCTATGGCTTCGGCCTGTTCCGACGGGGGGTACGTGACCGTGGTCACGCCCTCGGCAGCCGCCCCACACCCGCGCTCACCTGCGACGGAGCCGCCCGGAAACGCCGACGGCCGCGAGTCCCGGGGACTCGCGGCCGCTGGCCAAAAACGTTCCTTCACAGGTCACACGGTCTTGCGGAACTCCTCGGCAGCGTTCAGGAACAGGTCCATCGCCGCGCTCTCGCCGATCGTCACGCGCACCCCCTCACCCGCGAACGGCCGCACCACGACGCCCGCCCGCTCACACACCTCGGCGAACTCCGTGGTCCGCTCCCCCAGCCGCAGCCAGACGAAATTGGCCTCGGACGGCGGAACCTCCCAGCCCTGCGCGGCGAGCGCCGACGCCACCCGGGTCCGCTCGGCGACCAGCGCCTCGACCCGCTCCAGCAGCGCCGCCTCGCTGCGCAGCGACGCCACCGCCGCCTCCTGCGCCAGCTGACTGACACCGAACGGCACCGCCGTCTTCCGCAGCGCCGCGGCCACCGGCTCGTGCGCCACCGCGAAACCGACCCGCAGCCCCGCCAGGCCGTACGCCTTGGAGAAGGTCCGCAGCACACAGACGTTGGGACGGTCGCGGTAGACGTCGATGCCGTCCGGCACCTCGGGGTCGCGGATGAACTCGCGGTACGCCTCGTCCAGCACCACCAGGATCCCGTCCGGCACCCGGTCGAGGAACGCCTCCAGCTCGGCCCGGCGCACCACGGTGCCGGTGGGGTTGTTGGGGTTGCAGACGAAGATCAGCCGGGTGCGGTCGGTGATCGCCGCCAGCATGGCGTCCAGATCGTGCACCTCACCCGAGGTCAGCGGCACCTTCACCGAGGTGGCCCCGGAGACCTGCGTGACGATCGGGTACGCCTCGAACGACCGCCAGGCGTAGATCACTTCGTCGCCCGGCCCGGCCGTGGCCTGCACCAGCTGCTGCGCCACGCCCACCGAGCCGGTGCCGGTCGCCAGATGCTCCACCGGCACCGAGAACCGCTCGGCCAGCTCCGCCATCAGCCCCGTGCAGGCCATGTCGGGGTAGCGGTTGAAGGCTCCCGCCGCCTCGACGGCCCGCTCCAGGACGCCGGGCAGCGGGGGGTAGGGGTTCTCGTTGGAGGACAGCTTGTACGCCACCGGCCCGTCCGACGCCGCCGGCCGGCCGGGCTTGTAGGTGGGGATGCCGTCCAGCGCCGCACGCAGCTTCGGGGTCTTCTCGCTCACCGCAGGTCCTCCTCGACCGTCCCGCTCGACACGAATACTGCACACCTTATGAGGATTCCCCCGCCCGGCGGCAGTCCCCACGGAGCCACGGCGGGAACCACCCGGTGATCACCTCCCGCCCCCGCCACCGCCCCGCACAAGGGGCGCACTCTCAAAAAGCGTGCGCCGGTGGCTCGCTCCCTGGCGCGCGTCCCCCGTGAAGGTGACTTGAGACCTCTTCGAGACCTGAGAACATCGCCAGGCGAACACCCCCACCAGCCCGGCGAACCATCAAATGCCCCGCTAACTGCCTTCCATTGCAAGCCAATTGACGGGATATCACCTTGCAGAAATGTTCCTTCGCCAGTGCGTCGGGTGATCCCCTCCGATGGGCTTTCCGAGCCCTACTATCGGCTCGCCATGACAGCAGCAGGGAACCACCAGGTGAGCCGGTCGACCGGTCGCCGGCTGGGGCGGGCAGGCATCCGGGATGTGGCCGCCGCGGCCGGTGTATCGATCACGACCGTCTCCGACGCGCTCAACGGCAAGGGCCGGCTCCCCGACGCCACCCGCAGCCACGTCCGCGAAGTGGCCGACCGGCTGGGTTACCGCCCGTCCGCCGCCGCCCGCACGCTCCGTACCGGCAAGTCAGGGTTGATCGGCCTGACCGTGACCACGTACGGGGATGAACCTTTCACCTTCACGGAATTCCCCTACTTCGCCGAGATGGCGCGAGCCGCCACCTCCGCCGCCCTGGCCCGCGGATACGCGCTGGTCATCCTCCCCGCGACGTCCCGCCACGACGTGTGGTCCAACGTCGCCCTCGACGGCACCGTCGTCATCGACCCGGCCGACGGCGACCCCGTCGTCACCGAACTCGTCCGCCACGGCCTCCCCGTCGTCTCCGACGGCCGTCCCGGCGGCTCGCTGCCGGTGACCGGGTGGGTCGACAACGACCACGAGGCCGCCGTCCTCGGCCTCCTCGACCATCTCGCCGCGGCCGGCGCCCGCCGCATCGGCCTGCTCACCGGCACCACGACCGACACCTACACCCGCCTGTCCACCACCGCCTACCTGCAGTGGTGCGAACGCGTCGGCCAGGACCCGGTCTATGAGTCCTACCCGGCGCACGACCCCTGCGCGGGCGCCGTCGCCGCCGACCGGCTGCTGGCGCGCCCGGACCGCCCCGACGCCGTCTACGGGCTCTTCGACCCGAACGGCACCGACCTGCTCGCCGCCGCACGCCGCTACGGTCTGCGCGTACCGGACGATCTGCTGCTGGTGTGCTGCAGCGAGTCCACCGTCTACGCCACGACCGAGCCGCCGATCACCACGCTCTCCCTCAAGCCGCGCCGGATCGGCACCGCCGTCGTCCAGATCCTCATCGACGCCATCGAGGGGCTGGCCACCGAGGGCCCCGTCGAGCAGGTGATACCGACCGACCTGATCGTGCGGACGTCGTCCCAGCGGCGCTCGCCCCGCACGACCGTCAGTCCGCCGCGCGGCCCGGCCGGCGACTGACCCGGCCCGCGAGCGGCGCGCCGGCCACGGGGCGTCGTACGGTGTCCTCGGTCGGCGCACCTCCGCGCGGCGGCGCCGCACTTGTGCGCCGTGGGCCGTGATCATGGGCCGATCGGCGGGTACGCTCCCGGAATCGGCGGGGCGCACGCCCCGGCGGTGCACGGACGCCCGGGTTCGGTGTCCGGAAAAAACGGGTTGATCTCGGGAGAAAACATCCGGGAACGCCGGGCTCCGGCGGATTGACCACCCCCTGGTGCGTCACAACCCGCGAGCAGCGTTCCTATGATGGGCGAACGACACCGCGGACCGCCGTCGACCAGGCAAAGGTCCGAGAGGTACACGGCGGCGCGATGGTGGAGGGGTCAATGACTCAGGGGGCCGGTCAGGGACCCATGGCGTGGACCATGGCGGCACACACTCCGGCGTCCTCGCCGCCGCCCGGACCGTTCGACGGCGCCCCTCCGGGACCGCCGCAGGACAGCGTCCCCGCGCCGCCTACCGCACCCGCCGCCCCGTCCCACCCCACCGAGCTGCCCGATGGGTACACGCCAACCGCCCGTGATCTTCCGGTCATCGGCGCCGGCCGCACCGACACCCTCGTCGATCAGCCCGCCGCGCATCTCCTGCCCGACCCGGAGAGCGAGGGCGAGGCGGCCGCCGGTCCCGGTCCCCTCTACGTCGTCGGCGATGTGCACGGCTACTACGACGAGCTGCGCGCGGCGCTGACCGCCGAGGGCCTGATCGACGCGGAGGGCAGCTGGGCGGCGGGCAACGCGCGGCTGTGGTTCCTGGGCGACTTCACCGACCGCGGGCCGGACGGCATCGGCGTCATCGACCTCGTCATGCAGCTGTCCGCCGAGGCGGCGGCGGCCGGCGGGTACTGCAAGGCACTCATGGGCAACCACGAGCTGCTGCTGCTGGGCGCGAAGCGGTTCGGCGACACCCCGGTCCAGTCGGGTGCGGGCACCGCGTCGTTCCAGGCCGCCTGGCTGCTCAACGGCGGGCAGAAGACCGACATGGACCGCCTGGAGGACCACCACCTCCAGTGGATGGCCCGGCTGGACGCCGTGATGGAGGAGGACGGGCACCTGCTGGTGCACTCCGACACCACCGCGTACCTGGAGTACGGCGATTCGATCGAGGCCGTCAACGACACCGTCCACGACGTGCTGACCCGCAGCGAAGCCGATGAAGTCTGGGATCTCTTCCGGAAGTTCACCAAGCGCTTCGCATTCCGTGACGACTCCGGCGCCGAGGCCGCGCGTCGCCTCCTCGACACCTACGGCGGCACCCGCGTCGTGCACGGCCACAGCCCGATCCCGTATCTGCTGGGCGAGGTCGGTACGGAGGACAGCGACGGCGAGCAGGTCGCGGTCGAGGGCCCGCACGTCTACGCCGACGGGCTGGCCATCGCGATGGACGGCGGCGTCACCATGGCCGGAAAGCTGCTGGTCACGCAATTGCCGCTCGCTGCCTGAGCGTTGCCGCCCGGCCTGCTCCGGGGGAGCGGCCGGGCGTCGTACGCTTCGGGGCCCGCGGCGCGTGTCAGGTGACGGCGAGCCAGATCACCCCGGCACAGAAGAGGGTCGCGGCGAGGGAGAGCGGCGCGTGGCGGATGCGGCGGACGCGTTCGACGCGGTGGAGTCCGAAGCCGGCCAGTACGGCGATGAGCAGCACGGCGAGGGTGCCGATCGCGCCGGGCAGCACGCCGTGACTGAATCCGAAATCCCCGGTGTGCCGGAGAAACCAGACCACGCCTACCCACTTCATGTCCCACCCCTGTGCGTCGCCGCCGTTCCGCCCCTGGTCAACGGCTGAACGGAACGGCCAACGTAGCAACCCCCGGCGGTGGGCGGCGGACCGGCGACGGGTCGGGCGGCAGCCGGTGCGCGGCCGCCGTGCCGGTGGTGGTCAACGGTGGTGCCGGTCGGCCGGTTTGGCGAAGACCCCGGCCCGGGCGGCCGCGGCTGCGGCTTCCGCGGCGCGGTCGGCGGTGGCCTCGTCGAGCGGTGCGTCGCTGGTCAGAAGGTGGTAGTAGAGCGGGGCGGAGACGGCGCGGACGACCTCTCCGGTGTCGGTGTCCGCGGGGAGTTCGCCCCGCTCGACGGCCTGCTGGACGCACGGCTGCCACTCGGCGACGCGGATCCGGTAGAAGCGGTGGAGGGCGGCCGCGGCCTGATCGTCGCAGGTGGCGGCGGCGATCACCGCTTTGAAGAGGGCGCCCTGGCGCGGGTCGGCGAGTGTGCGGCGTACCAGTTGGGCGTTGGCGCGCAGGTCGCCGAGGAGTGTGCCCGTCTCCGTCCGCGGCAGGGACTGTTCGGCCATGTCCGCGAGCAGGTCGGCGACCAGCTGCGTCGGTGAGCCCCACCGGCGGTAGACCGTCGTTCTGCCCACCTCCGCACGGCGGGCCACATCGGCCAGGTCCAGTCCGGCGAGGCCGCCTTCCGCCAGGGCGTCTCCGGCGGCCTGCAGGACCGCGGCGCGTACGCGCGCGGTGCGGCCGCCTGGGCGCACGCTTCCGGGGTCTGTACTCTCGGTCGCCATAACGGGACTCCTGTTCCATTAAGTGGGTGGACTCTGCTACGTTGAGCCCATATTAACGGGACGGAAATCCCTTTAGGGGGCGTTCGGTGGGGCCGTCCCGTGTCTCCCGCCCTGCCCGTCCCTGCGGCCGGGGCGGCACAGAGAGGGGAAGCGGCATGGAATACAGGCAGCTGGGCGCGTCGGGGCTGCGGGTTCCGCAACTGAGCTTCGGTGCGGGCACCTTCGGCGGGCGCGGGGAACTCTTCGGTGCCTGGGGCACCACCGACGCGGCGGAGGCGCGCCGCCTCGTGGACATCTGCCTCGACGCGGGCGTCACCCTGTTCGACACCGCCGACGTCTACTCCGCCGGTGCCTCGGAGGAAGTGCTCGGCGCCGCCGTGAAAGGCCGCCGCGACCAGGTCCTGATCTCCACCAAAGCCGGTCTGCCCATGGGCGACGGACCGGCCGACTGGGGCACCTCACGTTCCCGCCTGCTCACCGCCGTCGACGATGCGCTGCGCCGCCTCGGCACCGACCACATCGACCTCTTCCAGCTGCACGGCTTCGACGCCACCACACCGGTCGAGGAAGTCCTCGCCACTCTCGACACGCTCGTACGGAGCGGCAAGATCCGCTACACCGGCGTCTCCAACTTCTCCGGCTGGCAGCTGATGAAGTCGCTCGCCACCGCGGACCGGCACGGCCACCCGCGCCCCGTCGCCCACCAGGTTCACTACTCGCTCATCGGCCGCGACTACGAGTGGGAGCTGCTGCCCCTCGCCCAGGACCAGGGCGTCGGCGCCCTGGTCTGGAGCCCCCTCGGCTGGGGGCGGCTGACCGGGAAGATCCGCCGGGGCGCACCGCTCCCGGACGGCAGCCGCCTGCACCGCACCGCGGACCAGGCCCCGCCCGTGGCGGAGGAACTCCTGTACCGAGTGGTCGACGTCCTCGACGAGATCGCCCGGGAGACCGGCAGGACCGTGCCGCAGATCGCGCTCAACTGGCTGCTGCAGCGCCCGACCGTCTCCTCGGTGATCATCGGCGCCCGCGACGAGGCACAGCTGCGGCAGAACCTCGGCGCGGTCGGCTGGAACCTCGCCCCCGAGCAGATGGCCCGGCTCGACGGCGCGAGCGCCCGGCCCGCCCCGTACCCCTACTTCCCGTACGAACGGCAGGAGGGGTTCGCCCGGCTCAACCCGTCGCCACTGCGGCGCCCGGCCGGTCAGGACGCCGCAGCACGCGGCTGACCTGCGACGATCACCGGTCGGCCGGGGCGCACCGGGGCCCGCCCGTGGAGGGGAGCCCCGGTGCGGCAGGGGTGGACCGGTCAGTCGGCCAGCGGGAGGTAGACGCGGTTGCCGGCGGCCGCGAACTCCTTGGACTTCTCCAGCATCCCCGCCTCGATCTCCTCGGGGCTGGCGCCGTCCTCACCGCCGAACTGCTCGGTGATGCTCCGGCTGATCTTCATCGAGCAGAACTTCGGCCCGCACATGGAGCAGAAGTGCGCGGTCTTCGCCGGTTCCGCGGGCAGCGTCGCATCGTGGAACTCCCGCGCGGTGTCGGGGTCGAGGGCCAGATTGAACTGGTCCTCCCAGCGGAACTCGAAACGGGCGTCCGACAGCGCGTCGTCCCAGTCCTGGGCACCGGGGTGCCCCTTGGCCAGGTCCGCCGCATGGGCCGCGATCTTGTACGTGATGACGCCGGTCTTCACATCGTCGCGGTCCGGCAGGCCCAGATGCTCCTTGGGCGTGACGTAGCAGAGCATCGCCGTACCCCACCAGGCGATCATCGCGGCGCCGATGCCCGACGTGATGTGGTCGTAGGCGGGCGCGATGTCCGTGGTCAGCGGGCCGAGCGTGTAGAACGGCGCCTCCTCGCAGATCTCCTGCTGGAGGTCGACGTTCTCCTTGATCTTGTGCATCGGGACATGGCCCGGGCCCTCGATCATCGTCTGCACACCGTGCGCCTTGGCGACCTTGTTCAGCTCGCCGAGCGTCCGCAACTCCGCGAACTGCGCCTCGTCGTTGGCGTCCGCGATCGACCCGGGACGCAGCCCGTCACCGAGCGAGAACGTCACGTCGTACGACGCGAGAATGTCGCACAACTCCTCGAAGTGCGTATAGAGGAACGACTCCTGATGATGCGCCAGGCACCAGGCGGCCATGATCGAACCGCCGCGGGAGACGATGCCGGTCTTACGGCGGGCGGTCAGCGGCACGTACCGCAGCAGCACACCGGCGTGGACCGTCATGTAGTCGACGCCCTGTTCCGCCTGCTCGATGACGGTGTCCTTGTAGATCTCCCAGGTCAGCTCCTCGGCCTTGCCGTCGACCTTCTCCAGCGCCTGGTAGAGCGGGACGGTGCCGATCGGCACCGGGGAGTTGCGCAGCACCCACTCGCGGGTGGTGTGGATGTTGCGGCCGGTGGAGAGGTCCATGACCGTGTCGGCGCCCCAGCGGGTCGCCCAGGTCATCTTCTCCACCTCCTCCTCGATGGACGAGGTGACCGCGGAATTGCCGATGTTGGCGTTCACCTTCACCAGGAAGTTCTTGCCGATGATCATCGGCTCGATCTCCGGGTGGTTGACGTTCGCCGGCAGCACTGCACGGCCCGCCGCGATCTCGTCACGGACGAACTCGGGCGCCACGCCCTCGCGGACCGCGACGTACTCCATCTCCGCGGTGATCTCGCCGCGCCGCGCGTAGGCGAGCTGGCTGACCGCCGCGCCACCCCGCCCGCGCCGGGGCTGACGCGGGCGTCCGGGGAAGACCGCGTCAAGATTGCGCAGTCCCCCACGGGGTGACGTGTGCTTGAGACCGTCGTCCTCGGGGCGGGGCGGGCGGCCCGCGTACTCCTCCGTGTCGCCCCGCGCGATGATCCAGTTCTCCCGCAGCGGTGCCAGACCGCGGCGGACATCGGTGTCGATCTGGGGATCGGTGTACGGACCTGACGTGTCGTACAGCGTCACGTCCTTGCCGTTGGTGAGGTGCACTCGCCGGACCGGCACCCGCAGGTCCGGGCGCGATCCGGAGACGTAGCCCTTGTGCCAGCCGAACTCCTTGACGGAGCCGTCCGCGCCGGACTCGCCGTTTTCGGGCGTGCGTGCATCCTGCAGAGCCATGAAGACCCAACTCCCTACGCCGGCATTACCCGGTAACAGGTTCGGCGGTCGACGCAGCGGCTTCCGTCCACGACGTTTCACGTGAAACGTCGTCGGGACGAACGTCAGCGCCCTCTCAGCCCGGTGCTCCGAGCTCCCGCGATTGCAAAGGTGGCACCACGGTAGCGGCCGGTACGGCGACGTGGCCAGGGGGCCCGGACTTCTTGCGATGATCGGGCGGTGACCGGCATCGACACGTCCTCACCCACCTCCGCCGCCCCTGCCCACGGGCACGGACACGGCCACGGCCACTCGCACGGGCACGGCCCGGCGGCGCCCGTCTCCCGGCATCTGCGGAAGGTCATCGCCGCCGTGCTGATCCCGTTCGCGGTCGCCGTCGCGGTCGGTCTGGTGGTGCTGTGGCCGGGCGGCGCACCCGGCCACAAACCCTCCGGCGTCGGCTTCGACCAGCCGCAGGAGTCGGCGCGCGTCACCAAGGTCGCCGAGGTCGACTGCGCCAAGGTCCACGCCGAACAGCAGCCGGTACCGGGGGAGCAGCCGGGCCAGGCCCCGGCGAAGGCCAAGGGCCCCTGCGAAGTGGCGACGGTGAAGGTGACGACGGGCGAGAACGCCGGGCGCACCTTCGACACGGTGGTCACCCCGGACGCGCTGCGCCACTACACCACCGGCCAGGAGGTCCAGGTCGCGTACTCCCCCAAGGCACCGGAGGAGCTGCAGTACTCGATCAGCGACGTCGACCGGACGGTGCCGATGTGGGTGCTGGCCGCGCTCTTCGCGGGCGCCGTCGTCGTGGTGGGGCGGCTGCGCGGCGTACTGGCCCTGGTCGCCCTGGTGGCCAGCTTCGGCGTGCTGACGCTGTTCATCCTCCCGGCGATCCTTCAGGGCTCCAACCCGCTGGTCGTCGCCGTGGTCGGCGGCAGCGCCATCATGCTGATCGCGCTCTACATGTGCCACGGGCTGACCGCCAGAACCTCGGTCGCGGTCCTCGGCACCCTCGCCTCGCTGCTGCTCATCGGGCTGCTCGGCTCGGTGTTCATCGGCTGGGCACTGCTGACCGGCAACACCGACGACTTCACGGGGCTGGTGCACGGACTCTTCCCGGACATCGAGATCCGGGGCCTGCTGCTGGCGGGCATCATCATCGGCTCGCTGGGCGTACTCGACGATGTGACGGTCACCCAGACCGCGGCCGTGTGGGAGCTGAAGGAGGCCGACCCGTCGGCGTCCTGGCGCACCCTCTACCGCGCGGCGATGCGGATCGGCCGGGACCACATCGCCTCGGTGGTGAACACCCTCGTCCTCGCCTACGCAGGCGCGGCGCTCCCGCTCATGCTGCTCTTCTCGATCGCGCAGAGCGGAGTGGGTGCCGTCGCGGGGAGCGAGGTGGTGGCCGAGGAGATCGTACGGACGCTGGTCGGCAGCATCGGGCTGGTCGCCTCGGTGCCGCTGACGACGCTGCTGGCCGCTCTGGTCGTCTCGGCCGACCGCGGGCGGTCCGCAGGAGAGACGGGCGGAGCGGCCGGCCAGGACGCGGGTGTGCCACCGGCCGGGGGCCGGGCGGCTGCACGACGCGGCGGACGCGGGCGGCGCCGCAAGGTCTGAGGGCCACCGGGCCGGAGAACGGCACTCGGCCCGGACCGCAGGGGGACGGGCGGTCCGGGCCGAGCGCGGGCGGTGGCTCTGCCCACCGGCGACAGCGGGGTCAACCCGCCTTCGACGCCTCGGACAGGATGCGGTCCAACTCCGCCTCCAGGGTGTCGCACACCTCTTCCGCACCGAGTGGCACCAGGCGGTCCGTACGGTCGAGGAAGGCCACCAGTGGTGGGGCGCTGACGCGGAAGAGCGCGCGCTCGGAGCCCACCTGGAGGCTGATGAAGACATCGCTGAGATGTCCTCCTCCGGAAGGTTCGATGCGCACATCGCCCTCACCGGATGGTCTGCTCAGCCCGTCGAGCATCAGCTCACGGCTGAAGGCCCATGTCACCGGCGTATCGCCGGGTAGGTCGAAAGTGAGGCGGACGGCGTACGGATCGGCGCTGTCGAAGTCCAGCTGCACCGGGATCCGGAAGGCGAGTTCCTCGGAAACGAGAAAGCTCATGGTCACTTCTGCCTGAACTGTGTCGGTCATCAACCACTGCCCCGCACTAGATCGGGATGGCCGGGATTAGTCCCCCGTGGCCCTATTGACGCCATCGTCTGTCACGTGCCAGCAGATCACAAGGAGTGAGTTTTCAGATACTGATAGAGAAGGCGAGTGTCGTTAGCGTCGCCTCCGCCATTTTCCGTAGCCGCGCTGTGACGGAGCGCAATCGGTGCAGTTCCTCGGCAGGGAGAGAAACGGCCAACGCCGCAGCGACGGAACCGACTTGCACAGGAATCGCCGAGCAAACCGTGCCGAGGACATATTCCTGTTGCTCATACGCCACATGACCGCGACGCACCGTATCCAAACGGTGCAGCAGGTCGTCCTTGGATCGTACGGAAAAGGGGGTTATGGACTGCACCGGATAGCGGGACAGGTGCTCCTTGCGTGAGGCCGTGTCGAGCTGCGCCAGGAGACACTGCCCGAGCGCATGGGCATGCGCGGTGGAGCGGAAGTCGACCCACTCCTCCACCGGAGGCCGCTCCGGCGCGCCGCCGGCGGCGACCACCTCCACCTCCCCCTCGCGGTAGACGGCGAAGTACACCGCGGCGTTCAACCGCTCACCGAGCAGGCTCAGCGCATCGGACAGCTCCTGCCGCCGGTGCCGCCGCTCACCGATCCGGCCGAGGGAATCGGCCGCCGCCCCGAAGACGAAGACGCCGTTGCAGCGGCGGAGGTAGCCCTCGTGGGTCAGGGTGCGCAGCAGGTGGTATGTGGTCGGCAGCGGTAAACCGGCCTCGCGGGCGAGTTGCTTCGCCGGAGCGCCTTCCGGATGTGCCCCGACCGCTTCGAGGAGCCGTAGCGCACGCTGCACGGATCCGATCAATGTGGGGTGAGAAATGGATTCGCCACTCTCGGCCGTCAACGTCGTCAACCCCCAGTCCGATCGCCCGTGGGGCACGGGAGCCCCGGCAGCGGGACCGTTCCCGCTCCGCTCGCGTCTCCCAGGGCCCCGTTGTCGACGTCCGGGCCGCGTGCTCGCCTCGGTCGTTATTTTCCGGAACGTCATCATCCGGAAGACGCCTGCGACGGAACTCTAACGCGGTGCAACCAGGTGGTAACCCGAACGGTCTGGGAGTTAACTCACCTGGCGCACGCCTTGACGGCCCCTCCGACCCGGCACCGCCCCTGAACACGACGGGCCCGCGCGGACACATCAGCCCCTGGCCACAAGGTGCTTGAGGTTTCATCTTGTAGCTCGTAAAGCTTTGACCTGCGGATTTCGTACCTCACCAGCACGGCGGAACAGTCGCTCAGATCTGGCCGAATATGGCATATGGGGAGAGGTGGGGTGAGGGGGTGCGAGGAGGGGGAGAGGGGGCGCGGGCGGTGTTCGAGGCAGATGTTCGGGGGTGGGGAGTGGGTGGGGGCTGGTGTTCGAGGGAGGTGGTGGGGGCGGGGGCAGGGGTTGATCCGCCACGCTCTGTAGGGGGCCCTCCCCCTCCCGCCTCCCCGCCCCGCCCCTCATCCCCCACCTCAAGCCCCCTGCCACCCGCCCCCCGGCACACCCGCGCCCCGCTCCAGGGGGACGGAGCGGGGCGTCGGTGGCGAGCGGGGACGGCGGTGTCGGTTACCGCCGCGGTGCGGTTACCAGTCGCTCTTGGACGAGGACGTGGAGGAACCGCTGAACCTGCGCACCAGATAGATGACGCCCGCGATGAGGGCCACCGCGATGAGGACCTTGAACAGGAGGCCGATCAGGAATCCGACCGCGCTGGCGATCAGCCCGCCGAAGACGACGAGCAGGACCACGGGCACCACGACCCAGGTCACCCACCACGGAAGCCCCGCGAATATTCCCTTACCTGCCACTGCTCTGCCCTGCTTTCTGTGTCCGCGGCGGGCCCGGCGCGGCCTGCCGTGTACCGCGCCGGATCCTTGCCGTCGTCAACCGCTGCTGTGTGTACTGCTACTGCCGTATCCGGAACTGCCGTTGACCGGAGATGGTCCGCTTCGCCCTTGCCGGTGCGGAGTGTGTGGTGCCGCTCCGTGCGGGTCGGGCTCTGCGTCCCCCTTCACTCACGATGCTAGGGGTGGCGGGGGGTGGTGTGGGGGGTTCGGATCCCTGGAGGATCCCTGAACCGACCCTTACGGGTTCCGGGTGGCAGCCCTCAGCTTTCCGGGGGAGAGAACACCACCATGACCCTCAGGTCCTCGCTGATGTGGTGGAACTTGTGGGGGACCCCGGCGGGGACGTAGACCACGCTGCCGCGGGCCACGGACTGGGTTTCGGTACCGACGGTGATCGCGGCGCGGCCGCTGACCACCAGGTACACCTCGTCCTGGTGGTGCGGCTGCTGGGGGTCGGTGCCGCCGGCGTCGAGCGCGTACAGCCCGACGGACATGTTGCGTTCCTTGAGGAACTGCAGATACGCACCGTTGTGGGCGGCTCGTTCCGCCTCCAGCTCGTCCAATCGGAAAGCCTTCACGTCCTACCCCTCAGTCATCCAGGACTCGTCTGCGACGATCTCACCATGAAGAACTTCTTGGTCAAGACGATCGCCAACGCCGCGGCGCTTGCCGTGGCCGTCTTCCTGCTGAAGCCGGACATCTCGCTGACCGGCAACAGCACCGGTCATCAGGCGCTGACCCTGATCCTGGTCGCGCTGATCTTCGGAGTGGTGAACTTCGTCGTCAAGCCGATCGTGAAGTTGCTGTCGTTCCCGCTGTTCATCCTGACACTCGGCCTGATCACGCTGGTCGTCAACGCGCTGATGCTGATGCTGACGTCCTGGCTGGCCGGGACGCTCGACCTCGCGTTCCACGTCGACGGTTTCTGGACCGCGGTGCTCGGCGGCGTGATCGTGTCGATCGTCTCCTGGGCCATGCACATCATGCTGCCCGACGAGGACTGACCACCGCCGTGTCCCGTACGCCCCGCCGCCCGTTCCGCGTCTGCTTCGTCTGCACCGGGAACATCTGCCGTTCGCCGATGGCCGAGTCCGTCTTCCGGGCCGAGGTGGCCGCGGCCGGGCTCGGGGACCGCGTCGTGGTGGACAGCGCCGGTGTCGGCGACTGGCACGTGGGCGAGGGCGCCGATCCGCGCACCGTCGCCGTGCTGACCGCGGCCGGCTACCCGGCGGACCACCGCGCCCGCCGCTTCGACGCCTCGTGGTTCGCCGACCGCGACCTGGTGATCGCGCTGGACGGCGGTCATCTGCGGGCGCTGCGCCGGATGGCGCCCGGCCCCGACGACGCCGCCAAGGTCCGGCTGCTGCGTTCCTACGACCCCGCCGGGCCCGCCCCGGGGGAGCTCGACGTCCCCGATCCGTACTACGGCGGGCCGGCGGAGTTCACGGGCTGTCTGGAGATGGTCGAGGCCGCGTGCGCGGGTCTGCTGGCGGCGGTCTCCGATGCCGTGACCGGGGGAGCACCGCCGTCGCCGCTCCCCGGGGACAGCGCCCCTTCTCCCCCTCAGGAGCACTCATGACCGGTGACGGCACCCGCGCCGTCCGCGCCGGGCTCCCCGAGCCCGTCGCTCACGAACCGTCCCTGCCCGGGCCGGTGTTCGCGGCCCATTTGCATCTGCCCGGCGACGTCGGCGGCCCGTACGCCTACGGCCGGGACTCCAATCCGACGTGGACGCGGCTGGAGGAGGCCATCGGCGTACTCGAATCGCCGCACGCCCCCGCGCAGACCGTGACGTTCGCGTCCGGGATGGCCGCGATCAGCGCGGTCCTCTTCTCGCAGCTGAAGTCCGGGGACGCGGTGGTGCTGCCGTCGGACGGCTATCAGCTGCTGCCCGCGGTCCGGTCGCGGCTGGAGAGTTACGGGATCGAGGTCCGTACCGCGCCGACGGCGCACGATGCGCAGCTCGACGTCCTGGAGGGCGCCCGGCTGCTGTGGCTGGAGACGCCGTCCAACCCGGGTCTGGACGTGTGTGACATCCGGCGGCTGGCGGACGCGGCGCACGAGCGGGGCGCGCTGGTGGCCGTCGACAACACCCTCGCCACCCCGCTGGGGCAGCGTCCGCTGGAGCTGGGCGCCGACTTCTCGGTGGCCAGCGGCACCAAGGCGCTCACCGGACACGGTGACGTACTGCTCGGCTATGTGACCACCCGTGAAGGGGCGCTCGCGGACGCGGTGCGGCTGTGGCGGAAGACGGTCGGTGCGATTCCGGGGCCGATGGAGAGCTGGCTGGCGCACCGTTCGCTGGCGACGCTCGCGCTCCGGGTGCGGCAGCAGTCGGCGGGTGCGCTGGCGCTCGCGGAGTCGCTGGGCGGGCGGGCGGAGGTCTCCGGGGTGCGCCATCCCGGTCTGCCGTCCGATCCGTCGCACGAGTTGGCCGTGGCGCAGATGCGGCCGGGGCGGTTCGGGTCCGTGGTGTCGTTCACGCTGCCGGACCGGGCGCACGCCGAGCGGTTCCTCGCGGCGCTGACGCTGGTGGACGATGCGACGAGTTTCGGGAGCGTGCGGTCGACCGCCGAGCGCCGGGCCCGCTGGGGCGGCGACGCGGTGCCGGAGGGCTTCATCCGTTTGTCGGTGGGGGTCGAGGACCCGGACGATCTGATCGCGGACGTCCACCGGGCGCTGGATACGGCGCTGCGCGAGGCGTGATGCGGGGCCCCGTGCCGCCGTCACCGGGCGGGGCCTTCGTCGTCCGGTGGCCGTGGCCGGTGGCGGCGGTGACGGTGGCCGGTGGCGTATCCCTCACGGGGTGCGGAACCGGCGGCTCCGGTGGGGTTTCGGTGGCCGGTGACTGCGGCATCTGTCCTCTATGACCGTACGGCCAGTCGTCAAACGGACCGCCCGGGCGATTCTGCTCGACGGCGCGGACCTCATCCTGATCAAGCGCACCAAGCCGGGTCGCGCGCCTTACTGGATCACTCCCGGTGGTGGTGTCGAGCCCACGGACGCCACGGTGATCGACGCGCTCCACCGGGAGCTGGACGAGGAGTTGGGCGCGAAGGTCCAGGACGTGGTGCCGGTGTTCGTGGACACCGTCGAGCACATCGGCGACAGCGGTGTGGACGGCGTGAAGGTGCAGCATTTCTTCGTCTGCCGGCTGGACACCATGGATCTCTCCCGGCGGCACGGCCCGGAGGTCGAGGAGCCGTGCGGGGAGTACGAGATCGTGCGGGTGCCGTTCACCCGGGTGGGGATCGCCTCCGTCGAGGTCGTCCCGCTGTCGCTGCGGCACTACCTGGACGGCAACATCGAGGGCGTACGCGCGATGCACGCCCCTGACCTGGGGTGATCTGGTTCCGAGCGGGGCTCACGCGGACGGGTGGGACGGCGGCCCCGAGGGGCGTACGGTCGGCCCCGCGCGCCCCTCGTTCTCCCGGTTCCGGGGTCAGCCGAACCAGCCGCGGAACTCCGGGTCCTCGGCGGGACGCCGCTGGCGGGCGCGGGCCAGGACCCGTTCGACCTCGCCCTGGAAGCCCTGGTTGAGCGCCTCGACGATGCCGTCGGGCTCACCGTGCAGCCGGGGCCCCGGGGTGTCCTCGTGCCGGCCGCCACGCAGATGCTCCTGGTCGTGGCCGGGGCGGCGGAACGGCGGCCGGACGGGGGCCTCGGCCGCCGCGCCGAAGAAGTCGCCGCCCTTGCGCCGCTGGTCGTCGGTGCCCCAGGCGCGTACGCCGCGCTCCTGCCGGGGCACCTTCTGAAGGTGGGGTATGTGCTTGGCGCAGTGGATGTACGCCTCCTCGACCTCGACGGCCACCCACAACTGGGCGCGCCGACCGGGGACGGGGTCGACGGGCAGCCAGGGGTACTGCTGCCGCATCTCCTCGTCGAGGATCACCCGGGCCCGGCCGTTGATGTGCAGCCCGATCCGGTCCCGGAGGAAGTCGACCATCAGCAGTCCCAGGCGGGGGTTCTCCGAGAGGTTGCCGACCGAGGCCATGACGCCGTTGCCGCGGTATTCGGGGTAGGCGAGGTGGCGGTTGCCGAGCACCTGGACGAAGCCGGCCGGCCCGGCCCGGAACGACGAGTCGCATTCGCCGTGCCGGTCCGCGGTGGCCAGGAAGAACATCTCCTGCCGGGCCACGAACTCCTGCATGGCGCCGTTGAGGTGGTCGAGGACCTGGTCTCTGTAGAAACGGTCGGCCCGCTCGGTCGTTCCCAGCCGCTGCTGGACGAGGTGCTCCCCGTCGCTGCCCGGACGCGCGTCGTACATGCCGTGTCCTTCCCGTGAACCGCCGGGTCCACCCTGTGCTGCCAAGACCTCACTCCCCCGCCGGGACCAGCTCGTCGACGGAGTCGTGCCGGATGCGGTCGGTCGGGATACCGGCCCCCACCAGCGCCGCCACACCGCTGCGGATCATTCCGGGCGGGCCGGACAGATACGCGTCGAACTCCTGCCACGGGCCGTACTGCCGTACCGCGTCGGGCAGTTCACCGGTGACGCCGTTGGGCCGGCCGGCTGCCGGGCCGGTGGAGACGACCGGACGCACCTGCAGCCACGGGTAGGAGGACTCCAGCCGCAGCATGGTCTCCATGTCGTAGAGGTCATGGTCGCTGCGGGCGCCGTAGAAGACCTCGACGCGGCGCCGGACGCCATGGGTGGCGACGTCCTCGATGAGCGCCTTGATGGGCGCGATGCCGGTACCGCCGCCCACGCACAGCAGGCCACTGCGGGTGGTGTGGTCGACGGTCATGGAACCCACGGGGCCGCCGAGGCGCAGGACGTCGCCGGGGCGGGCGCGGTGCACCAGCGCGTTGGAGACCCAGCCGGCCGGGACCGCCTTGATGTGGAAGGAGAGCAGGCCGTCCGAGCGGGGTGCCGAGGCGAAGGAGTAGTGCCGCCACACCCGCGGCCACCAGGGCGTTTCCAGGCTGGTGTACTGCCCGGCGCGGAACAGGTACGGCTGGTCGGGGCGGACGGTGACCACCGCGATGTCGGGGGTGCGCAGCTCGTGGGAGACCACCTCGGCCTGCCACCAGGCGGGCGCGACCGCTTCGTCCTCCGCCGACGCGTCGATCATGATCTGGGAGATCACGGTGTACGCGCGCACCCACGCGGCCTCGGCCTCCGGACCCCAGCTCAGCGTCGCGTACCGGGCCAGCGCGCCCAGCAGGCTCTCGCCGACGGCCGGGTAGTGGTCGGGCAGCGTGCCGTACTTGCGGTGGCCGCGGCCGAGGTGCGAGAGGTACGCGGTGAGCCGGTCGCTGTCGTCGATGTGCCGGGCGGCGGTCAGCAGCGCCTTGAAGAGCCGGTCGCGCTGGGTGTCCATGGCGGCGGGGAACAGCGCCCGCAGATCGGGGTGCTGGACGAAGAGCATCGCGTAGAAGTACGACGTCACCTTGTCGGAGACCGGCTCGATCTCGGTCAGCGTGCGCCGGATCAGCGCCGCGTCTGCGGACTCCGGCGCGTCGGACGGAGCGGCGGCGACGAGGGATCCCAGGGCGTCCGGAGAACCCTGCGGCACGGCGGCGGCATCGGGCGCGGGCGCGGGCTCCGCCGGGGTGGGTGCGGCGGATGCGTGGGGGGCCGCGGTTGTGCGGTCGGCCGGTGCCGGAGGGGTAGGTGCCGGTGTGGCCGGTGCCGAGGGTGCAGGTGCCGGGGTGGCCGGGGCCGGTCTTGTCGCGGTGGGCGGGGGTGCGGCCGGGGCGGGGCTCGCCGGAGCCGTCGGGGCCGGGGCCGAGGGGACGTCCGGGGCCGAGGGGGTCGAGTGGGCGTCCGGAGTCGAGGGCGCGGCCGGGCGGTTGCCGAAGGCGGAGAACGGCGCGGGCTGCGCGAAGGGGGCGGAGGCAGACCGCGCGGTGGCAGCGTCCGGCCCCGGGGTGGCGCCGCGGGCGGCGGCGGTGCCTACCGGGCGGACCGGGGTCGGCCGGCGCTCGGGGATGCGCTCCTGGCGGGCCGCGGGCGTCTGCTCGGGCACACGCGGCTCCGGCCCGTCGAACGCGGTGTCGTGGCGGTCGGCGAACCAGTCCAGCCCGGAGGCGTGGCCGTGCCCCGCGGCAGGCGCCTGTCCGCCGTCGTCCGGCTCGGGTCCGCGGTCGTGGCCGTGTCCGTGGCCGTGGGAGCCGTCGTCGGGGGTGCCGCCGGGGTGCGCCGGGCCGGTGCCGCCGTCCTCCCGGGCGTCGTGCGCGCCGCCCGGACGCGCCTGGTGTTCGTCGGAGGACTCCTGCGACGGTTTCGCCGGAGTGAACCAACCCCAATCGCCACTGCTGCCTCCGGAAGAGCCGTTATCGGCTGTCGCGGTGGTCTGAGCGTCCATGGTTTGCCTCGCCTCGAACGTCTTTCGCTTGTCGTCGCACTTTCCGTCGGCCGGAACGTGCCTGAATTCCCCCAGCCTGCCCCGGAATTCTTCAACGCCCCACATCATTCCGGCAATGCCCGCCAAGGCGGACAAAATTCACATCTCCGCTATACCGCCGGCAGACGCCCTCCACGCGCCTCGATCTCTCGCCCCATCAGAACGGACAGATACACGGAAGTCCGGATACCGTGGGTCACCTCACCGCCGGATCGCGTCGCTTCAGCGCCCGTCAGGCAGGCGCTCGCGCCTCCCGGCCGCCGAACCGCCCCGACCATACCGGCAGTAGTTGAAACCACAAGTCCCCTTCCGTGCCAGATCTCTGCACCACACCCGCGCACCCTCCACACGCCGCATCCGATATCCGCGGTTCCCGCCGGAGGGAAAAATTCATCCTGCGCAACGGACGAATCCGGCGGGAAATCCCGAATTACCAAGAGGTGGCGACGAGTTCATATGCCTCCCGAAGATCGCGCCCGGTGTACGCACATGTCGCGAGGTCGCTGACATGGTGATCGGCGTTGACCGCGACCGACGTCGGCACCGCCGCGAACAGTGCGCTGTCCGACATCGAGTCGCCGTACGCCACACAGTCCGCGCGGGTCAGTCCGTACCGTGCGCACAGCTCGTCGGCTATCTCGACCTTCGCGGCCGTCGTGAGGATGCCCGCCGGATCCACCCGCTCCCGGATCGGCACCGCGGGCCAGCGCGAGCCGCGCGCCACGTCGACGCCCCACTCCAGCAGTCGCTCCACGAAGAATCCCGGCGAGAGCGAGATCACGGCGCACCGCTCGCCACGCGCCCGGATGTCCGCCCAGACCTCCCGGATACCGGCCAGCCACGGCGCCCCCTCGAACGCGGCCGCCACCAGCGGCTCCGTCAGCCCCTCCGCCCACAGGTCGCACGCCCGCTGCGCGAACTCCGACGGCACCAGCTCCCCGGCCGCGAACGCGCGCTCCAGCTCGGCGATCTCCCGGTCGAGCCCGAGCAGCCGGGAGATCTCCACGGCGGCGGCCGAATCGTGGAGCAACGTCCCGTCCATGTCGAACAGATGTAGCTTTCCCATGCCGCGGAGCCTAGGCGCTCCACCCACCCTGCGGCGGCCCCCGTACCCCTACTTCTCCCCCATCACGACCCCTACTCGTCGGTACGCGAATCCGGCCCTCCTAAGGGACGAGGGCTCCGGAGCGGCGATCTCCGGGAGAATTCCGGGGCGATGCCGGGACGATCCCGGAGACCGTGTCAGGGACCGGATCGGGGATCGGCTGAGGACGGGCCCCGACGTCAGGCCCGCCCCCTTGGCACGGGTCGTCGAAACGGCTCGCCCCGACGGACCCACGGAACGCCGGTACGGGCCTGTGGCGCTCACGAACGGGCGGCAGCACCGGACCACTACAACACCCCGGAAACGGACAACTCCGCTCCCGGGCGTGCCCCTTCCGCGATCCGGCCCACACCGCCGTGCGGCTTCCCGTAGGGTCGCGCGCATGAGCGATATCGAGATCCGCCGCGCGACCGAAGCCGATCTCCCGGACATCGTCGCGATGCTCGCCGACGACCCGCTGGGCGCCACCCGCGAGTCCCCGGACGATCTGGCCCCGTACCGCGCCGCGTACGAGATCCTCGCCGCGGACCCGCATCAGCACCTGATCGTCGCCGATCGCGACGGCCGCGCCGTCGGCACCCTCCAGCTCACCGTCGTCCCCGGACTCTCCCGGCGCGGCGCCACCCGGTCGATCATCGAGGGCGTCCGCGTCCACGCCGACGAGCGGAGCGGCGGACTGGGCACCCGGCTCATCGAGTGGGCCATCGACCACTCCCGCGACCTCGGCTGCCACCTCGTCCAGCTCACCTCGGACGCGACCCGCATCGACGCCCACCGCTTCTACGAACGGCTCGGCTTCGAGGCATCCCACCTGGGTTTCAAGCGTCAGCTCTGACGGCGCGAGCCGCCACGATCCTCCTGGGACCGGCCTGACTCCCCGTCGCCGCTCCGCTCCCGCGCCCGCCGCGCGCGGTGTGCCTTCTGCCGGCACGCCCCGCCGCAGTACCGCGCCGGCCGCCCCGTACGTGCCACCGCCACCGGCGCGCCACAGACACCGCACTCCGTAGCGTTACGCCTCCGAGGGCCGACCGGAAGTTTCGTTACGGTCCGGCTCGCCCTGAGGGCGTCGCACACCAGTTCTGCCATCCGCCCCGGAACGCCGGCCACGTCCCCCTCCGCCCCCCGTCGCCGCTCCATCGCCAGGCACCCCACCAGCAACGTCCGTACGTCGCCGATCACGACATCCGCCCGTACGGCACCCGCCTCCTGGGCCCTTCGCAGCAGGACATCGAACGCCGCGACGAACTCCCGCCCGGCCTCCGCCGCCTCACCCGGTCCGGCCGCCTCCGCCGCCTCCAGTGCCTCGCCCAAGGCCCGGTTCTCCGTGGCCAGCCGGACCACGGAGGCGAAGAACCGGAAGAACACCGCACCTGGTTCCGTGACGTCCGACAGGTCCCGCGCGGTGTCGGCGAAGAGCCGGAGACGGTCCGTCACCGCCGCCGCGAACAGCTTCTCCTTCGTCGGGAAATGACGGTGAACGGTGCCCGAACCCACCCCTGCACGCCGTGCGATCTCATCCAGCGTGACCGCCAACCCGCCGTCGGCAAAAGCGGATCGGGCCGCCTGAAGCACCAGCGCACGGTTACGCCGTGCATCCGCCCGCGCGGCTCCCGAGCCCCCGCCAGACATCGCATCCACCTCCAGCCCACAGCCCGCACACCGCGGATTCAGCCGCCATTTTAAACGGGTCCATCACCCCGTTTTATCGATAGCCGCAAAACCTCGCCGCGACAGAGCGGCGGACGAACGTGAAGCGCAAAACGAGAAGCGGGAAGAGAAAGGCCGTCGCCGGGACGAAATGGCCGCGCAGAGCGAGACCGCTGAGCGAACGCGAACGAATCCGAGGAGAGGGGGAGCAGAGAACGGATTACGGAGAACGGGGACAGAGGACGGAGAAGGGGGAGGGGCGCGGAAGAGGTACACGGGGAGCGAGGGAGCGCGATGCGAGGTGGAGAAGCCCGAAAGCAGAAAGGAAGCGCGGAGAAGCAGGGACAGGGAGGCCCGCAGGGAAGCTCCGGGATTCGCCGGCACACCAACGCGCCCCTGCGGCGACCGCGGGGAACCCGCGCAGCTCGCCCCCGTATCCCCCGCACCGCAACCCCGCCCCGACCACATAACCGCCCCTCTTGCGGCCACTTCGAGAAGACTCCTCCTCCCCTCTACCCCTCTCCTAGATCCTGTCCACCAACGGGCTTCCATCAATGGGGAGTTGACTTCCTCCCGCGCCAACTCCCTCCACCACAAAGGGGTGGGGGCGTGTTTTCCGTGGAACACAGCCCCCCCCCCCCGGGTTCCTCCCCCGCCAGCGACCCACACGGAGGAACCGCCGACCCCCGTTCAGTGGGTAGCGCCTCTCTCCCCTCT